>JBLNCP010000028.1:0-154911 GCA_050260775.1 Solirubrobacterales bacterium | reverse complement strand
CCACGTCCGCCCGCGTTGCGGGCAGGATCGGGACGGAAGGGTGCCTAGGAACACCCTCCCGCCCCTAACCACCACCTGCTTCGAAGGAGCAAGGCAATGGCTGACCGCGACTATACCCTATCGATCGAATTTCCCCCACACCCGCTTTCAAGCGGTTGTGCCGAACCGGTGCCGGCCGCGCCGGGCTCGGTTGCGGGGATGACGGCCGGGGGCTGACGGGGCGGGCGTATTGGCTGCGCCGGCTTGCCCTGGGGCTGCCGGCACAGCCGACATCCTTGGTGATGTCGGCACAGCCGACATCCTTGGTGATGTCGGCACAGCCGACGGTGGGCCGGGTTACCGGCTCAGCGCGCTCTGGCCCGGTCCGCTGTCCGCGCCGCCCCGGCCTCCGGCCGGTCATCCGTCCGTTCCGATGACGACCACGCGTGCCCAGGCGAGGCGCGCGGGGATGGAGATCGATCGCATGAACGCCATTTCTCAGACGTCGGCAACCGACGGCCGCCCCCGGCGCCGCCGCCTCGGCCGGCGCGGACCCGATCCGCTCGACGTTCACATCGGCGCGCGGGTCCGCTTGCGCCGCGTGCTGCTGGGGCTGACCCAGGTGACGCTGGCCGCCGCGCTGGGGCTCACCTTCCAGCAGATCCAGAAGTACGAGCGCGGGCACAACCGCATCTCGGCCTCGATGCTGTGGCGGATCGCCGCCGAGCTCGACGTGCCGGTGGCCTTCTTCTTCGACGGCATGGAGGACGGCGCCGCCTCGCCCCCGTCCCCCGCCAAGCGCGGCGAGGGACGGGCGACCCTGGAGTTGATGCGCCATTTCGACGCCCTGCCCAAACCCCTGCGCAAGCAGGTCTGCCAATTGGTGAAGGCGATGGGGGCGTTGCATCCCGGTGTGCGCCGCCCACATCAGCGGTAGCCCCATGCGGGAGGCGCAATGTCCGACGATCCCAAGGATTTGTCAGAGGCCAAGCACCGCGTCGACGTGCAGCACGATCAAGGCGGCCCGTTCGTTCAGGCGGTCGATGCCACCAGCATGGCGATGATCGTCACCGAAAGCCGCCTGCCAGACAATCCGATCATCTTCGCCAATTCGGCGTTTCTCAATTTGAGCGGCTACACGTTCGAAGAAATCATCGGCAGGAACTACCGGTTCCTCTACGGCGCCGACACCGACCCCGAGGCCGCCGCCAAGGTTGACCGCGCCCTGCGGACCACGGGCGACGCCCTCCTGGAACTGATGCTGTACCGCAAGGATGGGCGCGGCATCTGGGTCATGCAGCACGTCTCGACCCAGCATGACGACGGGAATGTGGCCCGCCACTTCGCCTCGTTCTGGGACATCGACAGCCGGGTTCGCGCCGAACAGGAGGTGCGCCGCGCCCACGACCTTCTGGAACAAAGGGTGGCGCGCCGGACCCGTGACCTCACACGGACCATCGAGGAGCTTCGGCGCGAGAACGACAGACGGCGCGCGGCGGAAGAAGTGCTTCTCCACACGCTCGACGACAAGGAACTGCTGCTCACCCAGCGGGAACTCCTGGTCAAGGAGGTGAACCATCGCGTCAAGAACACGCTGCAGATGGTGTCGTCGTTACTCACGGTGCAGGCCGGCACCACCCGCGAACCCGCCGTCGCCGAGGGACTGAATGCGGCGGTGCGGCGGTTGAACCGGCTTGCGGAAATCCACCAGCTTCTCTACCAGTCGACCGAGTTTGGCGTGTCGGTCGCGCTCGACGCCTACCTTGCCTACCTGTGCGAAAATCTGATGCTGGCGGCCGAGGTGGCGGCCGACCGCGTCCGCATGACCGTCGAGGTCGAAGAGGGCCGCTGGTCGCCCGACGAGGCCATACCCATCGCCCTGATCGTCAACGAGGCGGTGACCAACGCCTTGAAGCATGCCTTTCCCGAGAACCGGCACGGCACGGTGACGGTCAGCCTTCGGCAGGTCGGGCAGAACTTTTACGAGCTGACGATCGCCGACAACGGCGTCGGCGGCGGCAAACTGGAGCGGCCGGGGTCGCTGGGAATGAAGCTGATCCACACCTTCGCCCGACAGCTGCGCGGCACCGTCCAGACCGGTGCCGACGGCGGGACCCGCATCACCGTCCGCTTCCTCCACACCGAGCTCGAACCTCCGCGTCTTGCGGAGTGAGCGAGAGTGTCAGACGGCGGCGCGCCGTGCGGACGGCGGTCTTGGGCGTTCCGGCACTCCAGTGCGCGAAGAAGCGCCGATACCCGCCCCACCGGCCCTCGAGGGTGACCATGACCCCTTCCATGCCGATGAAGGCCGGAACTCCCCCGGTGACGACATTCACGGCGGACAGGACGTAATGGTCGCCGTCCGGCGCCTCGACCACCCAACTTCCCCCCACGCGACCGACCAGTGACGAATGCATCAGGATGTCCTTGCTGTTCCCCCTATAGGTGGGCGCAAGGACCGGTCCCGGCGGAGTGCATCCGGTGCCGTACACGTCGGGGCCGGGACTGAGCGGAATATCCTGGCGACGGTCGCAATGCCTACTTCACCAGCCCGCCGACGAAGCCCGCCACGGCGGCGAGCGGGGTGGTCTCGCCGATGCCGGCCTCCTTGGCGCGCTCGACCAGGGCCTTGACGGACTCCGCCTTGGCCGATGTCCCGAAGGCGGCGGCGAAGGGTTTCTCCCCCATCACGGCGTGGGCGGTCATCAGGAACACGGCGAGTTGCTCGGTGGTCAGGCCCAGGCCGTCCACCAGGGTACGGGCGACCTTGGCGCCGACGGCGTCCAGCGCGTCGGTGATGCGGAGCGCGGCGCTGGTGCGCGGCAGCACGGCGCGCACCTTGGGATCCATCAGCACCATGGCGAAGGCGGTGGAGCGCAGGCGGGTGCCGCCATCGTTCAGCATGCGGTCGAGCGGGGCGCGGCGGTCGGGGGCCTTGGCCTCGGCCGCCAGCTCGGGCGCCGCCGCCATGCCGCCGCCCTGGCGGCTGTCGGCGGCGGTCTTCGCCCCCGCCCCGGCCGGTGCGGCGGGCGCGTCCGGCAAGGGCTTGGGCGGGGCGACGAACACGCCGATCCCGGCGGCCTCCTGCACCTCGATGGAGGTGGGCGGCGGCGGGCCCTCCAGATCGAGGCGCAGGCGGCGCACATCCTCGGGCACGCGGTAGTCCAAGAGGCGCGGGCCCAGCCGGCGCACCAGCGCCGGCGACAAGCCGGCGTACTCGTGCAGCAGCGCCACCTGCCAGTCGTGGGCCAGCAGCCCGGAGAAGGCGCGGTAGAGCTGGTCGCCGGGCGACGGCCCCTTGCGCGTGGGCGCCTTCGCCGCCGCCTTCCCCTTGCCGCCGGCGGCCCTGGGGGCGCGCAGGGTGCGGGAATCATGGTCGAGGCGGGCGCGGAAATAGCGCTTGGCGGCGGTGCGCACCAGCATGGAGACGATGTCGTCGAGGCTGCGACCGCAGGACAGCGGCGCCGCCGCATCGTCCACCGGGCGCCCCTGCGCATCGACCAGCAGCTTGCGGAAGCGGTCGACGTTGGTGCGGAAGGCGGCCAGGCAGCGGGTCAGCTCGGGCGGGTCGTCGAGGATGCGGTCGAGCGCGTGCTCGCGCGGGCGTCCGGCCAGTTCCGGCAACAGGCCGGCCAGGATGTCGAGCACCGGACCTTCCAGCGTCTCGTTGATCTTGCGGACGGCGGCATCGTGGTCGGCGCTTGTCATGGTCAGCCGGACGAGAAGCGGGCGAACAGGGCGCGCACGAAGCGGGCGCAGTCCTCCAGCGGGCTGGCCTGGCCGATGCCCTCGGCGCGCGCCTTCTGGGTCATGCGCATGATCATCTCGGCATTGCCGACCTGGCCGAACACGCGGTTGAACACCTCGGTGCCGATGGTCTCGTGCGCCACCAGCAGCACCACCGCCAGCTGGTCGGTGCGCAGGCCGAGCTCGGCCACCAGCAGCTTGGCGGGAACGGCGCCGACGCCCTTGAGGATGCCGGTCTTGCGCGTCACCTGGTCGGGGTCCTTGAGCACCTGGCGCACCCCCGGGCGCGTCAGCACCGCGGTGAAGGCCTCGGCCTTCAGGGTCTTGCCGTCGGGGGCCAAGACCTCGGACAGGCGGGCGCGCTGGTCCTTGGCCGGCGCCTCCTTGGCGGGTTCGGCGCCCGCTTTGGCGGCCTGGGGCTTGGCCTCGCCCGAGGACAGGGCGAAGGCGGCCTTGTCGCCCTGGCGGATGGCGGCCGCCGGCGCGGCGGCCACCTCCTCGGGCGGCAGGTCGAACAGCTTGGCGGCTTCGGCGGGATCGTCGACGATGCGGCGCAGGTGCTCCTTCTCGCGCACCTCCAGCAGCTTGGGCCCAAGCTCGCGCACCAGCAGCGGACTCATGTCGGCATAGGTCGGCACCAGCGGCACCTGCCACTCGTGCAGCAGGTATTGCTGGATGGCCTCGTACAGTTCGTCGGCGCGGGAGCGAACCGGCGCCTTGGGCGCCTCCTTGCGCTCGAACAGCGAGGCGACCCGGTGCGCCATCGCGTGGAGCTTGGAAGCGTCATGCAGGCGCGGCGCCAGATGCTTGTGCGGGGCCTTGGGGGTGTAGCGGCGGCGGAAGTGGCGCTTGGCGGCGGTGCGCACCACCATGGCGATGACTTCGTTGAGGGTGCGGCCGCATTTCAGCGGCGCCGCATCGTCGGCCACCGGCCGGTTGGCCTCGTCCACCAGCACGCTGCGAAAGCGGTCGCGCTCGCGCCGGAAGGCCTGGAAGCAGCGCTCCAGCAGGGCGACGTCGTCGAGGGTGCGCTCGAGCGCCTCGGCCCTCGGCAAGGATTTCATCTCGGGAACCAACTGAAGAAGGATGTCGACCACCGGCCCCTGCAAGGTGTCGTTCACCCGCCGGATCGCGGCCATGCTGTCCACTCCACCAGCGACGGCAGCCATCGCGTCCCCTCCTATCTTGCCCCCACAAGATTCGATAAAATTTTACGCGCTTTTAGTAAAAATCAAATCAAACGCGCTTTTCTTTCTTGGCGTTATTTGAACGCCTATTACGCGCATAAGTCAATATGTGGTTGGGGAGGGGAAGAGGGCCGCACCAGATCGGCCTGGACGAGTCCTCAGTCGTAGGGCGGGCAGTGCCAGCCCTTGGGGGACAGCGTGAAGATCTCGCAGCCGGTGGCGGTCACCGCCACCGAATGCTCGAACTGGGCCGACAGCGACTTGTCCTTGGTCACCGCGGTCCAGCCGTCGGACAGCACCTTGGTTTCGGCGCGGCCGGCGTTGATCATCGGCTCGATGGTGAAGAACATGCCTTCCTTCAGCACCAGCCCGTGGCCGGCGCGGCCGTAGTGCATGACGTTCGGCGGCTCGTGGAAGACGCGGCCCAGGCCGTGGCCGCAGAACTCGCGCACCACCGAGAAACGGTGCTTTTCGACAAAGCTCTGGATGGCCCAGCCGATGTCGCCCAAGGTGGCGCCCGGCTTGACCACCTCGATGGCGCGCATCAGCGATTCATAGGTGACCTCGACCAGCTTCTTCGCCTTCACGCTGGGCTTGCCGACATAGTACATGCGCGAGGAATCGCCATGCCAGCCGTCGACGATCGGGGTGACGTCGATGTTGACGACGTCGCCGTCCACCAGCTTCTTGTCGCCGGGGATGCCGTGGCACACCACGTGATTGACCGAGGTGCAGATGGACTTGGGGAAGCCGCGGTAATTGAGCGGCGCGCTGACCGCCCCCTTCGACGCGACGAATTCGGCGCACAGGCGGTCGAGCTCGCCGGTGGTCACCCCAGGTTCGACGTAAGGGGTGATGAAGTCCAGCGTCTCCGCCGCCACCCGCCCGGCCTTGCGCATGGCCTCGAAATCTTCCGGCCCGTGCAACGCCACCCGGCCCGATTCGCGCTCTTCGTGTTCCATCATTCCCGCTCATCCCGCCGGTCGCCCACATTCATGGGCAACCGCTGTCCAATGGTGATTTCCTCTCTGGTCAGCCTGCACGTATAGCAGATCGCCTCGACGCCGTCCTCCATCGCGGCGGCAAGCCCGCGCGCGTAGGCCGGATCGATGTCGGCGGCGGGGCGGAAGCCCGTGCAATCCTCGCGCTGGACCAGGTACAGCATGACGGCGCGCCCGCCCCCAGCCACGACGTCGCGCAGCTCGAGCAGGTGCTTGGCGCCGCGGGTGGTGACCGCGTCGGGGAACTCCGCCCACTCCCCGCGCTTGAGGTGCACGTTCTTGACCTCGACGTAGCATGTGGGGCGGCCGCCGCCCTCCAGCAACAGGTCGATGCGGGAATTGCGCCCATAGCGCACCTCGCGCCGGAGGGTGGCGTAGCCGGCCAGCTCGGGGATCAGGCCGGCGGCGATGGCCTCGGCGGCGATCCCGTTGGGATGGGCGGTGTTGACCCCGACCAGGCAGCCGTCGACGGTGCACAGCTCCCAGTTCCACTTGAGCTTGCGCGCCGGATTGCTGGCCGGCGACAGCCACACTTCGAGGCCGGGGGCGCTGGTGCCCAGCATGGCGCCCGAGTTGGCGACGTGGACGGTGACCACCTCGCCGCCCTCCAGCTCGACGTCGGCCAGAAAGCGCTTGTAGCGGCGGATCAGGCTGCCGCGCACCAGCTCCGACGGGAAGCGCATCAGTACTCGCCCGATTGCGGCGGAGTCGGGAAGTCCCCGTTCAGGGCCGCGGCCAGCGACTGGGTGGCCGAGCCGGGCTTGAGCGGTTGCGGCTGGCTGGGATGCGGCGCCCAGCCGGTCATGGTGACGATCTGGAAGGTGGCGGGCATGCGGCCGTCCTCGCCCAGGAACAGCGCCGCATAGCGGGACAGCGCCTGGAACAGGGTGGCGCGCCGGGTCAGGCCCTTGCGCTGGTCGGCCACCGCGTTGGTCTCGCCCATGCCGCGCAGATCGGCCATCAGCCGCATGGGATCGCCATAGCGCACGGTCAGCGTCTCGGAATCGGCCACCGGCAGGGTGAAGCCGGCCCGCTGCAGCAGACGGCCGACATCGGGGACGTCGGCGAAGGGCGACACGCGCGGCGACAGGCCGCCCTCTTCGGCGATCTCGGCTTCGGACAGGGCTTGGCGCAACTCCTTCAGGGTCTCGCCGCCCAGCAGGGCGCCGACGAACAGGCCGTCGGGCTTCAGCACGCGGCGGATCTGCACCAGGGCGCCGGGCAGGTCGTTGACCCAGTGGAGCGACAGCACCGACATCACCAGGTCGAAGCTGGCGTCGGCAAAGGGCAGCCATTCCTCGTCGGCGGCCAGGCTGGGATGGCCGTTGGCCGCCGCGCGGCCGGCCATGGCCGGCGACAGATCGGCCTGCACCAGGGTCTGGATGCCGCCGCGGCCCATCAGGGTGGCGGCCAGCTCGCCGGTATGGCAGCCGAGGTCGAGGGCCACCGGGAAGGTGCGGGTGACGTCGAGCAGCCGGTCGGCGATCCGCTCGGCCGCCTCGCGCACCAGGAAATCGTGGGACGCGAAATTGGCGGCGGCGCGGTCGCGTCTCTTGCGCACCAGCGCGCGGTCGAAGATTCTGTGGTCTGACATCGGCCGCTATATGGCACGGCCGGGCCAAAGGCGAAAGGGGGGACGATGCTGCGACGCGTCGCGCGCACGGTGGTGGATGCCCTGCTGCCCCCCTTGTGCCTGTCGTGCGGCACGATCGTGGCCGAGCCGGGCGCCCTGTGTCCGCGGTGCTGGGAAGCCATGTCGTTCCTGTCGCCTCCCCTGTGCCGTGCCTGCGGCCACCCCTTCGACGTCGGCCCCGTCGATGCCGGGGGGAGCGACGACTTGCTGTGCGGCCCCTGCCTCGACCATCCGCCGCCATGGCGGCGCGCCCGCGCCGTGTTCCGCTACGACGACACCTCGAAGCCGCTGGTGCTGCGGTTCAAGCACGCCGACCGCATCGAGGCCGCCCCGGCCTTCGCCCGCTGGATGGCCCGCGCCGGCGCCGAGCTGATCGCGGCGGCCGACCTGGTGGTGCCGGTGCCGCTGCATCGCTTCCGCCTGTTGGCCCGGCGCTACAACCAGGCGGCGCTGCTGGCCATGGCACTGGGAAGGCTGTCCGGCAAAACGGTGGAGCCCGACCTCTTGGTGCGCCGGCGCGCCACCCCGGCCATGGGCCATCTCGGCCGCGACGAGCGCCGCAGGAACGTCAAGGGCGCCTTCGCCGTCCGTTCCGCCAAGGCGGCCACGGTCGAGGGCAGGACGATCCTGCTGGTGGACGACGTGCTGACCACCGGCGCCACCATCGGCGAATGCGCCCGCGTGCTGATGGCGGCCGGCGCGGCGGCCGTGGACGTGCTGACCCTGGGCCGGGTGGTGCTGCCGCGCTGACGCCCTCCGCCCCCGCCCGGACTAGCCAAACGGAGACGGCGCGATATATTTAACCCCGGTTCCCAACGGAGATTGCGTGATGGCCGAGGTCGAAATCTACAGCACCAAGATCTGCCCCTACTGCGTGCGGGCCAAGCGCCTGCTGGACAAGAAGGGCGTGGCCTACACCGAGATCGACGTGACCAACGATGCCGCGCTTCGCGATTTCATGGTCCAGCGCGCCGGCGGCCGCCAGACGGTGCCGCAGATCTTCATCAACGGCGAGCATGTCGGCGGCTGCGACGACCTCTATTCGCTGGAAGCGGCCGGCGAACTCGATCCCATGCTGGCCGGCAGCCCGGCATGAGCACGTTCAAGGCGGCCTGTCTGCAGGTCAACGCCACCAACGACATGGCGCACAACATCGACGCCGCCATGCGTCTGGCGGTGGAGGCCCGGGCCGCCGGCGCCGACCTCATCTGCATGCCCGAGAACGTGGCGATGATGGAATGGGGCCGCAGCAACATCGTGCTCAAGGCCATGCCCGAGGATGACCACCTCGCGCTCAAGGCGTTCCGCGAACTGGCGCGCGAACTCGGCTGCTGGCTGCACGTCGGCTCGTTGGCGATCCTGCTGGAAGGCGGCATGGTCGCCAACCGCAGCTTCGTGCTGAAGCCCGACGGTTCGGTAGCCGCCAGGTACGACAAGATCCACATGTTCGACGTGGACCTCGGCCTCGGCGAGGTCTACCGCGAGTCCGAGACCTTCCGCCCCGGCGACCAGGCGGTGGTGGTCGACCTGCCCTGGGGCCGGCTGGGCCTGACCGTCTGCTACGACCTGAGGTTCCCGCACCTGTTCCGGGCGCTGGCCAAGGCCGAATGCGACGTCATCGCCGTCCCGGCCGCCTTCACCAAGACCACCGGCAAGGCGCACTGGCACGTGCTGCTGCGGGCGCGGGCCATCGAGACCGGGTGCTTCGTGCTGGCCCCGGCGCAGTGCGGCACCCACGTCAACAACCGCGAGACCTACGGCCACGCCCTCATCGTCGGCCCGTGGGGCGAGATCCTGGCCGATGCGCTTGAGCAGCCGGGCTGGGTCATGGCGGAAATCGATACCCGCAAGGTCGTGGACGCCCGCAAGAAGGTCCCCTGCCTGGACCACGACCGGCCGTTCGTCCTGCCCCCTCGCGCCTGACGCGCGCCCGGCCCATCTCCTACCCCGAGCAACCCCTGGCTTGGGGAGGTGGAGATGCGGGCTGTCCTCGCGGTGGGTGTCGTCCTGGTGCTGATCGTGCTGGGCGGACTGGCGTACCTGTATTCCGGCGCGGCCGACGTCGCCGCCGATTCCCCCCACCTTGCCGCCCTCAACGGCCTGCTCGACACCGCCCGCCGGCAGTCGGTCCGGACCCATTCCCAGGGCATCCAGGTTCCCTCGCTGGACGAGCCCGGCATGCTGGAGGACGGCGTTCGCCACTACGCCGGCCATTGCGCCATGTGCCACGGGGCGCCCGGGGTCGAGCCCCAGGGCTTCGCCGGGTCGATGTATCCGGTGCCCGCCAAGCTGGTCGAGGCCGTCCGCCGCTGGTCGCCGGCCGAGCTGTTCTGGATCGTCAACCACGGCTTCGAATTCACCGGCATGCCCGCCTGGGGCGGTGTCCACGTCGAGGGCGAGGTCTGGGCCATCGTCGCCTTCCTGCGCCAGATGCCGTCGATGGACCCGGCCCGCTACCAGGAGATCGTGGCCCCGCCCAAGCCGGAACCCGAGCCGGTTCCCGAACTGAGCCCCGAGCAGCCCGCACCGCCGCCCAATGAAGGCGAGGACATGCCGCCGGCCCCGCCCGAGCCCGCCAACCCGGTCCCGCCGCCCGCCGAACAGGCTCCCTCCGAAGCTCAACCGCCGGCGCCCACCCAGCCCGACAACGCGCCGATGCGCCTACAGCCCGAAAGGTGACGGCAGAGGAAGCGGGCCAGCCCCGTTGACGGCGCAGATGCGCTGGACGACGGCGCGGCCGTCGACGATGCCGTCCTCATAGGCGACCACGCCCAGGCCCGTGGCCACGGTCAGCAGCTCGCCGCGGTCGAGCAGGTGGTCGGGATTGCGGGGCCGGCCGAACGCTTCGTTGCCGCGGGCGAAGGTCTCGACGATCAGTACGCCGCCGGGTTCCAGTGCCCGCAGCAGCTCCGGGAACAGCGGCCGCCACAGGTAGTTGGTCACCACCACGGCGGCAAAGGTGCGGCCGGGCAGCGGCCAGGGCGAGTTGTCCTCGAGATCGGCGGCGATGAGCTCGGCGCCGGGGGCCTCGGTTGGGGACAGGTCGCGGTCGACCGCCGCCACCGGATGCCCCCGGCCGAGGAACAGGCGCGCGTGCCGACCGCCGCCGCAGGCGAGGTCGAGGACCGTGCCTCCCGGGCGCACCAGCGGCGCGAACCGCATCACCCACGCCGAAGGCGATGCCGAAACCGGTGTGAGCGCCATCCCGCAACCTCCTGTTCGTCGCCTCGAACCCGTTGTATTGCGTCCCCGCCTGCTGTAAAGGGGGCGCGCAATGGGAATGTCGCCATGATCCTGTTCGAGCTGCGCTGCCGCAACGATCATCATTTCGAGGGCTGGTTCAAGGACAACGCCGCCTACGACGCCCAGTCGGCGGCGGGCGAGATCGCCTGTCCGATGTGCGGCGACACCCAGGTCGGCAAGGCGATCATGGCGCCCCGCATCAACAAGGCCCACGGAGCGGCGCTCGACGCCAAGGACATGGCCGGCCAGATGCGCCGCATGCTGACCGAGATCCGCCGCAAGGTCGAGGAGAGCTGCGACTACGTCGGCGAGCGCTTCCCCGAGGAAGCGCGCAAGATCCATTACGGCGAGACCGCGGCCCGCGCCATCTACGGCGAGGCCTCGACCGAAGAAGCCCGCGAGCTGGAAGAGGAAGGCGTGGCGGTCGCCCGCATCCCCTGGGTGCCTGAGGAGAACTAGGTCAGCCTTCCCCAACTGTCATCCTGAGGAGCTTAGCGACGAAGGACCTCGTGTGCCCGAAACGGACGAGGTCCTTCGCAGCGCTCAAGATGACAGGTGGGCCGCCTAGTGGCAGCCGCAGCCGTCGCCGTGCCCATGGTCATGGTCGTGGCCGTCGAGGTTCTCGACCTGACGCACGATCTCCATCAGCTCGTCGCGCTGGGCCAGCACCGACTGGGCCTGGTCTTCGTGCCCCAGCGACTTGAGGATGGCGGCGAAGGCTTCCAGGGTCATGGTCAGCGGCAGCACCGCGTCGGCGGGATTGTGCTGGGCCGCCTCCTGGAACAGGTTGATGGCTTCGAGCACGGCTTGCAGGCCGATTTCGGAGGCGCCGGCCTCATGCTGGCGGCTGCCCAGGTTGGCCAGCGACTGGGCGAGGAAGAGGGTGTAGCGCTCGGGCTCGACCTCGACGAGGTCGCGCGCGATCTGCGCCGCCTCTTCGGCCAGCGGCAGCGCCTCGCCCGGCTGACCGCCGCGGCTCTTGGCGAAGGCCGCCTGTTCCAGCGTCAGCGCCAGCAGATGGATGACCGGGCTGGGCACGTCCGCCGGGAAGATCTTGGCGGTCAGGCGGCGGATCTGCACCGCCTCGTCCCACAACTGGGCTTCGGCCAGCGCCAGCGCGTTCTTGTGGAGCGCATCCACCATCACCCCAAGGAACTGCCCCAGCGCCTCGCCGCCTTCACGGAAGGCGTCGACCGCGGCCGCCATCTCGTCGATGGCCCGCGCCGACTGGCCGGCCCGCCACGACCGCCCCGACTGGTTCATCAGGGCGGAAATCAGCACGAAGCGCGCCTGATCGGGCTGCGACGCGGTGACGGCGGCGCGGGCCAGGATCACGGCCTCGTCGCCGGCGCGGCGGCCCTCTTCGTCACGGTCGAGTTCGGACAGGCGGTTGGACAGGTTGTTGAGGCCCGAGGCGAGATGGACCCCGAACACCGCGGGATCGACCGCGTCGAGATGGCGCAGGTGCTCCACCCCTTCCTCGGCGGCGGCGAGCGCCTCGTCGAGACGGCCCAGCTCGGCCAGCAGCGGCGCCATCGACAACAGCGAGTCGGCGAACATGGGATAGAGGTTGTCGGGGTTGGCGGCCAGCAGCTGACGGTGCTCGGCCACGCTCGCTTCGAGGCGAGCCAGCTCGGCGGCGGCTTCGGTCATGGGAACTCCTTCGGCTCTTCTAGCGTCCTCACGGGCAGCCGAAAGGAGGCGTCCTCGATTGAACGATGTGGAAACGGACAATAATCAGGGCGGGTGGGGTTCAGCAACCGCGACTCGGCACCCGCGGCTCAGCATCCGCGACGGGGCAAGGCCTCGACCTTCTCCAGACGCCCCTTCAGGCTGAAGTTCTTGAAGGATTGCTGGATCTCCTGCGCCACGCCGTTGGGATGGTAGTTCAGCACCATCTCGAAATTCGGCTCGGCGTCCTTGCTGGCCACCGGGAAGAACGCCATGCGCATCGGCCATGACGGCTGGATCACCAGGGCGTTGGCCGCCTTGGACGGCACCGGCGCGGGCGCCAGGGCCGGCGACGGGCGCGGCTGGCCGATCAGGGCGTTGACCTCGTAGGGGCCCTCGGTGCCCGATCCGTCGAACACCACCTTCCAGAACGACTTGCCGCCGGACTGGGCCGATTCGAGCAGGCGCTGGGTGTGCTCGGTGGGAAACAGGGTCCCCTTGGGCAGGGCGATGTTCATGGGCTCAGGCCGCGTGAAGTGCGCGACGCCGCCCTGGCCCTTGCCCTTGAGCTCGGCGGTGCCCTCGACCTCCTCGGTGATCTGGCCGTCGCGGGTGTTGCGCATGCGGAAGCGGTACTTGAGCCCGTCCTTGGATTCCCAGGTGATGAAGTCGGTGGCCGACAGCGCCTGGCCGCCCTCGGTGTAGGTGTAGGTGATGGCGATGCGGTTCTCGACGACCCAGCCGTCGCAGGCGTCGGCGAACTCGTAGCTCATGGAGCCGTTGGCACCCGCGAGGCCGGAGCCCGGCTTCATGGTCGCCAGCCCCATGGAATAGACCGCGCGATGCGGCGCCAGTTCGATTGCCCCAGCCCAGGCTGACGCGCCGACGCCCACCCCAACGGCGACCACGCTCGCCACAACCCAAGCCCGCTTCATCACGACCTCCACAAGGGAATTCGCGCCTATTATACAGGCGACGGCCGCCACTACCAGGGGGACGGGGTCTGAGGTCCTTCGCGAATGGGTATAGGTGGGCGGTGTTTCCTGCCTAGCTGCCCGGCAGATTTTGCCGGGCGATCAGGCAGGATTTGCCGGGCCGACCCCGGCAGGCCTCCGCCTTGGCCGATTCCTTCTTGGCATAGCGCTTGCGAAAGTCGCGGCATGAAGCTGTCCTCGGCCCTGGCCTGGCTGGGCGGCCGTGCGCCGTCCGTCGTTGTTCCCCCCGCTGCGCCGCCGCGGGTGGAGCCGGCCTTGCTGCTGCCTGCGCCCCCGCCCGCCCCCGCCGCCAACGACCACGACGAGGCGGCCCGGGGTGAGGCGGCCTGGGACCCGCGCCGCATCTCGCCGCGCCGCTTCGCCGAAATCACCCACGAGCTCTACATCGAGGGCGTGCTGAGCTGGGCCGAGTACCGGATGGTCGGCTTTCCCAGCGAGCTCCACCCCGATTACGACATCACCATCGGCGCCCTGATCGGGGAGAAGGCGGCCCCCGACCGCCCGCGCGACATGCTGGCCGAATGGGAACAGCGGGTGGAGTTCGAGCGGCGCCACAACCCCGACGACCGCGAGATACGACGGGCCGAGCGCGTCCTCGAGGTGCTGCGCAACAACGGCCGCCCGCTGCCGCGCTTCCGCGTCTGATCGCCCGTTATTGGCCCGTTATTGAATCGCCATCTGCAGCCGCTGCAGCAGGGCCAGAAGCAGGCTCGGCCGCTTCTGCTCGGCCGGCGCCGGGGCGGGCGCCGCGGCCACTGGCACCGCCTCGACCGGCACCGCCGGCGCGGACACCGCGGGGGGCTGTGGCGCGGCCTTGGCCACCGCCACCGGCCGGGGCTTCGGCACGTGGACGGCCACCCGGGTCGTGGCCGCGACGGGACGCGGCAGGGCGGCCAGCGCCACGCTGCGCCCGCCTTGCGACTGGCCGACCGCCGCCGCAGGCTGGAACGCCCGCGCCACCGCCGCTTCGGGGCTGCCCGTCCCATTTGCGCCGAGGGAGGCCAGGGCGGCACGATCCCGCACCACCTCGGGCGGCAGCGGCTCGGGGACCAGGGCTAGGGAACCGGCAGGCGTGCCGCCAAACGCGGGCGCCGGGGGAACGGGGCGGTCGGGGACGGCACAGGCGGATACCGAGGCCGCCAGGGCGGCGGCGAGCGCCACGTGAACCTTTGCCATCGTCCGGACCTCCCGTCGAAGGGAGTATCCAGGTTAGGCCAAGCCCCCCCGAATGGCAATGGCTTGGGGATATAATGGCTTGGGGATCAGGAGGCGCCGTCCAGCACCTGGGCGTGATGCTCGTCGCCGATGATCTGCTGCGGCAGCACCGGCATGCCGGGGCCGCCGATGTGGAGGATGATGGGTTGCTGGCTGCGGTCCATGCCCTGACCGAGGGTGGCGGGGCCGAGGGTGGCGGGGCCGAGAGCGGCGCGTCCAGGGGCGTCGACGCCGGCGGCGCAGCCGGTCAGGACGACCATCGCTGCGATAAGAGACCAGTGCCTCATGGCTCTTCTCCGTCCTTTGTTCAAGGAGGAGTCTACGCCCCGGCCCGGTCAGTCGGCGGGAGGCAGAAGGGGCATATCACCTTAGAGACGGGAACTCGACATGAAAAACCCTCTCCCGCGCGCGGGAGAGGGTGGCGAGCTTTCGCGAGCCGGGTGAGGGAAAGCTCCCGGGATGGTGCCCGATCTCCCTCACCCTCCCACCGCTGCGCGGTGGGCCCCTCCCTCTCCCGCAAGCGGGCGAGGGACACAGAAGCCTCAGCCTTCCTTCTTCGGCTTGGGCAGGTCGAGCTTGAGGTGCAGTTCCTTGAGGCGGGCGGCATCGACCTCGGCCGGGGCGCCCATCAGCAGGTCCTGCGCCTGCTGGTTCATGGGGAACAGGATGACCTCACGGATGTTGGGCTGGTCGGCCAGCAGCATGACGATGCGGTCGACGCCCGGGGCGGAGCCGCCGTGCGGCGGGGCGCCGTAGCGGAAGGCGTTGAGCATGCCGCCGAACTTCTCCTCGACCACCTCGGGGGCGTAGCCGGCGATGCCGAACGCCTTGATCATGATGTCGGGGCGATGGTTGCGGATGGCGCCCGAGGACAGTTCGACGCCGTTGCAGACGATGTCGTACTGGTAGGCCTTGATGTCGAGCGGGTTCATCGTCTCCAGCGCCTCCATGCCGCCTTGCGGCATCGAGAACGGGTTGTGGCTGAAGTCGACCTGGCCGGTCTCCTCGTTGAGCTCGTACATCGGGAAGTCGACGGTCCAGCAGAACTTGAACACGTCCTTCTCGAGCAGGTCGAGCTCGTTGCCGACCTTGGTGCGGACCAGGCCGGCGAACTTGGCGGCGGCGTCGCCCTTGTCGCAGGCGAAGAACACGGCGTCGCCGTCCTTGAGGTTGGCGGCGGCCTTGATGGCGGCGACGCGCTCGGGCTCCAGGTTCTTGGCGATCGGGCCCTTGGGGCCGTCGGCGGCGAACTGGATGTAGCCGAGGCCGCCGGCGCCGTTCTCGCGCGCCCACTCGTTCAGCTTGTCGAACCACGAGCGGGGCTGGTTGGCGGCGCCCGGCGCCGGGATGGCCCGCACCACCGCGCCCTTGTCGACCAGCTTGGCGAACAGGCCGAAGCCCGAGCCGCGGAACGGCTCGGTGACGTCGGCGATCTCGATGGGATTGCGCAGGTCCGGCTTGTCCGAACCGTACTTCAGCATCGACTCCTGATAGGGGATGCGGGGGAACGGCGCCGGGGTGACCTTGCGGCCATTGCCGAACTGCTCGAACACGCCCTGCAGCACCGGCTCGATGGCGGCGAACACGTCGTCCTGGGTGACGAAGCTCATCTCGAAATCGAGCTGGTAGAACTCGCCCGGGCTGCGGTCGGCGCGGCCGGCCTCGTCGCGGAAGCACGGCGCGATCTGGAAGTACTTGTCGAAGCCGGCCACCATCAGCAGCTGCTTGAACTGCTGCGGCGCCTGCGGCAGCGCATAGAACTTGCCGGGGTGCAGGCGCGACGGCACCAGGTAGTCGCGGGCGCCCTCGGGGCTGGACGCGGTCAGGATCGGAGTCTGGAACTCGACGAAGCCCTGGTCGATCATCGCCTTGCGCAGATAGGCGATCACCTGCGAGCGCAGCAGCATGTTGGCGTGGACATCCTCGCGGCGCAGGTCGAGGAAGCGGTACTTGAGGCGCATGTCCTCGGGATATTCCTGGTCGCCCGCCACCTGCATCGGCAGCACGTCGGCGATGGACTGGATCTCGACGGTGGCCGCCTGCACCTCGATGGCGCCGGTGGGCAGCTTGGGATTGACGGTCTCGGGGCTGCGCTTGACCACCTTGCCGGTGACGGTCACCACGCTTTCGGGACGCGCCTTTTCCAGGGTTTGGAAGATCGGGCTGGACACGTCGACCACGCACTGGGTGATGCCGAAATTGTCGCGCAGGTCGACGAACAGCAGGTTGCCGTGGTCGCGCTTCCTGTGCACCCAGCCCGAGAGGCGGGCGGTGATGCCGGCGTCCTCGATGCGGAGCTGGCCACAGGTGTGCGTACGGTAAGCGTGCATGGAAACCCTCGCCCGGGGATGGAATTGAAACCCGGAAGAAGGCACAGCCGGCCTGGATCGTCAAGTGTTGCCAAAACGGCAGCCTACCCGGCCTTGCCCGTCCTGCCCGATGAGTGTATCTGTTCTTCATGCCAATGATCTCAGATACGGCGACGCTGGCAGCCTTCTGCGAGCGTCTCGCCACCGCCCCGTACATCACCGTCGACACCGAATTCATGCGGGAGAAGACGTACTACCCGCAGCTCTGCCTGGTGCAGGTGGGGGGGCCCGACGAGGCCAAGGCGGTCGACCCGCTGGCGCCCGGCATCGACCTCGCGCCGCTGTTCGACCTGCTGGCCAATCCCAACGTGCTGAAGGTGTTCCACGCCGCGCGCCAGGACATCGAGATCTTCCTGAACATCGCCGGCCGCGTTCCTGCGCCGCTGTTCGACACTCAGGTCGCCGCCATGGTCTGCGGCTTCGGCGACGCGGTGTCGTACGAGAACCTAGCGACCCAGCTGGCCAAGGCCCGCATCGACAAGTCGCAGCGCTTCACCGACTGGTCGCTGCGACCGCTGACCGAGAAGCAGATCCAGTACGCGCTGGCCGACGTCACCCATCTGCGCGTCGCCTACGAGAAGCTGGTCAGGAAGATCGAGAAGAACGGCCGCGCCGAGTGGCTGGCCGAGGAAATGGCGGAGCTCACCACCCCGTCCACCTACCGCGTCGAGCCCGAGAACGCCTGGCGCCGCCTCAAGCCCCGCTCGTCGAGCCCCAAATTCCTCAACGTGCTGAAGGAGCTGGCCGCCTGGCGCGAGCGCGAGGCGCAGGAGCGCGACATCCCGCGCCAGCGCATCGTGCGCGACGAGACCATCATGGAAATCGCGGCCCACCATCCCGCCTCGGTGGCCGAGCTCGGCCGCACCCGCGGCCTCGGCAAGGGATTGGTCGAGGGCAAGATGGGCCAGGCCATCCTGGAGGCGGTCAAGCGCGGCCTGGAGCTGCCGGAGGATCAGGCCCCGACCCTGCCCGAGCGGGTCGATCTGCCCCGCGGCCTGGGCCCGGTGGTCGACCTGCTCAAGGTCCTGCTGAAGATGAAATGCGACGAGCACGGCGTCGCCCAGAAACTGGTGGCCAACGTCGCCGACATCGAGGCCATCGCCGCCGACGACAATGCCAACGTGCCGGTCCTGCATGGCTGGCGCCGAGAGCTGTTCGGCGAGGACGCGCTCAAGCTGAAGCATGGCCGACTGGGCCTCGGCTTCTGCACCGACGGCCGCCGCCTCCGCTTGGTGCCGCTGGAGCCGGTCGAGCCGCCGGCCACGGCCGCTGACGAATGAGCGCCAGCCTGCGCTTTTCCGATATCCAGGCCCGTGCCCGTACCGCCGCCGCTGCGGCGCTGACCACCAGCCCGGCCGAGGCCGCGCGCGCCGCCTGCGCCGAAGCCAATGCCTTCCTGGCCGAAACGGTCACCGCCCTGGGGATCGAGGCCAAGGTCGCCGCCCTCGGCTGCCGCGCCGGCTGCTCGACCTGCTGCCACCAGGTGGTCGGGGTGACCTCGGCGGAGCTGGACCTGGTGATGGAGGCCATCGCCGCCCTGCCCGACGCCACGCGCGCCGCCGTGGCCCGCCGAGCCCAGGACGCTGCCGCACGCGGCAAGCACCTGTCGCAGGGGGAATGGTGGCAGGCCAAGCTGCCCTGCCCGCTGCTGGCCGAGGACGGCCTGTGCCTGGTCCACGCCTCCCGCCCGCTGGCCTGCCGCGCCTTCAACTCGGCGGATGCCGAGATCTGCCGCCGCTCGTTCGACGGCGACGCTTCCGCCGGCCCGGTCCCGGTGCTGGCGGCCCAGCATGGGATCTATGGTCACGCCCAGGCCGGACTGGCGCAGGCACTGGCGGCCGCCGCCCCCCCGAAGGGCTGGGTGCTGGCGATCGGCCTGGCCGAACGGCTAGGCGTGCCGCAGGACGGCGCATAGGCGGCTCCACCTAAACTGCGGCGGACAATATCCCTCTGGTTGTCCGACCACGCCAGTTCGGATACCATCCGGCCAAATTTCTATTACGGATGGTGCAGATGCCCCGCCTTACCCTCGCTGCGCTCTCCATTTTCGCCCTTGCTGGCGGGGCGACATCCGCCCAGGCGCAGACCACGCCAGGATGGTTCTTCGGTGGCGAAGTCTATTACTCGCACTACCGTGAAACCGTGGATGACGATTATTTCGTCCGCGATTACGGCATCGCCGCGGGAATTGACCTTTCCTACACGCGCAAGTTCAATGGACGCTACTTCGTCACCGGGCGCGGCCGCTTGGCTTACGGGGTGGTCGCTACGAACCCCATAACACCACCACGGAAGCGGGCCTGAGGGCGATGTTCAGATTCTGACGGCAACGGCGGGCAGGTGGATCCAGAAGGCGGTGCCCCGCTGCACGGTGGAGCGCACCCCGACCTGCAGCCCGAGCAGCGCGGCCGTGCGCCGGACCACGGCCAGTCCCAGGCCCAGGCCCTTGCTGCGATCGCGCTCGGCATTGCCCAGCTGCACGAAATCCTCGAACACCAGGTCGAGCTTGTCGGACGGGATGCCCGGACCGGTGTCGCAGATCTCGATGCGGATGCCGGTGGCGTCGCGCCGGCATCCCACCAGCACTCGGCCCTGGTCGGTGTAGCGGAGCGCGTTGGTCAGCAGGTTGCGGATGATGCGGGCCAGCAGCACCGGGTCGGTGTCCACCCGGCGGGCCGAGGGGACCCAGCGCAGGTCGAGACCCTTGCCGGTGAATTGGGGCGAAAACTCCTCGATGATCGGGCGGATGATGTCGGCGAGGCACACCCGAGCCGGGTCGGGCCGCACCATCCCGGCCTCCAACGCCGACACGCTGAGCAGGGTCGACAACAGTTCCTCGGCGCCTTCCAGCGCCCGGGTCGCCATTGCCAGGATACGGGTGTCCTCGGCGCCGGTCAGGCGCATGGACAGCACCTCGAGGAACAGGCGCAGGCCCTGGATCGGCTGGCGGAGATCGTGGCTGGCCGCCGCCAGGAAATGGGATTTCGCCTGGTTGGCCCGCTCGGCGACCTGCTGCGCCGCTTCCCGTTCCCGCGCCGCGCATTGGGCCTCGCGGGCCCGGCGTTCGGCTTCGGCGGTGCGCTCTTCGACCAGTTGGGTCAGCCGTGCCTCGATGCGGTCGCCCTCCTCCGCCCGGCGGATCGCCAGCAGCGTCATGCCGGCAAGCAAGGCGGCCACCGCCACCGCCAGCAAGCCATTGGTCACCATGCGGTTGCGCCACGGGGCCATCAGGTCGGGGATATCCATGCCGATGGTGACGTACACGGGGTATCCCGGCACCCGGTGGAACGCGTAGAGGCGCTCGATCCTGCCGCTGACGGGAACGATGCGGTAGGTGCCGCGCTGGTCGGGGATGTAATGCATCAGGCCGGGATCGTCCCGCGACAGGTTCACCGGCACGTCGACGACCGGGTAGCGCACCAGCTGCCGCCCGTCCTCGCGATAGAGGGTGGCCACGCTGCTGCCGGATTCCTGCTCGGCCAGCGTCTTCAGCACCTCTTCGAAGTAGCGGACATAGATGGAGGCCACCAGCACCGTCCCGTTGGCGACGGCGCGGGACAGCGTGAAGAGTTTCTGTCCCGACGCCCGGCCGGTGATCTGCGGTCCGACGATGAGCTTGCCGGGGCTTGCCAGCGACTCGGTCATATATTCCCGATCGGCCCGCCGGTTGCCGCGATCGCGCGGCCCCCGGCTGCTGGCGAGTGCCACCCCGTTTGAGTCCAGGACCATCAAGCCGTTGGCGACGGGGATGCGGCTGGCGTACTCGGCCAGCAGGATGGGGATGCGGTCCGAGGATCGGATCTGCTCAGGGGTCAGGGCGTTGAGATCCTGCTCGACGGCGTCGAGGGTCACCGCCTGGGCGTCCAACGCGCGTGCTGCGTGCTCGGCAAGCACCACGGCACGACGCATCAGCCGGTCCTCGGCGCCATCCAGGGCAACCCGTTCCTCCTGGATCGCGTAGATCGCAAACAGGGTAAGCGGGGCGAGAAGACCGACCGTGAACAGAAAATTCAGGTAAAGCCTGCGCCCGGATCGTGCTTCCGTCGTCATGAACATCCCCAAGATCGGCGGATTATCCATGAGCTGTGCACAGGGGGCATATATGCCTTTGGTTCCCCCCAACCCATCGGCATAGATCGGCTGCTTACCCCACCTTGCGGAACACCAGCCGCTCGCAGTCGAGAACCCGGGCCAGACGGTCGAAGGTGCGGTCGCTGTCGATGGCGAAGGCCGGATCGTTGGGGACTTCCAGCACCAGGTCGGAGCCTTCGATCACCATGCGCGTGCGCCTGAGCAGGTTGGGCGCGCCGCCGGACAGTGTGTGCGCCAGCCTGAGGGCCAGGCCGGTGATGCGGCACCTCCTCAGCGCTTCGTCGTCCAGCAACTGGCTGGCCCGCACGGCATGGGGATTGTCGTCGTCGCCCTGGTAGCGGTGGAAGACCGTCAAGGCGATGGCGGCACGGTCGCGGTGTCCGACCCCCATGAACGGCAGACGCAGGATCCGCAGGAATGCCTGCTCGGCACGATAGTCCGGGTGCTCGTTCCAGAAGATGTCGGAAACCAGGCAGGCGGCGTGGCGAAGGCGCGCCTGACGCGCGGTCTCGTCGGGAAAGAGGCAGGCCATCCAGGCCATGACCTCGTCGCCGTGCTCGGGAAAGCGCGAATTGAACAGCGCCATCGACCGACAGATGGACAGCAGCGGGTCCTGAGCCTTCAGCTTCTCGGGCAGGCGGCGGTAGAACTGGCCCTCACGCATGCCGTAGATGGAGAAGACCAGCCGGGCCGGCCCGACCGCCTCGATCACCTTGTTGAGCAGCAGGGCCGCCAGCGGCAGACCGGTGACGCGCTTCTTGGAGACGCCGGGAACCTTTTCCAGCGACTTGCGGCTCTGGGTCGAGACGAGGTCGATGATCCGCACCGCCTCCCGCGCGTCGAGCGAGAAATTGTCGAGCACCGTGAGGGGGTGGTGGGTCTGGCTGATGCAGATGCGCGCGATCGCCCGCCAGGCGCCGCCGACGGCAAAGAGGTTGCGCCCCTTCCCGGCCTTCACCCACGCCTGCTTCTTCAGATGCTTGTCGATGATGGCGCCCGCCTTGGCGCGGTCGTCCCCGGATGCCTCGGACAGCCGCAGCAGGCCTAGCGGCATGGTGACGTGCTGGCCGCACTCGCCGCCCGCCACCTCCACCAGTTCCAGCGAGCCGCCGCCGAGATCGGCGACGATGCCGTCGGCGTCCGGCGTGCCGCACAAGACCCCCATGGCGGCGAGCTTGGCCTCCTGTCCGCCGGACAGCACCTTGACCTCGACCCCGTAGCGGGTTTCCAGTTCACGCACGAAGTCCTCGCCGTCCGAGGCGTCGCGCACGGCGGCCGTCGCAAGGATATCAAGCCGTTCGACTTCCATGGCCCGCGACAGGTGGGCGAAGCGGCCCACCGCCGACAGCGCCTGCACCACGCCCTCGGGATTGAGACGGCCGCTGGCCCCCAGCCCGAGGCCGAGCCCGCACACCGCCTTCTCGTTGAAGAGCGGGATGGGGACCCGCGAGGCGCCGTCGTAGACGCACAGGCGGATGGAGTTGGAGCCGATGTCGACGATGCCGACAGGCTCCTGGATCCGCTTGATCTTCATGGCGTCAGGCCGTCTCGTCGAACAGCAGTTTGGGCTTGCGGCCCCGCTCCAGCGCGCTGCCGCGGCCCGACAGCGACGGGTTGGTCATGAAATAGGTGTGGGCATTGAAGGCGGTTTCGTCGCCCTCCATGCGCACGTACCGGCCGTCCGGCCGCAGGATCCAGCTCTGGGCGTGGTCCTTGAGGTTGGCGACCATGATCTGTTCGAGGATCTGGCGGTGGACGGTGGGGTTCTCGATCGGCACGAAGGTCTCGACCCGCCAGTCCATGTTCCGCTGCATCCAGTCGGCCGAGGAAATGAACACCTTGGCGTGGCGGCTGGGCAGGCGGTGGCCGTTGCCGAAGGCGATGATGCGCGAATGCTCAAGGAAGCGGCCGACGATCGACTTGACGCGGATGTTGTCGGACAGGCCCTTGACCCCCGGGCGCAAGCAGCAGATGCCGCGGATGATCAGGTCGATCTCGACGCCGGCCTGGCTGGCGCGGTAGAGGGCGTCGATCAGCTTGGGGTCGACCAGCGAGTTCATCTTGGCCCAGATGGCCGCCGGCCGGCCGGCCTTGGCGTTTTCGATCTCAGTGTCGATCAGCGCCATGACCTTCTTGCGCAGGTGCAGCGGCGCGATGGCCAGCTTCTCGATCTTCTCGGGCAACGCGTAGCCGGTCATGTAGTTGAAGGCCTTGGCGGCGTCGCGGGTCAGCTCGGCATCGCAGGTGAAGAAGGACAGGTCGGTGTAGATCTTGGCGGTGATCGGATGGTAGTTGCCGGTGCCGTAGTGGACGTAGGACACCAGCCCGCCGCCTTCGCGCCGCACCACCAGGCTGATCTTGGCGTGGGTCTTCAGCTCCATGAAGCCGAACACCACCTGGGCCCCGGCGCTTTCAAGGTCGCGGGCCCAGCGGATGTTGGCCTCCTCGTCGAAGCGCGCCTTGAGCTCGACCATGCAGGTCACCGACTTGCCGGCCTCGGCGGCCTCGACCAGCGCCTTGACGATGGGGCTGTCCTTCGAGGTGCGGTACAGCGTCTGCTTGATCGCCACCACCTGGGGATCGCGCGCCGCCTGGCGGATGAACTGCACCACCACGTCGAAGCTTTCGAACGGATGGTGGACGACGATGTCCTTCTTGCGGATGGCGGCGAAGCAGTCGCCGCCGAAATCGCGGATGCGCTCGGGGAAGCGGGCGTTGTAGGGCGGGAACAGCAGGTCGGGGCGATCGTCGGTGATCACCTGGCGAGTGTCGACGAGGCCGATGAACTCGTCGAATTCGAACACGTCGCCCTCGGGCACGTGCATCTCGTTGACCACCAGCCGCTTGAGGTCGTCGGGAATGCCGGAATTGAAGGTCAAACGGATGACGTGGCCGCGCCGGCGGCGCTTCAGCGCCGTCTCGAACACGCGCACCAGATCCTCGGCCTCTTCGTCGATGTCCATTTCCGAATCGCGGATGACCCGGAACATGCCGACGCCCTCGACCCGGAAGCCGGGGAACAGGCGGTCGAGGAAAAGCGTCACCAGGTCTTCCAGCGGCAGGAAGCGGATGGCCTCGCCCGGCATGCGGGTGAAACGGTCGATCTGGTTGGGCAGCGGCACTAGGGCCCGCAGCACCTCGCCGTCCTCGAGCCGGAACAGGTGCAGCACCATGGCGATGCCGGCGTTGGGAATGAAGGGGAACGGGTGGGCCGGATCGATGGCCAGCGGGGTGAGCACGGGGAAGATGTGCTCCATGAACCGCGATTCCAGCCACTTGAGCTCGGACTTGGTGACCTCGGCCGCGGTGATCACCGCGATGCCCGAGGCGCGCAGCTCGTCCTTGAGCTCGCGCCAGCAGTTCTTCTGGGCGCGCTGCAGCTCGGAGGCCTCGCCGTTGATGGCGGCCAATTGCTGGGCGGGGGTCAGGCCGTCCTCGCTGGTGGTCATCACGCCGGCGTCGATCTGGCCCTTCAGGCCGGCGACGCGCACCATGTAGAACTCATCGAGGTTCGACGCCGAGATGGACAGGAAGCGCACGCGCTCAAGGAGCGGGTGGCGCTTGTTGAAGGCCTCCTCGATAACGCGGCCATTGAAGGCAAGCCACGACAGCTCGCGGTTGATGAAGCGGTCCTTGGAGTCGATGTCGATCGGCGGAGCGTCTACGAGCGGCATGGTCGTCACGGCGGGCTCTCTCTCCGAATGGGTGAGCGTGGCGTCTCAGCTCACCTTTATATATGCTCCTGGTGCGCCTGTCATGGTCACGGGGGATGACGGTAATGCGAACGATCTTCCTTCTGCGGCACGCCAAGTCGAGCTGGGAGGATCCCGCCGTCGAGGATTTCGACCGCCCCCTGACGGGGCGCGGCCGCCGGGCCGCCCGCGCCATGGCCGAGTACATGGCCAAGGGCAAGATCCGGCCGGCCTTCGTGCTGTGCTCCACCGCCCAGCGCACCCGCGAGACCTACGCCTTCATCGAGCCCAAGCTGAAGGGGGCGCCGGTCGCCTTCGAGGACGGCGTCTACGAGGCCTCCCGCCACGACCTGGCCCATCGCCTGCGCGAACTGGATGACCATCTCGCCTCGGTGATGCTGGTCGGCCACAACCCCGGCCTGGAACGCCTGGCCGAGTTCCTCACCGCCGGCCACGGCGCCGAGGATGCGGTCCGGCGCATGAGCGACAAGTTCCCCGCCGGGGCGCTGGCGATCCTGGAGGCCAACGTCACCCATTGGGCCGAGCTCGACGAAGGCACCTGCCGGCTCGCCGGCTTCGTGCGGCCGAAGGATCTGGACCAGCCGGAATAGCGCCGTCTGCCACCTTGTCATCCTGAGGAGCAAGAGCGACGAAGGATCTCGTACGTGCCTGCGTATGAGATCCTTCGCTGCACTCAGGATGACAATCCAAACCTCAGCGGCTGGCTAGTTGGCCGCTGGTGTCATCCACCGCGAAGCGGGCGCTGGCGCCCTTGTCGTCGCTGGCGCGGACCATCCAGGCGCCGCCGCGATACTCGATCTCGGAGACGTCCCAGTGGCCGGTGGCGGCGACCGCCATCACGGCGTCCGAGGCCGACAAGCGGGGCGCCGGACCGGCGTCGTCCCGCACACGGGAGCGCGAGTCGGTGAAATCGCCGCTGAGCGGATCGACGGCCATCTTGATGAGCTTGCCGTCGGTGGTGCGCACGCGGGCCTCGTAGGCGCCGCGCTCGTATTCGAGGCCGCGCAGGTCGACCCCGTCGCCGACCAGCTTGTGGACGATATGGGTGGGCGGCAGCGCCGTCGCCGGGATGCGCTCCTCGGCCGAGGCGGCGGTAGCGAGACCGAGGGCGAGGGCGGCGGCGGAAAGCGAGAGAAGGGTCTTCATGGGGATGTCCTCCATCCGGATCAACGTTGGATGGAGGATGGCAGATCCCCGGGGAACCCAGGCTGAACGGCGCGTTCATCCCGGGTTCAGCGATCCCAGTCGAGTTCGCCCTGCCGTTCGTCGGACAATCCGTCCAGCACCAGGCGCGCCAGGGGCACCGTCACCGGACGGCGCTCGGCCAGCGAGGCGCGGTCGAGGGCGTCGACCACGGCGCCGACCGCCGCGAAGCTGCGCTCGATCCGACCCAGCAGCCAGCCGACCACGTCCTCGCCCACCCGCAATTGGCGGTCGGCGAACTGCTTGACCAGCAGCGCCGCCAGCAGCGTGTCGTCGGGCGCCCCGATCCCCACCGCCGGGGTAGCGGCAAGGCGCGAACGCAGGTCGGCGATCTTGACCGGCAGGCGCGCCGGCGCCTCGCGCCCCGACAGCACCAGGAACCGCCCGGTCTCCTTGACCAGGTTCCAGAGGTGGAACAGGGCGGCTTCATCGGCCAGGCTGTCGAGTTCGTCCACCAGCACCAGCCGCACCCCGGCCAGCAGCCGCGGCAGCGCCTCGGTCTTGAGATGGGCGGCGGCGATGCGGGCGACGCCTTCCCCGGCATGGCGCTGGGCGAAGGCCGAGAGCAGGTGGGTCTTGCCGCAGCCGGCAGGCCCGAACAGCGCCAGCGCGTGCGCCGGCCAGTCCGGCCACCGCTCCAGCCAGGCGACCGCCTCGGCGTTGCAGGCGGCGACCAGGAAGTCCTCGCGCCCCAGGGCGGGCTGGTGGCCGAGGTCGAAGGTCAGCTGGCCGTCAGTCATGACGGTTGCCGAAATAGAGCGGGCTTTCCAGGTAGCGCGACAGGGCGAAGCGGGTCAGCACGCCGACCACCGCCGCCACCGGCACGGCGATCAGGATGCCGACGAAGCCGAACAGGGCGCCGCCGGCCAGCACGGCAAACATGATCCACACCGGGTGCAGGCCGACCTTGTCGCCCACCAGCTTCGGGGTCAGCACGTTGCCCTCGATGGCCTGGCCGACCAGGAACACCCCGATCACCAGCAGCGGCAGGGTCCAGCCCTCGCTCTGGGCCAGGGCCAGACCGACGCCGGCGATGAATCCGGAGATGCTGCCGAGATAGGGGATGAACGACAACAGGCCGGACAGCAACCCGATGACCAGTCCGAGATCCAGGCCGACCAGGCTGAGGCCGATGCCGTAGAAGGTGCCGAGCGCCAGGCACACCATGGCCTGGCCGCGCAGGAAGCCGGACAGGGTGCGGTTGATCTCGCGGGCCTGCTGTCGGATCGTCTCGGCGTGCTCGCGGGGCAGCCAGGAATCCATTTTGCCGATCATGACGTCCCAGTCGCGCAGCAGGTAGAAGGTCACCACCGGGGTGATGAACAGCAGCGACAGGATGTTGACCACCACCAGGCCGCCGGTCAGCACGCCCTTGAGCACGCCCGCCGCCCACGAGGCGGCGGTGCCGGCATATTCACCGGCGGAGGATTGCAGGCGCTCGATGTCACGGGCCGACAGATGGCGCTTCAGTTCATTGACCAGCGGCTGAATCCGCTTGCCGAAGGAATCGATGTACCCCGGAACCCGGTGGGCGAAGTTGAGGACCTGATCCTCGACGACCGGGAACAGCACCAGGATCAGCAGCACCACCAGGGCGAAGAAGCCAAGCGTGATCAGCGAGGTCGCCATGGTGCGCGACAGGCCCAGCCTCTCCAGCCGGTCGGCGAGGGGATCGAGGAAATAGGCGACCGCCATGCCGGCGACGAACGGCAGCAGCACCCCACGCAGCACGTAGAGCAGCAGCAGGAAGACGGCCAGGCCGACCAGCCAGAAGCGATAGCGTTGCGCCGATGTCATCCCTTGGAAACTCCCCCGTCCTTATCCCTCGGCCGGCGGCCCCCGCCGCCCCACGGCCATCAGATACGCCGCCGCCGACCCCACCGTGGTGGCGGCGACCACGTACTGGAAGGCCTCGGCCAGCCGCGGCCCGCCCCACCCCTGCCCCAGATGGGCCAGGACCACCCCGGCCAGGGTGATCTGCGCCGCCGTGTTGATCTTGGAGATCAGCAGCGGCGACGTATCGAAGCTGCCGGCCAGCACGTAGACAAGGGCATAGAGCACGATGAGGACATCGCGCAAGACCACTAGCACCACCAGCCACAACGGCACCTGCGACTGGATGCCCAAGGTGACGTAGACGCCGACCAGCATGACCTTGTCCGCCAGGGGGTCAAGCCATTGGCCGAGCCGGGTGCGGGCATCGAACAAACGGGCGATGGCGCCGTCCACCGCGTCGGTGACGCTGGAGACGGCGAACACCCAGAAAGCCGCCTGGAACCGGCCCGACACCATCAACCACACGATCACCGGCATCGACAGCAGCCGCAGCGCCGTCAGGATGTTGGGAAGGTGGCGCAATGGCGCCTCCGTTTCAGCGTTTGACCGGCTTCATCACCCAGTAGCCCGGGCCCCATTCGAGCGCCAGTCCCTGGCGCGCCAGCGCGCCCTTGACCTGTTCCTGGTCGCCGACGATGTGCAGCACCACCGCCGCCTCGGCCTTGGACAGCGACACCAGTTCCCACTTCCTGACCTGCGACACCCGGCCGAGGTTGTCGCGGACCATCAGCCAATCCTCGATGCCGGCCAGCGGCACCAGCGCCGAAATGGTGGCGGCACGGTCGAACTGCAGCAGGTTGGGCTGCTTGTGCACGGCGTCGATGGCGCGCTGCACGTCGCGGGCGGCGCGCGTCAGCATGTGCTCGAGCGTCTCGTTCTCGCCTAATTGGTAGGACACTGCATCGAAGGGCTTGGGCGCGTCGGGGGTGCCGGCCACCACCACGTCGAGCTGGCGCCCGCCGGGGGCCAGTCCGGCCACCGGCACCAGCACGTCGGCGCCGCCGTAGCGCGCCGACAGGGCCTGCAGCGCCTGGGCATCGCCAGCCGCCGCCTGCTCGGGGCCGAGGAGCTGGGCGTCGGTGGCATCGCCCGGGGGAACGAACAGCGGCACCAGCCCGCCGCCGCCCAGGGAATTCCACGCCGCGCGCCAGGGATTGACGTCCTCCCACAGCAGCACGTGGCCCTGGACCTGGTAGACCGGGACGATCACCACGCCGCGCGAGCGCGCCTCGGCATAGGAGATGTTGGCGTCGCGCAGCAGCTTGCGCACTGCCGCCGGCTGGAAACGCACCGTCAGGGTGGCGATGTAGCGCACCGACGACGAACGCTCCTGGTCGACGCTGAAATCGCGCACGTACTGGGCGCCGTCGGCCTTGGGCAGCCGGGCATGGTCGGCCGGCGCCGTCAGGCGCTCGAGCAGGATGCGGAAGGCGTCGCGCTGGCCCTCCAGGATGGCCTGGTCCTTGGCGGCCTGGGCGGTGCCGGCGGTGACGTCGACCTCGATGCCGCGCACCGTGAAGGCGTCGGCGGCCCCCAGTGCCCAGGCGGGAGCGGCGGCCAGGATGGCCGTCACCATCCCCACGAGGACGAGGGCGCGACGAAGAAGATAATGACCGGGCATGCGAGGGGTCCTGTCGAGAACGTTCCCGCGGATGGGGCCCGCACTATAGCTCGCGCGGACGCCCCTCGCCACCCGCTTGGCGCATGGCGGCCGGCGCGAAACGCCTAGGCCGATCCGCATGGGGACATTGCAAACGGCGGGGGATGAAGTATCTTCACCGGCTTGACGGACCCCCTGCCCAAGAGGCTCGCCATTTCCGCGAAAGACCACAAGCCCGGCCTGACCTACCGCGATGCGGGCGTCGACATCGACGCCGGCGAGGCGCTGGTCGAGGCCATCAAGCCGCTCGCCAAGTCCACCGCCCGCTCCGGCGGCGCCGCCGGCCTGGGCGGTTTCGGCGCGCTGTTCGACCCCAAGGCCGCCGGCTTCAAGGACCCGATCCTGGTCGCCACCACCGACGGCGTCGGCACCAAGTTGAAGGTCGCCATCCTGGCCAACAAGCATGACACGGTCGGCATCGACCTGGTGGCCATGTGCGTCAACGATCTGGTGGTCCAGGGCGCCGAGCCGCTGTTCTTCCTCGACTACTTCGCCACCGGCAAGCTGGACGTGGCGGCGGGCAAGGCGATCATCGCCGGCATCGCCGAGGGCTGCCGCCAGGCCGGCTGCGCCCTGATCGGCGGCGAGACCGCCGAGATGCCGGGCATGTACTCGGACGGCGACTACGACCTCGCCGGCTTCTCGGTCGGCGCCGCCGAGCGCGGCCAACTGCTGCCGCTGGAAAACGTCACCGAGGGCGACGTGGTGCTGGGCCTCGCCTCGTCGGGCGTCCACTCCAACGGCTATTCGCTGGTGCGCCGGGTCGTCGTCTCGGGCGGCCACAACTACGCCGCCCCCGCTCCCTTCGCCCCCGGCAAGACCCTGGGCGAGGCGCTGCTGGAGCCGACCCGCATCTACGTGAAGTCCTGCATGGCCGCCGTGCGCGCCGGCACGCTGAAGGCGCTGGCCCACATCACCGGCGGCGGCCTGATCGAGAACGTGCCGCGGGTGCTGCCCGAGGGCGTGGTCGCCGAGCTGGACGCCAAGACCTGGACACTGCCGCCGGTGTTCGCTTGGCTGGCCAAGGAAGGCGGCGTCGAGCCGCACGAGATGGCGCGGACCTTCAACTGCGGCATCGGCATGGTGGCGGTGTGCGCCCCCGACAAGGCGGCCGAGGCCGTCCGCATCCTCACCGAAGCGGGCGAGACGGTGTTCACCATCGGCCGCATCCGCGCCCGCCAGGGCGACGAGGCGCAGAGCCAGGTGCTGAACAGCGACGGCTGGGCGTAAGGACTTCTGGAGCGTCATGGCCGGGCTCGTCCCGGCCATCCCGAAGTGGGTGCCCGGATCAGGTCCGGGCATGACGGATGAGGGGCACTCGCGATGAAGAAGAAGGTCGGCGTCCTCGTCTCGGGCCGCGGCAGCAACCTGCAGGCCCTGCTGGATGCCTGCGCGGCGCCCGGCTTCCCGGCCGAGATCGTGCTGGTGATCTCCAACATTCCCGGCGTCTACGCCCTGGAGCGCGCCGAGAAGGCCGGGGTGCCGACCCAGGTGATCCCGCACAAATCCTTCGCCAGCCGCGAGGAATTCGACGCCGCGATGGATGCCGCGCTGCGGGACGCCGGGGTGGAGATCGTCTGCCTCGCCGGCTTCATGCGGCTGCTGACCAAGGGCTTCGTCGAGGGCTGGGCCGGGCGGATGATCAACATCCACCCCTCGCTACTGCCCAGCTTCAAGGGCCTGCACACCCACGAGCGCGCCATCGAGGCCGGCGTCAAGCTGCACGGCTGCAGCGTCCACCTGGTGACCCCCGACCTCGACGACGGCCCCATCCTGGTGCAGGCGGCGGTGCCGGTGCTGGCCGGCGACACCGCCGACGATCTGGCGGCCCGCGTGCTGGAACAGGAGCACAAGGCCTATCCGCTGGCGCTCAAGCTGCTGGCCGAGGGCCGGGTGACGGTGGACGGCAACCGTGCGGCGGTCAGCGCTCCCGGCTCAGGCGCCATCATCAATCCGGCGGCCTGACCAGATTGTCATCCTGAGCGCAGCGAAGGATCTCGTCCGTTAGGGCCTCAGATCCTTCGTCGCTGCGCTCCTCAGGATGACAGGAGGGAAACGTCATCCCGAGCGCATGCGAGGGACCTCGTGCGTCGGGCGCCCGAACAGGCGGCGCCGTAAGAGGTCCTCCTCCCGGTGGTCGTCGGTATGACAGCCGCCTAACTCAGTTGAACGCGCAGCCGGGCTTGAAGCCCATCTTCTTCAGCATCATCACCAGCGGGCAGAAGCCGGTGAAGGCGGCCTGCAGCATGTTGACGCCGGTGAAGGCGGTGAGGAACAGCCAGTTGGGGCTGTGAAGCTGCGACAGCGCCAGGCTCAACAGGATCATCGTACCGGCGAAAGCCATCACCACTCGATCAATCGACATTTGTGATACCCTATGCGGAATTGCGGGGGGCGCCGAAGCGCCGACGCTTGAACAATTAGGATTTGCTAATATATTTGTCAAGGCCTCGAACCCGCCTTGGAGTTGCAAATCATGCGCCTGCCTCTCGCCGCCGCCCTCCTGTGCGCCGCCCTGCCCGCCCTGGCCGGCGAGGCCACGGTGCAGCCCCGGCAGATCGAGGACCTCAAGGCGGTGTTCGGCACGGTCGAGAGCGTCGACGAGATCCCGGCCCGGGCCCGCATCGGCGGCACCATTTCGGGCCTTTTGGTCGACGAGGGCTCGCGGGTCGAGGCCGGCGCCCGCATCGCCACCATCGGCGACCCCAAGCTGGCGCTGCAGACGGCCGGCATCGAAGCCCGACTCAAGGCGGCGGAGGCCGAGCGCGACCTCGCCGACATCGACTACAAGCGCGCCCAGGGCCTGATCGCCAAGGGCGTCGCCACCCAGGCCCGCGTCGACGACGCCCGCACCCGCCTGGAGGTTGCAACCCGCACCATCGCCGCCCTCAAGGCCGAGAAGCAGGTGTCGGCCGAGCGCACCAACGAGGGCGCCGTGCTGGCGCCCGCCGCCGGCCGCGTGCTCAAGGTGCCGCTGACCGAGGGCAGCGTGGTGATGCCGGGTGAGACCATCGCCCTGATCGCCGCCGAGAATTACGTGCTGCGGGTCGCCCTGCCCGAACGCCATGCCCGCTTCATCAAGCAGGGCGATTCCGTGCTGGTCGGCAACCGGGCGCTGTCCAATACCGACACCCCGCCCCGGCTGGGCACCGTCCGCCAGGTCTATCCCAGAATCGAGGACGGCCGGGTCATCGCCGATGTGGGCGTCGACGGCCTCGGCGACTACTTCGTCGGCGAGCGGGTCCCGGTCCATGTCGCCACCGGCCGCCGCGAGGCGCTGGTGGTGCCGCGCGAGGCGGTGCACCGCCGCTTCGGCCTCGACTACGTGACCTTGAGGGACGGCTCCGAGGTGGTGGTGCAGGCGGGCGCCGTCACCGCCGACGGCATCGAGGTGCTGTCCGGCCTGAGGGCCGGCGACACGGTCAGCTGGTGACCGCCATGTCTCTCGGCATCTCGGGGCGCATCGCCCAGACCTTCATCCGTTCGCCGCTGACGCCGCTGTTGCTGCTGGCGTCGGTGGCGCTCGGCCTCATCGCCCTGATGTCGCTGCCCCGCGAGGAGGAGCCGCAGATCAGCGTCCCCATGGTCGACATCATGGTCGAGGCCAACGGCCTCAAGGCGGAGGACGCCGCCCAGCTGGTGACCAAGCCGCTGGAGGACATCGTCAAGGGTATCGGCGACGTCGAGCACGTCTACTCCCAGACCTCGGACGACCGCGTGGTGGTCACCGCCCGCTTCAACGTCGGCACCAGCGAGGACGCCGCCATCCTGCGCGTGCACCAGCAGGTGCGCGCCCACATGGCCGAGATCCCCTACGGCATCCGTGAGCCTTTGATCGTCGGGCACGGCATCAACGACGTGGCCATCGTCACCCTGACGCTCAGCCCGCGCCCGGAGAAGGCGGAGCGCTGGGACGACAACGCCCTGTTCACGCTGGCCGAGGAGCTGCAGCACGAGCTGGTCAAGGTCGACGACGTCGGCCTGTCCTACATCGTCGGCGGCCGCAAGGACCAGATCCGGGTCGAGCCCGATCCCGAGGGCATGGCGCTCTACGGCATCACCTTGAACCAGCTGGTGCAGAAGGTGGAGAACGCCAACCGCTCGTTCATGGTCGGCTCGGTGCACGAGGCCGGGCGCCATCTGCCGGTGGTGGGCGGGCAGACGCTCAAGGGCCCCGAGATCGGCAACCTGCTGCTGACCGCCCGCGACGGCCGCCCGGTCTACGTCAAGGACGTCGCCCGCATCGTCGTCGGCGGCGAGACGCCGCAGCATCGCGCCTGGCACATGGTCAAGGCGGCCGACGGCACGTTGGTGCGCACCCCCGCCGTCAGCCTCGCCATCGCCAAGCGGGCCGGCGCCAACGCGGTGGTGGTGGCCGACCAGGTGCTCAAGCGCCTGGACACCATCCAGGGGCGCCTGATCCCCGCCGACGTCGCCATCACCGTTACCCGCAACTACGGCGAGACCGCCTCCGACAAGGCCGACGAGCTGCTGTTCCACCTGGGGCTCGCCACCCTGTCCATCGTCCTGCTGATCACCTGGGCGCTGGGCTGGCGCGAGGGCGTGGTGGTGGCGCTGGTGGTGCCCACCACCATACTGCTGACGCTCTTCGCTTCGAAGCTGATGGGCTACACCATCAACCGGGTCAGCCTGTTCGCGCTGATCTTCTCCATCGGCATCCTGGTCGACGACGCCATCGTGGTGGTCGAGAATATCGTCCGCCGATGGACGCTGCGAAAGGGCGAGGATGCCACCCAGGTCGCGGTCGAGGCGGTGGCCGAGGTCGGCAATCCCACCATCGTCGCCACGCTGACCATCGTGGTGGCGCTGCTGCCGATGATGTTCGTGTCGGGCCTGATGGGCCCCTACATGAGCCCGATCCCGGCCAACGCCTCCTCCGCCATGCTGTTCTCGTTCTTCGTGGCGGTGATCATCACCCCGTGGCTGCTCCTGAAGATCGCCGGACGCTCGCGGCTTAAGGGAAGTGGGGGGCAGCAGCCCCACCACGGCCACGCCGACCGCCTGGGGACTCTCTACCGCCGCATCGCCCTGCCGCTGCTGGAGGGACGCTCGCGCTCGAAGAAGCTGCTGCTGTGGGTGACCGTCGCCACCCTGGCCGCCATGGCCATGTTCCCCTTGAAGGCGGTGACGGTGAAGCTGCTGCCCTTCGACAACAAGTCCGAGCTGCAGGTGGTGATCGATCTGCCCGAGGGCTCGACGCTGGAGGACACCGACCGGGTGCTGGCCGCCGCGGCCGAGCGCCTGAAGGGACTGCCCGAGCTCACCAGCGTGCAGGCCTACGCCGGCACCGCCGCCCCCTTCAACTTCAACGGCCTGGTGCGCCATTCGTACCTGCGGACCACGCCCGAGCTCGGCGACCTGCAGGTCAACCTCCAATCCCGCCACGACCGCTCGCGCGCCAGCCACGCCATCGCGCTCGACGTGCGCCAGCGGCTGAAGGACCTGCCCGCCCCCGAGGGTACCGCGGTCAAGGTGGTCGAGGTGCCGCCGGGTCCGCCGGTGCTGGCGACCCTGCTGGCCGAGATCTACGGCCCGACCCCCGAGGCGCGCCGGGACACCGCGGTGCAGGTGCGGGAAGCCTTCCGCAAGGTCGACTTCGTGGTCGACGTCGACGACACCCTGTCCACCCCCTGGCGGCGCCTGCGCGTCTCCATCGACCAGGAGCGGCTGGAGTTCTTCGGGGTCGAGCAGCAGGCGGTCTACGACACCATCCAGACCCTGATGGGCGGCGTGCGGGTCGGCTACTCCCACCGCGGCGAGGGCGCCACCCCCAAGGAGATCGTCATCGCCCTGCCCCGCTCCGACCAGCACCCCGGCGAGCTGCTGGCGACGACGCCGGTGCCGGCCCGCAAGGGCACGGTGGAACTGGGCGACGTGGTCCAGGTGTCCTACGAGCCGGCCAGCCCGCCCATCTTCCGCCGCGATGGCCGCTTCGCCGAGATGGTGATGGCCGAGCTGGCGGGCCGCACCGAGGCGCCCATCTACGGCATGCTGGCGGTCGAGGACCATCTGCCGGCGGGGATCGCCGTCAAATACCACGGCCAGCCCGCCGACGAGAGCCGGCCCACCCTGCTGTGGGACGGCGAGTGGGAGATCACCTACGTCACCTTCCGCGACATGGGCGCCGCCTTCGCGGTCGCCATCCTCGGCATCTACCTGCTGGTCGTGGCCCAGTTCGGCAGCTTCCTCCTGCCCTTGGTGATCCTGGTGCCGGTGCCTTTGACCCTGATCGGCATCGTGCTCGGCCACATGCTGTTCGGGGCGCCGTTCACCGCCACTTCGATGATCGGCTTCATCGCCCTGGCCGGCATCATCGTGCGCAACTCGATCCTGCTGGTCGACTTCATCCGCCACCGCCTGGCCGAGGGGGCGACCTTGCGCCAGTCACTGCTGGACGCCGGCGCCACCCGCGTCAAGCCGATCGTGCTGACCGCCGCCGCCGCCATGATCGGCGCCGCCTTCATCCTGGCCGACCCGATCTTCCAGGGCCTCGCCATCAGCTTGGTGTTCGGCCTGGCCTCCTCCACCCTCCTGACCGTGCTGGTCATCCCGGCGGTGTACGTGTGGCTGAGGGACGACGGCAAGGGTTTCGGAACGGTGTGAGGCGCCACAAATTCGCCCGAAATCGGACGGAGACTTCCCACAAACTTAAGGCTAAGCCGAGGAACTACCGATGCGTCTCCGTGACCTGACCATCACCCGCCGTATCGGCCTTGGCTTCGGGCTGGTGCTTTCCCTCATGGCCGCGGTCGCCGTCATCGGCGGCCTGGGCGTCGATTCCGGCCGTACCGCCATCGACCTCTATTCCGACCGCGCCGAGGAGGCGTTGCTGGTCGAGGAGGCCGACAACGCTTTCGCCAACCTGCAGCGACACGTCCTCGCCGGTGATTTCGACAAGAGCGACGCCGCCCTGGCCACCGTGCGCAGCCTCATCGCCCAGGCATCAAGCGACGAGGCCGACAAGGCCGCCGCCTCATCCCTGAAGGCGCTGCCCAAGGACCTGGACACCTACCAGGCAGCCCTGGCGGACCTGAAACGCGGCGCCGGCAATCTGGCCCAGGTCAACGCCCTCAGCGAAGCGGTCTCGGCCAAACTGGACGAGATCGAAGCCCGCCAGCTCGCCGAATTGCGGGCGCTCGAGGAAGCAAGCAAGCGCGAAGCCAGCACCAGCGAGTGGCTCGACCTGGCCATCGCCGCGGCCGCCCTGGTGGTGGGGGCTGTCGCCGCGTGGAGCATCGGCATGGGCATCTCCCGGCCTCTGACCGCGCTGACCGCCGCGATGCGCGGGATCGCCGGCGGTGACCTCGGCACCGCCATCCCTGCCGCCGAGGGCAGGGACGAGGTGGCCCAGATGGCCGAGGCCCTCGCCGTCTTCCGCGCCAATGCCGAGGAACGGCGCCGGCTGGAGGAAGCGGAGCGGACGGCGGCGTTGCTGCGGGCCCGCCGGGCCGAGACCATCGAACGGGCGACCAGCACCTTCAACGCCACCGCCGGCCAGATGGTGGGAGCGGTGGCGGCTACCGCCGGCGAGCTATCCGAGACGGCCACCGGCCTGTCGGCCTCGGCGGACCAGACCAGCCGGCAGGCGACCTCGGTGGCCGCGGCGGCGACCCAGGCCTCGACCAACGTGGAAACGGTCGCCGCCGCCGCCGAGGAACTGTCGGCCTCCATCAGCGAGATCTCTCGCCAGGTCACCCATTCCAACGAGATCTCGCGGCGGGCGGCGGCTCAAGCGGGCGAGACCGACGGCAAGGTGCGGGAACTCGCCAAGGCCGCGTCGCGCATCGGCGAGGTGGTCAACCTGATCACCGAGATCGCCAGCCAGACCAACCTGCTCGCCCTCAACGCCACCATCGAGGCCGCCCGGGCCGGAGATGCCGGCAAAGGCTTCGCAGTGGTCGCCAACGAGGTCAAGCACCTCGCCAACCAGACGGCCAAGGCCACCGACGAGATCTCGGCGCAGATCGGCGCGGTGCAGGAGCAAACCCGTACCGTCGTCGACGCGATCCGTTCGATCAGCGCGGTCATCGACGAGGTGACGAGCATCGCGGGAGCCATCGCGGCGGCGGTCGAGCAGCAGGCGGCGGCCACCCAGGAAATCGCCCGCAACGTCGAGCAGGCCGCCGCCGGCACCGCCGAGGTGGGCAGCACCATCACCTCGGTGCAACAGGTGGCCGGCGAGACCGGATCGGCGGCGGGCTCGGTGCTCGCCGCCTCCCGGACCCTCGCCGCCCAGGCCGAGGAATTGCGGCGGGCGGTCGAGGGCTTCCTGGCCGAGGTGAAGGCTGCCTGACCGGCCGCCGCCTTAAGCCAGCGCCTGCTCCAGGTCGCGGACCAGGTCGTCGGCGTCCTCCAGCCCCACCGACAGCCGGATCACGTCGGGACCGGCGCCGGCGGCGACCTGCTGCTCCTCGGTGAGCTGGCGGTGGGTGGTCGAGGCCGGGTGGATGATCAGCGAGCGGGTGTCGCCGATATTGGCGAGGTGGCTGAACAGCTTGACCCGCTCCACCACCTTGACGCCGGCATCGTAGCCGCCCTTGACCCCGAAGGTGAACACCGCGCCGGCGCCGTTCTGCAGGTACTTCTTCTGCAGGGCGTTGAACGGATTGTCCTCGAGCCCGGCGTAATTCACCCACGCCACCGCCGGATGGCCGGCCAGGAAGCGTGCCACCTTGAGCGCGTTGGCGCAGTGGCGGTCCATGCGCACGTGCAGGGTCTCGATGCCGGTGATGGTGAGGAAGGCGTTCATCGGCGCCATGGAGGGCCCGAAATCCCGGAGCGCCACGGCGCGCGCCTTGGTGGTGAAGGCGAAGTCGCCGAAGGTCTCGTAGAAGGTGAGGCCGTGATAGGCCGGCTCCGGCTTGGTCAGCGACGGGAACTTGTCGTTCTGGGCCCAGTTGAAGCGCCCGGACTCGACCACGACGCCGCCGACCGAGTTGCCATGGCCGCCCAGGAACTTGGTGGTGGAGTGGACGACGATGTCGGCCCCCCACTCCAGCGGCCGGCACAGGTAGGGGGTCGCCAGCGTGTTGTCGACGATCAGCGGAATGCCGGCCTCGTGCGCCACCTTGGCCACCGCCTCGATGTCGACGACGATGCCGCCGGGATTGGCCAGGCTTTCGATGAAGATCGCCTTGGTCTTCTCGCCGATGGCGGCGCGGAAATTGTCGGGATCGCGCGGATCGACGAAGGTGCAGTGCCAGCCCAGCTTCTTGAACGACTGGCCGAACTGGGTCAGCGAGCCACCGTAGAGGTTGCGGCTGGCCACGAAATGGTCGCCCTGCTCGAGCAGGGTGAAGAAGGTGAGGAACTGGGCGGCATGGCCCGAGGCGGCGGCGACGCCGGCGCGGCCGTTCTCGAGGGCCGCCACCCGCTCCTCCAGCACGCTGACCGTGGGATTGGTCAGGCGCGAATAGATGTAGCCGAAGGTGTGGAGGTTGAAGAGCGAGGCTGCGTGGTCGACGTCCTCGAACACGTAGGAGGTCGTCTGGTAGATCGGCGTGGTCCGCGCCCCGGTGGTGGCGTCGGGAGCGGCGCCGGAATGGATGGCCTTGGTGGCGAACCCGTACTTGGGCGGCGGGCCGCCGGCCGTGCTCTCCTCGCGCTCGCGCTTGGGACGCGGCGCCTCCAGCGGCTTGTTGGAGATGATCCCCGAATTGACGCCGTACCAGCCGAGCTCGCCGCCCAGGCGGCCGAACTCGATCTTGGGGCAGCGGTTCATCACCACCTTGAGGCCGGCCGCCTCGGCACGGGCGGCGGCGGCGTCATTGCGCACGCCCAGCTGCATCCACACCACCTTGGCGCCGATGGCGACGGCTTCATCGGTGATGGGACCGGCCGCCTCGGAATTGCGGAAGACGTCGACCATGTCGACCGGCTCGGGGATCGAGCTGAGGTCCTTGTAGACCCGTTCGCCCAGCAGCTCCTGCCCGTCGAGGCCGGGATTGACCGGGATGACGCGGTAGCCCTTCTCCTGCAGGTACTTGGTCACGAAGTAGCTCGGCCGGTTCCAGTTGGCGCTGGCGCCGACCACCGCGATGGTGCGCACGCCGCGCAGGATGCCGCGCAGGAAGTCGTCGGAATAGGGAATGGGGGCGAGGGTGTCTTCGGACATTCTTGCTCTCGACGCTGGAGGGGCCCCGATGGTGGCCAACTTGCCAAGGCGCGGTCAAGGGTTGCCGCGCACCCATGCCCCAGCCGATGACGCTTGCCGCCGTCCAATCCATCAGGGATAAATGATACGGCTAAAGTTGGGGGATCGGCGCAGCATCAAATGACGGTGAATGTCGGGCAAGAGGTAACCAGCGACCGGGGGCAAGGCGCCCTTCGTCCGCCCGGCTTCTTCCGCCGCCTGTTGGCGTTGGCGGGGGGATACTGGAACTCCGAGGACCGCTGGCGCGTGCGCGGTCTGACCAGCCTGCTGGTGGTGCTGACGCTGTGCCAGGTCGTGGTGCCGATCCTGGTCAACCTGTGGAGCGCCAGGCTGTTCACCGCCCTCGAACAGCGCTCGCTGCACGGCCTGATGGTCCAGGTCGCGGCGCTGGGCGGCATCCTGCTGGTCGCCATGACCATCACCTCGACCCACATGATGGCCAAGCGCCGGCTGCAGGTCGGCTGGCGGCGCTGGCTGACGCGCGAGTTGCTCGACAACTGGATGGCCGACGGCCGCCACTACCTCGTCACCCACATGCCGGGCGAACACGACAACCCGGACGGCCGCATCGCCGAAGACATCCGCAACACCTCCGAAGCCGCCATCGACCTGGCCCATTCGCTGTTCTACTGCTTGCTGCTGCTGATCAGCTTCACCAAGATCCTGTGGTCGCTGTCCGGCGTGATCACCGTCCCCCTGTTCGGCATGGACTGGGACATCCCCGGGCACATGGTGTTCGTGTCGATGCTTTACGCCACCGCCGGCACCACCGCGGCCGTCCTCATCGGACGGCCACTGGTGCGCACCGTCAACATGCGCCAGACGGTGGAGGCCAATTTCCGCTTCGGCCTGGTGCGTCTGCGCGAGAATTCGGAAGCCATCGCGTTGCTGCACGGCGAGCCCGACGAGCGCCGCCGCCTCACCGACCTGTTCCGCGGCGTCGTCAACGGCTTCAACCGCCAGACCTCGGCGCTCGCCAAGGTGTTCATGTTCTCGTCGTCCTACACGGTGCTGGCGGCCGGCTTCCCGTTCCTGATCGCGGCACCGCGCTACATCGCCGGCTCCATCGGCCTCGGCGAACTGATGCAGATCGCCCAGGCCTTCCAGCAGATGACCTCGGCCCTGTCCTGGCCGGTCGACAATCTGTCGAAGGCCGCTGAATGGAAGGCCTCGGTCGAGCGCGTGCTGGCCCTCAACGACGCCCTGGTCGAGCTCAAGCAGCACCAGGAACTCGACCGCACCCAGGGCATCATCATCGAGACCGGGGACCGCCCGGCGCTGGAATTCCGCGACGTCTGCGTATCCAACTACAGTGGCTCGGTGGTGGTCAGCAACTTCACCCAGGAAATCTCCGAGGGCGAGCGGGTGCTGATCTCGGGCGACCCGGGGGCCGCCATCAAGCTGTTCAAGGTGGTGGCCGGGCTGTGGGCCTGGGGCTGCGGCCGGGTAGAGCTGCCGTGCAACGCCTCCATCTTCTTCATGCCGCAACGGCCCTACCTGCCGATCGCGCGCCTCAGGAGCGTGCTGGCCTATCCCTCGGGTCCCGACAGCTACGACGACGTCACGCTGACGGTCGCTTTGGAGCGGGTCGGTCTCGGCAACCTGCTGACGCGGCTCGACGAGACCAACACCTGGGAGAACGTGCTGACCATCGGCGAGCAGCAGCGCCTGGGCTTCGCCCGCCTGCTGCTGCACCGGCCCAACTGGATCTTCATCCAGGAAGCCACCGACGGCCTGCACCCCGACGGCGAGGAGCAGATGATGCGGCTGCTGCGCGACGAGTTCCCCGCCGCCACCGTCATCACCGTGGGCTACCACTCGGCGCTGGAGGCCTTCCACGACCGCAAGCTGGAGCTTGAGCCGTCGTTGGACGGCCATGTCCAGGTCAAGGCGACGGTGCTGCAGCGGCCGGACCGCCGCCGCAAGATGTCGCCCTTCGACCTCCGCCACTGGCTGATGCATCCGATGCGCCGCCAGGGCGAGCGCAAGGAATAGAGGGCGATCTCAGACGTCCCTCGGGCGGCTCCGGACGAGGTCCCTCGGCTTCGCCCCGGGATGACATGGCTTGTCATCCCGACGACCACCGGGAGGAGGGCTCTCGTCCCTCGCCTCCGCTCGAACTCACGGGATGGCTACTCCCGGAACTCGCCGCCGATCAGGTCACGGTACCAGTGGAAGGAATCCTTCTTGCGGCGGGTGCCGGTGGGGAAGTCCACGTGCACGATGCCGAAGCGGTTGCCGTAGCCCGAGCCCCACTCGAAATTGTCCAGCAGCGACCAGATGAAGTAGCCGCGCACGTCAGCGCCGCGCTTGACCGCGGCGCTCATGGCGCGGGCGTAGAGCTTGAGATAGGCCAGCCGGTGCGGGTCGGCGACTTGGCCGGCGGCGTTGGGCACCTCCCGCTCCGCCTCGCGGCCGCAGCCGTTCTCGGTGACGTAGACCGGCAGCTTGTAGCGCCGGTGGCACAGCAGCAGCTCTTCGGTGAAGGCGTCGGGGTAGATCGGCCAGCCGATGTCGGGATTGGGCACCGCCTTTTTGTCCTCGCCCCAGGCGAAGCCCATCTGCATCGCCGGGTCGGCCTTGGCCCAGATCGGGCCGTAATGGTTGACGCCGAACCAATCCATGGGGCGACAGATGCGGGCGAGGTCGCCGGCCTGCATGTACGGCTCGAAATCAGCCGCGACCAGGGCGGGGTAATGCCCGAGGATCTGCGGGTCGGCGTAGACCAGGTTCCAATGGGCGTCGAGTTGGGCGGCGGCGGCGCGGTCGGCATCGGTGTCGGCCTCGGGATGCACCGCCTGGCGATTGTAGATCGAACCGATCCTTACCCCGCTCACCCAGTCGCGCAGCACGTCGACTGCGGCGCCGTGGGCGAGGTTCAGATGATGCGCGGCCCTGAGGTAGGCGGCCCGGTCCTCGGCCGCCGGCGCGCACCAAGTCATGGCATAGCCGAACAGGGTGCAGACGTTGGGCTCGTTGAACGTCGCGAAGTTCTGCACGCGGTCACCGAACCGCCGGGCGATCAGGGTGGCGTAGTCGGCGAACCAACCCGCGACGTCGCGGCTGGTCCAGCCGCCCAGCTCATGCAGGCGCTGCGGCAGGTCCCAATGATACAGGCACAGCCACGGCTCGATCCCCGCCGCCAGCACCGCGTCGATCAGGCGGTCGTAAAAGTCGAGGCCCTTTTCGTTGACCGCCCCGCGGCCCCGCGGCAGCACCCGTGGCCACGACACCGAGAAGCGGTAGGCGCCGACGCCCAGGTCCTTGAGCAGGGCGACGTCCTCGGGCCAGCGGTGGTAATGGTCGCAGGCCACGTCGCCGGTGTCGCCGTTGGCGGTGCGCCCCTGGGTGCGGGAATGGATATCCCAGATGCTGGGCCCGCGGCCGTCCTCGGCCGCCGCCCCCTCGATCTGGTAGGCCGAGGTCGAGGCGCCCCACAGGAAGTCCGGCCCAAGGCCGAGCGGGTCCTTGGCGCGCACGGGCTTCTTCATCGCGGTCATGAACCGATCCCCCCAAGGTATTTCGCCGTTGGGCCCAGACTACGCTCCGCGCAGTGAATCGCCAATCGTCGGAACCAGCCGGCTCGCCGATTGTTTAAGCAAAGAACCATCGGAGGCACGACGATGCGCGCGATTCTGTTATGGGCACTCGGGATCCCGCTTCCCATCTTGCTGCTGCTCTATCTGTTCCACGTCATCTGACCGTGGCAGCCGCAAGTCAGGCTAGGTCGCGCAGGTTCTGGATAAGCTTCTCGATCCCCCGGAAGGCGGCGCCGAGTTCCACGTGGGCCTCGCGCATGGTACCGGCATCCGGACACGGATAGCCGCCGATGCGGTTGGCCTGCAGCATGCGGACGGCCGCCGCCAGGCTCTGCCCCTTGACGAAATCGGCGACTCGCTGGACGGCGGCATAGTGGACCGAGACATGCGCGCCCAGCTTGCCGGGCAGCAGGTGCATGTTGCCCTGGGCCGAACGGAAACCGGCATCGATGGCCGAGAGCGAGGTGACGGCGGAGACGAAAAAGACACCGGCCTCCACGTTGGGCGGCAGCGGCACCGACTCGAAGGCCTGACGGCGGGTGTCCAGTTCGACCGCCAGCGTGGCCGCCACCGAGCGCCGCCGCGCCTTGGCCTCGGAGGCGCGCATCATCAGGGCGGCCAGCATGCCGAACACCGCCGCGAGGAACGCCCCCAGCAGGATCAGCGTCGCCACCGCCCACGACGGCAGATCCGCGACGACCGCAGCCGGGGCCCCTGCCGGTTCGGGTGCCGCGACCGGCGCGGGCGCCGGCGGTGCGGCCACCGGGGTGGAGATCGGGGGAGCCGGGGCAACCGGCTCGGCGGGACGGATCGTCTCGGCGGGACGGTCGGCCGCCGGCGGCTCGGGAGCCGGCTCGGCGCTGCGGGCGGTGGGCTCTTGCGGAACCGGCGCGCTCAAGGGAACGGGCGCCTGGGCCAGGGCGGATACCGCCAGGAACAGCGCGGGGACAGCGGCGAGCAGGGGGCGAAGCATGGGGCGGTCCTTCGAGTGCGGCTCACGCGGGGGCGCACCATAGCCCAACCGCCGGAAGTGGTGAAGGGGCGACTAGCCGCGGCGGCCGGCTTCGTCCGCGGCCGCGGCGCGGCCGATGTCGCGCACGATCCGCTCGGCGGGGAAGCGGACGGTGACGGTGGTGCCGACCCCGACCGCGCTTTCGATGGCAAGCTCGCCGCCATGGGCGATCACCAGCGCCTTGGTCAGGGGCAGACCGAGGCCGGTGCCCTCGTACTTGCGCGACAGGCGGGTGTCGGCCTGGACGAACGGTTCCATCACCCTGCCCAGATCCTCGGCGCTCATGCCGATGCCGGTGTCGGCCACCGTGATGGTGTAACCGGAGGTGTCGGCCCGGGCCGTCACCGTCACCGACCCGCTGTCGTCGGTGAACTTCACCGCGTTGGACAGCAGGTTGAGGATGATCTGGCGCAGACGCTTCTCGTCGGCGCGCAGGAACGGCAGGTCCTCGGGGATGTTCTCGATCAGGTCGATGGCGTGGGCGTCGGCGCGCCGCCCCATCATGCGGACCGACGCCCGAATGACCGCCGAGACGTCGACCATGCTTTCCACTAGGTCGGTCATCCCCGCTTCCGCCTTCGACATGTCCAGGATGTCGTTGATCAGTTCGAGCAGGTGCATGCCGCTTTCGTGGATGTCGTCGACGTAGCTCTTGTAGGGGTTGGGTTCGAGCGGGCCGAAGATCTCGTGCTTCATCAGCTCCGAGAAGCCGATGATCGCATTGAGGGGGGTGCGCAGCTCGTGGCTGATGTTGGCCAGGAAGGTCGCCTTGGCGCGGTTGCCGCGCTCGGCGGCTTCCTTGGCCTCGGTCAGGGTGGCCTCGAAACGCTTGCGCCCGGTGATGTCGGTGAAGGTGAGGATGAGGCCTCCCCCCGGCATGGGATTGGCGCGCACTTCCAGCACCGTTCCATTCGGGCGTGCGTGCTCGAACACCGCGCTCGGGTGCCGCCGCAATTGCGCCAGCCGCCGCTTGGCGAGCTTGGCGGTCCTGCCCATTCCGAACTCTCCGTTGGCGGCAAGCGTGGCCAGCACCGCGTCGAACGAGGACGCGCCGGGCTCGATGTCGCCCTGGCCGAGATCGAGCATCTCACGGGCATGGCGGTTGAGGGCGACCAGCATCTGGCCACCGTCGAAGACCGCGACCCCTTGGGCCATGTTGTCGATGATCGCCTGCCGCAGGGCCGACTGGGCCGCGAGGTCCTGCTCGTGCCGCTTGATCGGCGTGATGTCGGTCGCCGTCCCGCGGTAGCCGCGGAACACGTCGTCCGCATCGAAGGCCGGCCGGCCAGCGAGCTCGATGTACTTGACCTGTCCGTCCGCCATGGTGTGCAGGGTGACGAAGCCGCGGAAGGCGGCCTGGGACTCCATCACCCCGCGCTGCGCGTCCCAGGCACTCGGCTGTTCGCACGAGGCGGCGAGGTCCGAGAAGTTGCGCCCCAGGAAGAACCCCGGCCCCACCCCCAGCACCTGGCGCACGCGCCCCGACACGAAGGTGAATTTCAGGGACTCGTCGATCTCCCAGAACCAGTCGGACGCCGATTCGGCGAGGTCGCGGAAACGCTGCTCACTGTCGACCAGCGCGTCCTCGACCCTCTTGCGGTCGGTGATGTCGCGCACGACGCCGATGAAGGTGACCATGTCGGCCTGGCGCATCTCGGTGACCGACAATTCCAGTGGGAAGACCGACCCGTCCTTGCGCTGGCCGTGCACCTGGCGACCGAAACCGATGACGCGGGCGTCTCCCGTTTCCACGTAGCGGCGGACGTAATCCTCCTGCTCGGAGCGGTACGGCTCGGGCATCAGCATGGAGACGCTGCGGCCGACCACCTCGTCGGCGCCGTAACCGAAGATCCGTTGGGCCGAAGAGTTGAAGGACAGGATGGTGTTGGTCTCGTCGATGGTGATGATGCCGTCGATGACCGTGTCCATGATGCCGCGCAGCCAGGCGATGCTCTCCTCGAGCGCCGCCTCGGTCTGCTTGCGGGCGGTGACGTCGCGCAGGATGCGCAGGTGGCCGCCGTCGCCGGTGCGGTAGATGTTGATCGCCACCCAGCGGCCGTCCCACATCTGCGCTTCGCGCCGGCTCGCTTCGTCGCGGGTGTGCTCGTCCAGGAGACCGGCGACCCACTCCTCTTCGCGTCCCTTGGATTCCAGGACGACCCCGCGTGTGGCCTGGGCCCTGAGGATGTCCTCGAACGAGCGCCCCGAGCGGATGACGTCGGCGACCGGGGCCAGGAATTCACGATAGCGGTCGTTGCAGGTCACCAGCCGGTCGTCCGGACCGAACAGGGCGACGCCGTCCTGGACGCTGCCCAGGGCATCCACCAGCCGCCCCTGCAGGATGTCGGCCCGATGCCCCTCGCTCTCGGCCACCGCCTGCTGGCGGCGCAACACCACCAGCAGCAGCGCCACCGCCATCGCCATCGACATGGCCTGCGACAGCATGAAGCTGAGGATGGCGGTCGGCTGCGCCATGTGCAGCATGGGTGCGGCCAGCTGGTGCAGGCCGTTGGCGGCGAACGACAGGGCGGCGATGCGGTGGGCGTCCGACCGGGTGGGCCCGGCGTGCGACAGGAAGCGCCAGGCCGCGAACAGCAGCGCCACACCGCCGATGCCGAACAGCGGCACGTCGATCAGATCGAGATGACGGCGGAGGACGTGGGCGGCCATGGTCCAGGCGCCGGCGACGACCAGGCCCATCCCCATCGCGACCGGTGAGATGGGGATGCGCGAGAAGGTCAGGGCGCCGGCGTAGACGAAACCGGCCGCCAGTCCATGCAGAAGGTCGGAACACTCGATCAGCAGCGGCGAGATGCCGAACAGCAGCAGCGACTTGCTGGCGGTCTCGAGCAGGAAGGCGCCGGCCCACCAGCCGTAACCCCGGGGAGCGGAGGGCAGCGTCAGGCCGTAGATGGTCGACACGGCCAGGATCGCCGAGCCCATTCCCGCTCCGAAGAGCGCCGCGTGCAGTGCGAAGTCCATTCCCGCCCTGTCCGGTCCTGCGCCCCCCGTGGCGACTTTCAGATGCTCAGCACGCCCCCAACCGCGCCACCCTGATCACTCGTCGTAGGATACCAGGCTGGTGAACGGGACCTTCATGTCCTGCAGGCGCTGGCGCCCGGGCAGGAAGTTCAACTCGATGATGGAGGCGGCGCCGGTCACCTCGGCGCCGACCTTGCGCAGGAGCTCCACCCCCGCCGCCATGGTCCCGCCGGTTGCCAACAGGTCGTCGAGGATCACCACCCGCTGGCCGGGCTTGACCGCATCCTGCTGGATCTCGATCGAATCGGTGCCGTATTCCAGCGAGTAGTCGTGGCGGATGGTCCCTCCCGGCAGCTTGCCCTTCTTGCGCAGCATGATGAAGCCGCAGCCGAGCTTGAGCGCCAGCGGCGCCGCCACCAGGAAACCGCGGGATTCGACGCCGGCCAGCACATCGGGATGGAAGTCCCGGACCGCCCGCGCCAGACGCCCCATGGCCACCTGCCACGCATCCGGATGCGCCAGCAGGGTCGAGATGTCGTAGAACAGGATGCCCGGCTTGGGAAAGTCCGGAATGCCGCGAATATGGTCCTTGATGTCCATGCCGGTCCCCCTGGTCATGCCGAATGGTAGCCGCTGTGCTCTGCCGCGGTCAAAGCCAACTATTGGCCGCGCAGGCCGGTGACGAAGTCATGCATGCCGACCTGACGCTCGCGCTTCAGGCGCTCGGCCTCCAGGATCGATTGGACCTGGGCGATGGAGCGTTCCACGTCGGTGTTGACGATGATGTAGTCGTATTCCGGCCAGTGGCTCATCTCGTCGCCGGCCTTGGCCATGCGCTTGCGGACCACCTCGTCGGTATCCTGGGCGCGCGAGCGCAGGCGGCGCTCCAGCTCGGCCACCGAAGGCGGCAGGATGAACACCGCCACCAGGTCGTCGCGGGCGTTCTGGCGCAGCTGCTGGGTGCCCTGCCAGTCGATGTCGAACAGCACGTCGCGGCCCGAGCTCAGCGCATCCTCCACCGGCCCGCGCGGCGTACCGTAGTAGTTGTCGAAGACGCGGGCGTGTTCCAGGAACTGCTTGGCCTCGACCATGCCCTGGAACTTCTCCACCGCCACGAAGTGATAATCCTTGCCGTCGACCTCGCCGGGGCGCGGCGCCCGGGTGGTGGCCGACACCGACATGGCGATGTACGGATCGCGCTGCAGCAGGGCGCGGGAAATGGTGGTCTTCCCGGCTCCCGACGGCGACGACATCACCAGCATCAGGCCGCGGCGCGACACCGTAGGCAAGTTGGCGGGCGGATGGGACATGGACGGCTTCCCCCTATTCGATGTTCTGGACCTGCTCGCGGAACTGGTCGATGACCGCCTTGAGGTCGAGGCCGATCCGGGTGAGCTCCACGTCGGACGACTTGGAGCACAGGGTGTTGGCCTCGCGGTTGAATTCCTGCGACAGGAAGTCGAGCTTGCGTCCCACCGCCCCCCCGGCGGCGATCAGGTCGCGGGCGGCGCCGACATGGGCGCGCAGGCGGTCGAGTTCCTCGCGGATGTCGGCCTTGACGGCGATCAGCGCCACCTCCTGGGCGACCCGGTCCTCGTGGAGGGCGGGAGCGGCCTCGAGCACGGCCGCGACCTGGGCCCGAAGGCGCTCCTTGACCGCCTCCGGGCGCAGCGACGCCGTCTCGCCGGCACGCTCCGCCAGTTGGGCGATCTCGTCGAGCTGCCCGAGCAGCACCTGCTGCAGGCGCTTCCCTTCCGCCAGCCGCATGTCGGCCAGGGCGTCCAGCGCCTGCTGCAGCGAGACGGTCATCGCCGCCTCGCGCGCCTTGCGCACCGCCTCGGCGTCCTCCTCCTCGGCCTCCATCGGCTCCAGCACGCCCTTGACGGCCAGCAGGCCGTCCCACCGGGCCGGGGCGATGCCGGGATGATGCGGGGCCAGTTGGTCGACCAGGGTGACGATCTGGGTCAGAAGGCCGGTGTTGACGCGCATCGGCGGCGTCTCGACCACCCGGGTCACGTTCAGCGACAGTTGGACGTTGCCGCGCTTGAGGCGCTTGGCCGCGGCGTCGCGCGCCACCGGCTCCAGCCCGTCATGGCCGCTGGGCAGCCGGCAGCGCAATTCGAGGCCACGACCGTTGACGCTTTTCGCCTCCCACACCCAGGACACCTGGGAATCGCGCCCTTCGGCGCGGGCATAGCCGGTCATGCTGGCGACGGACACGCGCAATCCTCCGAACAATGGTGGCCTCGGTTATAGCCGGCCGCGCCTGAGGCAACAACCGTCCTTCCTAAGACGGGGGCGCGCCGCTATCCTTCTGAGCATGAAGGAAAGACGCGGGCCGTTGCGCGGCCATCCCACCGTCGTCGAAGTCACGGTCCGGGTGCCGGCCGACAAGGTGGATGCCGTCCGCACCTATGCCAACCGCATCGCCCACCAGCGCCCCCCGGCGCTGCGGGACGAAGTGGTTGGCCGGTTGCGCTCGCGCCAGGACCTGTTCGAGCGCTTCGGCGTCAAGTCGGCCTCGCTGTTCGGCTCGGTGGTGCGCGACGAGGCCCGGCCCATGTCGGACGTCGACCTGATGGTGGAGTTCCATCCCGGCCAGCCCGGCGGTCTGTTCCGCTACGTGGAGCTCAAGCACGCGCTGGAAGGCCTGCTCGGCCGCCCGGTCGACCTCATCACCAGCGGCAACATCAAGCCGAGGCTCAAGGCCCGCATCCTCAAGGAATGCCTGCCGATCTTCGGCGAGGGAGCGTGCGACCTGTGAGCAACAAGGATTGGCGGGTCCGCGTAGAGGACATGCTGGAGGCCATCGAACGCATCGACCGCTATGTCGACGGCATGACCACCAGGGACTTCCTCGCCAGCGACATTACCCAGGACGCGGTGATCCGCAACCTGGAGATCCTGGGCGAGGCCTGCAAGCGCATCCCCTTCCACGTCACCCAGCGCCACCCGGCGATCCCGTGGTCACGCATCGGCGACATGCGCAACATCCTGGTCCACGAATACCACTCGGTCGACCCCGCCATCATCCTGGACGCCGCCCAGAACGACCTGCCGCCCCTGGTCGGTCCGCTGAAGGCGCTGCTGGCGGAACAGGAATGACGGTGGCCGTGGCGGGACCAGGAGCCCCCACCCCTGCGCCCCCCCGGCCAAGCCGGGGGAAGGGGATGATCCTGTCGTGAGCAGCATCCTCATCACGGGCGCCTCGTCGGGGCTGGGCGAAGCGCTGGCACTGGCCTATGCCCGCCCGGGCACGACCCTGTTCCTGTCGGGACGCGACGCCGGGCGGCTGGAGGCGGCGGCCGCCGCCTGCCGCCAGCGCGGCGCCGATGCCCGCCCACGGGTGCTGTGCGTCACCGACCGTGCCGACATGGAGGCGTGGATCGCAGAATGCGATGCCGTCCGGCCGCTCGACCTGGTGATCGCCAATGCCGGCATCTCGGCCGGGACCGGCGGCGGCGGCGAGACTGCCGAGCAGGCCCGCGCCATCTTCGCGGTCAACGTCGACGGAGTGAAGAACACGGTGTGGCCGGCCATCGCCGCCATGCGCCGGCGCCGCAGCGGCCGCATCGCCATCATGAGTTCGCTCGCCTCGTTCCGGGGCTTTCCCGGCGCGCCCGCCTACTGCGCCTCGAAGGCGGCGGTCAGGGTGTGGGGCGAGGGCCTGCGCGGATGGCTGTCCCGCGAAGGCATCACCGTGTCGGTGATCTGCCCCGGCTTCGTGCGCTCGCGCATGACGGCGGTGAACGACTTCCCCATGCCGTTCCTGATGGATGCCGACCAAGCGGCGCGGATCATGGTGGCGGGCATCGCGGCCGGCAGGGGCCGCATCGCGTTCCCGCGGCGGCTCTATGCGCTGTCCTGGCTGGCCGCCTGCCTGCCCGACACCGTCTCGGACTGGATCGGCCGCAAGTTGCCGTCCAAGGGCGGCTGATCCGGTTCGGGATCGGGTTGGTGGTGTTCGCGCAACGGCAGCCGTAGCGGCGGGCGCCGGATGGTGAAGCGCTGGTCGAGGCGCACCGCCGACACCGCGGCGGCGAACAACGCCAGCCAGACCAGGCGGTTCTGGTAGCGGTCGTGGGGATTGGACAGCGCGCCGCAGACGAAGGCGTTGCCCAGCAGGGCGAGCAGCACCACGATCGACAGCCCAACCGAGATGCGGTCGCGGCGGCGCCAGGCGAAGAAGGTGAGCACGATCAGGGCCACCTCGGCGGCCTGGGCCACCGGCACCTGCAGGCGGTTGATCTCGTCGAAGCGGATGCCTTCGCGCCGCTGCTGGCGGGCGAAGCGGAAGGCGCGGAAATCGCCGGGATAGCGCTTCAGCTCGGTCTTGACGAAGTGCCAGGTCATCGGCACCAGGTCCTCGCCGACCCCGATCAGGTCGAGCTGCATCAGCGTGTTGTTGACCATGGCGCGGGCCACGTCGAGCGGGAACAGGCGGATGGCGCCCTTGACGATGACGCTGGCCTCGTCGTGCATCGCCTTCCAGCCGCCCATCTCGTCGAAGGGGCTGGCACCCCACAGGAACTCGTCGGCGGTCCAGGGCAGCTCGTCCTTGTGATCGCACATCTTGAGCTGGGCGCCGGCGGGACAGACCTCGTCCAGATACTTCTTGGCCAAGCCGTCCTGAACAAACAGCGCCAGCTGGAGGACCTGCCCCGATTCGCTGAAGAAGGCCCGGCCGGTGGCCAGCCAGTGCACGGCCGGAACCGAGAGGGTTCCGAGCGCCACCGCCAGGATCGGCAGGGCCAGCCGCGGCCGCGGCATGCGGCGCAGCCAGCGCGCCGCCAGCCAAACAACCAGGATCGACAGCACGAGCCCCAGCCCCACCGCCACATGGGACATGTGGACCCCGAGCGAGACCGCCACCATGGGCACGATGACCAGACGGCGCCAGCGCGGCAGGACATCGCCGAAGGCCAGCACCGCGAAGCCGAGGACCGCCATGCCGGCGAACACGTCGGCCATGACCTGCGAGGTCACCCACGGCAACCCGGTCAAGAGCGCCAGCGCCAGCGCCAGGATGACGTACATGTGCGGCCGCCAGCGGCTGATGAAGGCCCAGACCGCTTCGCGCAGCAGCCACGCCATCATGAGCGCCTGGATCCACACCACCGCCCACAGGGTGCCGAACGGCTTGGCCAGCGACACGAAGGTCGCGTACCCCATGATGCGATAGACGATCGGGGTCCACGTGAAGGACATCTCCACGTAATCTTCGCTGTCGAAATAGATCAGCGGGTAGCCGTTCCACAGGGCCGGCGCCATCAAAAGTAGCGCGACGCCCAGGACCAGGAGCGCATGCCAGGCGAGACGCAGACGGGGTCGCCCGGACAGGTCCAAGGTCAGGCCCTCTTCCAGGTGGTGCCCTGCGGCCCGTCCTCCAGCACCACTCCCTTGTCGGCGAGTTCCTTGCGGATGCGGTCGGCCTCGGCGAAGTCCCGGTTCTTGCGGGCATCGGTCCGGGCCTGGATCAGCGCCGCGATCTCGGCTTCGCCAAGCCCTTCGCCCGCTCCCGCCGGCTGCCAGCGGAACCAGCTTTCCGGATCCTGGCGCAGCACGCCAAGGACCTCGCCGGAGGCCAGCAGCGCCGCCTTGGCCTTGGCCTTCTCCGCCGAGGTCGCCGCCTTGTTCAGCGCGGTGGCCAGTTCATGCAAGTGCGCGATGGCGAGCGGAGTGTTGAGGTCGTCCTCGAGCGCCGCCATCACCTCGATCGGCACCTCGGCCTCGGCCGCCGGCACGTCGGCCACACCGCGCAGGGCGGTGTACAGGCGGTCGAGGGTGGCGCGGGCCTGCTTAAGCCCCTCGGCGGTCCAGTCGAACGGCTGGTGATAATGGGTCGACAGCATGCACAGGCGGATGGCTTCGCCCGGGGCCTGGTCGAGCAGCTCGCGCACGGTGAAGAAGTTGCCGAGGGATTTCGACATCTTCTCGCCTTCGACCATCAGGTAGCCGTTGTGCAGCCAGGTGCGGGCGAAGGGGGCGCCGTTGGCGCACACACTCTGGGCGATCTCGTTCTCGTGATGGGGGAACACCAGATCCTGGCCGCCGCCATGGATGTCGAAGGTCTGGCCGAGATACTGGCCCGACATGGCCGAGCACTCGATGTGCCAGCCGGGACGGCCGCGGCCCCACGGGGAGTCCCAACCCGGCAGGTCGGGGGACGACGGCTTCCACAGCACGAAGTCGGCGGGATTGCGCTTGTAGGGGGCGACCTCGACGCGGGCGCCGGCGATCATCTCGTCCATGGAGCGGCGCGACAGCATGCCGTAATCGGACATGCTGGGCACGGCGAACAGCACGTGGCCCTCGGCGGCGTAGGCGTGGTCCTTGTCGATCAGCCGCTCGATCATGGCGATCATCTGGGCGATGTGGGCGGTGGCGCGCGGCTCGATGGTCGGCGGCAGCGCGTTCAGCTCGGCGATGTCCTCGTGGAACATCCGGGTGGTGCGGGCGGTGATGGCCTCGATGGGCTCGCCCGAATCCTTGGAGCGCTGGTTGATCTTGTCGTCCACGTCGGTGATGTTGCGGACGTAGGTGACCGACGGGTAGAGGCGCTGCAGCAGCCGGTAGAGCACGTCGAAGACGATGACGGGGCGCGCGTTGCCGATATGGGCGCGGTCGTAGACGGTGGGGCCGCACACGTACATGCCGACATGGTCGGGCTTGAGCGGCTCGAACGCCTCCTTGCGGCGGGTCAGCGTGTTGTAGAGAACCAGCGGCATGTCGTCATCTCTCAGAAAACCGTTACCCCCGCGAAGGCGGGGGTCCAGAACCGGCGCCTTCCATCCGATGGCCCGATGGATTCCCGCCTGCGCGGGAATGACGGGCGTCGGACGTCACGCACTCTCACCAGCCAGCCGGCGGGCGGCCCGCTCGCGGCCGATCAGAGGTAGCAGAGTCTTGAGCTCGGGTCCATGCTCGCGGCCGGTCAGGGCCAGGCGCAGCGGGTGGAACAGCGCCTTGCCCTTGCGTCCCGTCGCCTGCTTCACCGCCTCGGTGAAGGCGCCCCAGGTGGACAGGTCCCACGGCTCGGCCGGCAGCAGGGCGGCGGCGGCCGTGGTGAACTCCGGATCTTCGATCACCGGCGCGACCGGCCCGGCGACCACCGTCCACCATGCGCGGGCCTCGGCCAGGTGGGCCAGGTTGGGGCGCACCGCCTCCCAGAAGTCCGGGCCGGCCTCGGCCAGCCCCAGCCGGTCCTTGACCTCGTCCCACGACAGCGAGTGCAGCAGCCGCGAATTGAGGTGCTGCAGCTCGTTGGGATCGAACTTGGGGGTGGCCCGCGAGAAATGGCGGATGTCGAACTCGTCGATCAGGGCATCGAGCGTCGGGCGCACCTCGATCGCGTCCGAGGTGCCGAGCTTGGCCAGCAGGCTGACCAGCGCCATCGGCTCGACGCCTTCGGCCCGCATCTCGCCCAAGGACAGCGACCCCAGGCGCTTGGACAGGCCGGCCCCCGAGATGTCGGTCATCAGCGGCAGATGCCCGAAGGCCGGCGGCGGCGCCCCCAGGGCGCGGAACAGCGCGATCTGCGGGCCGGTATTGGTGACGTGGTCCTCGCCACGGATGACGTGGCTGATGCCCATGTCGATATCGTCGACCACGCTGGGCAGGGTGTAGAGGAACGTGCCGTCGCCGCGGATGAGCACCGGATCCGACAGGCTGGAACAGTCGATGTGACTGTCGCCGCGCACCAGGTCGTCCCAGCGCTCGCAGACGTCTTCGAGACGGAAGCGCCAGTGCGGGCGCCGTCCCTCCTCCTCGAACTTGCGCACCTCGGCGGCGCTCAGCTTGAGGGCGGCGCGGTCGTACACCGGCGGCTGGCCGCGCGCGAGCTGGCGCTTGCGCTTGAACTCCAGCTCCTCGGGCGTCTCGTAGCAGGCGTAGAGACGGCCGTCCGCCTTGAGCCGCTCGGCCGCCTCCTGGTAGCGGGCCAGCCGCTTCGACTGGAAGGCCTTGCGGTCCCATTCCAGCCCCAGCCAGCGCAGGTCCGCGGCGATGGCGTCGACGTATTCCGCCTTGGACCGTTCGGCATCGGTATCGTCGTAGCGCAGAATGAAATAGCCGCCATGCGCCTTGGCGAACAGCCAGTTGATCAGCGCGACGCGGGCGTTGCCGACGTGCAGCAGGCCGGTCGGACTGGGGGCGAAGCGGACGGTGACGGTCATGGACTACCTTTCCTTGCTGTCATCCTGAGGGAGCGAAGCGACCGAAGGATCTGCGCGGAACAAGATCCTTCGCTTCGCTCGGGATGACACCGACCTAAATCGACCTGGTGAAGCCGTTGGTGATGGGGTAGCGGCGGTCGCGCCCGAACGAACGGCCCGAGATCTTGACGCCGGGCGGGGCCTGGCGCCGCTTGTATTCGGCGCGGTCGAGCATCTTCCACACCCGTCGCACCACCGCCTCGTCGAAGCCCCTGGCGACGGTGTCGGCCACGCTCAGCTCGCCCTCGATCAGGCAGGCCAGGATGCCGTCCAGCACATCGTAGGGCGGCAGGGTGTCCTGGTCCTTCTGGTCGGGCTTCAGCTCGGCCGACGGCGGCTTGGTGATGACCCGCTCGGGCATCACGGCGTGGTCGGGGCCGAGCCCGCCCTGGGGACGCGCGCCGTTGCGCCAGCGGCAGACCTCGAAGACGGTGGTCTTGTAGACGTCCTTCAGCACCGCATAGCCGCCGCACATGTCGCCGTAGAGGGTGGCGTAGCCGGTGCTCATCTCGCTCTTGTTGCCGGTCGACAGCACCATCGGCCCGAACTTGTTGGAGATGGCCATCAGAGTCATGCCGCGGGCGCGCGACTGCAGGTTCTCTTCGGTGATGTCGGGGGCGCGGCCGGCGAAGGTGGCGGCCAGCATGGAATCGTAGGCGACCATGGCGGGCTGGATGCCGATGCTGTCCAGCCGGCAGCCGAGCAGGCGGGCCACCTCGGCGGCATCCTCCAGGCTCTCGGCCGAGGTGTAGGGCGACGGCATCATCACGCACCACACCTTGTCGGCGCCCAGCGCGTCCGCCGCCACGGCAGCGGCCAGCGCCGAATCGATGCCGCCCGACAAGCCGAGCACCACGCCGGGGAACCCGTTCTTGGTCACATAATCGCGCAGGCCCAGGACCAGCGCCTGGTAGACGCTTTCCGAGCGCGGCAGCTCGGGCGCCAGCGGCCCTTCGGTGGTCCAGCCGTGCTCCCCGCGCCGCCACACGGTGGTCACCACCGCCGGCAGCCAGGCCGGCAGGCGCACCAGCGGCTTGCCCTTGGCGTCTAGCGCGAACGAGGCACCATCGAACACCAGCTCGTCCTGGCCGCCCAGCTGGTTGACGTAAAGCAGGGGCAGGCCGGTCTCGGTGATGCGGGAGACGGCGCGGTTGAGGCGCACATCGTGCTTGTCGATCTCGAACGGCGAGCCGTTGGGCACCACCAGGATCTCGGCACCGGTTTCCGCCAGGGTCTCGGCGACGTCGGGGTACCACATGTCCTCGCACACCATGACGCCCAGGCGGACGCCGCGAAAGGAGATGGGACCGGGCACCGGCCCGGGGACGAACACGCGCGCCTCGTCGAACACGCCGTAATTGGGCAGGTGGTGCTTGAGCCGGGTGGCGGCGATCGCGCCCTTGTCCAGCAGCAGCACCGCGTTGTGGCGCCGCCCCTCGACCCGCCAGGGCGCGCCCACCAGCAGGGCGGGGCCGCCGTCGCGGGTGTCGGCCGCCAGCTCCCCGATGGCCGCCTCGACGGCATCGAGGAAGGCCTCCTTCAGCACCAGGTCCTCGGGCGGATAGCCGGACACCGTGAGCTCGGGATAGACGACGAGCTGGGCGCCCTGGCCCGCCGCCTCGGCCCGGGCCTCGCGTATGCGCCGGACGTTGCCGGCGATGTCGCCGACCACCGGGTTGATCTGCGCGAGCGCGATGGACAAGGCGTCGGACATGGGATCGGGGCCTGCCGGATTGTGAAGCTGGAGTGGACTTACGGCACGGGGGCAGTCGAGTCAATGCGCCCCGGCGGCTGCGGCCTCCCGAGGCCACTGGAAGCCGCGGGGCTACCCGGTCTATCCTGATCATAGGGATGGGAGCCCCGCGCATGACGAGTGATTTCGACCCGAAGCCGAAGACCGCCGGTCCGCATTGCTGCGAGGCGATCTCCAACACCATGATCGGCCACTTCACCACCCGCCTCGAGGTGGAGGCGCGCAAGGCCGGCGGCCAGCTCACCGCCGAGGCCATCCGGGCCATCGCCGAGCGCTTCCTGAGCGACGAGGCCGACCGCTTCGCCCCGGCCTTCCGCCGCGCCTACGATTCCTGCTCGGTGGCGCGCGAAGCCAAGCAGTGGGAAAGCGCCCGCCGCCGCCCCTTCGACCGCATCCTGATGAAGGCCTTCGCCAAGCTGTTTCCGCCGCGCCAGGGCGACGACGGCGGCCAGGGCGTGCTCAGCCGGCGCATGATCCCCGGCTTCAACCTGGCCGTCGACAAGATGATCGGCCCCATGCTCTACGAGCAGTGCCAGCGCAAGTCCCAGGCCATCCTTGACCGCTACCGCAATCCCGGCGGCAGCTACAATTGGGAGGGCGTCCACGCCGACGCGGAATCGCGTGCGCTGACCAACGACGTGCTGGTGGTGATCGCCCATTACTTCGCCAACTTCCAGCGCCGGCGCGAATGGTTCATGGACCTGATCAACAGCCATCTGGCGCCGGCGGCCCCCGGGGCACCGGACGAGCACTGGCGGCTGACCGAATATGGGTTCGCCGAGTTGATGCACACCCTCTTCGCCGACCTGCGTGGTGTCCTGGTCAGCCGGCCCGACACCGTGCGCAAGCGCTATGGCGAGCACACCGCCGACGCGCTGGCCGAATTCTTCCGGCGCCTCGACGGCGGCTGACCCCTTCTCAAGCCTGCAGCCAAGGACACTCATGCGACCGCAGACCGCCATCCTTCCCGAAGGCGAAGATTTTGCCATCTTCCTGACCTTCACCCTCGTCGACGGATGCGACCCTGCCGTGATCCGCCGCGCCGCCGCGCGGCTGCCGGCGCTGACCGCCGCGGTGGCGGAGCGCACCGGCGAGCCCGGCCTTTCCAGTGCGGTCGGCTTCGGGGCCGGCGTCTGGCCCGGCCTGTTCGGAGCGGCGAGGCCCGCGGAACTGGCCCCCTTCGCCACCGTGGCCGCGGGCGACCGCGCGGCGCCGGCCACCCCGGCCGACTTGTTCGTGCACATCCATTCACCGCGCCACGACGCCAATTTCGCACTGGCCCGCACGGTGGCCGCCACCCTGGGCAAGGAGGTGCGGCTGGTCGAGGAAATCCACGGCTTCAAGCACCTGGGCGGGCGCGACCTCACCGGCTTCGTCGACGGCACCGAGAACCCCAAGGGCGACGAGCGGCCGGATGCCGCCCTGGTCGGCGCCGAGGACCCCGCCTTCGCCGGCGGCAGCTACGTCTCGATCCAGCGCTGGGTCCATCAGCTGTGCCGCTGGGAAACCCTCAGCCTCGCCGAGCAGGAGGCCGCCATCGGCCGCACCAAGGACGGGGACGAGGAATTGGACGACGGCGCCAAGCCGCCGTCCGCCCACATCGCCCGGGTGGTCATCGAGGAGGATGGGGAAGAGCTTCAGGTGGTCCGCCACAGCATGCCCTACGGCACGACGTCCGAGCACGGTCTCTACTTCGTCGCCTACGGGCGCAGCCCGGCGCCGTTCCGGCGGATGCTCGAACGCATGGTCCTGCCGGACGAGACCGGAGCCTACGATCGCCTGATGGACTTCTCGCGGCCGGTGACCGGAGCGTCGTTCTTCGTGCCGTCCCTGGAGTTCCTGGAAGGCCTCGCGCGGTCGTCCTGAACGACGGTCATCCCAAAGACCTCGTTCGTCAGGCCCCGACCAGGCGGCGCCGCACGAGGTCCCTCGTCGCTTCCACTCCTCGGGATGACAGCCCGCGCGCTTAAATCCCCGCGCCGGCCTCGATCAGGCCGGTCTGGCGCTCGACCTCGACCAGCAGCGCGTGCAGGTCCGGGTCGGTGAAGCCGTCGGCTTCCAGGCGGCGCACCGTGTTGATGAGGTAGTCGCGGTTGAGCCCGGCCTGCCCCTCGGCGTCCATGATGATGGCCGCCGCCTGTTCCAGCGGCAGCCGGCCGGCGTAATGGCGATGGGCGCGGTCGGCGACGAAGGTGTAGGCGTCGACGGTGCCGCCGCGCTCCAGGCGCACCGGCAGGGTCCGCGGCTGGTAGGCGTAGCCGATCAGCTCGCGCTCGACCAGGTACTCGATGGTCATTTCGGCCCGTTCCGCCGGGACGCGGAAGGCGACGCCGCGGCAGGCGCCCCCCTCGTCCAGCCCCAGCACCAGCCCGGGCCGTGCCGGCGTGCCGCGGTAATGCATGGAATAGACGCAGAAGCCGCGGCACCAGCCGTCGAGCCAGGCGGGCAGCGCCTCGGCATGCTCGAAGCCGGGCCGCCACATCAGCGATCCGTAGCCGAACACCCAGAGGTCACGAGACTTGGTCATGGCGCATCTACCCGATTGGGTGGCACCAAACCCGTGCCACGGCGACGCACCATGCCCCATCCGGGTAACGCAATCCAGGGCGACGACGGGCTAGCGGGGCACGGACGCTCAGGAGGCCTTGCGCACCCCGGCGACGAGGAAGGCCAGGTCGTCCTGCCGCACCGGCTTGCGCAGCAGGCCCATACCGAGACGCCGGCTCCGCGCCTCGATGGCGGGGTTGAGGTCGCCGGTGAGGACCGATGCCGGCACGTCCGCGCCGAGCAGCGAGCGGATGTCCGAGATGATCTGGATGCCGTCGCAGTCGCCAGGCAGCCGGAAATCCGAGATGATCAGGGCCGGCGGATGCAGGCGGGCCGCCACCAGGGCGTCACTGCGGGACGCTGTCGCCTCGACGCTGCACCCAAGATTCTCCAGCACCATCTTGATGGCCGGCAGTACCAGCGGGTCGTCTTCCACGACCAGCACCGCCATGTCGGCCGGCACCGTCTCGATCGTCTGGGGATCGGAAGGCTGCGCCGGCGGAGCCGGGATGGACGGCAGGTCGAGGCTGAACCGCGTGCCTTGGCCGATGACGGAGGCAACCGTGAGCTGCAGGCCCAGCAGTTCGGCCGTCCGCTTGACGATGGCCAGGCCCAGCCCATGCCCGTGCTGGCGCGAACGCTCGGGATTGCCCACCTGATGGAACTCGTCGAAGATGCGCTCGATCTGGTCCTCGGGGATGCCCCGGCCGGTGTCCACCACCTCGATCCGCAGACGGCCGGCGGCATGTCGGCAGCCGATCAGGATGCCGCCCGCCTCAGTGTAGCGCACGGCGTTGTCGACCAGATTGCGCAGGATCCGCTCCACCAAGGCAGGGTCGCTCCGGCTCCACAGCCGACAGGGGACGTGGTGGAGCCGCAGCCCCTTGGCTTCCGTCTGGAGCCCGTATTCCTCGGCAACGCGCGCGAGCAGCGGGCCGACCGCGAACTCTTCGGTCTTGGGCTGCAACACGCCGGCATCCAGCTTCGAGATGTCGAGGACGTTGTCCAGCAGGGTCTTCAGGGCCTCGGTCGCCCGCGCCATCGAGGCGACGATCCCCTGCGTCGGGTTGTCCTTCAGCTTGCCTTCGAGGGCGGCGACGAACAGCATGAGCGACTGCACCGGCTGGCGCAGGTCGTGGCTCGCCGCCGACAGGAACCGTCCCTTGGCTTCCATGGCCTCCACCGCCCGGCGCCGCTCGGTCTCCGCCTCGCCGCGGGCCTCGCGCAGCCGGCAGACGACCGCTGCCACCAGCCAGAGGGAGGCAATGGTCATCGCCCTGTCCGCGGCTTCCCAAACGATGCCCACGCCGGCCGGGGCAAAGACCGATGCCGCCAAGGACGCCACGGTGGAAACCGCCGCCCAGCGGTAGGGGGCGTTCGGGACGGGCGAATAGGCCGCCGTCATGATGGTGGCGATATAAAGGATGTTGCCTGACACCCCATCGGGCAGCATGCAGTCGAGGAGGAAGACCACGACCGTCAACGCGGTGTTGATGAGCGTGACCTTCCGGTCGTCGATGTGACCGAGCGGCAAGTTCTTTCGCAAAAAGGGGATCAATCGGCCCATCCCATGCCTGGCGAAGGCCACTGCCAAGAATTAGACCAATTAAGACCTTCGGAGTACCAGCGGTCAACCGCGCGAAGGTATGGTCATAGCTGGCCCTTAACCAGGGGTTGCGCCCACGTCACCCTTGGCGGCGACGGAACACGCACCAGCGGAATTTCTGGATGCCGCCCGCCGGCGTGGCGTGCTCCTCGGCGCGCTCGTCCACCAGGACGAAACCCGCTCCCAACAGGCGCGTTAGGGACGCGCCGTCATGGCGGGCCACCGGCAGCCCCGAGCACTTCTCGGGCCCATCGGGGGCGAAGGTGGCAAGGATGACCGTCCCCTCGGGAGCGAGCGCGGTCTCAAGCACACGGACATAGGCCTGCTGGTCGGCGGGGTCGGTCAGGAAATGGAGGACGGCCCGGTCGTGCCAAAGGTCAAAGAGCCCGGGCACCGGCTTCCAGGCGAGCACATCCGATTCGATCCAGGTGACGTCCTCGCCGAGCGGTCCCAGCCGTTCCGCCGCATGCGCCAGGGCGGCGGCCGAGACGTCGAGCACCGCCACGTGGACGTAGCCCCGGTCGACCAGCCGGTCGACGAGCGGGGAGGCGCCGCCTCCCACATCGATGATGGCGGCGTCGCGCCGCAATCCGACGTCCCCGATCAGGGCGAGCGACATGGCCGGGTCGGCCTGGAACCAGCTCACCGCCTCGGGCTGCTTGGTGGTCCAGACGCCCTCCCAGTGCGCGCGCCGCTGTTCGGTCGTGGTCATGCTGCGACGATAGCATTGCCGTCTGGAATTCTCACTCCCAGAGTCGTATAGAGGACGCTTTGCATCTCGCGCCTGCGAGAATGGAGATCAGAGGACAAATGCCCGAGAGTTGGACGCCGGACAGCTGGCGGTCGAAGCCCATCCACCAGGTTCCCTCCTACCCCGACCAGGCCAAGCTGGCCGAGGTCGAGGAGGTCCTGCGCGGTTATCCCCCCCTGGTGTTCGCCGGCGAGGCCCGGCGGCTCAAGGCGTCGCTGGCCGACGTGGCGGCCGGCAAGGCGTTCCTGCTGCAGGGCGGCGATTGCGCCGAGAGCTTCGCCGAGTTCCGCGCCAACAACATCCGCGACACCTTCCGCGTCATGCTGCAGATGGCCGTCGTGCTGACCTACGGCGCCGCCATGCCGGTGGTGAAGGTGGGCCGCATGGCCGGCCAGTTCGCCAAGCCGCGCTCGGCCGACACCGAGACCATCGACGGCGTGACCTTGCCCAGCTACCGCGGCGACATCGTCAACGGCATCGAGTTCACCGAGGCCGCCCGCGTGCCCGATCCCGAGCGCATGGTGCGGGCCTACAACCAGTCGGCCGCCACCCTCAATCTGCTGCGCGCCTTCGCCCAGGGCGGCTACGCCGACCTGCACAAGGTGCACCAGTGGACGCTGGGCTGCGTCGCCGGCTCGCTGCAGGGCAAGCTGTACGAGGACCTCGCCAACCGCCTGTCCGAGACGCTGGCCTTCATGGGGGCCTGCGGCATGACCTCGGAGACCACGCCGCAGATCCGCGAGACCGAGTTCTTCACCTCGCACGAGGCGCTGCTGCTGCCCTACGAGCAGGCGCTCACCCGCGTCGATTCGACCTCGGGCGATTGGTACGATTGTTCGGCGCACATGCTGTGGATCGGCGAGCGCACCCGTCAGCTCGACGCCGGCCACGTCGAGTTCCTGCGCGGCGTCAAGAACCCGATCGGGTTCAAGGTCGGCCCAAGCATGACCGCGGACGGCCTGATGGGCCTGCTGGATTCGCTCAATCCCGACAACGAGTCCGGCCGCATCACCATCATCACCCGCATGGGCGCCGAGAACATCGGCGAGAAGCTGCCGGCGCTGGTCCGCGCCGTTCGGCGCGAGGGCCGTGAGGTGGTGTGGTCGTGCGATCCCATGCACGCCAACACCGTCAAGGCCGGCAACTACAAGACCCGCGAGTTCGACCGCATCCTCGCCGAAGTCCGGGCCTTCTTCGCCGTGCACAAGGCCGAGGGCACCCATGCCGGCGGCGTCCACTTCGAGATGACCGGCCAGGACGTCACCGAGTGCGTCGGCGGCACCAAGGCGGTCACCGAAGCCCGCCTCGGCGACCGTTACCACACCCATTGCGATCCCCGCCTCAACGCCAACCAGGCGCTGGAGCTGGCCTTCCTGATCGCCGATCAGCTCAAGGCCGAGCGGTCGCAGCGGCGCGCCTGCCAGCTCGCGGCCCAGGGATAACAGGAACGGGCGGCCGCTCCATCGAGAACGGCCGCCCCCTTCCCCGCCCCTGCCGGGGTGATGACACGACGGGTTCCACCCCCCACATCCTGGGGATGGAATTCCACGAACGCCCCCTGCTCAATTTTCCCGACCTCATGCTGGCCATCCTGCGGGTGGCCGGACAGGGCTCCGCCACGCTGGACGCCGCCGCCGAGCTCGTGCTCCAGGGCCGCGAGACGGCGCATGAAGGCGAACCGGTGCCGCGCAACGAGCTGATGGCGCACCTCGACGACGCCCGCTTCCACGCCGAGGCCGCCCACTTGATCGAGGTCCTGCCGGAGGGACGCTTCCGCATCACCCCGCGCGGCAAGGCGGTGCTGCGGCAGAACCCCGACGGCATCGACGACACCGTGCTGATGCAATACCCCGAGTTCGGCGCCTGGGTGGCGCGCCGGCATGCCCATGCCCCGCCGGAAGACGCGCGCAACCGGGAATTCCAGCGCGGGTGGCTTGCCCACGGCGAAGGCCAGCCGCTCACCGGCAACCCCTTCGCCCCCGACACGGCCCAGCACGCCGCGTGGGAGGACGGCTGGCTCGAAGGCGGCAAGCAGCGCGACGAATGATCAGATCAGGAACAGGTTGTCGAGCGCCCGGAACAGGTCGTCGCCGAAGCTCGGCCCCTTGTGCAGCACCGGGACCTTGCGCGGCAGCAGGTGCAGGCGCTCGTCGGAATCGTCGAGGGCGGTGATGACCGCGATGGGGATGTTGCGGGTGGCCGGCATCGACACCAGGGCGATGGCGAGGTCGATCCCGTCCAGTTCCGGCATGATGGCCGAGACCACGATCAGGTCCGGCTTGGTGTGGACCACGTGGGAAAAGGCGTCGATGGTGTCGCTGATCACCGTCACCCGGTAGCCGCATTGCTGCAGTTCGCGCTCGACGTAGCGGGTCTGGATGCCCGGCGGCATCACCAGCATGACCTCGACGTTGCGCACGACGATGTCGCCGAGGTCGAAGCCCAGCTTGCGCGGCAGCGCGCGGACCAGGGCGGAGGGATCGCTGTCGGCGGGCCGGCTGCCGTCGATGAGGCCGGTCATCAGGTCGATGAAGACCTGCAGTTCGTCCCTGGCCCGGGGCGGCAAGGGATCGGGCGCTTCGGCGAGGTAGTCGTTGAGGCGGTGGGCAACGGCGGCGAGGCTGCGCATGCCGAAATTGGCGGCTTGGCCGCGGAACTGGACCGCTGTCCTGCGGGCGGCCGCCACCAAATCGGCCTCGCTGCCCCGGCCGTGCTGTAGGCCATCGAGGGCGACATCGAGGCTCTGCAGCACCTCGAGCGCCTCGTCGAGGAACTCCTGGCGCAATTGCTCGACGACTTCCGGCTGGTTCGACATGCCGCCACCTCCCTCTATCGCCCCCCAGCCGCCCTACTCTATCCACTGCGAGGGCGCCCCACCACTCCTTTGAGCACGCGGAAACACGATCCCGGCGCCGAATGTCCACATGATGAGAATGCTGCGGAACGACCAAACGAGGAGGCTGCCATGCCCAATCCGGAAACCCACCGCGCCCCCGGCGAGAAGCCCATGGCGCCGGGCGACGAAGCTGCTCCCGGCACCCCGGGAACCGGCGAGGACATCTGTCGGGTCTGCCACGGGACGGGAAAGGTGGACGGACGCAAGTGCGAGGAGTGCGACGGCACCGGCATCGTCATCGAGGGGATCGGCGGCGCCTGATCCCGCCCGCCCGGCCGGGGGCATCCCTCGGCCCGCCCCCGGCGGGGGCACCCCACGGAAACCAACCTTCCGCGGGGCGCCCGCGTCTTCGGGCTAAGGCATCTTCACATCATCACGACGGTCGCCACGGCGCCGGCCAGGATGGCCGCCCCGGTGAACGACGCCCACAGCTGGGGCCTGAGGATGTCGTAAAGCGGCCGTGCTTCGTCGCGAACGCGGCCCGCGACCTCGCTGGCGGTCATGCGGCCACCATAATGGCAGTCGCACAGCAGCCAATGGGCCTGGCGCTCGGACAGGCCGAAATAGTCCATGGCATCGCCCAGGCGGTCGCTGGTCAGGCCGTCGGCCCGCAGCACCGGATCGGTGAAGGCCAGCGCGAGCGGCGAATCGTCTTTGCGCAGCTCACGGCGCACGCCCGGGCTCACATACTCCACGTCTTCGAGCGCACGCAACGGACGCCCGGCCTGGGCGTCGAGCAGGTCCGCCCAACGGCTGAGGCGCTCGCTCCGGGTCATCTTGGTCGGACGCGCGAACGCCGGATCAAGGCTCTTCACCCCTCGGATCCGGTCGAGGTCTTGATACTGCATGGGGTCCTCCGGTCTCGGTGTCGCCGCACGGGCCGCGCGCCATCCGCCTCTTCGGGACAGCGGCGAAACCCTCCTCAAGCGACAACACTGGCACCCGTCGAAAGGTTCTGCGGTCGATGCTCCGCCCAGCCGCCCGGCCAGGATCAAACGGAGAGGTGACTAACGGGCGGCGTCCCCCCTCCAGCGCGTCAGACGGGCGGCCATGCGTTCGACGTGGCCGCCCCGCCAATAGGGCTTGAGGCAGCACGAGCACCAGCGCAGCGGGCCGAGATGGCGCGAGCCCTCGGGCACCAGACCGGCCGCCTCCGATGGCGCCGCGTCGAGCGGGGTGTTGCAGACGAGGCACCGGGTGAAGGGCGCCAGCATCCAATCGACACCGGCTCGGCGCGACAGTTCCTCGGCCCAGGACTCCAGGCCGTGCCCGTCCAGCAGCAGGACGATGCCCGCGGCGGCCCGGCGTTCGCCGATGCCGCGGTCGCGGGTCAGCAATAGGCGGGATTCCCGCGTGGCCCGCTCCACCAGCGCCCCGTCGCGCTGCCCATGCCACGCCGCCGCGGTGTCGTAGCCGGCGGCGCGCAGCCAGCGGGCCAAGCCGGTCAGCATCTCGTCGCAGAGGAAGCAGGGAACGGACAAATGCGAGGAGCCTTGCAAGGTACGGTCAACCAAGAGAAACTGTGGATAGGGGTTAGGATACTCAAGACCTGATCGAACGATCTGGTCATACCGGGGACTAGAGCACGGGGATTGCACGACTTGGCTTCCGACCAGGCGATCGAACGTATCATCCAGCGCGAAGTACTGACCTGCACGGGCGACACCACCGTGCTGGAGGCCGCCCGCCAGATGGCCGCGGCCCGCTGCAGCTCGATCGTGGTGGTCGACGGCAAGCTGCCGGTGGGGATCTGGACCGAACGCGACGCGCTGGCCATCGACCCCGGCGACCCGGAAAGCTTCAAGCGGCCGATCTCGGCGGTGATGAGCGCGCCGGTGAAGACCCTGCATGCCAGCACCCCGATCGGCGATGCCGGCCTGCGCTTCCAGATGGACGGCGTTCGCCACTTCATCGTGGTCGACGACGCCGGCCATCACCTCGGCATCATCAGCCAGAGCGACGTCATCCTCCGCCACGGCGTCGAGCACTTCCTGGTCCTGCGCAACGTCAGCTCGGCCCTGACCCGCCCGATGGTCGCCATTCCGGCGCAGTCCTCGCTGAAGGACGCCATGGCCCAGATGAAGGCCGCCCGCGCCGACGCGGCCGTCGTCATGGGCGAGATGGGCGAGGACCCCGGCATCGTCACCGAGCGCGACATCGTGCGCATCATCGCGTCGGGGGAAGCCCACCCGCCCTGCATCGGCGAACTGGCCAGCCGCCCGCTGATCACCGTCCAGGAGGGCGACAGTCTGCTGTCGACCCGCAACCTGCTGGAAGAGCGCAACATCCGCCATGTCGGGGTGGTGGACGCCAACGGCCGCCTCAAGGGGCTGCTGTCGTTCTCGGACATCCTGTCCACCCTGCAATACGAGTACGTCCAGCGCCTGGACGAAGCCCTGCGGGAGCGCGACGAGGCCCTGCTGCGTTCGCGCAAGGATCTCCATCTTGCGCGCAAGGTCATCGAGGCGTCGCTGGACGGCATCATGATCTGCACGCCGGACGGCCTGATCGAGTTCGTCAATCCCGCCTTCACCCTGTTGACCGGCTACGCGCCCGAGGACGTGCTGGGCAAGCGCCCCAACCTCCTGAAATCGGGCAAGCACGACGACCGCTTCTACAAGAAGATGTGGGAGAAGCTGGAGCGCAACGACGTCTGGCAGGGCGAGATCTGGAACCGCCGCAAGAACGGCGACATCTACCCGGAGTGGCTGACCATCAACGTCATCCGCGACGAAGCCGGCCGGATCACCCAGTACGCCGCCATTTTCACCGACATCTCCGAGCGCAAGAAGACCGAGGAGCGGATCCGCAACCTCGCCTATTTCGACGTGCTCACCGGCCTGCCGAACCGCCGCCTGTTCACCGACCGCCTGCAGGTGGCCATCGCCAACGCCCACCGCCATGCCAGCCGGCTGGCGATCATGTTCCTCGACCTCGACCTGTTCAAACGCATCAACGACACCCTGGGCCACGGGGTCGGCGACCGGGTGCTGGTCGAGACGTCCAAGCGGCTCGCCAACGTCCTGCGCGAGGGCGACACGGTGGCCCGCCTGGGCGGCGACGAATTCGTCATCCTTCTGCCCGAACTCGAGCACATCGAGGACGCCGGCAAGCTGGCCGAGCGGGTGATCGACCAGGTGAAGCAGCCGTTCATGGTCGACGACCACGAACTCTACGTCACCACCTCGGTGGGCATCGCCGTCTACCCCGACGACGGCACCACCCACGAGACGCTGATCAAGAACGCCGACACCGCCATGTACCGGGCCAAGGACCTGGGGCGCAACAGCTACCAGCTCTACACCCCGGCCATGAACGCCCGCTCGTTCGAGCGGCTGGCGATGGAATCGGCGCTGCGCCATGCCCTGCTGCGCAACGAGTTCCGCCTCGCCTTCCAGGTCAAGGTTGACCTTGCCACCGGCCGCATGTCCGGCGTCGAGGCGCTGGTGCGCTGGCACCATCCCGAGATGGGCCTGGTCAGCCCTGCCGACTTCATCCCGCTGGCCGAGAACATGGGGCTGATCTCGCAGATCGGCGCCTGGGTGCTGAAGGCCGCCTGCCGCCAGTGCAAGAGCTGGCACGAGCTGGGGCTGCCGCCGGTCCGCATCGCCGTCAACGTCTCGGCCTTGCAGTTCCGCGAGGACGACGTCCCCGCCATGGTGCGCGATGCCCTGGCCGAGACCGGGCTGGCGCCGCAATACCTCGAGCTCGAGCTCACCGAGAGCGTGCTGATGCAGCGGGTCGAGGAGGTGTCGATGGTGCTGCGCGAGCTGCGCGGCATGGGCGTCCACATCTCCATCGACGATTTCGGCACCGGCTATTCGTCGCTGTCCTACCTCAAGCGCATGCCCATCGACGCGCTCAAGATCGACCGCTCGTTCGTGCACGACATCGGCAAGGACGGGGAGCCGCTGGCCAGCGAGGGGGCCGAGATCGTCTCGACCATCATCAACCTCGCCCACAACCTCAAGCTCCGCGCCATCGCCGAGGGCGTCGAGACGGTGGAACAGGCCGAGTTCCTGCGCTCGAAGGGATGCGACGAGATCCAGGGCTTCCTGATCAGCCGGCCGGTGTCCGGCGAGGACCTCATCAGCCTGTTCGACCGCAGCCTGCTGGGTTGAAGGCGCCAACTCGCCCGGAACCCGTCCAGGACGGGGCACCACGCCCGGACCATTGTTGCGCGATTTCATCCCCACGATATCCAGGCCGACCGTTCCACAGGGAGGCGGACGATGGATGGCGAAGCCCCGCTGCCGGCGCGCAGCGAGTTCTCCGGAGCCGTGCTTGGGCAAATCGCAAGCGACACCCTGACCCGCTGGGCCATGATTCCGGCGCCGGGCGGGGCGGGCACCCCATGGATGAAGGTGCAGTGGCGCGCCCCGCCCTAGAACGAGTTCACCACCGTCGATGAAAATGCATTCGACTTAGATTTCGAGGTCAGCGTGACTGCCCACGTCCTGTGGGTGGCCGAACTGATCGTGTGTGGAACCACTTATTGCCGCACCGTCGACCTGCTGGCCGAAGGGCTGCTGTCCCGCGACCACGGCGGCAGAATTAAGAAGCGGCTCAACGGCCTGCTCTATCCGTGGATGAATTGGCTCTACATCCGGCTCCACGTGGCGCCTTTGCCGGCACCGATCATCTACGGCAATCCGCTAATCATCTGGCCGGTCTATTTCTACAACGGGCCACGCGCCACCGACTGAAGCGGCGTTATCCCGCCCGTTGCACCACGTCCGGCAGGCTCTCCTCGATCAACGCCGCGAACAGCCGGAACTCGGCGCCGCGCGAAGTGGTGCGACGCCACACCAGATCAATGGTGCGGGCCGGCGGCTGGGGCGCGAACGGACGCATGGCGATCTGCTCGTCCTCCAGCGCCTCGGCCTTCACGTAAAGCGCCGGCAGCAGGGTGGCGCCCAGGCCGGTTGCCACCATCTGGCGCAACGAATCCAGCGAGGTGGCGCGGAAGTCCGGATGCTCCGCCGCCCCGGCCGCCCGACAGAGGTCCTGGGCCGGCTCGCGCAGCCCGTCGCCGAATTCCAACATGATCAGCCGCTCGCCCAGGAGGTCGGCCGGCGCCAGCACCCGCTTGGCCGTCAGCCGGTGTCCGAGCGGCAGGGCCGCCCACAACGGCTCGCGGAACATCGGCGTCACGGTCAGATGGGCATCGTCCCGCGGTGCCGAGGCCATCAGCACCATGTCCAGTTCGCCGGATGCCAGGTCGGCCAGCAGGCGCGAATGCGGCTCCTCGCGCAGGTACAGCTTGAGCTCGGGGTATTTCCGGCGCATGCCGGCCAGCATGTGCGGCAGCAGATAGGGCCCGAGGGTGCGCAGCACCCCGATGCGCAGGGTCCCCGACAGCGGACGTTGCGACCGCCGTGCCGCCGCCTCCAACTCGCGGACGTCGCGCAGCACCGCCCGCGCCCGTTCGGCCACTTCGCGGCCCACCGGGGTCAGCAGCACCTTGCGCCGCGTCCGCTCGACCAGCAGGACGCCCAATTGCTCCTCGAATTGGGCGATCTGGGCCGACAGCGCCGGCTGCGACAGGTTGAGACGCTCGGCGGCGCGCCGGAAATGAAGGGTGTCGGCGACGGCGACCAGGCAGTCGAGCTGGCGAAGGGTGGTCATGCGCTATTGATAGGCTGCGGTTATCAAGACATCAAGATCTATCGATTGGACCGATCAACCGGCGCGCCGTAGTTTCATGGACAGGACAACAGATTGCCGGAGCAATCCATGACCAATACCAAGCCTCTGCCGGACGAAGCGGCGACGTTCTGGCGGGCGGTCCGCCAGTCGCCGGTGCTGACCGGCGAAGAGGAGGCCGAGCTGATCCGCCGCTGGATGGCCGAGGGCGACCAGTCGGCACGCGCCCGCCTGATCGAGAGCCACCTGCGGCTGGTGGTCAAGACCGCCGGCCAGTTCAAGGGATACGGCCTGTCGCCGGCCGATCTGGTGGCCGAGGGCAGCGTCGGCCTGGTGCGGGCCCTGGAAAGCTTCGATCCCGAGCGCGGCCTGCGCTTCGCCACCTACGCCCACTGGTGGATCCGCGCCGCCATGTTCGAGTACGTGCTGAAGTTCTCGACGCCGGTGTCCTTCGGCCTGTCGGCCGAGCGCAAGCGGCTGTTCTTCAAGCTGCGCGGGCTCAAGAGCAAGCTGACCGGGCCCGGAGGCGGATCGCTGGAAGCCGATGACGCCGCCGCCATCGGGCGCGAGCTCCGCGCCAAGGACGAGCGCGTCCTCGAGATGGAGCGGCTGCTGACCCAGGCGCCGCGCTCGCTCGACGCCCCGGTGGGCGAGACCGGCCTCACCTGGGGCGAGCTGATGGCCGACGACCGGCCCGACGCGGAAGAGATGCTGGGCGAGCGCCAGGAACTGATGTACCGGCGCGAACTCCTCAAGCACGCCTGGGGCGAGCTGACCGAGCGCGAGCGCGACATCGTCGCCGAGCGCACCTTGCGCGACAAGCCGCTGCGCCTGGAGGACCTGGCACTCCGCTACGGCGTCTCGCGCGAGCGCATCCGCCAGATCGAGGCCGCCGCCCTCGGCAAGCTCAAGGCGCTGGTGCGCCAGGCTCTTCCCCACCCCGCATGAACCGGCCCAGGGAAATCCTTTGATCTATCTCAATCGATTGGCCTATGAGTAAAGGAGGGATGACGTCACGGGGGGGTGAGCCGATGATAGGGCTTCGACAAGCTGGCAGCGTGATCGTCCATACCGTCGAGACCAACCTGCGCGACCTGCTCCTTGCCGGCCGGCATTCGCCCTACCTGACCCGCCATCGTGTCGAGGCGATCGTCACCCGCACCCGCCTGGTCGCGGCGGCCTTCTCCGGCCTCACCGTGCTGTGGATCGCGCTCGACGCCCTGACCCTGCCTTGGCCGGAATGGGGCGCGCTCGCGGTCATCCGATTGCTCGCCGCCGTGGTGTTCGTCCGCATCGCCATCCCCGTGCGCCGCGAATGGACGCTCTCTTCCGCCCTGATCCTGGTCGCGGTGATGCTGTCGGTGCCGCTGGCCTTCTTCGTCGCCGCCCAATTCCTGTTCCACGGCCAGGAGCTGAGCGGCCCGGCCGCCGTCAACGCCCGCCTGTACGACGCCCTGCCCTTCATCGTGATGGCCGGCCTGTCCATCTTCCCGCTGGTGATGGCCGAGGGTGCCATGTTCGCGGTGCCGGTCCTGGCGCTGGCCGCCATCGGGCCGGTGGCGGCGGGCGATTTCGACTGGGCGCGCCAGTTGTCGAACCTGTGGGTGCTGGTGGTCATCCTCGGCGTCTACGCCATGGCCGGCATGATCCAGCTCCATTACATGATGGCGCTGCTGCGGCGGGCCAGCCACGACCCGCTCACCGGCGCCTTCACCCGCCGGAGCGGCATGGAGCTGCTGGATTCCCAGTTCCGCATCGCCCAGGAACACGGGCTGCCGCTGACCGTCGCCTTCTTCGACGTCGACAATTTCAAGACCATCAACGACCGCTTCGGCCATGACGAGGGCGACAAGATCCTGCGCGGCGTGGCCCAGGGCCTGAACCGCCTGTTGCGCCAGAACGACGCCGTCGTCCGCTGGGGCGGCGAGGAGTTCATCGTGGTGATGTGCGGCGCCGACGAGGCCGGCGCCCGCATCGCGCTGGCCCGAATCCTCAAGGAATGGCTGGGCTACCGCCCCGACGGCAATTTGGTGACCGCCAGCATCGGCGTCGCCGAGCGCCTCAAGGATCAGGTGCAGGACTGGCCGCAGCTGATCGACCTCGCCGACCGGCGCATGTACCAGGCCAAGACCGGCGGCAAGGCGCGCTGCGTGTTCGCCGAGAACGACGTCCTGGTCAGCGGGGCCAAGGTCCCCGCCTGAGTCCCAACCGCCCCTGTCGCGTCATGGCCGGGCTCGACCCGAGCCGTCCTCCCATGGCAACGCGCGGGCCGTCAGCGCCGCTTCATCAGCCGCGAGGCGGTGAAGATGATGGTGGCGACCACCGCGACGATGATGGTGCCGAGCGCGTTGATCTGCGGCGACAGGCCCAGTCGCACCGACGAGAACACCTCGATCGGCAGCGTGGTGGCGCCGGGCCCCGAGACGAACTGCGCCACTACCACGTCGTCGAGCGACAAGGTGAAGGCCAGCAGCCACGCCGCCGCCAGCGACGGCGCGATCACCGGTAGGGTGATCAGGAAGAACACCTTCACCGGACGCGCGCCGAGGTCCATGGCCGCCTCTTCCAGACTGCTGTCCATGGTGGCCAGGCGCGAGCGCACCACCACGGTGGCGTAGGCCATGCCCACGGTGGTGTGGGCGATGGCGATGGTGGTGAAGCCACGCCCCTCGGGCCAGCCGATGACCTGTTCCAGGGCGACGAACATCAGCAGCATGGCCAGGCCGAGGATGATCTCGGGCATCACCAGCGGCGCGGCGACCAGGCCCGCAAAAAGGCCCCGGCCGCGGAACCCGCCGAAGCGCACCAGCGCCAGCGCCGCGAGCGTCCCCAGGATCAGCGCCCCGGTAGCGCTGGTCGCGGCCACCCGGAGCGACAGCAGGGCGGCATCCAGGAAGGCATCGTTGTGGGCGAGTTCCTTGTACCACACGGTGGAGAAGCCGCCCCACACCGTGACCATGCGCGATTCGTTGAAGGACCACAGGACCAGCAGGGCAATCGGCAGGTACAGGAAGGCGTAGCCGAACACCAGGGCGGACAGCAGGACGGGGGAGCGCTTGGTCACGACCCACTCTCCTGTTCGGCCCGGGTCTGGAGCTTCTGGAAGATCGCCATGGGCAACACCAGCGCCGCCAGCATGGCCACCGCCAGCGCCGCCGCGCTCGGCCAGTCACGGGTCAGTGCGAACACGTCCCACAGCGCCTTGCCCAGCATGTTGACGTCGCTGCCGCCCAGCAGGTCGGGAATGACGTACTCGCCCACCGCCGGGATGAAGACCAGCAGCGAGCCGGCGATGACGCCCGGCATGGACAGCGGCAGCGTCACCGACAGGAAGGTCCGCCATGGCTTGGCGCCCAGGTCGGCGGCCGCCTCCAGCAGCGAGGGGTCGAGCTTTTCCAGCGTGGCGTAGAGCGGCAGCACCATGAACGGCAGGTACGAGTAGACGATGCCGATATAGACCGCGAGGTTGGTGTTGAGGATGACCAGCGGCTCGCTGATCAGGCCCAGCGACATCAGCAGGTGGTTGAGCAGGCCCTCGTCCTTGAGGATGCCGATCCAGGCGTAGACGCGGATCAGGAACGAGGTCCAGAACGGCAGCACCACCAGCATCAGCAGCGGCGCGCGGCGGTCGCTGCGCGCCCGGGCGATGGCCAGCGCCATGGGATAGCCGACCAGCAGGCACAGCAGCGTGGAGATGCCGGCGATGGTCAGCGACTGCAGGTAGGCGTCGATATAAAGGTCGTCCTGGAACAGCTGGGAGAAGGCGGCGAGCGTCGCGGTGATGCCCGTTTCGGACACCAGCGGCTCGTAGGGCGGAACCCCCACCCGCGATTCGGAAATGCTGATCTTGGCGACGATCAGGAAAGGCAGCAGGAAGAACAGCGTCAGCCAGACATAGGGCACGACGACGATCAGCCGCCGCCCCCACACGTGCTTGCCGTGCTCGACCTTCACGGCAGCACCACCGCGTTGCCGGGGTGCCAGGCCAGGTAAACCTCGTCCTCCCAGGTCACCGCCGGCTCGGCGGTGTGGCGGAGGTTGGCGCTGGTGACCTGCACCAGGCGGCCCGAGGCCAGGCGCACCTGGTAGATGGAGACGTCGCCGAGATAGGCGATCTCGGCGACCTTGCCCTTGAGCGCCGGGCCGGCCGGGGCCTCGCGGGTCATCACGATCTTTTCGGGGCGCACCATCACGGTGACGCGGGCGCCGCGCTCGGCGGCACCGGCGGCGGCAACCGGCCCGTCGACCCCGTCGGCCCGCACCAGCAGAGCCGCCCCGGTCACCTCGGCGACCTCGCCCTCGAACAAATTGGCCAGTCCGATGAACTCGGCGACCATGCGGTTGGCCGGGTATTCATAGACCTCGTGCGGGCGCCCCACCTGCATGATGCGGCCGGCATCCATCACCGCGATGCGGGTGGACATGGTCATCGCCTCTTCCTGGTCGTGGGTGACCATGACGAAGGTGACGCCGACCCGCTCCTGGATGTTGACCAGTTCGAACTGGGTCTGCTCGCGCAGTTTCTTGTCGAGCGCGGCCAGAGGCTCGTCCAACAGCACCACCTTGGGCTGCTTGACCAGGCAGCGGGCCAGGGCGACGCGCTGGCGCTGGCCGCCGGACAGCTGATGGGGACGGCGCCGGGCCATCGGAGCCAGTTGCACCATCTCCAGCATGGCGGCGACCCGCTCGCGGATCTCGGCCTTGGGCACGCCGTCCTGCTTGAGGCCGAAGGCGACGTTGTCCTCGACGCTCATGTGCGGGAAAAGGGCGTAGGACTGGAACATCATGTTGACCGGCCGCTCGTAGGGCGGCACGCCGGTCATGTCGGTGCCGGCGATGACGATGCGGCCGGCCGAGGGGGTCTCGAAGCCGGCGAGCATGCGCAGCAGCGTGGTTTTGCCGCAACCCGACGCGCCGAGGAGGGAGAAGAATTCGCCCTCCTCGATGTCGAGATCGACGCCGGCCACCGCGGCCACCTCGCCGAAACGCTTCTGCACACCTTCGATGCGGATGGCCGGCGGACGCTGTCCGGCCTCGGACGCACGCGGGGGACGGACAACGATCGCCACGGGTCGGATCCTACTTCTTGGCTTTGAACTTCGACCAGGCGCGGGCGCGCGCCTTCTCGTAGTCCTTGCTGGCGGGCGGCGGGGCGGTGAACAGCTTGGCCTGCACGGCGGCCGGCGGATAGATCACCGGGTCGTTCTTGATGGCCGGATCGATGGTCGCCGCCGAGGCCGGCACCGCGTTGGCGTAGCCGGTCTGGTTGGTGATGTCCGCGATGATGTCCGGGCGCAGGATGAAGTTGATGAAGGCGTGCGCCGCCTCGGGGTGGGGCGCGTCGGCGGGAATGGCCATCACGTCGATGTTGACGATGGCGCCTTCCTTGGGGATCAGGATGCCGATCTTCTGCGGCTTCTTGGCCTTGGCGGCGCGGTCGCGCACCTGCACCAGGTCGCCGACATAGCCATGCGCGACGCAGATGTCGCCGCCGGCGAGGTCGTTGCGATAGCGCTCGGAGTGGATGTAGCGGTAGTCGGGACGCAGGGCGGTCAGGGCATCCATCGCCTGGCCGAGCGCCTCGGGGGTCTGCTGCAGCGGGTCCTTGCCCTGGTAGGCGAGCACGGCCGGCACCGCCTCGGTGGGGGTGTCGAGCAGAGAGACGCCGCAGGCCTTGAGCTTGCCGACCACGGCGGGGTCGAACAGCATCGCCCAGGAATCGGTCGGCGCCTCGGGCGCCACCTTCTTGACCATGTCGATGTTATAGCCGATGCCGGTGGCCGAGATCATGTAGGGGATGCCGTAGGCGTTGCCGGGATCGACCTTGGCGAGGTTGTCCATGGTCACCTTGTCCAGCCCCTGGGCGTTGGGGAGCTTGGACTTGTCCAGCTTCTGGAAGATGCCGGCCTTGACCTGCTGGGCGAAGAACGGCGAGGCCGACGGGAACACCACGTCGTAGCCCGACTTGCCGGCCATCAGCTTGGCGTCGAGAACCTCGTTCTCGCCGTAGGTGTCGTACCTGACCTTGATCCCGGTCTCCTTGGTGAACTTCTCCAAGGTGTCCTTGGCGATGTAGTCCGACCAATTGTAGACGTTGAGGACCTTCTCCTCGGCGTGCGCGGCGGCGGCGACGCCGATCATCGCCGCGGCGATGACAGTAAGGCGAGCGAACATCCCAAACCCCCGTTCCAGTGCAGGGGCCGGGGCCCCGTCTCCGGGGCGGATATTCCGGTTATGGGGGGTGCGAGTCAACAATAAGGGCACAGGCCGGGCGCTGCCCAAACCTTGACCGCCCCCATGCCTAGACATTGAACAGCAGGTACTCCCGTTCCCAGCTCGACACCACCCGCTGATAGGCGTCCCATTCCGCCTCCTTCACCGCCATGAAGGCCTCGCAGAAATCCTCGCCGAGCAGCTCGCGGATCACCTTGACGCCCTTCAGCTTTTCCAGCGCGTCGGGCAGGTGGCGGGGCAGCGAATGGGCGCGGGTGTAGCCCGAGCCATGGATCGGCTCGCCGGGGTCCAGCTTCTGCTGGATTCCCAGCCAGCCGCAGGCGAGCGAGCCGGCGATGGCGAGATAGGCGTTGGCGTCGGCGCCGGCCAGGCGATTTTCCACCCGGCGCGACGCCTGGCCGGATTCCGGCACGCGCAGGCCGACCGTGCGGTTGTCGCGCCCCCAATGGACGTTGATGGGGGCGTCGAAGTCCGGGACGATGCGGCGATAGGAATTGACGTTGGGCGCGAACAGCAGCATCGCCGCCGGCAGGTACTTCCTCAGGCCGCCGATGTACCAGCGGAACATGTCGGTATCCTTGCCGTCGTCGCTGGCGAACAGGTTGTGCCCGGTCTTCTTGTCCACCAGGTTCTGATGGATGTGCATGGCGCTGCCCGGCTCGTTCTGCATGGGCTTGGCCATGAAGGTGGCGTAGACGCCCATGCGCATGGCGACCTGGCGGACGGTGCGCTTGAACAGGAACACCTGGTCGGCCAGTTCCAGCGCCTCGCCGTGGTTGAAATTCACCTCCATCTGGCCGTTGCCGGCCTCGTGCGACAAGGTGTCGACCTCGACCCGCATGGCCTCGCAGAAGCCGTAGATCTGGTCGAACAGCCCCTCGAACTCGTTGACGGCGTCGACGCCATAGGCCGGGCGCCCGCTCTCGGCCCGCCCCGAGCGTCCGGTCGGCGGCTCCAGCGGATAGTCGCTGTCGGTGTTCTGCTTGATCAGGAAGAATTCGAGCTCGGGCGCCACCACCGGCTCCCAGCCCTTGGCGTGATAGAGCGCCAGGATGCGCTTGAGCACCTGGCGCGGCGAGATCTCGACCGGGCGGCCATCGGCGTAGGTGCAGTCGTTGATGACGCAGGCGGTGGGCTCGTCGTACCACGGAACCTTGCGGATCGTTTCGGGATCAGGATGAAGGTAGATGTCGCCGTTGGCGATGTTGGTGACGTCTTCCTCGGGGTAATCGCCGGTGACGGTCTGGACGAAGATGCTCTCGGGCAGACGCAACCCGCGGTTCTCCGCGATGGAGACGAATTTCGGCGCCGGAACGATCTTGCCGCGCGCGATACCGGACATGTCGGGGACCAGGCATTCAACCTCGGAAATACGGTTGGCCCGGATCCACTCTGCGAAAATGCTCATACGTCTGCTCCCGACGGTCGGCCCTCAACCATCATGATGGTGCAGACGCGGCATGGCGAAAAGAGGGCAGAAGTCATCGTTGCCCCCGTGAAACGACCATGCAACCACCATGGCGGTTGGGGCAAGAACGGTTGCATTGGCGCCCCTGTTGAAGGACATTACCCTCCGGGGCGTAGAACGAGCTCGGACGAATGGGTTTTTCCACGGTTGTGATCATCAGCCTGGCGGCTGGCGTCGTCCTCGTGATCGGCGGCGGTCTGCTGATGTACATGAGCAACCTCGTGAAGGCCGCGTACGAGATCAAAGTCCAGATCACCAGCGACGTCGACGAACGCCTGACCAAGATGTCCGATGACCTCGACAAGAAGTCGCGCTGGATCAAGCGCGACCTCCTGGAAGAGATCGACAAGATCAAGACCGCGCTCCAGACCGACAACGCCCGCAAGATCGGCGAACTCGCCGACCCGGTGCTCAAGAGGGTCGAGGCGCTGGAGGCCCTGATCAAGGCCAGCCAGGCCGAACTGGTCAAGGCCATCGACGCCGACCGCCAGAGCATCGCCGTGCTCGACCGGCGCATCAAGTCGGTGGCCCAGTCGACCCAGCGCAAGGACGAGGACAAGCCCGCCGAGCAGGCGGCCGCAGCCGCCGCGGCCCCGACGCCGCCGTCCAATCCGCCGGCCGCCGCCCCCGCCGCCCCTCCGCCAGCCGCGGCGCCGATCCCGGTCGGCGACGCCTTGCCGGAACTGGGAGCCTGAGGCCGTGTCGAGACGGCGCGGACTGCACCGCAATCTCGCGCGCCGGCTGCTGATCGGCGGCCTGGCGGTGGCGGCCGCCATCGGCGGGCTCACCCTGTTCGCCGACATCGAACGCATCGACGATTCCATCGTCGACCTGGCGGTTGCAGAAGCCGGCCGCCTGTCCCCCCTGCTGCCGGGAGACCTCACCTCCCTGGACGCGACGGGACGCGCCGCGGTCGATGCGACCCTGGAAGGCTTCGTCGCCGAGCGGGCGCAAGGCCCGGGCGGCCATTTCATCATCGCCGAGATCTACGACCTGGCGCAGAAGACGGTGGCCGACGGCTTGGCCAAGGGGGCCGAAACAGTCGAGAAGTCGCTCGACGACAGCAAGCACGTTTTCCCCGAGGCGGGCGGAACCTGGTACAGCAAGGTGCTGCTGGACGGGCAGTTGTACCTGCAGGTGGTGGCGCCGATCGTCAATTCCGGCAAGGTCCAGATCGGCTGGTTCGAAGGCGTCTACAGCGTGCCCTATCCGGTGATGCTGTCGGTCGCCGGCCGCGGGTTGCGCACCTCGGGCCTGGTCATCCTGTCGGTGCTGGCGGCGACCGCCCTGCTCTATCCGCTGATCGCCTCGCTGCACGGCGATCTGCTGGCGCGCAGCCAGGCCCTTCTCGATGCCAACATCGGGACCCTGGAGGTCCTGGGCAACGCCATCGCCAAGCGCGACAGCGACACCGGCAGCCACAATTACCGCGTCACCCTGTACGCGGTGCGGCTGGCCGAGGCGCTCGGCCTTCCGGCGAGCGTCATCCAGACCCTGATCAAGGGTGCGTTCCTCCACGACGTCGGCAAGATCGCCATTCCCGACGCCATCCTGTTGAAGCCCGGCCGGCTCGACGAAGAGGAATTCGGCGTGATGAAGACCCATGTGGCGCACGGGCTCGACATCGTCGCGGATTTCGGATGGCTAAGCGACGCCGCCGAGGTGGTGGGCGGCCACCACGAGAAATACGACGGCAGCGGCTATCTGTCCGGCAAGGCAGGCGAAGAAATCCCGATCTCGGCGCGCGTGTTCGCGGTGGCCGACGTCTTCGACGCCCTGACGTCCCAGCGTCCCTACAAGAAGCCGCTGCCGCTCGCGGAAGCCCTCGCGATCATGACACGCGAGCGCGGGCGCCATTTCGACCCGGCGGTGCTCGACGCCTTCGTCGCGATCGCCCCCGACCTGCACGCCGAGGTTTGCTGCGGCGACGCGCTGAAGGCCGAGATGCGGGCGGTGGTCGGGCGCTACTTCGCCTTCGGCTAGACCTTGTAGCCCATGCGCAGGCCGCCCCAGTGGCGGCCCTGCACCATGATCGGCGCCGAGACGTCCTTCATCATGATGTACTGCCCGCCGCCCATGTCGCGGCGATAGGTCTGCAGCAGGAAGGACTTGGTGTTCTGGCCGGCGCGCAGCCCGGTGCGGTCGTTGAACAGGCGCCGGTTGCGGCAATTGGCGTTGTTCCACACCGGATCGCCGCCCTGGGGCTGCGAGAACTTGCGATTGTGGGTGGGCAGGAAGCCGTTGCGGTCCACCGCGGCGCAGAACACGACCTTCGGATTGAAGTCGAGCGCCGGCTCCTGGATCTCGGGCAGCACCATGTCGGTGAAGGCCACGAACCGGGTCATGTGCTGCTGCGGGTTCGAGCCGGGGATGGGCTGGTAGGCGTCGTCGAACAGCTCGCCCATGGTGATGCGGCTGGAGGCGACGGCCTTCTCGAACACCTCGGCGACGCGGGCGGCCGAGGCCTGCACGAACTCGATGAAGGGCGTGTCGCCGGTCCGGAAGCCGGACTCGGCAATGAAGCCGATCAGGGATTCGGAATGGGCCAGCACCGAGGTGATGCGCTCGTCCGCCTTCTGCAGCGAGCCCGAGGTCATCGACACGCCCTCGAAAAACCGGTCGATTTCGTTGATGACGTCGGCGCACTGGGCGAGCGAGGTGCTGGCGGCGCCGGAAATGTCGCCGACCCGCGATTCGACGGTGCTGATCGCCTGGCCGAACACCGCCACCGCGTTGTTGATGACGCCGACGCCCGAATTGACCGAATCGGCCATTTTCAGGGTGTCGGTCGAGGTCGAGATCAGGTCCTCGACAGTGCCCGAGAGCTTCTCGACGGTGTGGTCGATGCCGCCGGTGACCTCGGCGGTCTGGCGCGCCAGGGTCTTGACCTCGGTGGCGACCACGGCAAAGCCCTTGCCGGCCTCGCCGGCCCGGGCGGCCTCGATGGTGGCGTTGAGGGCAAGCAGGTTGGTCTGCCGGGCGATCTTCTGGATGTTGCGGGACATGGAGCTGACCTCGCCGAGCGCGCCCTCCAGCCCTTCAAGCCGCTGCTCGATGCCCTGGACCGATCCCACCAGCTCGTTGATGTCGGTCAGCGCCTCCTCGATGGTGCGCAGGGATTCGGACGATTGCTGGCCCGCCTGGGCGGTCACGTCGCGCGTCTCGCGGCCCGCCGCATCGATGCTGCGGATGGCTTCGGCCATCGCGTGCGCGATCGTCTTGAGATTGGCGAACAGCTCCTCCTGATGGTGGACGAACTTCGCCAAGCCGTCGATGGTGCCCGCGATGTCAGCCACTTCGAGGCTGAGCGCCTCGACCTGCTCGAGCACTTCTTCGGCGAAGGCATCGGCATTGCCAGCCCCGGGGCGCAAAGCGCCCTCATGGTTCGCCATTAAACCCTCCCGGCCTATTCTTCTTGACCCCGGAGGTGCGCTCACCGTCGCACCTTCCACGTTTTTCTAAACAGCTAAACGAACCGCCGCAAACCGGTCAACGGATATATCCATAGCCTAGAACCTACGGCATTCCACAATCCTAATCGGGATATTCCCGCAACCGTTATTTGGTGCCGTAACGAATTACGACATCGCCAAGCTTTTCCGTCAACACCCCGCGAACTTGCTCGACATCACACCCCATCAACGCCGCGTCCTCAAGAATATCGGTCACCATTTGCTCGAATTCGAGCAGGTTTTGCTCCAATACCTTGAGCTTTTCAGAGCAGGACACGAAGCTGCCGTCCGGAGCCGTCCAACGGCGGGGGGTATGGGTCATCAAAGCCTCTCCAGTACGCACAACCAGCATGCCGTGCGACGCGGAGAAAGTCCACGATCCGGTAAAGACCCTACAGGGATCGGGGCTATCCGATCCGGGATCGGCCGGCGGCGCGCGGCGCCTGTCGCGCTCTCGAAGGGCCGTCACATGGGCCGCTGTGGCGCGTTCTCCAACACCTCGGCCGCCTCGGCCGCGGACAGGTTGGACCGCGGATAGCCGATCAACTGATTGGGATCCGGCGGGGAGGCGTCGGGACGCTCCTCCCGCCGCATGACCATGCGGGCCACCAGCAGGCCGGCGCCGACGGCGGCCAACCCGATTGCTGCACTCGACACTCTCATTGCTGTTCTCCAGGACCATGCCTGCCATCTAACACCGTCCGGCGCGGTCGTGTTCGCGCCGGTGCGAATACCGCATCACCCAACTGTGGCATTCGGGGACCGGCCTGAGGTACAAGGACGAGGGGGCCTTCGAGTGGTCTGTCGTCGGAACGGAGTACGGCACATGAGCGGATGGGGATGTCCCCACGACGTCAACGGCACCTGCACCAGATTGGCCGGGCGCCCCTGTGACCCCGGCGTGAAGGGCTGCATCCTGCACGGGCGCTTCCGCTTCTCCAACGAGGCCAAGAACCGGCCGCCGCGCCCCGACAAGCCTGGGGACGAGGTCACGGGCGCCCCCGCCACGCCCACCACCGAACCCGGCTAGGCCCGCGCATCTTGCGAGAAAGATCGCCGGGGACATGCAACCCGGTCCGGCGACACCCGTTCCCATCCGCAGTTGGCAACTCTCAACAGGGAGCCTGCAGATGGCAACCACCACGCGAGCGCTGGGCAGCTACACGCTGCTGACCGGGGGGCAGACGACGTCGACGACGGCGACGGCCACCCCCGACACCTTGACCGGCACCAATCGTGCCGACCTGATCATCGGCAACCCCGACCATCACATCCTGATGGGCAACAACGGCAACGACATCATCCTCGCCCCGGATGAGACGGTGTCGACGAGCTCCGGCACGTCGGGGACGTCGGGAACCACGTCGGGAACGTCGGGAACCACGTCAGGGACGTCGGGAACCACGGGAACCACATCGGGCACCTCCGGAACCACGTCCGGCACCTCCGGAACCACCTCGGGCACAAACGCCGCCGGCTCCGGCTCGGGCACCACCACCAGCACGAGCGGGTCCACCACCTCCGGCGCCGCCCAGGCCTTCACCCTCGACGGCGGCAACGGTAACGACCTGCTGGTCGGCGGCGTCGGTGACGACACCCTGCTCGGCGGCAACGGCAACGACGTCCTGAAGGGCGGACTGGGCGCCGATGTCCTCACCGGCGGCAACGGCGCCGACATGTTCGTGTTCGACGGCGGCCAGGATGTCGTCCGCGATTTCAACTTCACCCAGGGCGACCGCATCGTCCTGGCGAACGGCATGTCGCTGAGCGACGTGACCCTGACCTCGACCACGGTCTTGAGCGGCACCTCGGGAACGACCTCCGGCACCTCCGGGACCACCTCAGGCACGAGCGGCACGGGGACCACGGGCACGGGGACGACGGGCACGGGGACGACCGGGACCGGCACGACCGGCACCGGGACGACCTCGGGCACTTCGGGGACGACGACGGGCACGACGAGCGGGACCAGCGGAAGCGGCTCCGGCACGACCAGCGATATGTCGGGAACCGGCAGCAGCACCTCCGGCACCAGCGGCACCGGCACGACCAGTGGCACGTCGGGGACCAGTGGCACCGGCACCACCTCGACCGGCAGCTCGGGCAGCGGCACCAGCTCGACCACGAGCGGGGTCGATTCCACCGTCGTCCATCTTACCAATGGCGACAGCATCACGCTGGTTGGCATCCACGCGAACCAAGTCTCGGCCGACTGGTTCCTCACCTGACGGCCGGGGCGCCCGTCCGCCGTCAGGCGGGCGGGCTCCTCGCGTGACTTGGCAAGAGGATGGATGAAGCCCATGGGCAAGGACGGTATTCTTGCCGGCGCGCGGCCGACCCTGGCCGCCGCCGCCCTGTTCAGCCTGTTCGCCAACGTGCTGATCCTGGCAGTCCCGCTGTATTCGCTGCAGGTCTACGACCGGGTGCTGGCCAGCCGCTCCGGGATGACGCTGGTCATGCTGACGGTGGTGGCGGTCGGCGCCCTGGCGGTGCACGCGACCCTGGAGGCGGCCCGCTCGCGCCTGATGGTCCACATCGGCATGTGGCTGGACCGCTCGTGGGCGCCGGCACTGCTCGAGCGGGCCATCCGCAAGGCGCCGGGCGAGCCGGTCCCCGGGGCGATGATGCTGCGCGACCTCGCCACCCTGCGCGGGTTCATCGCCGGCAGCGGCATCTTCCACCTGTTCGATGCGCCGTGGGTGCCGATCTACATGGTGGTGATGTTCATCCTGCATCCCGCCCTGGGCTGGATGACCACCATCGGCGCCGCGGTGCTGTTCGGCCTCGCCCTGGTCAGCGAGTTGCTGACCGGCAAGGCGCTCAAGGAGGGCGGCCGCGAGCTGGCCATCCAGCTGCAACTGGCCGACGCGCTGGTGCGCCATGCCGAGGTCATCGAATCCATGGGCATGCTGCCGGGCATCCGCGACATGTGGTCGGCGGAGGCACGGCGCACGCAGACCAAGATGTCCGAGGGCTGGCACCGCTCGGCCTGGCTGGGGGCGATTGCCCGCTTCCTGCGGTTCGGGGTGCAGGTGGCGGTGATCGCCACCGGCGCCTACCTCGCGGTCACCGACCAGCTGACCGCCGGCAGCGTGGTGGCGGGATCGATCCTGCTGTCGCGCGCCCTGGCTCCGGTCGAGAGCCTGGTCGGGTCGTGGAAGGGTTTCGTCACCGCCCGCGCCGCCCTGGCCCGCATCAACGAGGAACTGGCCGACACCAGCGGCCCACGGCGCACGGTCACCCGCCTGCCGACGCCCAAGGGCGCCCTCAGCGTCGAACGGGTGTCGCTGGAGGTGGAGGGGCGCGAGCGCAAGGTGCTCGACGAGATCGAATTCGCCATGGCTCCCGGCGAGGCCATGGGGATCATCGGCCCCTCGGCGGCGGGCAAGTCCACCCTCGCCCGGGTAATCCTCGGCCTGCAGGCGCCCAGCTCAGGCACCGCCCGGCTGGACGGGGCCGACGTGGCGACCTGGGCCCGCGAGGACATCGGCACCCACCTCGGCTACGTGCCCCAGGGGGTCGAGCTGTTCCCCGGCACGGTGCGGGAAAACATCGCCCGCATGGGAACGCCCGACGACGACCTGGTGATCGAGGCGGCGACCCTGGCGGGCGTCCACGACATGATCCTGCGCCTGCCGCTCGGCTACGACACCGAAATCGGCGAGGCCACCCGCAACCTGTCGGGGGGGCAGCGCCAGCGCCTGGCCATCGCCCGCGCCTTCTACGGCTCCCCCCGGCTCATCGTCCTCGACGAACCCAATTCCAACCTGGACGCCGAGGGCGAGAATGCGGTCATCCGCGCCCTGCTGCGGGCCCGCGAGCGCGGCGTCTCGGTCATCGTCATCGCCCACCGGGCCCGGGTCCTGATGACGGTGGACCGCCTGCTGCTGCTGCGGGAGGGCAAGGTCGAGATGCTGGGGGCGCGCGACGAGGTGATGGCGCGGGTGCTGCCGCCCAACCCGCAGCCGGCGCCGCATCTGGAACAGGGCGCGGCCTTGCGTGAGGTGCAGTCATGATGACGGAGCAGCCCCAGGAGCCGGTGGGCGGTACGCGCACCATCCGCACCGGGCTCGCCGTGGTGGCGATCGCCTTCGGCGGCTTCGGGACCTGGGCGGCCACCGCGCCGCTCAACTCCGCCGCGGTGGCGCACGGCGAGGTCAAGGTCGAGACCTACCGCAAGACCATCCAGCACCGCGAAGGCGGCATCGTCCGTGCCGTCCTCGTCGCCGACGGCGACCGGGTGACGGCGGGACAGCCGCTGCTGCAACTGGACGACACCTCCATCCGGGCCCGCTGGACCCAGTTGAAGAACCAGTACTGGGACCAGCTGGGCAACAAGGCCCGCCTGACGGCTGAACGCGATGGCTCCGACACCATCGATTTCGCCGCCGCCTTCGCCGGCGAGGCCTCGCCCAGGGTCGACGAGATCCGGCACACCCAGGAAAACCTGTTCCACGCCCGCCGCGACTTGCTGGCCGGCCAGGTGGCCGTCCTCAACAAGCGGATCGATTCCATGCGGCGCGAAGCCGACTCGGTGGAGGCGGAGCGCCAATCCAAGGACCGCCAGCTGGCCATCATCCGCGAGGAGCTGGGCACCGTCGAGCAGTTGGTCCAGCGCGGGCTCGACCGCCGCCCCCGCCTGCTGCAGTTGCGGCGCGAGGCCGAGCGCCTGCAGGGAGAACGCGACGATCACGGCGCCAGCATCGCCCGCATCAGCCAAAGCATCGCCGGGACCGAGCTGGACATCGCTAACATCCGCTACACCCACCTCCAGCAGGTGGCCGCCGACCTCGACAAGGCGGGCAACGACATCCGCGACCTCGAACAGCAGATCACCGCCGCCGAGGACGCCCTGACCCGCACAATCATCCGTGCCCCCAAGGACGGCGTGGTGGTCGGGTTGAAGGTCCACACCGTCGGGCAGGTGCTGCAGCCCGGCGAGGACGTCATGGACGTCGTGCCCGCGCACGACGGCCTGATCGTCGAGGCGCGCGTCCAGCCCGAGGACATCGACCGCGTGCACGTCGGCGTGAAGGCCGACGTGCGCCTGCACAGCTTCGTGCGCAGCCTGACGCCGCCGGTCAAGGGGACGGTGACCCAGGTATCGGCCGACCTGATGCGCGACCCGCGCAACAACAACCAGGCCTACTACTTGGCACGCATTGCGCTCGATCCGCAGGGTGTCGGGAAGTTGCCCGGGCCGCTGACCCCGGGCATGCAGGGCGACGTGCTGATCAGCACGGGCGAGCGGTCTGCCTTGGAATACCTGCTGGCGCCGCTCAGCCGGGCGATGGCGGTGGCAATGCGAGAACGCTAGGGGGGCGAGAGCGCTAGCAGACGCTGGCGAGGCCGCCGGTCACCGCCCGCCGCAGGTCGTCCGGCAGCACAGGCTTGTGCATGAACGACAGGTTGCGCCGGCGCCCTTCCTCCAGTTCCGCCTTGCCGGTCTCGCCGGTCAGGATGATGGCGGGCAGGTCATCGCCGACACGGGAGCGCACCCGCTCGACCACGTCGAAACCGCTCAAGCCGCCGCGCAGGCGGAGATCGGACAGAATAAGGTCGGGGCGCCCCTCCTCCAGCCGCGCCATGACCTGGTCCATGTCCTCAGCGCCCAGGACGGTCAGGCCCCAGGCCTCCAGGATCATCGTCAGGCCAGCCAGGACCAGCGTTTCGTCTTCGACGACCAGGACCGTCTTGTCGCCGAGGTCCATTATTTGTCTCCTTCGAAGCCCTGGAGAGAAGCGGTCAAAAACCACTTAAGCGGGCACAAGCTACCACACGGGCCACTGATTTACGAGTTGAATGGACCTCCGCACCCGGCTACCTCACATAAGTAGCCAATAATTCCTAGGCGAGACCGGCCAGGAAGCGGTGGATGTCGGTCGCCGCGACCGCGGCTTGGCCGAAGGCGACAGCGATCTGATCCAGCCCCTCGACCACGTCGCCGGCCGCCCACACGCCGGCCACGCCGGTGCGCTGATGGTCGATGACCCTGATGCTGCCGGCGCCATCGCAGGAGGCCCCGACCGCCACGGCCAACTCGGACCGCACCCGCACGCCCAGGGCCGAATACAGGGTATCGAACGAAACCTCCTGCGCGCCGCCAAGGCGAAGGCAGACGATCCTGCCGTCCCGCACCACCACTTCTGCCACCGGCTGCGCGATCACCCGGATCCCCGCCTTCCGCAGCTCGGCTGCCTCGTGCGGCTCAAGGCCCATCGGCTGTCCCAGGGTCAACAGCGTGACGTCGTCGCTCCAGGTCCTGAGGAACAGCGCTTCGCCCGCGGCCGCCTTGCCGAATCCCAGGACGCCGACGCGCAATCCCCTCACCTCGTAGCCGTCGCAGATGGGACAGTGCCGGACGATTCCGCCGCGCACGGCATCCTCGACCCCCGGCAGTCCCGGTTCGATATCGACCACGCCGGTCGCCAGCAACACCGTCCGAGCCACCACCTCGTCACCCCCGCCATCGAGAGTGGCCCGGAACGAGGGCCCCTCACCGCACAGGCCGCTGACCAGCCCGGGCGCCACCGCCGCCCCGTAGCGAAAGGCCTGCCGGCGAAGGCGGTCCAGCAGCTCGACGCCCGAGATGCCGTCCGGCCAGCCGGGACAGTTATGCGAGAGGGGGATGAGGGAAGCACGCGAGCGCCCGCCGTCGATCACGAGCACGCGTCGCCGAAAACGGCCGAGGTAGCAGGCGGCAGTCAGGCCGGCCGGACCGGCCCCCACCACCAGGCAATCCAGTGTCTCCATGCAGGGCCAACAGGCCCCCGCATGGAGGGGTTCCCTACCGCTTCATCGGATGCTCTTCGGCATCGGCCACCGGCGTCTGCCCTTCGATCGGCTTGGCCTCCTTCGGCAGGCAGACGAGATTGACCGAGACGGTGCCCGGAAAGACGTTGGCCTGGTTGCCGAAGAAGTTGTCGGAGCTGACCAGGGGCGGCAGGTGCCAATAGAGCGTGTAGCCCAGAGCCCACAACTGCTTGATGAGGGCCGGCGACTTGTCGCGGCGATCGTTCTCGACATAGAGGACGGGGCGATGCTTCTCGATGGTCTTCTTCGCCCCCGCGAGCACGTCCCCCTCCATCCCTTCGACGTCGATCTTGGCGACGTGGCAGGCGGTCAGGTTCAGGCTGTCGACGGTGATGACGGGGACGTCTTCGCCCCGTCCCGCTTCCCTCAGCGCGATGCCGCCGAAGTTGTTGCCACGGCCGTAATCGAGCGGCGGGATCGCCGCCTTGCCGGCCTTGCGCCCCACCCCCAGATGCAGGGCGCGCACGTTGCCCAGGTTGTTCAGCGCCAGGTTGGCGCACAGCATCTGATGGACGACGCGCTGGGGCTCGAAGGCCCACACGGTGCCGGCCGGTCCCACCGCCTGGGCCATCCACAGGGTGTGGGCGCCGATGTTGGCGCCGATGTCCAGCACCGTCATCCCGGGCCGCACCACCTGGCTGAGGAACAGGTATTCGCCGCGGGAGTATTCGCCGTAGAGATCGAGGCAACGGCCGAGATACATGTCATGGATGTTGTAGAGCATCAGCCCGTGGCGGGTCTGCTTCAGGCGGACGGCACCGTTCTCGACCAGCGTTGCCGACGTCATCAGGTTGATCTGATCCACCACGCTCTCCCCTCCGGTCATGGACAGCGCGAGAATATGCGTCCAACTTGATCAGGGGCAAGGATTGACCTTGCAGCGAGGGACACATTGGCTAAGGATTGATGCCTTCAGTCAGGGGGGCCATGGCTTTGGCGGGTAGCGACGCACGGTTGAGGGGGGGATGGCGCGGCTCCGCGCGCATGATCCTGTCCTGGCTGTGCCTGCTCGCCATCGTCGTCAATCTGTCGGCACCGCTGACCATGATCGCGGCTGCCGGCGCGGACGCTCTCAACGCGTCCATCTGTCATTCGTCCGGCAGCGAGCAGCCCTCCTCCGATCAGTCCCCGGCCTCGAAGCCCGGGACCGCCAACTGCCCGCTCTGCCTGCTGTTCAGCGGCACCATCTGGGCCCCGCCGACGGTCGCCGCCGTCCCGGTGCAGCTCGCCCGCTCGGTGGGCGAGGTCATCCGCCCCGCCCAGCCCGATCTCCCCGGCCGCGCGTCCGTCGCGTTAAGGCCGGCCTCCCGCGCCCCTCCCGTCTCCGCCTGAAATCACGCTCGTTGCAGCCGTGCTCGCGGCTGCCCCATTTCACAGCGTTTCCAGGCAGGAGACTCTTATGCATTCGCCCGTCAGCCGGCACCGGCTGCTCATGGCCGCTTGCGCGGCTACCGTCCTCATTCCCGTGGCCGCTCGCGCCGAACAACCGACCCAGCTCCAGGAGGTGACCGTCACCGGCACCCGCGAGGGCGAATTGCGGTCGGAAACCCCGGAATCCATCAGCGTGCTGGGCCGCGACACCATCGAGAAGGTCAAGCCGGCCCATCCGTCCGAAATCATGGGGCGGGTCCCCGGCGTCGCCATCATGCAGACCAACGGCGAAGGCCACGTCACCGGCATCCGCCAGCCGATCGGCACCGCGCCGGTGTATTCCTACCTCGAGGACGGCATCCCCACCCGCGCCACCGGGTTCTTCAATCATAACGCCCTCTACGAGGTGAACCTGCCGCAGGCGGATTCCATCGAAGTGATCCGCGGCCCCGGCACCGCCCTGCAGGGATCCGACGCCATCGGCGGCGTCGTCAACGTGCTGACCAAGGCTCCGTCCGCCAAGCCCGAGGCGCAGACCACCTTCGAGGGCGGCTCCTATGGCTGGGCCCGCTTCCTGGGCACCGCCAGCGGCACCTGGGACGACCTCGGCGCCCGCGGCGACCTCAACCTCACCCACTCGGACGGCTGGCGCGATGCCACCGCCTACGATCGCCAGACCGCCACGGTCCGGGCCGACCGCATGCTGAGCGGCGATGCCACGCTCAAGGCGGTGTTCAGCGCCACCAACATCGAGCAGCAGACCGGCGCGATGACCGTGCTGAAATATGCCGATTACGAGAACAACCCGACGAAAAACACCACGCCCATCGGCTTCCGCACCGTCAAGGCGGTGCGCGGCTCGCTGGCGTGGGAGAAGGAAAGCGGCCAGACGCTGACCAGCGTCACCCCTTATTTCCGCTGGAACGAGATGGACCTGCTGCCGGTGTGGCAGCTGAGCTACGACCCGGTCACCACCCGCAGCGGCCACAGCTCGGTCGGTATGCTCGCCAAGGTTCGCCAGGATTTCGAGCCGTGGCGGACCCGGCTCGTCAGCGGCGTCGACCTCGACTACAGCCCCGGGTTCCGCGAGGAAGACCGCCTCGCGACCACCAAGGTCGGCGACATCTACAAGTTCTATCGCGATGTCGGCCGGGTCTACGACTACGACGTCACCTACATGCAGGCATCGCCCTATGTGCATGGTGAGACGTCGCCGACCGACAAGCTGCGCCTGCAATCGGGCGTGCGCCTGGACATCATGCGCTACGACTACGACAACAAGCTGTCGGACACGCAGGCCGGCAGTTTCCGCCGTCCCGCGGACGACACCCGCGACTACACCCATTTGAGCCCCAGCCTGGGCGGCACCTACGCCTTCACGCCGGCGCTCAATGCCTTCGCCAACTACAAACACTCCTTCCGGGTGCCGTCGGAAAGCCAGCTGTTCCGCCAGGGCAAGAACCTGGATTCCATCCATCTGCGGCCGGTGAAGGTCGACAGCTACGAGACCGGCCTGCGCGGCCCCGACAAGGGCGATTTGTCGTGGGAGGTCTCGGCCTTCCACATGGTCAAGCGCAACGACATCCTCACCTTCCGGGACAACGCCACCCCGACCCAGACCAACAACGGCCGCACCCACCATGACGGCGTCGAGGCGGCAGTGGGATGGAAGTTCCTGCCTGAGTGGAAGGCGACGGTGGCGGGCAGCTACGCCAAGCACACCTACGAGCACTGGATCGCCAACACCCCCGGCGGCAACGTCGACTACAGCGGCAAGGAGATCCCCAACGCCCCCAACCTGGTGGGGACGCTGACCCTGGGCTGGCGGCCGGCCGCCGTCGAGAACCTGGCCATCGAAGCGGAATGGTCGCATCTCGGCAGCTACGAGATGAACGACGCCAATACCAGCCAGTACGGCGGCCACGACCTCTTCAACCTGCGCTCCGCCTGGGGCTTCACCGACAATCTGGAGGTGTTCGGGCGGGTGATGAACCTGTTCGACAAGCGCTGGGCCACCGCCGCCCAGATCAGTGGCGGCGTCGAGCAGTTCGCCCCCGGCCTGCCGCGCACCTTCTTCGCCGGCATCACGGCGAAGTTCTGACCATGGCTCGCCGCTCTATCATTCTGGCCGCCGCCCTCCTGCTCCTGCAGGGGGCGGCGTTCGCCCAGCACGCGGGCCATCACCAGCCCGCGCGCCAGTGCGACGGCGCGCTCGCCTGCGCCAACGCCGCCACCCCCTTCTTTGCCGCCGACGGCACGCTGTGGCTGACGTGGTCGGCGGCCGGCCGGGTGTGGGTCGCCCGCTCCACCGACGGCGGCGCCTCCCTCACCCCGGCGGTAGCGGTCACCCCGGCCGCCGCGCTGATCGACGATGCCGGCGAAGCGCGTCCCAAGGTGGTGGTCGACCGCAACGGCACGGTGGTGGTCACCTACACCGCCCGACACGAAAAGGGTTACAGCGGCACGCTGATGCTGGCCCGCTCGACCGATAACGGCGCCACCTTCTCCTCCCCGCGGGCCTTGGCCTCCGATCCGACCAGCCAGCGCTTCGAGCAGCCGGTGCTCACCGCCGACGGCCGCCTGGCGCTGGTATGGATCGACAAGCGGGGCATCACCGCGGCCAAGCAAGCCGGGCACGACTACGCCGGCGCCGCCCTGGCGGCCGCGTGGTCCGACGACGGGGCGGTGACCTTCTCCTCCGACAAGGTCGCCCTCGACCACAGCTGCGAGTGCTGCCGCCTCGCCACCGCCGCCAAGCCGGATGGAAGCATCCTGGTGATGTGGCGCCACGTCTTCCCCGGCGGCATCCGCGACCATGCCCTCACCACCCTGCGCCGGGACGGCAGCGTCACTGGCGTGACCAAGGTGGCGGAGGACAATTGGAAGATCGACGCCTGCCCGCACCACGGCCCCGCCCTGGCCCTGGCCGGGGACAGCACCGTGCTGGCGGCGTGGTACACCGACGGCAAGGCCCGCAAGGGCCTGTTCCTGGCCCGCTCCACCGACGGCGGCGCCACCTTCTCGGCCCCCGCCCCGCTGGGCGCCGCCGACCGGGCGCCCTCGCACGCCCAGCTCCTCGCGGCCGGCGGAGCCGTGTGGGCGGCGTGGAAGGAGTTCGACGGCGAGCAGACGACCATCGCCGCCATGGTCTCGCGCGACGGCGGCGCCACCTGGTCGCCGCCCCGCCCGGTCGCCGCCACCGCCGACGCCTCGGACCACCCGCTGCTGGTCGCCGACGCCAAGGGCCGGCCGCTGCTGTCGTGGCTGACCCGCACCGAGGGCTGGCGTCTGTTGCCGATGGAGACGCAGCCGTGAAGCGCCTCGTGGTCGCCCTGACGCTCCTTTTCCTGCCGGCGGTCGTCACGGCCGCCGAACTCAAGCCGTTCGGACGCGGCAGCTGGCAGGAGCTGCGCCAGCAGCATGCCGGCCGTCCGCTGGTGGTCCACCTGTGGTCGCTGACCTGCGCCCCGTGCCTGGCCGAGCTGCCCGAGTGGGGAAAGGTGAGTCCGGGCGCCTTCGACCTGGTGATGCTGACGACCGATTCGCTCGAGCAGGAAAGCCGCATCGAGCGGGCGCTGGCGCGCGCCGGCCTGGGCTCGGTGGAACGGTGGGCCTTCGACGATCCCTTCGTCGAACGCCTGCGGTTCGAGATCGACCGGTCGTGGCGGGGCGAGTTGCCGCGCACGCTGCTGATCGGCGCCGACGGCTCGGTCGAGGTGCTGTCGGGGGCGGTCGGCACCGCGCCGGTCCGGGAATGGCTGAAACGCCAGGGAGGGGAGCATGGAAGTCGTCACTGAGTGGCCCGGCCTGCTTGTTGATTGCGAGGCCGAGGCGCCCCACCGCCCCGTTCTGACCCGCAACTGGCGCAGTCTCGCCGTCGCGGTCGGGATGCATGCGGCGGTGGTCGGCCTCCTCCTGACCGCCCAGTTCGACCCCGCCCCCGGCGAGCCCGACCAGTCCATCCAGGTGGTGTTCATGCCGCCGGCCGAAGTGGCCGCCCCTGAACCGGTGGCGCAACCGGTCGCCGCGCCCACTCCGCCGCCGCCGATTCCGGCCGCTCAGCCGGCCCCCCCCAAGCCCGCCCCGGCCCCACGGGTGACCAAGGCGGCACCGACGGCGGCGCCGCAAGTCCCGGCGGAAACGGCGTCGGCAAGCGACGCCGCCCCCCAGGCCGCCGCCGCACCAGCCACCGGACCCGCCGCCCCAGCCCAGACCGCGGCGGCAGCCCCGGCAGCCCCGGCCGCTCCCACCGTCACCGCCCGGCCGATCAGCGCGGAAAAGCCCGCCTACCCGCGGGCCGCACGCCAGCGCGGCTGGGAGGGCCTTGTAGTCCTCACGGTACGGGTGAACGCCGAGGGCTGTCCCACCGACGTGGCGATCAAGGTGAGTTCCGGAATCGGCATTCTCGACACCGCGGCCAGGGATGCGGTGTCGCGCTGGCGCTTCTCACCCGCGCTCGACGCCGGCCGCCCGATCGAGGCCGCCCTCGACGTCCCGGTGCGCTTCTCGCTGAAGGATGAGGCCGCCTAGGGGTCGTCGGCCCGGCACAGGAACACGTAGCTGACCCGCCAGCCGAGTTCGCTGGTGTAGATGGACAGGCCGTAGACCAGCCCGGTCTGCACGTACGAGGCGCCGCGCGAAATGTCCGCGCGCTTGCACAGCTTCTCGAGGTCCTGAAGCTGGGGGATGCCGAGCGAGACGCCGAGGTGCTCGGCGATCTTGTTGGCGGAGCGGATGCCGCCGTTGATCCGGATGTATTGGACCAAGGCGAAGGTGTCTTTCGCCCGCTTCAGATGCTCGGCCTTGGTGACGATTTTATCCGCCGCGTCGGCGTCGGCCATGGCAGACCTCTATCGGATGTCGCATTCCCCCTGTGCCCCACAAGTGTAGCACAATCGAGAGGCGGGCCAGCCTGCAAATCGCGGGAGGCGAAGCAGTGCGGATGGTCTTGCACCGCCGCGCGCCAACCGAAGGCGACCTGACGCGCTAAGCCGCCCGCACCCCGTCGAGGAACCGGGTCACCACCGAACGAAGCTCGGTCGCCTCGCGCGACAGCGAGCGGGCCGAGGCCAGAACTTGTTGGGAGGCGGCCCCGGTCTCACCGGCCGCCTCGGACACGCCGGCGATGGTGGCCGACACCTCGCGGGTACCCGCGGCCGCCTGCTGGACGTTGCGGGCGATCTCGTCGGTGGCGGCCGCCTGCTGCTCGACCGCCGCCGCGATGGCGGTGGCGATGTCGTCGAGCTCGTCGATGCGCCCGGCGATGGCGGCGATGGCGGCCACCGCCTCGTGGGTGGCCTCCTGCACCTCGGCGATCTGGGTGCGGATCTCGTCGGTGGCACGCGCGGTCTGGTTGGCCAGGCTCTTGACCTCGCCCGCCACCACCGCGAACCCCTTGCCGGCCTCGCCGGCCCGCGCCGCCTCGATGGTGGCGTTCAGCGCCAGCAGGTTGGTCTGGGCGGCGATGCCGTTGATGAGGTTGACCACCTCGCCGATGCGCGCCGAGCTGTCGGCCAGCCCCTGGACGGTCTGGTTGGTGCGGCTGGCCTCGTCCCTGGTGCTGCGCGAGATGCGGCTCGATTCCTCGACCTGGCGGCCGATCTCGCGGATGGAGGCCGACAGCTCCTCGGCCGCCGCGGCGACGGTCTCGACGCTGGCCGAAGTTTCCTCCGTCACCGCCACCACCGAGGCGGTCTGGCGGTTGGTCTGCTCGGCGTTGGCCGACAGCGCCTGGGCGGTGGCCTCCAGTTCGGTGCTGGCACCGGCGACGATCTCCAGTACCCCGGTAATGGTGCGGTCGAAGTCCTGGGTGAGGTTGGTGACCGTGACCGCGCGGCGGTCGCGCGCCTCACCCTCGGCGACCTGGCGGGCCCGCAATTCGACCTCGCTGCGAGCGTGATCACGGAAGATGGCGGTGGCGCGCGCCATCTCGCCCATCTCGTCGTGGCTGTCGATATGGGGGATGTCGATGGCGTAGTCGCCCGACGACAGCTCGACCATGACCTCGGCCAAAGCCGACAACGGCCGGGTCACGCCGCGGATGATGACGGCATAACTGACCACCCCGGCTCCGGCGATCAGCAGCAGCGACAGGCCGACCACCAGCGTGGTGATCGTGGCGACCGAGCTGTCCATGGCGGACAGCCGGTCGCGGCCGATGCGGTCGGCGTCGTCGTGGAAGGCCTTGATCGCCGCCTGCAGCGCCTTCTCGGCGGGGGCGACCTGGGTGTGCATCTGCTCGAGCGCCTGCGGCTGGGCAAAGGCCGCCGCGAACTCGAACACCTTGGCGGCGGCCACGCCATAGGCATTGATCGCCGCGGTCAGGCTGCCGGCGTGGTGGCGCATTTCGGCCGGGGCGGCATCGCCGAGGCCGGTCGCCACCGCCGCCGCCGCATCCTTGAGCAAGCCGCCCACCTCGCCCTGCATGGCGCCGAGCTTGGCGAGGTCGAGCTCGGACGGCGCCGCGGCCACCTTGCCGAAGGCCCGCTCGGTGCGGGCAATCAGCACCAGTTCGAGCGAGGCCAGGCGGTCGTCGTCATCATGGACCGCGCGCCCTTCGCCCGCGATGTGGTGGGCGGCAACCACCGCCACCACGGCCATGGCACACAGCGCCACCAGCGTGCCGGCCACCACGCCGGCCAGTTTGGTCCGTATGGTCAGACGCATCCCGTCCACTCCCCCCGTCTACGCCCCAACGTGAGACGAGAACCGGCCTACTTGACGGCGGACGCGTACTTGGCGGCGGCGTCGATCAGCTTCTTGGCATCGGCGCTGGGCGCGCCCTTGGTGGCGAAGCCGAGCGGCTGCTTGACCTCGGCCCCGGGCAGCACGGCCACGCCGCCGCCGGAGATGCTGGCGGCATTGCCGTAGCCGATGGCATTGGGAGCCTGCGCCACCACCTGGGTGACCTGGACCAGCGCCTGCACGATGCGGGCCTTGTCGGTGACCTCGGTGCCGAGGAACGACGCCTCGACGTTGGAGCGGGTGCCGAAGCCGGGGGCCTCGGCGATCACCATGATCGGCAGGTCGGCGCCGCCGACCTCCTTCCAGTTGGCGATCTTGCCGGTGAGGATGTCCTTGAGCTGGGCGTCGGACAGCGTCTTGACCGGATTGGCCGGATTGACCACGAACTTGATGGAGACCGCGCCGATCTGCGTCATCTGCAGGCCGTCGGCGCTGACCGAGCCCGGCGCCGCCTTGTTGATGACCGCCTCGGTGGTCTTGAGCGGCGCCGCCACCATCATGATGTCCGACTTGCCGGCCACCAGGTCCTTCAGCCCGTTGCCGTCGCCATTGACGGTGACCGCCAGCGTCAGGCCGGTGTCCTTCTCGATGGCGGCCTTGTTGGGCACGACGATCGTGTTGGCGACGGCGGCGGCGCCGGTGACCCTGAGCTCGCCCGCGAACGACGGCGCGGCGGCGACCATGGTGGCCAGAGCGACGACGACCGCCGCGAAAGTGTTCTTGGTATGCATGCCCATCTCCCCCAAATCCCCGGAATCACAGACCAGGAGGTTGATGGCCCACAGCCGCTTTTCCCCCCGAACGCGGGGAGCCTAGACACGCCATGGAATAAGAACAATTCATCCTAATGTACTAATGCATTGACCGTATGTGCACAATTAATTCGGGGTGGGGGCTGGGTAGAAGTAATGGCGCGTCAATCGCGACAAGGATTTACCGCCCGTTGTGCCCGATAGACGGCGCAACTTGTGCCATACGGCGACGGCTGCGGCTAATGAGGAGGTGGTGTGTGTATTGGGAAAGGAAAGTTGGCTGGGGGACTAGGATTCGAACCTAGACTGGCGGAGTCAGAGTCCGCTGTCCTACCGTTAGACGATCCCCCAGCAGGGCCGGGCCGTTAATGCCGGCGGCGGCTGGTTCGCGGGGGCCGGCGGGCCGGTCCGTCGCGAGAGGCGGACCTTCTAACACATCACCTCGGGCTTGTGTAGCCAAAATTTGCGGCCGCCGAATGGGGCGGGGCGCGGCATCCGGGCTATCGTTTTCCCGCCCAAGGGGCTAACATCCCCACCCGGAGACAGGTCATATGAATTTCGCCCCAACACGCCCCCCGGCCGATGCGACCTATGCCGCATTGGATCTGGGCACCAACAATTGCCGGATGCTGATCGCGCGTCCGCTGCCGCGGGGATTCCGCGTCATCGACGCCTATTCGCGCATCACCCGGCTGGGCGAAGGCCTGGCGGTCGCCGGCCGCCTGTCCGAGGAGGCCATGGCCCGCACCATCGACGCCCTGCGCGCCTGCGCCGACAAGATGGCCCGCCACCGCGTCGGCCGCTATCGCCTGGTGGCCACCGAGGCGTGCCGCCGCGCCGCCAATTGCATGGACTTCGCCGAGCGGGTCGCCGAGGAGACCGGGCTGGTGCTCGACATCATCGCCGCCCACGAGGAGGCGGCGCTGGCGCTGGACGGCTGCGCCTCGCTGCTGGAGCCCGACGTGCCGTGGGCGCTGGTGTTCGACATCGGCGGCGGCTCGACCGAGCTGCTGTGGGTGGATTGCGGCGAGGACGGCCACCGCATCGAGGGCGTGCAGTCGCTGCCGGTCGGCGTCGTCACCCTGGCCGAACAGCATGCCGCCGCCCTGCACGAGCCGGCGGGCTACGAGCGCGTGGTCGCCGACCTCGCCGCCGCCATCGCGCCGTTCGAGCAGCGCCACGCCATCGCCGAGCGCCTGCCGCAGGGCGAGGTGCAGATGCTGGGGACCTCGGGCACCGTGACCACGCTGGGCGCCCTTCACCTCGACCTCGAGCGCTACGAGCGCCACATGGTCGACGGCCTCGACCTCGATTTCGGCGACATCGCCACCGTCACCCGCCGCCTCGCCGCCATGAGCCGCGATCAGCGCGCCCGCCACCCCTGCATCGGCCCCGAGCGCGCCGACCTGGTGGTCGCCGGCTGCGCCATCCTGGAGGCGGTGTGCCGGCAATGGCCGCTCGGCCGCCTCAGGGTCGCCGACCGCGGCGTCCGCGAGGGCGTGCTCCACTCGCTGATGCGTCAGGATACTCTGGCCCTGGGTGGTGCGGCATGAGCGCCGGCGGAAGCAAGCGCGGCTCGGGCAGCCGCATGCTGGTCGAGCGCGTCAAGACGGCGCGCCGCCGCACCACGTCGTCGACGCGCTGGCTGCAGCGCCAACTCAACGACCCCTACGTCCACGAGGCGCGCAAGCAGGGCTACCGCTCGCGCGCCGCCTTCAAGCTGAAGGAGCTGGACGACCGCTTCCACTTCCTCAAGCTCGGGCAGAAGGTGGTCGACCTGGGCGCCGCCCCCGGCGGCTGGACCCAGGTCGCGGTCGAGCGGATCAAGCCCGGCACCAAGGGCGGCGCCGTGGTCGGCATGGACATCCTGGAATGGGACCCGGTGCCCGGGGCCATCACCCTGCAGGGCGACTTCCTGGCCGACGATTCCCCCGACCGCCTGAAGGAGGCGCTGGGCGGCCCCGCCGACGTGGTGCTGTCCGACATGGCGGCCCCCACCACCGGCCACCCGCCCACCGACCACCTGCGCATCATCGCCCTGGTCGAGGTGGCGCTGGATTTCGCGCTGGAGATCCTGGCCCCCGGCGGCACCTTCGTGGCCAAGGTCTTCCAGGGCGGGACCGAGAAGACCCTTCTCGACATGCTCAAGAAGAACTTCACCACGGTGAAGCACGCCAAGCCGCCGGCCAGCCGCGCCGAATCGGCCGAGACCTACGTGGTGGCCACCGGTTTCAAGGGCCGGGCAGCCTAGCCGGCCCCCTGCGGCAGCAAGCCCGACAGATGGCAGGCGACCTCGCGCGGGGTCGAGCGGATCAGCGTGGGGTCGATCACGTCGGCCAGGATGCGTTCCCGGGTCGGCGGCGCCACGTGCCCCTCCACCTCGCGCAGGAAGGACCTCGGGCCGACCAGCACCAGATGCTCGAACCGGTCGCCACGCACGGCGCGGTCAAGCTGACCGGCCAGCCGCCCGGCCAAGGGACCGGGATTGTCGGGGATGCCGAAATCCATCACCGGCTCGAGATGTCTTTGGGGGTCACAGCAGAAGAAGCGCGCGCTGCGGCCGTCGGCCACGCAGACCCAGGTATCGTATCGGCGCATGCGCACCTCCTTTGGGTCAAGGAGCCTTGAAACGGGCGGTTTCGCGGCCCCTTCGTTTCCAGCATGACCACTATACCACAACGGAGTGGGATTTGCCGACTCGGCGTGCTTGAGACACAGGCCATATTGTGTATGATGGCGCGCCACTACCCGCACCCCGGAGGTGGCATGGTTATCAAGGAAGCTCTGACGTTCGACGACGTTCTGCTGGTCCCGGCGGAATCGGACGTTCTTCCCGCGCAAGTCGACACCCGTACCCGCATCACCCGCTCCATCGAGCTGGGGATCCCGCTGGTTTCCGCCGCGATGGACACCGTCACGGAAAGCCGGCTGGCCATCGCGCTGGCCCAGGCCGGCGGCATCGGCGTCATCCACAAGAACCTCGAGATCGCGCAGCAGGCCGCCGAGGTCCGCAACGTCAAGAAGTTCGAGTCCGGCATGGTGGTCAACCCGCTGACCATCCATCCTGACCAGCCGCTGGCCGATGCGCTGAAGCTGATGGCCGATTTCCGCATCTCGGGCATCCCGGTGGTCGAGCGCGGCAGCGGCCGCCTGGTCGGCATCCTCACCAACCGCGACGTGCGCTTCGCCTCCAACGTCCAGCAGCCGGTCGCCGAGCTGATGACCAAGGACGGCCTGGTCACCGTGCGCGAGAGCGTCGACAAGGAAGAGGCCAAGCGCCTGCTCCACCAGCACCGCATCGAGAAGCTGCTGGTGGTCGACGCCGACTACCGCTGCGTCGGCCTGATCACGGTGAAGGACATCGAGAAGGCCAAGGCGCACCCCAACGCCGCCAAGGACGAGCAGGGGCGCCTGCGCGTCGCCGCCGCCACCGGCGTCGGCCCCGACGGCATCGCCCGCGCCGAGGCGCTGATCGACGCCGAGGTGGACGTGATCATCGTCGACACCGCCCACGGCCATTCCAGGGGCGTGATCGAGGCGGTGGCCACCATCAAGCGGCTGTCGCCCAAGGCCCAGGTCATCGGCGGCAACATCGCCACCCCCGAGGCGGCCCGCGCCCTGATCGGCGCCGGCGCCGACGCGGTCAAGGTCGGCATCGGCCCCGGCACCATCTGCACCACCCGCATGGTCGCCGGCGTCGGCGTGCCGCAGCTGTCGGCGGTGATGGAGGTGGCCGAAATCACCCGCAAGGAAGGCGTGTGCCTGATCGCCGACGGCGGCATCAAGTACTCGGGCGACGTGGCCAAGGCCATCGCCGCCGGCGCCGATTGCGTGATGATCGGCTCGCTGTTCGCCGGCACCGAGGAAAGCCCCGGCGAGGTGTTCCTCTACCAGGGCCGCTCCTACAAGTCGTATCGCGGCATGGGCTCGATCGGCGCCATGGCGCGCGGCTCGGCCGACCGCTACTTCCAGGCCGACGTTGCCGACAGCCTCAAGCTGGTCCCCGAAGGCGTCGAGGGCCGCGTCCCCTACAAGGGCCCGGTCGCCAACGTCATCCACCAGCTGGTGGGCGGTCTGCGCTCCGGCATGGGCTACACCGGCAACCGCACCATCCCGGAAATGCAGACCAAGTGCACCTTCCGGCGCATCACCTCGGCCGGCCTGCGCGAGAGCCACGTCCACGACGTGTCGATCACCAAGGAAGCGCCGAACTACAAGAGCGACTAAGGGGCCGAGCCCCCACCCTACCCTCCCCCAGCGCAGCCGGGGGAGGGTTTCGTTTTCCATTGCCTGCCTCCCCCTCCCCCGGCCCGGCCGGGGGAGGGCCGGGGTGGGGGCCCTCGCACTGGACCTTCCCATGACCCCCGCCGCCCGCCTGCAAGCCGCCATCGAGCTCCTTGACCAGATCGAGGCCACCAAGCGTCCCGCCGACCAGGTGGCGTCGTTCTATTTCAAGGGCCGGCGCTACATCGGCGCCAAGGACCGGCGCGCCGTGGCCGAGACGGTGTGGCGGGTGCTGCGCTCGAAGGCCCGCATCGACTGGTGGCTGGGGCGGCTCGACCACCCCGCCGACGCCCGCGCCCGCGTGATGGCCGACCTCGCCTTCCAGGGCATCAAGCCCGAGCGCGAGTTGTTCCAGGGGGCCCATTCCGCGCCGCCGCCCGGCAAGGAGGAGCGGCGGATGATGGAGGCGCTGACCGGCAAGTCGCCGTTCCACCACGACATGCCGGCCTGGGTGCGCGGCGAGTACCCGGAATGGATCGAGCCCCGCCTGGCCGCCCTCTACGGCGACCGGCTGGCGGCCGAGATGGGAGCGATGCGTGACGAGGCGCCGCTCGATCTGCGCGTCAACACGCTGAAGGCCACCCGCGACGAGGCCGCCGCCGCCCTGGCGGCCGAGGGCATCGTCTCCGAGCCCGGCAAGCTGTCCCCGCTGGCACTGCGGCTCAAGGCCCGCGCCGCGCTGGTCCAGCTCCAGGCCTGGCGCAACGGCCTGGTCGAGGTGCAGGACGAAGGCTCGCAGCTGGTGGCGCTGCTGACCGACGCCCGCCCCGGAATGGCGGTGGCGGATTACTGTGCCGGCGCCGGCGGCAAGACGCTGGCCCTGGCGGCCGGGATGGAGAACAAGGGGCGGCTGGTCGCCTGCGACGTGGCGGAATGGCGGGTCGACAAGGCGCAGGAGCGCCTCCGCCGCGCCGGCGTGCACAACGTCACCCGCCGCGTTCTGTCCGGCGAAAGCGACAAGTGGATCAAGCGCTCGGCCGCCAGCTTCGACCGCGTGCTGGTCGACGCGCCGTGTACCGGCACCGGCACGTGGCGCCGCAATCCCGACGGCAAGTGGCAACTCACCGAGACCGACCTGCTGGAGTTGGTCGGGCGCCAGAAGGCGATCCTCGCCAGCGCCGCGCGTCTGGTGAAGCCGGGCGGCCGCCTGGTCTACGCCACGTGCTCGATCATGCCGGAAGAGAACGAGGAGCAGGTCCAGGGATTCCTCGCCGAGCACCCGGATTTCGCGCCGGTGCCGGTTCCCGCCCTGTGGCCGGACCTGGTCGGCACCCCCTGCCCCGTCGAGGGTCCGTGGCTGCGCCTGTCGCCGCTGTCGCACGGCACCGACGGCTTCTTTGCGGCGGTGATGGAGCGGCGCCCGGCCGAGGCCTAATCGATTCGCGAGGCCACGGTTTTCAAGACCCGTCCGTCGCTGCCCGTCCACTCAACCTTGAGCGTACCCTCGGGCGTAGGGGTGAAGGAGATCGTCCGCTTCGGGTTGGTGAAGACGAGTGTCGAGCCGTCAATTCGACCGGTCAGGCGGACCCACCCTCCGGCCTCGTCGGAGCCAGGCAAGCCGGTCCATGCGTAGACCGCAGCGACTTCCGCCTGCGAAATCTTCTCGACCGCCAGAACCATTTCCCGACCATTGTCGTAAAGACCCAGCCACTTACCGGCAAAAGCCTTGTGGCCATTCGGGAGCGCTGGCGACGGCGGCTCGATGGCAAGATCGCCCGGCAGCTCAAAAAAGGACAAATGATCCCGAGGGGACAACGGCGGGCAGGCGTAAGGCCCTGCGGCCTCCTGGGCATTGAGGAAGTCGGCGATGCAATCACCGAACTCACGGGCAAACCGGCCACTCAGGGCGGCGCTGTGGCCGGTGTAGCCCGCAGGCTGGTCGAAGACCGCGTACATTAACTTGCGTTCGGCCAACACCGCCTGCATCCGCGCCCCCCGCCCGCCTGGGTCGAAATCGTCCAAGCGAAAGAAGAACGCCATGACACGGGACCGACCGATCTCTTCAGCGAGCGACACCACCTGCGCATTGTCCTGCCAATTGAAATCGCCGTAGCGGGTGTTTTGCCCGCTATAGCCGTAAGCAGCGGGTGCGGTGGCCACGATGGCGTCGAACAGGGACTTGTCGCGGCCCGCGGCCACGAAGCTGATCCATGCCCCATAGCTCTGGCCCATGGTGGCGACCCGCGCGTATCCCATGGCTCGCAGCTCCTTCGCCGCGGCGATCAATGCATCGGCGGAATCGTTGACATTGTCAGCGCCGACCGGGCGGACCAGCTTGTACACATCCCAACCGGCCTTGCGCACACTGTCTATATAGGGGGGAACCCAGCCCCTTGGGTCTGCACCGACATTCTTGCCGTGATTATAGATCACCGCTCCCTTGGAACGTGACGGCCCGGCAAGGGGCGTATCATAGGCCGGGCCGAAGGATACCTCCGACGCCGCCACGGGCAGCGCCACAAGTATCCAGGCCAGAAGGACAATCGCGCGCACCATCCCCCGCCCCCTTTCCATCTACGCGGGGGACAGGATACCAGCCGGGGGTCGACGGCAAAATGGCCTCTCACCCCCCACCGGAGAGGCGAGTCAAGGGGGGCTAGCCCCCCTTGACGGTCACACCCTCGGCCGGCGGCCCCTGAACAGGCCGACGACGATGGAAACGACGAACAGCACCAGGAAGATGAAGAACAGGACCTGGGCGATGCTGCCCGCGGTACTCGCTACACCGCCAAAGCCGAACACGGCGGCCACGATGGCGATGATCAGGAAGACGGCGGCCCAATACAACATGTGCTCCCTCCGTCAGTGCTCTTTCCCTTCTCCGACGGACATATGGCCTTCAGCGGGGGCGTTTCGTATCGCGCGGACGGGGTAGCTCTAGCGGCTCAGTCGATCATCGAGCGGAATGCCTCAAGCCCGGAGCCGAGATCTTCGAAGGCGCTGGCCGCCGTCGATCCCTGGCCCCGGGGACGCGCGCGTAGCAGCCGGGCGCGCTGATCGCCGGCGAGATCGAGGTCATTGCGTTCGCGCAGGCCGGCCAGGATCGCCTCGGCCGATCCGCCGACGCCCGCCGTGCCCGCGGCACCGGCGGCCGCCCGCGCCGCAGCCAATCGGCGTTGCAACAGATCGCGGCGCTGGGCGGCGCCCGCATCGGCCGGCGCATCCGCCGTGGCCGCATGCGTGGCGGGCGAAGCCTCCTGGGCGACCTTGAGTGCGAGCGGAGTGAACTGTCCCATGGCGGCCTCCAGCCTCTATTCCCGTTTTGTTCTATACGATTCGCGCGCCGGATATCAAGGAATTTTTTCCGCCCGGCATAAACCCGCCAGTGCCGCTGGCGTTGTACGGGGTCCCTCGCTGCTCTCGGGATGACACCCGCTGTCATCCCGACGACCCGTCCCGATGGCGCCGTAGGGGGCCCCTCGCTACACTCGGGCACACCGCCTGTCGTTTACTGGGCGGGGACGCCCTGACCGAGCTTGTCGGCGTCGAGCTTGATGTCGCGACGCACCTGGCCGTGAGTGCCGAGCGACGGCACCTTCTTGCCGTCCACCAGGATTTCCAGGGCGCCGGCGTTGCCGGCCATCAGCGACAGGCCGGGCCGGTTCGGCACCAGGTAGGTATCGCCGCGGCGCAGCAGGCGCGACATCAGCAGCTTGCCGTCGAGTTCGCGGACCTGGACCCAGCAATCGTCGGCCACCGCCTTCAGGGTGATGCGCGAGCCGGTGTTCTCCTGGCCGATGACCTTGCCATCGGCGGCCACAGAGGCGGGCGCCGCCACCTCGGGCTCCGCCGCCTTCTCGACCGGCTTGATCGCTTCTGTGGGCTTGGCCGCTTCGACCAACTTGGAAACTTCGGCCGGCTTGGCGACTTCGGCCGGCTTGGGCGCCTCCGGCGTCTTCACCGGCTCGCTGGCCTTGGGCATGGCCACGGGGGCGGCCGGCGCCGCCGCCTCGGGCTGCTTGGGCGCATCCACGACCTTGGCCGGCAGGGCGGCGGGCTTGACTTCGGCCGGCTTGAGCTCGGGCTTCGGCTCCGCCGGCTTGGTATCGGCCGGTTTGATGTCGGTCGCCGGCTTGGGGGCCTCGGCCGACTTGGCCGCGTCGGCCGGCTTGGCCGCGTCGGGGGTGGCCGCGGGCTGCGCCTCGTCCTCGGCCGGGGGAACCACCTCCTGGCCGGTCGGCTTGGACGTCTCGGTCTCGGCCGGCTTGGCCGGGTCGGCTTTGGCCTGATCCTTCGCCGCGTCGTCGGGCTTGGCCGGCTCGGCCGGCTTGTCGGCGGCGACGTTGGCGGGACGGTTCAGCATGCCCGACAGACGATCGGGCAGCGGCGGCACGATCTCGGCCACGGTGGCGTCCTTGGACGACATCCAGTACCAGGCGCCATAGGCGGCGGCGGCCACCAAGAGCCCAAGGAACAGCACGGCGCCGCCGGGAATGCGGCCTTCGCTCGCCGGCGACGGGAAAACCAGTTCGGCACGGGCGGCGAGGTCACCGGCCGCCTCCTGCCGGAAGCGCCGCACCATCTCCTCGCCGTCGAGGCCGAGGAACTCCGCATAGGTGCGCAGGAAGCCGACGGCATAGGTCCCGCCGGGCAGGTCCTTGTGGCGGCCATCCTCGAGCGCGGCCAGGAAGGGCTGGCGGATGCGCAGTTGCGTCGCCACCTCCGTCAGGTCCTTGCCGGTGCGCAGGCGCGCGGTCTTCAGGGCTTGGCCGACGGCGGAGCTGGACGGGGCCGGGGGCTCGACGGTCGGTTCGTTGTGTTCGGTCGCCAAGAAGAGACCCTTCTGGTTGTCGGCGGAGTGGAATTCCTCTTTAGCGCAGGCACGGGCGCCAAGGCAACGGGCAGGGCTGCTGCCGGACGATTTGCTACAGCACCACGCCGTGGTCGATGGCGAAGCTCTTGAGCTTCGGGCGCAAGCTATGGGACGGCGAGGCCAGCAGCATATCCAGGTACGCCGCCACCGGCCCCACGGTCAGCGAGCGGATCATGGTCTTGACCGGGCCGATGGCCGGCGAGGCGACCGACAGGACGTGGACGCCGCAGGCGATGAGGGCCATGGCCTCCAGCGGGCGGCCGGCCATCTCGCCGCACACCGACAGCGACACGTTGGCGGCGGCACATTTCTGCGCGATCGACCGGATGAAGTTCAGCATGGCGGGGGCCAGGGGGTCGTAGCGTTCGGCGATGCGCGGGTTGCCGCGATCCACCGCGAACAGGAACTGCCCGAGGTCGTTGGAGCCGATCGACACGAAATCCACCAGCGGCAGCAACGCCTCCATCTGGAAGGCCAGCGCCGGCACCTCCAGCATGGTGCCGACCAGGATGCGCTCGGGCAGGGGATGGCCGGCGGCCTGCTCGTGCTTGACCTCGAGGTCGAGGATGCGCCGCGCCTGGGTCAGTTCCGCGACCTCGGCGATCATGGGGAACATGACCCGCAGCTCGCGGCCGGCGGCGGCGCGCAACAGCGCGCGGAGTTGGTGGCGCATCACCGCCGGGCGGTCCAGCGTGATGCGGATCGAGCGCCAGCCCAGTGCGGGGTTGTCCTCCTCGTAGGGGTTCCAGTACGGCAGCACCTTGTCGCCACCCACGTCGAGCGAGCGGAACACCACCGGCTTGCCCTCGGCCTGGTCGAGGATCTTGCGGTAGAGCTGGGTCTGGGCCGCGACGTCGGGGAGCGCCGAGCGCGCCATGAACGGCAGCTCGGTGCGGTAGAGCCCGATGCCGTCCGCCCCCGATTCGTGCAGGTGCTGGAGGTCGAGCAGCAGGCCGGCATTCATATTGATCGTCACCGGTACCCCGTCGCGGGTAACGGCGGGCAGGTCACGCAGCTTGGCGTAATGGGCGACGCGCTGGGCGCGTTGCTTCATCGCCTCGCCGAAGATGTCGCGGATGTCTTCCGACGGTCGCAGGAACACGGTGGCGTTGTCGCCGTCGACGATGACCTGGTCGTAGGGCTCCACCTTGTCGAGGACGTCCTTGGCCCGGCCGACCACCGGGATGTCGAGCGCCCGGGCGACGATGGCCACGTGCATGGTGGGCGAGCCCTCTTCCAGCACCAGGCCGCGCAGCCGCTTGGGGTCGTAGTCGAACAGCTCCATCGGCCCCATGGAGCGGGCGATGAGGATGGCGTCCTGGGGGAGCTCGCCGCGCGGCGCCCGCTCCTCGCCGGCCGACAGGTGCTGCAGCAGGCGGTTGGCCAGGTCCTCGAAATCGTGGACGCGCTCGCGCAGGTACGGGTCGGTGATCTGGCTCATGCGGGCGCGCATGTCGTCGTGCACCTTCTGCACGGCGGCTTCCGCGGTCAGGCCCGAGCGGATGGCCTCGCCGATGCGGGCGATCCAGCCCTTGTCCTCGGCGAACATGCGGTAGGTTTCGAGCACGTCGCGATGCTCGCCGTCGTGCATCTCGGGCCGCGAGAACAGCTCGTCGAGGGCGCTCTTGATGCCGGCCAGCGCGTTGGACAGCCGCTCCATCTCGGCCTCGGGGTCCTCGGCGACCAAGCGGCGGATGGTGATGCGCGGCTGGTGCAGCACCGCGACGCCGATGCCGACGCCGGCATTGAGGCGCATGCCGTCGAGGCGGAGGGGCAGCAGGGCGTTGCCGTCGACCGGGACCAGCTCCTCCTTGGAGACCAGCTCGCCCGAGGCCACCAACTCGGCCAGCACCATGGCGACGGTCTCGAGGGTCTCGATCTCCTCGTCCGAGTAGTGCCGCATGGTGCGGTTCTGCACCACCAGCACGCCGATGACGCGGCCGCCGCGGATGATGGGTACGCCCATCAGCGAATGGAAGATCTCTTCGCCGGTTTCCGGGCGGTAGGCGTAGAGCGGATGGGATTGCGCGTCGGCCAGCGCCAGCGGCCGCGCATGGGCGGCGATGTCGCCGACCAGGCCTTCACCGACCCGCAGGCGGGTCTTGTGGACGGCGGATTTCTTCAGACCCTCGGTGGCGAACAGTTCGAGCACTTCGCCGGCACGCATGACGTAGGTCGAGCACACCTCGGCGACCATGTCGGCGGCGATCAGATGGACGACCTTATCGAGACGGTCCTCGGCGGAACCGCTGCCCGCCATGACGTCGCGCAGCCTGGCCAGCAGGCGGCGCGACACCGAGGGCGCCGCCGCCTGCATCACACGCTCGCCGGTTCCGGCAGCTGGCGCGCGTCCAGCGCCGCCGCGGCCTGCGCGACCAGTTCGCCCAGGATCTCGCTGGTCGGCTGCTCGCGGGTCACCATGCCCACGCTCTGGCCCGCCATCAGCGAACCGTTCTCCACGTCCCCCTCGATCACGGCGCGGCGCAGCGCCCCGGCCCAGAAATGCTCGATCTCGAGTTGGGCCTCCTTCTGCTCCAGCGCGCCGGCCCGGAAGCGGGCGATGATGTCGTGCTGGAATTCGACGAACCGCTTGGTCGCGGCGTTGGCGAGCGCCCGCACCGGGATGACCGGGAAGGCCGGGTCGACCTGGACGGTCGGGACCGCATCGCGCGCCGCGGCGCGGATGAAGGCCTTCTTGAAATTGGGATGGGCGACGCACTCGCTGGCGCAGACGAAGCGGGTGCCGAGCTGCACGCCGGCCGCCCCCATCTCCAGATAGCTGACGATGGCTTCGCCGCGGCCGATGCCGCCGGCGACGAACACCGGCACGTCGCGGATCTCGGGCAGGATCTCCTGCGCCAGCACGCCGGTGGCCACCGGGCCGATGTGCCCGCCGGCCTCGGTCCCCTCGATCACCAGGGCGTCGACGCCGGAGCGCACCAGCTTCTTGGCCAGGACCAGGGCCGGAGCGAAGCAGATCACCTTGGCGCCGGTATCCTTGGCCCGCTTGATGGCGGCCGCACTGGGAAGACCGCCGGCGAGCACGATATGCCCGACCGCCAACTCGCCGCACACGTCGATCAGGCGATCGAGGTCGGGGTGCATGGTGATAAGGTTGACGCCAAACGGCTTGGCGGTCATCTCCTGGGTCGCCGCGATCTCGGCCGCCAGCAGCTCCGGGCTCATGGAGCCGCAGGCGATGACGCCGAAGCCGCCGGCATTGGAGATGGCGGCCACGAGGTGGCGCTCCGAGATCCAGGACATGGCGCCGCCCATGATGGCGAACTCCGTGCCCAGGAACTCACGCCCCCGCGCCCACAGATGATCAAGCCTCTGCCTTGCGCTCATGCGAGGGGATCAGGCCGCATCGAGGTCGTAGGCGGTGTGCAGGGCACGCAGCGCCAGTTCGGTGTACTTCTCTTCGACGAGCACGCTGATCTTGATCTCGGAGGTGGTGATCACCTGGATGTTGATGCCTTCAGACGCCAGGGTCTGGAACATCTTGTGCGAGATGCCGGCGTGCGAGCGCATGCCGACGCCGATCACCGACACCTTGACGACGTTGGCGTCGGCCACCAGCCGCTCATAGCCCAGCTTGGCGTCCTCGATCACCTTCTTGGCGCGCTCGAGGTCGGCCTTGCCGACGGTGAAGGTCAGGTCGGTCGACTTGCCGTCCTCGGACACGTTCTGCACGATCATGTCGACGTTGATGGCGGCGTCCGCCAGCGGGCCGAAGATCGAGGCGGCCACGCCCGGGCGGTCCGGCACCCGGATCAGGGTGATCTTCGCTTCGTCGCGGCTGTAGGCGATGCCGCTCACCAGTTCCTTTTCCACGATCTCATCCTCATCACAGACCAGGGTTCCGGGGGCATCCACGAAGGATGACAGCACCTGCACCCGGACACGGTGCTTCATGGCCATTTCGACGGAACGGGTCTGGAGCACCTTGGCCCCCACCGACGCCAGTTCCAGCATCTCCTCGTAAGTGATCTTATCGAGCTTCTTGGCCTTGGTCACGATGCGGGGGTCGGTCGTATACACCCCGTCCACGTCGGTATAGATATCGCAGCGGTCGGCCTTGAGCGTCGCCGCCAGCGCCACCGCCGAGGTGTCCGAGCCGCCGCGCCCCAGCGTCGAGATGCGCCGGTCGGGACCCACGCCCTGGAAGCCGGCGACCACCGCCACCTCGCCCCGGCCCATGCGCTCGATCATCTCGTCGGTGTCGATCGACATGATGCGGGCCTTGCCGTGCACGCCGTCGGTGTGGATCGGCAGCTGCCAGCCACACCACGAGCGCGCCGGCACGCCGAGCTCCTGCAGGCCGATGGCCAGCAGACCGATGGTCACCTGCTCGCCGGTGGCGACCACGGCGTCATACTCGCGGGCATCGTGAAGCGGCGCCATCTGCTTGCACCACTCGACCAGCTGGTTGGTGGCGCCCGACATGGCCGAGACCACGACCGCCACCTCGTTGCCGGCGTCGACCTCACGTTTGACACGCTTGGCCACGTTCTTGATGCGGTCGATGTCGCCGACGGACGTCCCGCCGAATTTCATCACAATGCGCGCCATGGAGGGATCCTCTTGGACCGGCGCTTTCCCTGGAGGAAGCGCGTCCGGCCTATTTGAAAAATCTTTCGTATGCCCGGTTGCCGCCCGAAGGGCGCGTATTCATACTCTGTCGCCATTGCGGAAGCAAGTGCGGGCACCCCTTCCGGGCAGAGCCCTCATAAGCCCAACGGAGCAGTTTTAGTATGGCCAATTCCAGCGCCCCCAAGCGCGTCCCCCCCGCCCGCATCAAGGAGCGCCAGGGCACCGCCTCGTCCGACGAGGTCGCCCGCTTTACCGCCATGGCCGAGGCCTGGTGGGACCCCTGGGGCAAGTTCAAGCCGCTGCACAAGTTCAACCCGGTGCGCCTGGCGTTCATGCGCCGCACCCTGGCCCAGCATTTCGGCCGCGACCCGGAAGCCGCGGCGCCGTTCGAGGGCCTCAAGCTCCTCGACGTCGGCTGCGGCGGCGGCCTGCTGTCGGAGCCGCTCGCCCGCATGGGCTTTGCCGTCACCGGCATCGACGCCGGCGACAAGAACATCGCGGTCGCCAAGATCCACGCCGAGCAATCGGGCGTCACCGTCGATTACCGGGTCGGGGGGCCCGAGGACATCGAGCCGGGCAGCTTCGACGTCGTGCTGGCCATGGAGGTGATCGAGCACGTCCCCGACCCCGCCCACTTCATCGAGACCGCGGCCCGCTGCCTGAAGCCGGGCGGCGCCTTCATGGGCGCGACGCTCAACCGCACCACCAAGTCCTATGCCCTGGCGGTGATGGGCGCCGAGTACATCCTCCGCTGGCTGCCGCGCGGCACCCATGACTGGCGCAAATTCGTCAAGCCGTCGGAATTCGCCGCCTACCTGCGCGCCGCCGACGTCGAACTGCGCGAGGTCAAGGGCATGGAATACGTGCCGTTCAAGGACGAATGGCACGAGACCCCCGACATCGACGTCAACTACATGCTGTACGCCGGCAAGGTGTAGGCAATACCTGGGGGACGACGAGATCCTTCGGGCTGTGCCCTCAGGATGACAATCTTGGACTTGTCATCCTGAGCGAAGCGAAGGATCTCCTCGGACCATGGCACCGTCGTCGATGACAGTCACGGCGGCGCCGCCTATCATCGCCCCATTGACTATTGCGTGTATATCCTTGCCAGCCGTTCGCGGGTCCTCTACATCGGGGTCACCGGCAACCTCGATCGGCGCATCGCCGAGCACAAGGCACACGAGGTCGACGGCTTCACCAAGCGCTACAACGTCGACCGCCTTGTCTATGTGGAGACGTGCGGACGGGTGGACGACGCCATCGCGCGCGAGAAGCAGCTGAAAGGCTGGCGGCGCGACCGCAAGATCGCACTGATCGAGAGTGTGAACCCGGATTGGCGGGATCTCGCCGTGTCAGGATGACATTTCCAACTGTCAACCTGTGGGCGCCCGCCCCGAAGGGTCTCCCAAGACTCGGGCACCCGCCCCCGCCCCGCGAGATCCTTCGCCACGCTCAGGATGACGGTGCACGGGCCTTGTCATCCTGAGGGCGCTCGCGCCCGAAGGATCTCCCCGGCCTCGGGCACCCGGCCCGCCCCGCGAGATCCTGCGCTACGCTCAGGATGACGGCGCTCCTTCCATTTAGTGACGGGCCGATGGGGTGACACCCCCCGCAGAAATGCGCTATATCAACGGCCCGGCATCCACCGTCCGAGTCCCCATGTCCGTCCGCCCCTACCGCGAGATCCATCGCCGCAAGTCGCGCCAGATCCATGTCGGCTCCGTGCCGGTGGGCGGCGAGGCGCCGATTTCGGTGCAGACGATGACCAACACGCCCACCTGGGACGTGGCGGCCACCGTGGCGCAGATCCGGCGCGCCGAGGAGGTGGGCGTCGACATCGTGCGGGTCTCGTGCCCCGACGAGGATTCGACCCGGGCGCTCAAGGACATCGTGCGCCAGGTGTCGGTGCCGGTGGTGGCCGACATCCACTTCCATTACAAGCGCGCCATCGAGGCCGCCGAGGCGGGTGCCGCCTGCCTGCGCATCAACCCCGGCAACATCGGCTCGGCCGACCGGGTGCGCGAGGTGGTCAAGGCCGCCCGCGACCACGGCTGCTCCATGCGCATCGGCGTCAACGCCGGCTCGCTGGAGAAGCATCTGCTGGAGAAGTACGGCGAGCCCTGCCCCGAGGCCATGGTGGAAAGCGCGCTGGAGCACGCCCGCATCCTCGAGGACAACGACTTCCGCGAGTTCAAGATCAGCGTCAAGGCCTCCGACGTCTTCCTGGCGGTCGCCGCCTACCAGGGTCTGGCCGAGGCCTGCGACTATCCGCTGCACCTCGGCATCACCGAGGCCGGCGGCCTGATCGGCGGCACCGTCAAGTCGGCGATCGGCATGGGCGGCCTGCTGTGGGCCGGCATCGGCGACACCATCCGCGTGTCGCTGTCGGCCGACGTGACGGAAGAGGTCAAGGTCGGCTACGAGATCCTGAAGACGCTCGGCCTGCGCTCGCGCGGCGTGCGCATCGTCTCGTGCCCGTCCTGCGCCCGCCAGGGCTTCGACGTGGTCAAGACCGTCGAGACCCTGGAAAGGCGCCTGGCCCACATCACCGCGCCGGTGACGCTGTCGATCATCGGCTGCGTGGTCAACGGCCCCGGGGAAGCGCGCGAGACCGAGATCGGGCTCACGGGGGGCGGCAACGACAGCCACATGGTCTACGTGGCCGGCACCCCCGACCACAAGATCGACGGCCCGGCCATGATCGACCACATCGTCGAGCTGGTGGAACAGAAGGCCGCCGCCATCGAAGCGGCGAAGACCAACGAAGGATAAGAGACGTGTCGAACCTGCAGCCCGTCCGCGGCACCCACGACCTGCTGCCCGACGATTCCGCCCGCCACCGCTGGGTGGAGGAAACCGCGTTCGCGGTCGCTAAACGCTACGGCTACGGCGAGATCGTCACCCCCATCTTCGAGTTCACCGAGGTGTTCGCCCGCACCCTGGGCGAAACCTCCGACGTGGTGACCAAGGAGATGTACACCTTCACCGACCGCTCGGGCGATTCCATCACGCTGCGCCCTGAAGGCACCGCCGGCGTGGCGCGCGCCTTCATCTCCGGCGGGCTGGCGCAGATGCTGCCGCTCAAGGTGTTCTACCGCGGTCCCATGTTCCGCCACGAGCGCCCCCAGAAGGGCCGGCTGCGGCAGTTCCACCAGGTCGGTGTCGAGCTGCTGGGCGTCGACGGCCCGATGGCCGACGTCGAGGTGGTGTCCATGGCCTGGCGCATCCTCGGCGCCCTGGGCCTCGGCGACAAGGTGACGCTGGAGCTCAACACCCTGGGCGACGCCGAGAGCCGCGCCGCCTACCGCGACGCGCTGGTCGCCTTCCTGGCGCCGCATCGCGACAAGCTGTCCGAGGACAGCCGCAACCGCCTGGAGCGCAACCCGCTGCGCGTGCTCGACAGCAAGGACGAGGGCGACAAGGCCATCGTCGCCGACGCCCCGCTGATGACCGACAGCCTGACCCCGGCGGCGCGCGAGTTCTTCGCCCAGGTCACCGGCGGCCTCGAGGCGCTGGGCATCCCCTACACCATCAATCCCAAGCTGGTGCGCGGCCTCGACTACTACAGCCACACCGCGTTCGAGTTCACCACCACCGCGCTCGGCGCCCAGGGCACCGTACTGGCCGGCGGCCGCTATGACGGCCTGATCGGCACCATGGGCGGCCCCGCCACGCCCGGCATCGGCTGGGCCGCCGGCGTCGAACGCCTGGCCATGCTGGTCGAGGCGGTGCCCGAGACCGAGCGTCCGGTGGCCGTCATCCCCATGGGCGACGCCGTCGCCGCCATGGCGCTGGCCGACCGCCTGCGCGCCGCCGGCATGGCCGTCGAGATGGGCTTCTCCGGCAACATGAAGAAGCGCATGGCGCGCGCCAACAAGGCCAATGCCCGCTTCGCCGTCATCCTCGGCGAGGACGAGACGTCGCGCGGCGCCGCCACCGTGCGCGACCTCGACAGCGGCGAGCAGGCCGAGGTGCCGCTGGCCGAATTGGAAGGGCGTCTCCGCGCGCGATGAGCCCACCCGCCTCCCCCCGCTTCGTCGTCATCGGCGCCAACCATAGGTCGGCGTCGCTGTCCTTGCGTGACGCGCTGTTCGTCGACGACGCCAGTGCGCCCGCGCTGCTGGGAAGCCTGCGGGAGCAGGGGGTGCACGAGGCCCTGGTGCTGTCCACCTGCGACCGTGTCGAGGTATGGACGTCCCACCACGAGCCGGAGGTGGCGACCCGCGCCGTCACCCAAACCTTCGCCGCCCGCGCCGGCGTCGATCCGCAGGCGCTGGGGTCCCAGCTCTACACCCTGTCGGGGGCCGAGGCGGTGCGCCACGCCTTCGCAGTGTCGTCCGCCCTCGATTCGCTGGTGATCGGCGAGCCCCACGTCATGGGGCAGGTCAAGGCCGCCCACCGGCTCGCCCGCGACGCCGGCACCTGCGGCCCCGAGATGGAAACCGTGCTGCAGGCCGCCTTCGCCTGCGCCAAGAGGGTGCGGTCCGAGACCGCCATCGGCGAGGGCCCGGTCAGCATCGCCGCCGCCGCGGTGCAGTTGGCCCGCGACCTCCACGGCGACCTCGCCAATTGCCGCGGCCTGCTGGTCGGAGCCGGCGACATGGGAGAGCTGGTCGCCGAAAGCCTGCTGTCGGCCGGTCTCGCCTCGCTGGCGGTCACCGCCCCGCGCGCCAGCCGCGCCGAGGCGCTGGCCCTGACGCTCAACGGCAACGTGGTGCCGTTCGACGAGATGAAGGACGCCATGGCCGGCGCCGACATCGTGGTCGCCTCCACCGGCGGCCGCACCGTCGCCATCACCGCCGACGCCGTCGGCCAGGCCCTGAAGAAGCGCCGCCGCAAGCCCATCTTCATGGTCGACGCCGGCATCCCGGCTGACATCGAGCCGGCGGTCAACCGCGTCGACGGCGCCTTCCTCTACGATCTGTCCGATCTGGAGAGGGTCGCCCTCGAAGGCCGCGCCACCCGCGAGCAGGCCGCCCGCGCCGCCTGGGCCATCCTCGACGACGAAGTGTCGGGATTCCTGCGGGGCCGTGCCGCCCGCGCCGCCGTCCCCGCCATCGTGTCGCTGCGCCAGCGCTTCGACGAGGTGCGCGAGCAGGTGCTGGCCGAGGCCGGCGGCGACGCCGCCGAGGCGACCCGCCTGCTGGTCAACCGCCTGCTGCACGCCCCGACCGAGACCATGAAGACCATCGCCGCCGAGGGCGCCGAGTGGCAGGCGATGGAAAAGACACTCCGGAAGCTGTTCCGGCTGGAATAAACAGGATTGTCATCCTGAGGAAGCGCCAGCGACCGAAGGATCTCGGCGGCCCCGGGCATCGCCCCCCTCCGCAAGATCCTTCGCTGCGCTCAGGATGACGGGGAAACCAGGGACATCGCCATGAACCTCGACCATCAGCTCGACAAGGTCCTTTACCGCTACGACGAGGTGCGCGAACTGCTCGCCTCCGGCGATGCGGCGGGCTTCGCCAAGCTGTCCAAGGAGCTGTCCGAGCTCGAACCCATCGCCGAGGCGGTGCAGGCGCTCAAGAAGGCGCGCGCCGACATGGCCGAGGCCGAGGCGATGATGGCCGACCCCGAGATGAAGGCGCTGGCGGAGGAGGAGTACTACGCGCTCAAGGAGCGCCTGCCGGCGCTGGAGCGCGAGGTCCAGTTGATGCTGCTGCCCAAGGACGAGGCGGACGAGAAGAACGCCATCCTGGAGGTGCGCGCCGGCACCGGCGGCGAGGAGGCCGCCCTGTTCGCCGCCGAGCTGTTCCGCATGTACGAGCGCTATGCCGCCAACCGCGGCTGGCGTTTCGAGGTGATGGACGTCAACGAGACCGGCATCGGCGGCGTCAAGGAGGCTAGCGCCACCATCACCGGCCGCAGCGTGTTCGCCCGCCTCAAGTTCGAATCCGGGGTGCATCGCGTCCAGCGCGTGCCGGTCACCGAGGCCGGCGGGCGCATCCACACCTCGGCCGCCACCGTGGCGGTGCTGCCCGAGGCCGAGGAGGTGGACATCCACCTCGACGAGAAGGACCTGCGCTTCGACGTCTATCGCTCGCAGGGCTCGGGCGGCCAGAGCGTCAACACCACCGATTCGGCGGTGCGTGTCACCCACATCCCCACCGGCCTGGCCGTCGCCTGCCAGCAGGAGAAGAGCCAGCACAAGAACAAGGCCACCGCGCTGAAGCTGCTGCGCGCCCGTCTCTACGAGATGGAGCGCGCCGCCAAGGACGCCGAACGCGCCGCCAACCGCAAGAGCCAGGTCGGCTCCGGCGACCGCTCCGAGCGCATCCGCACCTACAACTTCCCTCAAGGCCGCGTCACCGACCACCGCGTCAACCTGACCCTCTACAAGATCGAAGACGTCATGAACGGCAATGCGCTCGACGAGGTGGTCGAGGCGCTGATCGCCGCCGACCAGGCCGAGCGCCTGGCGGAGATGGGCGAGTGACGGTCACGGCAATCTCCCCCTCCCCCGCCTTTGGCGAGGGAGGGAGACAGCAGGAGCCGGCGAGATGATCACCGTCGGCCAGGCCATCCGCGCCATCGCCGAGCGCCTCGCCACCGCCGGCATCGACACCGCGCGGATGGATGCCCGGATGCTGGTGGCCGAGGCGGTGGGGCTGGAGCAGACCCAGGTGGTGTCCCGGCCCGAACTCGAACTGACCGCCGCCGAGGCGGACCGGCTGGAGGCCCTGGCGGCCCGCCGGGCGGCGCGCGAGCCCATGAGCCACGTCCTCGGCCGTCGCGGGTTCTGGACGCTGACGCTGAAGGTCACCGCCGACACGCTGGCGCCGCGGCCGGACACCGAGACCGTCGTCGAGGCGGTGCTGGCCGCCCGGCCCGACCGCCTGCGTCCCTACCGGGTCCTCGATCTCGGCACCGGCACCGGCTGCCTGCCGCTGGCGCTGTTGTCGGAATGGCCCAACGCGACCGCGGTGGCGGTGGATGCCAGCCCGGCGGCGCTGGCGGTGGCCCGCGACAACGCCGCCGCCTGCGGCCTCGCCGATCGGATGGAGTTCCGCCTGGGCGACTGGGGTAGCGGGCTCGACGGAATATTCGATGTAATCGTCTCCAACCCGCCTTATATCCCCGATGACGAGATCGACCGGCTCGATCCCGAGGTGGCGCGGCACGAACCGCGTCTGGCCCTCGCGGGCGGTCCTGATGGCTTGGACTGCTACCGCCGCCTGGCTCCCGACCTTGCCCGCCTGCTGGCGCCCGGCGGCGTCACGGCGATGGAAGTCGGTGCCGGGCAGGCGGAGGCCGTCGCCAAGCTGCTGGAAGAATGCGGTTTTTCGGGAGTGACCATGCGGGCCGATCTTGCCGGCGTCCAACGTTGCGTGCTGACCGCCCGGCCGTGACGGCCGCGCGCCGGGGGCGATGCCCGATGCAAAGCAAGGGGGATAAAAAAATTGGTTGGAAAGAAGCGCCTTCCCTACTACGGTGTCGCCCGACGAGCGCCACCACGGCGAGATCAGCGTCGAGCCTGAGGCTCCGCCCCTCGCACAAGCGCCTTCCGATCCCTCAACCGCCGCCCTCCGTTTGGAAGCGGTCGAGCCGACCCCGGCTCGTTGGGTGATCGTTCGGTAACAAACATAACGGTCAAAAGGCAGGATCCGTGAACCATCCGAAGCAACGTTCCCGTGGCCGCGGCGGCAGCAACCCTGGTGGCGGCGGCGGCGGTGGCGGCGGCGGCAACAGGCCGAAGCACCAGATCAACGTCCGCAACCAGGTGTTCGATTCCAACGGCCCGGAGGGCCGTATCCGCGGCAACGCCCACCAGGTGATGGAAAAGTACCTGGCGCTGGCCCGTGACGCCTCGTCCCAAGGCGACCGCGTCACCGCCGAGAATTTCTATCAGCATGCCGAGCACTATTTCCGCCTGCTGAACGCCTACAACCAGAGCAACGGCCAGCGCCGGCCGCAGAATGCGCCGACCCCCGCCGAGGATCAGGCCGAGCCGACCGAAGGCGAGGACGAGGACGAGGGCAACGGCTCCGCCGATGGCGCCCTGGCCGAGGCCGGCGAGCCCGAGGCCGACGGTGCCACCTCGGAAGCGGTCAACGCGTAGGACACCACTCTTCGTCATGCCCGCGAATGCGGGTATCCAGACTGTCCTGGACCCCCGCTTGCGCGGGGGTGACGCCCACCAGTGGTGCCTTGGTCACGGGCAGGGATGGGTCTACACTTCCTCCCCCATGCTGGAGGATCCATGACCAACGTCCGTGACGCCGACGTCGCCCACCTGTTCCACCCCTACACCAACCTGGCCCGCCATCCCGAGAGCGGGCCGCTGGTCATCGTCCGGGGCGAGGGCGTGCGGGTGTTCGACGAGGACGGCCGCGACTACATCGAGGGCCTGGCCGGCCTGTGGTGCACGGCGCTCGGCTGGGGCGAGGAGCGGCTGGTCGAGGCGGCGGCGCGGCAGATGCGCGAGCTGCCCTTCTACCACCTGTTCAGCTCCAAGGCCCACACGCCGGGCGTGCGGCTGGCCGAGGCGCTGGCCGAGATGGCGCCGGTGCCGGACGCCAAGGTGTTCCTGGCCTGCTCGGGTTCCGAGGCCAACGACACCGCCATCAAGCTGATCTGGTACATGAACAATGCCCTTGGCCGCCCGGCCAAGAAGAAGATCATCGCCCGTGAGCGCGCCTATCACGGCGTCACCGTCGCCACCGGCTCGCTGACCGGCCTGGTCAACAACCAGCGCTCGTTCGACCTGCCCATCGACGGCATCCTGCACACCGGCTGTCCCCATTACTGGCGCTACGGCGAGGCTGGCGAGAGCGAGGAGCAGTTCGCCACCCGCCGCGCCGAGGAACTGGAGAAGCTGATCCTGGCCGAGGGGCCCGACACCGTCGCCGCCTTCTTCGCCGAGCCGGTGATGGGCGCCGGCGGGGTGATCGTGCCGCCGGCCGGCTATTTCGAGAAGATCCAGGCGGTGCTGCGGAAATACGACGTCCTGCTGGTCGCCGACGAGGTGATCACCGGCTTCGGCCGCACCGGCAACATGTTCGGCTCCGAGACCTTCGGCCTCCGTCCCGACATGATGACCGTGGCCAAGGGGCTGTCGTCGGGCTACCTGCCGATCTCGGCCCTGATCGTCGCCGGCCATGTCTACGAGCCGATCCGCGACGAGGCCGGGCGTATCGGCGTGTTCGGGCACGGCCTGACCTATGGCGGCCACCCGGTGCCGGCGGCGGTGGCGCTGGAGGCTCTCGCCATCTATCGCGAGCGCGACATCCTCGGCCACGTGCGCGCGGTGGCGCCGGTGCTGCAGGCCGGCCTGACCGCGCTGCAGCAGCATCCGATGGTCGGCGAGGCCCGCGGCGTCGGCCTCATCGGCGCCGTCGAGCTGGTGGCCGGCAAGGACGGCAAGTCCGCCTTCGACCCCAAGTTGGGGGTGGGCGCCCGCGTGGTGGCCAAGGCGCAGGCGCACGGGGTGATCCTGAGGGCGATGGGCGACGCGGTGGCCTTCGCCCCGCCTTTGATCATCTCGGAAGCGGAAATCGTAGAGATGCTGCGGCGCTTCCGGCTCGCCCTTGACGAAGCTCATGGCGAACTTGTCGCGGATGGTATTATTTCGCGGTGCACCTAAGGGCGCGCTCGAAGATTACCGAGTTGTTAACTTGCTTTGCGTCGTTTCCATCCTTTAGGATCGCCGCAACTACGGACACCACGCCAGGGCGCACGCCGTCCCAAGGCGCGGAGGGAGGCAGTTCGAAATGAACTACGAGCATTACTTCGCCAAGCGGCTGCACGACCTCAAATCCGAGGGCCGCTACCGGGTTTTCGCCGACCTCGAGCGCCAGGCCGGACGCTTCCCCATCGCGCTGAACTACCGCGACGGCAAGACCCACGAGGTCACCGTGTGGTGCTCGAACGATTATCTCGGCATGGGCCAGCACCCCGAGGTGATCGCCGCCGCCCAGGAGGCCCTGGCCAAGTGCGGCGCCGGCGCTGGCGGCACCCGCAACATCTCGGGCACCAACCATTACCACGTGATCCTGGAAGAGGAGCTGGCTAGCTTCAACGCCAAGGAATCGTCGCTGCTGTTCACCTCGGGTTACGTCGCCAACCAAACGACGCTGTCGACGCTGGGCGCCACCATTCCCAACATGGTCGTGTTCTCCGACGAGCTCAACCACAACTCCATGATCGAGGGCATCCGCCACGGGCGCTCGGCCAAGCACGTGTTCCGCCACAACGACGCGGAGCACCTCGAAGAGCTGCTGTCGGCCTATCCCAACGAGGTGCCGAAGCTGGTGGCGTTCGAGTCCGTCTATTCCATGGACGGCGACATCGCCCCGCTGGCCGAGTTCTGCGACGTCGCCGAGCGTCACAACGCCATGACCTTCCTCGACGAGGTCCACGCCGTCGGCATGTACGGCGCCGAGGGCTCGGGCGTCGCTGAGCGCGACGGCGTGCGCGAGCGCATCACCATCATCCAGGGCACGCTGGCCAAGGCCATCGGCGTGGTCGGCGGCTACATCGCCGCCTCGGCCAACCTGGTCGACTACGTCCGCAGCTTCGGCCAGGGCTTCATCTTCTCGTCGTCGATGCCGCCGGCGGTCGCCGCCGCCGCCACCGCCTCGATCCGCTTCCTGCGCCGCCATCCCGAACTGCGCGAGCGTCACCAGGAGCGTGCCGCCACCCTCAAGCGCCGCCTGTCCGACCAGGGCATCCCGGTGCTCGACTCGGTCAGCCACATCGTGCCGGTCATGGTCGGCAACGCGGCGCTGTGCAAGCAGGCCTCCGACATCCTGCTGCGCGAGCACAACATCTACGTCCAGCCGATCAACTACCCCACCGTTCCGGTCGGCACCGAGCGCCTGCGCATCACCCCGACCCCGCTGCACGACGACGCCATGATGGATCATCTGGTCGCCGCCTTCTGCGACGTGTGGGACCGCCTCGACCTGCACAAGGTCCACAAGAAGGCCGCCGCCGCCGAATAGGCCGCCGCGCCCACGCTCCCCCCATCGTCATCCTGAGGGCGCGCCAGCGTCGGAAGGATCTTGCCGGACCGGGCACCGGGTGCCTCGACCGGAAGAGATTTTCGCAGCGCTCAGGATGACAGGGAGGCCTGCGGATGACAGGGAGGGGCGAACATCTTCCGTTTGGGGATACCGCGCGCGAATGGGCAGGTACGAAAGGAATAGCCCTTCAAGTTTTCCTCAGAGGGCATACCTTCATCGAAGTACCCCACCGGCCTGAGGCCGACGAACGGGGGTAACCGAGGAGGGTAGAATGATCCGCATGCTCCGTACCGCAACCGCCAAGGTCTTCCACCCCGAGCATGCGCCGGTCGTCCGCGAGAGCGCCACCCGCACCTTCACCCTCCATCGCGACGGCCAGCCGTTCATGGTCATCAACGGCACCTTCGAACACGCCCAGTTCATCGTCGCCGGCTTCTCCCGCGACCACACCTGGATGCTGCTGGCCGACTAAAGCAGGACGAAGTCGTCCAGCCCGAGGACCGTGCCCTTGGCGAAGGAGGCTATGGCCACGGCAGCGCGCGCACCGCTGCCGTCGGGATCGTAGTAAAGCACGGCCTTGCCGGCATCGTAGATGAAGCGGTCGTCGGCATCGTGGGCCGCACTTCCCGCCCAGAACATCTCCGCGGAGATCTCCGAAGCCCCGGTCAGCCCGAAACCGCTCGCAACGATGCCGATGCTGTCGTCGCTGGAGACGAAGTCGGAAATCGTATCCTTGCCATCCGCCGGAGCGTCGAACAGGAACAGGTCCGCGCCGTCGCCGCCGCTCAGCTTGTCCACGCCGTTCCCCCCGTCCAGCGTGTCGTTGCCGGCGCCCCCGGACAGGACGTCCGCCTTGGTGCCGCCTTCGATCAGGTTGGCAAGATCATTGCCCACCACCGTGAGCGCCGCATCCTTTCCGGCGATGACATGCTCGACCCCGGCACAGCGGGCCATGTCCACCTTGGCCGTCAGGGCGATGACGGTGTCCCAGCCCGCCTCGTCGACGACGGAGTCCTTGGCGTTGTCGAAATAATAGACGTCGTCGCCGTCGCCACCCTCAAGAAGGTCGGCCCCGGCACCGCCATCGAGCGTGTCGTTGCCGCTGCCCGAAACCAGATGGTTGGCCAGCGCATTGCCGATGCCGCTGAAATCCCCCCAGATCAATGACACCAGATTTTCGACACCTGCCGCCAAGGTGTAGGACGCGAGGGTGGTGTTGACGGTATCGCAGCCGCTCGCGTCGACGATCTTGTCGCCGTCGTCCACCACGTAGGTGTCGTCGCCCTTGCCCCCGATCAGGGTGTCCAAGCCCTGCCCACCGGACAGGGTATCGTTGCCCTTGCCGCCGGTCAGCACGTTGTCCAGTTCATTGCCGGTCAGCTCGGCATTGCCGGTACCGACGAAGGTTGCGTTTTCGACTTCGGAAGCAAGCGTGAACTGGGTGAGGGTGGTGTCGACCGTATCTTTCCCCTCGTCCGGCGCCTCATTCACCCGATCGTCGGCGTCATCGACGACGTAGTGGTCGTCACCGGTCCCGCCACTCATCCAGTCGCCCCCACTGCCTCCATCCAAGGTGTCGGCCCCCATCCCCCCGGACAGATCGTCGGAGCCGGCACCGCCCCGCAGGACATCGGCTCCCCCGAGCCCGATCAAAGAATCGTCACCCTCGCCGCCACTGAAGGTGTCGGCAACATCGCCGCCGGTGACGACATTGTCCTCGGCGTTGCCGGTGAACGTGTGCGAACCCGTCGTGGTGAACTCGACGAACCGGACGCCCGTGAAGCTGGTCAGGTTCAAGGAGGCGATGCTGGAGATGACCGTGCCTCCCCGCCCCCATGGATCGAGGGTGTCGTAGACGACGTCCTTTGCGTTATCGACAAGGTAGACATCGCTGCCGCCGTTACCCCGCATGACATCGGCGCCGGCTCCGCCGTCCAGCGTGTCGTCGCCCTCGCCGCCATCGAGGACGTCGGACCCGCCCATGCCGTAGAGCACGTTGCCCCAACTCGCAACCAGGTGATTGGCCAAGCCGTTGCCGGTGCCGGTCAGGCCGCCCACCTCAAGCACCAGGTTTTCCACATTGGCAGGAAGAATATAGGCGTCGAGGTCGGTGGAGACGGTGTCGATGCCGCTCGCCTTGCTCTCGATGACCAGGTCGGCGGCGTCGTACACATAGAACAGGTCATCGCCCTTGCCGCCGAGCAGGCTGTCGCCGCCGCCGTTGCCGGTTAGGGTGTCGTTGCCGGCATAGCCGTCGATCACGTCGGCGCCAGTGCTGCCGATCAGTGTGTCATCGGCGCGAAATACGAACTCCCGGAATTGTGCGCCGGTTCGCCCGGCCATCTCGTTGGTCGTCACATTCAGTTCGCAGTAACGCACCCGGAATTCCCCGGTGTCGGACGCCACCTCCACCCCGGTGATGAGCCCCTCGATCACGCGGCGCGAGTTCAGGTGGAATTCGCCGGTGTAGGTGTCGGTATGGGAAGAATAGACAAGGGAGAACCCCGACGACGTATAGCCGGCCATACGTGGATGTTCATCCGTCGTGCCCCCGACCCTGTGCATATCGAAGGGCTGGCCGATTTCGAGGACCGTCATCGAACACCCCTTCCAAACGAACCGACCGTCCTCACAACGGCCCGACCGCAAACAAATCGCTCTGCAGGTTCACGGCCGGCTGGATGTCGAGGTCGTCGGCGGTCAGCACCGCCCCCTTGTTCAGCACGGCCACGACCGTCCCCCCCACCCCGTCGCCGTCCGCGTCGAAATAGAGGGTGCGGGTGGTCGAGTTGTAGATGAAGCGGTCCGCGGCATCGCCCGGGTCGGTGGACAGTCGGAAGATGTCCGCGGCAACCGCGGTCTCCAGGCCAAAACCGTCCATGGCGATGCAGAGCTTGTCGACGCCGTGCTGGAAGTCGGTGATGGTGTCGCCGCCATCGGAGGCGAGCAGGTAGGCGAACACGTCGGCATCGGCGCCGCCGGTGAGCTTGTCGGCGCCGCCGCCGCCGACCAGGGTGTCGGCGCCCGCCATCCCGGAGAGCACGTCCTTGCCGCCCTTGCCGGTGATGCGATTATCCAGTCCATTGCCGGTGCCGGTGAAGGCGGTGGTGTTGGACCCCATGAAGGTAAGATCCTCGACGTCGGCCATGAGGGTCAGCTTGGCCAATGTGGTGCGCACCTCGTCATGGCCGTCGGAATCGACGACCTTGTCCTTGGCGTTGTCGATTACATAGATGTCACCGCCGGCCCCGCCATTCAGCAGGTCGGCGCCGCCTCCACCGTCCAGCGTGTCGTTGCCGGCCCCGCCCCAAATGGTATTGGCCGCCGCGTTTCCGGTGCCGACGAAGTCGCCGCCCCCGCTGTAACGCAGCAGTTCCACCTCGGCGGTCAGGGAATAGGTATCCAGCGAGGTTTCCACGCTGTCGGTCCCCTGCTTGGCCAATTCCACGACGATATCGCCCACGGCATCGACGGTGTAGGCGTCGTCACCCTTGCCGCCGGCCAGCGTGCCGGTGACGGAGGCATCGAAGCGGTCGGCGAAAATACTGGCGTGGTTGGCGACGACGTCCGCGAAGGACATGCCCGTGCCGGCGAATGAAAACTGCTCCACATCCGACACCACGTCGGTTCCTTCGGAACTGATCACCGTGATGGTGTTGGCAGCGCTCCGCACGATGGCGACGCTGTCGTAGGCATCGGTGAAGGACGCGGTATCCCAGCCCTGGTCACCCGCCAGCTTGTCGTCGCCCGCGCCGCCCGCCAGCCTGTCGTCGCCGTTGCCGCCGACCAACTTGTCGTTCCCGTCGCCCCCCGACAGCGAATCCGCCCCGGTTCCCCCGGTCACCGTATCGTTGCCGCCGTAGCCACTGGCGGTCCCGCCGCCAGCAATGGTGAGCGTGATGACGTCGTCGCCGCTCAGCAGCATCTCGTCGGCCATCGGCATGACGGCGGACCAGAAATTTGTGATGTCGAACGTGGCGGACAGCCCGCTCGCGGTAAAGGAATCTGCGCCACGCGTCAGGGAAATCGACGTCACCGCCATGGATGACACCATGTCGGACGCGAAATATTCGGCCGCGGAAACATTGCCCTTCAGCGTGACTTCGGTATCGCCATGCTTGAACGTGAAATTGGTCAGCGCCCCGGATGCGTCGCCGGTCGCCGTCTCGGACACCGACCCGGTCATGGCGAACGACCAATCGGCGCTCGCCCCGGACAGGCTGGTGATCTTGGTCCCAAGGTAATTGCCGTAGACGTCGAAGCGCATGGATCCGGCCATCGCGAAGGATTCGCCGGCCGAGGTGACCACGCTCAAGCCCTTGATGGTGATGCCGCCGGCTCCAAATGACCCGGTCGCCGTCGCAGTTCCGCCCCTTCCGTCGGTCAGGACGACCTTCGAACTCGATACGGTCTGCTCTGTCCATCCCCAGATGCCGTCAACCCACTGCATTCCAAACTGGGAGAGGGTCGAATAGACGTCGATGGTGGGCAGGGAAAAGGCCGCGAAATCGGACGAAAGTTTGGCGGTGATCTTGGCCATTTTGGTCTCGGCGATAGATGCGCTGCCAGCCTAGCACAACCACCGGGAGGCACCATAGACGATAGCGCCAGGAAGCGGCATTTTCCCTTTTCGAGAGTATGCGGGAAGTCGTGTCGACGCTTAGGCGGACGGCCGCCGGATGGGGCCACCGAAATCGCGGCAGCTGGCCTGGAGGTCGGCCACCCGCCACAGCCCCAGCCGCGCCTTGAGATAGCGCAGGAAGGCGCCCGACCCCACCCCCTTGCCTTCGCGGCGGCGGGCCCAGTGCCAGGCCCGTCCCAGGACACGGCGGGCCGCCTGGTTGCCGTAGCGGCCGGCGAGATGGGAGCGGTCGCGGAACAGATTTGCCACGGCGAGATTGCAGTCGTGCAGGATCTGGCGCTCGTTGCCGGACAGGCGCGCCGACACTTCGTCCAGCCACAGGAAGATGGGGTTGGCCACACGGACGAAGCGGGCGCCTTCGGCGGCCATGCGCAGCTCCAGGGAATAATCCTGGATGAACACGCGCTCGTCGGCACCGCCCGAGCGCAGCACCAGCTCGCGCTCCGCCAGCCAGCAGCTGGGGTTCATGCGCGATTGCCCCAGGCTCTCGGGCAGGTGGTCGTCGAACACCGTGACGCCCCTGGGCTCGCCATCGCGCCATCCCTCGACGGCGGACAACAACTCGTCGTAGCCGGCGTCCTGGCCATAGGCCACCGGCTGGCCGTAGGCGAGACCGGCGGCGGCCGATTGGGCGGCGGCGAGCAGCACGGCAGTGGCGTTCGGCACCAGGACATCGTCGCCGTCGAGCGCCTTGATCCACCGGCCGGTGGCCGCGGCGAAGCCGGCGTTGATCGCCCGCGCCGGACCGCCGTTGACCGTCTGCTCGATGATCGTGGTGTTGGGGAGATCGGCCGTCAGGGCCCGCAACATCTCGACGCTGCCATCGGTGGAGCGGTCGTCCACGAAGACGAACTCGCGGGCGAAGGCGCCGTCCTGGCGGCGCAGGCCCTCGACGACCAGCGGCAGGAACGCCGTCTTGTTGTAGACGGTGACGACGTAGCTGACATCGGCTCCCATGGCGCGCGCCTATTTCAGCCGGGACTCGAAGTAGGCGATGGTCTTGCTCAACCCCTCGCGCAGCGCCACCTTGGGCGCCCAGTCCAGCGTCTTCTTGGCCAAGCTGATATCGGGCTGGCGCTGGACCGGATCGTCGGCCGGCAGCGGCCGGAACACAATCTCGGACTTGGAACCGATCATCTCCACGACCATCTCGGCGAGCTCGCGGATGGTCATCTCGACCGGATTGCCGAGATTGACCGGTCCGGTGACTTCGTCGGGGCTGGCCATCAGGCGGACGAAACCCTCGATCATGTCATCGACGAAGCAGAACGAGCGCGTCTGGCTGCCGTCGCCATAAAGAGTGATCGGCCGGCCCTCGAGGGCCTGGACGATGAAGTTCGAGACGACGCGGCCGTCGTCGGGATGCATGCGCGGGCCGTAGGTATTGAAGATGCGGGCGACCTTGATGCGCAGGGCGTGCTGGCGATGGTAGTCGAAGAACAACGTCTCGGCGCAGCGCTTGCCTTCGTCGTAGCAGGCCCGCGGACCGATGGGATTGACCGCCCCGCGATAATCCTCGGTCTGCGGATGGACCTCGGGGTCGCCGTAGACCTCGGAGGTCGAGGCCTGGAAAATCTTGGCCTTCACCCGCTTGGCGAGGCCCAGCGCGTTGATGGCGCCGTGCACGCTGGTCTTGGTGGTCTGGACCGGATCGCGCTGATAGTGGATGGGCGAGGCCGGGCAGGCGAGATTGTAGATCTCGTCGACTTCCAGGTAGATCGGGAACGTGATGTCGTGCCGCAGCAACTCGAAATACGGGTTCGACATCAGGTGGGCGATGTTGTCCTTGGTGCCGGTGAAGAAATTGTCCAGGCACAGGACGTCGCAACCGTCGGCCAGCAGCCGCTCACATAAGTGCGAACCCAGGAAGCCGGCACCTCCGGTGACCAAGACCCGCTTGCGGCCGTACTGCATCACTTCCCCCCTAATTTCAGCGAACGAACAGCCGGTTGATCGAACCGGCGCCGTGGTTTGGATCGACGGTAAAGCCGCACTCTTTCATCTTGGCGAAGATGGCGGCGGCGCGGCGGTCGAGATCCTCGGTTCCGGTCGCCACTTCCACCAGCACCGACCGCAAGCGCGGATCACCGAGGACCTTGGTGCCGCCGGCGATGATGCGATCCTCGATCCCGTCGACGTCGATCTTCAGGTGCGTCGGAAACGGCACGCCCATGGTGTCGACCAGGGCATCGATCGAAAGGCCCATGGCGGCGACGAAGGAGGACGTCCCGCAATCCTTGACCGTGCTGGTGCTGGGATCGGCGAACGAATTGCCGACCGAGCCCGCCTCGTGGCTTTCCATGTAGAACCCGTCGATGCCGGGCTTGTCGGCCACCGCGATGCAGAAGCCGCTCACCCGGGCATCCAGGCGGTTCAGGTGGATGTTGTTGACCAGGCAATTGAAGGTATAGGGGTTCGGCTCGAAGGACAGAACCCGCATGTCTTCCCTGAGGCCCGCATACAGCGAATAGCAGCCGACATTGGCGCCGATGTCCCAGAACACTGCCCCCTCGGGGAAGCTATCGATCCAGCGGATGGTTTCCGGCTCGGCCTGGAAGGCTTCTCGCGGCCAGTACACCGCCGTCTTGGACGGCGTATAGAAGACCAGCCGGCCTCTGGCGGTATCGACCGGGACGCGCGGGACCAGGCGCGCCGACGCCCGGGCCAGGGTGGCCACGCGCAGCCATTTGGGCATGAAGGCCACCAACGTGAGGGCCACATTGCCGACGATTGCGGAATAACGCTTGCTCATTGTTGCACCAGGGCCGCGTGTAGATCTCTCGGGGCGCGGGTGCTCTGGCAATCAGAGGCTGATAACGCCCATCCGGTTTGTCGGCTGCAAGATAGCCCAAGGGGGCTAAGGACGAGAAGGACAAAGGTGGGGGGTGGCAGTTCAGCGCACGTCCCTGTAGCGGAAATCCAGCGTGACCACGAAGGGCGCCTTGCCCTGGAGCTCGCCCGACAGGCGTAGCGGTTGGGCATCCCGGAGCGCCCGGTAGAACGCCTCGGTGGTCAGGCGGGTCAGGTGGCCGGGAGGCAGCTGGTCGTAGCCCTCGATGGCGGCCCCCGGGTTCCAGGGCGAGGAGGCATCGAAGGGCGGCGCCAGGGTGCCGTCCGCCCTCACCGTCACCTGCACCCGCATCACCGCATCGGGGAAAGCGGCCAGTTCTCGGGGCGGTCGCCACCGGCGCAGCACCTGGGACAGGACGACGTCGCGCTCGCTGCGGGTCAGCGGCACCTTCTTGACGGAAACCGCCCGACCGGGGGACTGGCCGGTGCTCGGCGCCTCTTCCCGAATGGGTTTCGGAGGGATCGGGCGCGGCGCCGCCTCGGCTGCGCGGGCAGCCGCTCCCGCGCCATCCCCATCGGATTTGTCGGACTTGTCGGCTTTGCCGTTCTGGTCGGCCTCGGAGGCGAGCGGGTTTGGCGCCGCCGGGACCGGACGCTCGGGCTTGGGCTCTTGCACCAGTTGAACGGTCAGCGCGGCGGGTTCCTCCGGCGGGGCCGACGACGGCAGCGGCACCAGCCACAGCAATACCACCCCGACATGAAGGGTCACCGACAGCCCGGCGGCGATCCATTCGTCACGGCGGGACTTGGCGGCGGGAACGATCTTCGGGGACAGGGTCAGGGCAGCCGTCATGGCCGGGACAATAGCCGCGCGGGCGGGGGCCGGAAAGAAGGAAGGCCCCGCCGCTGGTAAAAAGCGGCGGGGCCCCCCTGAAGCGGGTCAAACGTCCTTAGCGGGTGCCGCTGTCACCGCCGCCCAGCGCGGCCTGGGCCGCGGCGAGGCGCGCGATCGGCACGCGGTAGGGCGAGCACGAGACGTAGTCCAGGCCGACCTTCTGGCAGAAGGCGATGGAGCTGGGGTCGCCGCCATGCTCGCCGCAGATGCCGAGCTTGAGGTGCTCGCGGGTGGCGCGGCCGCGCTCCGAGGCGATCTTGACCAGTTCGCCGACGCCCTGCTGGTCGAGCTGGGCGAAGGGGTCGTGCTCGTAGATGCCCTTGGCGCGGTAGACCTCGAGGAACGGGCCGGAATCGTCGCGGCTCATGCCGAACGTGGTCTGGGTGAGGTCGTTGGTGCCGAACGAGAAGAACTCGGCCGACTGGGCGATCTCACCGGCCAGCAGGGCGGCGCGCGGCAGCTCGATCATGGTGCCGACCATGTACTTCAGCTGGTAGCTGTTCTCGGCGAACACCTCGGCCGCCACCTTGTCGATGGACGCCTTCATGAGGTCGAGCTCCTTCTTGGCGCCCACCAGCGGGATCATGATCTCCGGCGTCACCGTGCGGCCGGTATCGCGCGACACATGCACCGCCGCCTCGAAGATGGCGCGGGCCTGCATCTCGTAGATCTCGGGATAGGTGATGCCGAGGCGGCAGCCGCGATGGCCGAGCATCGGGTTGGCCTCGTGCAGCGAGGCGTTGCGCGCCTTCACCGTCGCCGCGTCCACCCCGGCCGCCGTCGCGATCTCCTGGATCTCGGCCTCGGTGTGGGGCAGGAACTCGTGCAGGGGCGGGTCGAGCAGGCGGATGGTCACCGGCAGGCCCTGCATGATCAGGAACAGGTCGATGAAGTCCTGGCGCTGGAACGGCAGCAGCTTGGCCAGGGCGGCGCGGCGGCCCTTCTCGTCACCGGCCAGGATCATCTCGCGCACCGCCAGGATGCGCTGCGGGTCGAAGAACATGTGCTCGGTGCGGCACAGGCCGATGCCCTCGGCGCCGAACTTGCGCGCGGTGGCGGCGTCGTTCGGGGTCTCGGCATTGGCGCGGACCTTGAGGGTGCGGATGGTGTCGACCCACTCCATCAGCGTGGCGAAGTCGCCGGTCAGCTCGGGCTGGATGGTGGGGACGGCGCCCAGGAACACCTCGCCGGTCGAGCCGTCGAGGGTGATGACGTCACCTTCCTTGACCTCCTTGCCGGCGACCTTGAACACCTTGCCGGCGTAGTCGACGCGGATTTCGCCGGCGCCGGCGACGCAGGGGGTGCCCATGCCGCGGGCCACCACCGCCGCGTGGCTGGTCATGCCGCCGCGGGTGGTCAGGATGCCTTCCGAGACGTGCATGCCGCCGATGTCCTCGGGGCTGGTCTCGATGCGGACCAGGATGACCTTTTCCTTCTTCTCCTTGACCCAGTGCTCGGCCTCCTCGGCCGAGAACACCACCTTGCCCGACGCGGCGCCCGGCGAGGCCGGCAGGCCGCGCGACAGCAGGGTGCGCGCCGCCTTGGGGTCGAGGGTGGGGTGGAGCAGCTGGTCGAGCGCGCCGGGATCGATGCGCTTGACGGCTTCCTTGCGGGTGATCAGGCCTTCGCGCGCCATGTCGACGGCGATCTTCAGCGCCGCCTTGGTGGTGCGCTTGCCGGTGCGGGTCTGGAGCATCCACAGACGGTGCTGCTGCACCGTGAACTCCATGTCCTGCATGTCCTTGTAATGGGCTTCCAGCTTGTGGCGGATGGCGTTCAGCTCCTTGAACACCGCCGGCATCTCTTCTTCCATGGACGGCAGATCGGACTTCTGGGCCTGCTTGCCGGCGATGGTGAGCTGCTGCGGGGTACGGATGCCCGCCACCACGTCCTCACCCTGGGCGTTGACCAGGAACTCGCCGTAGAACTCGTTCTCGCCGGTCGAGGGGTTGCGGGTGAAGCACACGCCGGTGCAGCAGTCGCTGCCCATGTTGCCGAACACCATGCCCTGGACGTTGACGGCGGTGCCCCAGCTTTCGGGGATCTCGTGCAGGCGGCGATAGGTGATGGCGCGCTGGTTCATCCACGAGCCGAACACGGCGCCGATGGCGCCCCACAGCTGCTCGTGGACGTCCTGCGGGAACGGGCGGCCGAGCTTGGCCTTGACCATGTCCTTGTACTTGGCGACCACCGCCTTCCAATCGTCGGCGGTCAGCTCGGTGTCGAGGCGGTAGTTCTTGTCCTCCTTCACCACATCGAGGATTTCCTCGAAATTGTGGTGGTCCACGTCGAGGACGACGTTGGAGTACATCTGGATGAAGCGGCGGTAGGAATCATAGGCGAAGCGCGGGTCGTTCGAGCACTTGGCCAGGCCCTCGACCGACACGTCGTTGAGGCCCAGGTTGAGGATGGTGTCCATCATGCCGGGCATGGACGCCCGCGCGCCCGAGCGCACCGAGACCAGCAGCGGGTTGGCGTTGTCGCCGAACTTGACGCCCATGATCTCCTCGACCCGGGCCAGCGCCTCCATGACCTCGGCCTTCAAGGTCTCGGGGTAGGTCTCGTTGTTGTCGTAGTAGTAGGTGCAAACCTCGGTGGTGATGGTGAAACCGGGGGGAACCGGGATGCCGAGGTTGGCCATCTCGGCCAGGTTGGCACCCTTACCGCCCAACAGGTTCTTCATGTCGGCACGGCCTTCCGCTCGTCCGCCGCCGAAGCCGTAGACCCACTTCGTCATGGAATTTACCCCTTCCTGGCCCGGTTTGACCGCAGACGCCCCGACCCCTCAGGTAACGCCCGCCTGTTATAGATAACCCACCGCGCGCCCCGCCCCCATCGTCCTCATGGACGAAGACTGGTCGGAAACGCGCGGGCCATTCACCCTTCGATCTTCGAGAAATCGGCCAGCCTGCCCATGGCTGAACCGATTTCGGCCAGCAGACGCAGCCGGTTGACCCGGAGCGCCGCCTCGTCGGTGTTGACCGTCACCTTGTCGAAGAAGGCGTCGACGGGCCGCCGCAGCTGCGCCAGCGTGGCCATGGCCTCCGCGAACCGTTCGGCCTGCAGTGCCGGGGCCGCGCCCGAGCGGACGTCGGCCAAGGCCCGGTACAGGCCGGTTTCCTCGGGCTCGCGGAGCATCGCCTCGTCGGCCGGACCGGCGTAGGCAGCCCCATCCTTCTTCTCTTCGATTCTCACGATATTCACTGCGCGGCGATAAGCAACGAGAAGATTCGCGCCATCGTCGGATTGCAGGAATTGACCCAGGGCATCCACCCGCGCCAGCAGGCGCACCAGATCGTCCTCGCCGCCCCCGCCGGCCCGAAGGCCGGCATTCTTAATTTCGGCTTCGCCGAGCGAGAACACGGCGTTGACCAGGTCGTGGCGCACGCCCTTCTCGCGCAGATGCACCTTGAGACGGTCGGCGAAGAATTCCATGAGGTCGGCGGCGGTGTCATCGGCCGAGCGTTCGAGGGTGCCCGCCTTGAACTGGGCGTAGGCCAGCTTGAACAGCGGCACCAGCGGCAGCCGGAGGCCGTTCTCCACCACCACGCGGATGACGCCGAGGGCGGCGCGGCGGAGTGCGAACGGATCCTTCGAGCCGGTGGGCTTCTCGTCGATGGCGAAGAAGCCGACCAGGGCGTCGATCTTGTCGGCCAGCGACACGCAGATGCTGACCGGGGCCGAAGGCACCTTGTCGGACGGGCCCTGCGGCGCGTAGTGCTCGGCGATGGCGTCGGCCACCGCGGCGGCCTCGCCGTCACCCAGGGCGTAGTAGCGGCCCATGATGCCCTGGAGCTCGGGGAACTCGCCCACCATCTCGGTGGACAGGTCCGCCTTGGCGAGCTCGGCGGCGCGGGCGGCCTGGGCGGCGTCGGCGCCGGGAACCGCGGCGGCCAGTGCCTTGGCCAGTCCCTTGAGGCGCTCGACCTTGTCGGCCATGGTGCCCAGCTTGGCGTAGAACAGGCGCTCTGCCAGTTTGGGCAGGCGGGTGTCCAGCCGGGCCTTGCGGTCGGTCTCCCAGAAGAACGCCGCGTCCGACAGACGGGCGCGCAGGACGCGCTGGTTGCCGGCAACCACGGCGGCGCCGCCGTCCGAGGTCAGCATGTTGGACACCACCAGGAAGCGGGGCGCCAGCGAGCCGTCGGCATTCAGCAGCGAGAAGTATTTCTGGTGCGAGCGCATGGAGGTGATCAGCACCTCCTGCGGCACCCCCATGAACTTCTCGTCGATGGACCCGACCAGGACGGTCGGCCACTCCACCAGGCCGGTGACCTCGGCCAGCAGGCCGTCGTCGGCGCGCAGCGTCAGGCCCTCGGCGGCGGCGGCGGCCTCGGCCTGCTTCAGGATCTCGTGGCGACGCTCGACCGGGTCGAGCATCACCTTGGCGTGGCCCAGCTTGGCGAGATAGTCGGCAAACCCGGTGACCCGGAAGGTCTCGGGCGCCAGGAAGCGGTGGCCGCGGCTGAGGTCGGATGCCGTGACCGGCCCGAACGCCACCGGCACCACGGCGCCGTCGAACAGGCAGAGGATGGACTGCACCGGGCGGACCCAGCGCACCGGATTGGCACCCCAGCGCTGCGACTTCGGCCACGGGAAGTCGGCCATGGTCTGGCCGACGATCTCGGCCAGCACCTCGGTGGTCGGCCGGCCCTTCTTGGAGATGTTGGCGAACCAGAACTCGCCCTTGCCGGTGTCGCGCTTCTCCAGCTGCTCCAGCGTGAGGCCGGTCGACTGCAGGAAGCCGGCCATGGCCTGGTCGGGCGCACCGACGCGCGGCCCGCGCCGCTCCTCGGTGACATCCGGCTGCGCCGTCGGCAGGCCCTCGATCACCAGGGTCAGGCGGCGCGGCGTCACGTAGGCGCGGGCGGCGTCGAACGCCAGCCCGGCCTTGGCCAGGCCCTCGGTGACCATGCGATGCAGGTCCTCGGCGGCACGCGCCTGCATGCGGGCGGGGATTTCCTCGGACAGGATTTCGAGCAGGAATTCGGCCATGGCTCAGGCCCCCTTCGTCTGAGAAGCCAGCCAGCTCTCGCAGCACGCCTTGGCCAGCGCGCGCACGCGGCCGATGTAGGCCTGGCGCTCGGTCACCGAGATCACCCCGCGCGCATCGAGCAGGTTGAAGCGATGGCTCGCCTTGATGCACTGGTCGTAGGCCGGCAGCGCCAGCTTCTTGGCCAGCAGGTTCTCGCACTCCTTCTCGGCGTCGAGGAAGTGGCGGTAAAGCATCTCGGTGTCGGCCGCCTCGAAGTTATGCGCCGAGTACTCCTGCTCGGCCTGCAGGAAGATGTCGCCGTACTTCACCCCCTGGCCGTTGAAATCCAGGTCGTAGACGTTCTCGACGCCCTGGATGTACATGGCCAGGCGTTCGAGACCATAGGTCAGCTCGACGGCGACGGGATCGCATTCGATGCCGCCCACCTGCTGGAAATAGGTGAACTGGGTCACCTCCATGCCGTCGCACCACACCTCCCAGCCCAGGCCCCAGGCGCCGAGCGTCGGGCTCTCCCAGTCGTCCTCGACGAAGCGGATGTCGTGCTTCATGGGGTCGATGCCGAGGCGGCGCAGCGACTCCAGGTAAAGCTCCTGCGAGTTCTGCGGCGAGGGCTTCAGCAGCACCTGATACTGGTAATAGTGCTGCAGCCGGTTGGGGTTCTCGCCGTAGCGGCCATCCTTGGGCCGGCGCGACGGCTGCACGTAGGCGCACTTCCAGTTGTCCGGCCCCAGCGCGCGGAGCGTGGTGGCGGGGTGGAAGGTGCCGGCGCCCACTTCCATGTCGTAGGGCTGCAGGATGACGCAACCCTGCTCGGCCCAGAAGGCGTGCAGGGTCAGGATCAGTTGCTGGAAACTGGGCTTCGATGCGCCGCCTTGGGCCATGGAAATCCGCCGTGAGCAAGGAGTTGCGAAAAGGTCCGCAACCCTAACCAGCGCCCCCGTCACGGTCAAGGGCGGCGGCCCACCCCGACGGTGGGGTCACGCCCCCGCGGATCGCTTGAGCAGGTGGGGCTCGACGCCGGTCATGTTGCCGATGTGACCGATGACGAACCTGAGCAGGGGAAGCTTGGGATCGACGAAGGCGGCCGAGGCGCGGCAGCCGCATACCTGGATGATGCGGCAGTGGGCCACCGCGAAGTCCTGCTCGTCGAGCACGGAACGGATCAGCGCCAGCACCACCTGCCCCGGGTGGAGGCCATGCGCCTCGAAGGCCACCCCGCCGGCGGAGATGTCGATCAGGGCGTGGGGCTGACCGTCGATCTCGATGAACAGGGTCTGCGCGGGAACGCGCGCATGAATCCGACGATCCTGGTTGGGCATGGCAACCTCCCTGGCCTTCACTCGATCGGACCGGCCGCCGCGGCGTCCAGCAGCATTTCGCGGAACATCGCCAGCAGATGCTGGTCCAGCGCCGGCTTCATGTCCTCGGTCATGATCTTGAGCGCCTCCTCGGGCGCCATCGGCGGCTTGTAGCAGCGCCGGTCGGTCAGGGCGCCGAACACGTCGGCGATCGAGGCCATGCGCGCCAGTTCGTTCAGTTGGCCGATGCCCCTCGGATAGCCGGTGCCGTCGAGCTTCTCGTGGTGCTGCTCGGCAATGGTGAGCACGCCGCGCGGCACGTCGCTGGTGCCCCGCAGGTAATCCGAGGTCCGCGCCACATGGCTCTTCATCAGGTCCCATTCCTTGTCGACCAGCTTGCCGGGCTTGTTCAGCACCTCGTGGGGAATGAACATCTTGCCGATGTCGTGGACGAGGCCGCCGCTGGCCAGCAGCGCCAGGTCGTCGCCCTTGAGCCCGACGGTGTAGCCGAACAGGGACAGGAAAGTGGCGACGCGCAGCGAATGGACGTACGAGTAATTGTCGTGATCCTTGACCCCGCTGAGGATCACCTTGAAATCGTTGCTTTTCACGGCATCGACCAACGGGGCGCAGGCATCCTGGACCGCCCGGTAGGCGAGGGGCTCGCCCTTGTCGATCAGGTCGGAGATGCCATTGAAGACGTCGATGGTGCGCTTGAGGCTTTCGCGCGGCACGGCCGGCAGGCTGTCCCACGCCCCCTCCACCCGCTTGTTGACCAGCCCCGAGATGGCCCGGATCAGCGCGCTGCGACGGAACGGCTTGCCGAGGAAGGCATCGGCGCCGAGCTGGCGCGGATCCCCGCGCATGCGCTCCATCACCGCCGTGCAGATGATCGGGACATCGCGCAATCCCTGACGCTCGCGCAGCCGGCGCACGACGGCGAGGCCGCCGAAGGGGGGCACCATCTCGTCGACCACCACCACGCAGGGCGGGGTGCGTTCGAGTTCCTCGAGGGCCTGGCTGGCGTCGCCGTAGCCGGCGACGCGATAAAACGAGGTCAGGGCGTGCGCCACCTCGTTGCGGTGCGTTGAATTGCCGGCGATGACCGCGACCAGCGCGGTGTTGGGCGGGGCTGCGGTGGCGACGGCGGCGGTCACCATCTGCCCTTCCCCAGCGTCAACGCGGCCGGAGGCATCCCGAGCAGCAGGGTCTCGAGCGAGGCGAACCCAAGCCGGCACACGATGTGGCTGCGGTCGGCGGCCAGGGTCATGGTGCAGTGGCCGTGGCGGGCCGGCCACGGCGAATCCTCCTCGCCTTCGACCGAAAAATCGGCCTCGGCACGGCCGCGCAGCGTGCAGGCATGCATGAGTTGGGTGGCGAGGTCGACCCCGAGCAGGTAGGTGATGGCGTCGACCCTGGGCAGCAGACGGGCCATGCGGGGATCCAGGACGGTGGTTTCCCAAATCCCTCCCTCGGCGTCGATCTTGAATTCCGCCCAGTAGGAAAACCCGTCCATCCGCTCGTCCCCCAGTCGCCCCGTCGCGAGCGCACAGCAAACCTCGACGAATACGCCGGGACCGGCAATTACCAAGGGGGGTGACACCAAGATGGGTGATAACCGAAAGGTTCGGTCCCTGTGCGCATCAAAAACTCAATGCGCAGGATGGGTATTCTTGGGCGCGACGCAGGATGAGCCACATCACCCCGCAGTTATGATTATACGGGCGTATAGCTATCGCATCTTGGTAAAATTATAAAGACTTCACCAAACGGGTGGGTTGCCCGCCCTGAAGGTGTTTCGTTGTGCACATCCTAATTGTCGATGATCATCCGCTGTTCAGAATGGGGCTCAGAGCCATCATTTCCGCTTCGACCGAGGCTCAACCTGCGGTCGTAGAGTGCGATAATTTTGATTGCGCACAGCGATTACTTGAAAAAACAAGCTTTGACCTGATTCTTCTTGACCTTCTCATGCCAGGCCTCGCAACCCTGGAGGAAGTGTTCAATCTGGTGGCGATGAGCGGCCGCGCCGCGGTGGCGGTGGTCTCCGGGGTCGCCACTCCCGACATTGCCGAAATGGTGCGCCTGTCAGGCGCCGCGGCCTTCATTCCCAAGACCTTGCCGCCCGAGGAAATCGGGTCGGCCTTGCGCACGGTGATGCGGGGTGAGCAGGTCTTCTGCGGCATGCCTGGCGCGGCAAATGCGGCAAAGGGCGAGGATGCGGCCCTGACCCCCATGCAGCGCAAGGTCATGCTGCTGCTGTCGAAGGGGAAGTCGAACAAGGAGATCGCCAACGAACTCCAGCTGTCCGCCAACACGATCAAAGTCCACGTCACTAAGATCCTGAAGAAATTCGGGGTCAGCTCGCGCGCCCAGGCGATCGCGGCCATTCGCCGGGCCCCGCAGCCCGAGACGGTCGATGACTGACCCGCTGCTGGTCGACCTCGACGCGCTGGCGGTGCTGCGGACGGAGATCGGCCCCGGCCCGGTGCAGGAACTCTTGGAATTCTTCGTCAGCGATGCCCGCCGGCTGGTGAGGGACTTCGCCACGCACACCGAAGCCGGCCAAGGCAAGGCGGCGGCCAAGGCGGTCCATAACCTGAAATCCTCTTCGGCCCTGCTCGGGCTTCCCGCCCTCTTCGCCGCGGCGCGCGCGGCCGAGGCCCGCCCTTTCGAGCAAGATCCCCGATCAGCGGGCGAACTGCGCCGCGTGCTCGATGAAACCATCGGACGGCTCTCCGACCTCAAGCTGATCGCCGCCCCTTGACCAGCCTCAAGGCCGCCGCGGGCGGGGCCGGCGCATGGTCAACCATCCCCTGGAGAGGCCGCCCCCATGCTCACCCAGCCCGACGTGCTCGACGCGCTCCGACAGGTGCTTGACCCCGATGTCGGCATCAACATCGTCGATCTCGGGCTGGTGGAATCGGTCGAGGTCGCCGAGGGGGCTGTGCGGGTCGGCATGATCATGACGACGCCCGCCTGCCCGCAATCCTCCTACCTGCAGGACGAGGCGATGCGGGCGGTGGCCGGCATGGCCCCCGGCCTTGCGGTGACCGTCGAGGTTCTGCCCGAGCCGTTCTGGAGCCCCGACCGGCTGTCTTCCATGGCGCGCGAGATCCTCGGATGGTGACGATCCCGCCCTTCCCCCTCCTGGCGCTGGGCGCCGTCTCGCTGGTCATCGGCGTGCTGACCGGCGAGGCCCGGATGGGCTGGGAGGTTCCCGCCGCCGACCTGATGCTGCACGGGCCGCTGATGGTGTCCGGCTTCTTCGGAACGGTCATCGGCTTGGAGCGCGCCGTGGCGCTCGGCCGCAAGTGGGGGTATCTGGCCCCGCTGCTGACCGGCGCCGGCGGCGTCGCCCTTGCCGCCGGCTTGCCGGCAACCCCGCTGCTGGTGTTCGGCAGCCTGGTGTTCCTGGCCATGGCGCTCGTGGTGGTCCGCCGCCAGCCCGAGGTGTTCACCGCCGTGATGGCGCTGGGGGCCGTGGCCTGGGTGGCGGGAAACGCCGCCTGGTTCCACGGCGCAACCATCCCTCGGGTCGTGCCCCTGTGGGCCTGCTTCCTGGTGCTGACCATCGCCGGCGAAAGACTGGAACTGTCGCGCTTCCTGCCGCCCCGGCGCCATCGCGTGCCGACGCTGCTGGCGCCGTTGACCCTGGTGCTGGCGGGCGCCGCCTTCGCCTCGCCGCTGGCCTTCGGCCTCGGGCTGGTGCTGCTGTTCGCCTGGTCGCTGGCCAACGACGTCGTCCGCCGCACCATCCGCCAGGGCGGCCTCACCCGTTACGTGGCGGTCTGCCTGCTCAGCGGCTACGGCTGGCTCGCCCTGTCGGGCTTGCTGATGCCGTTCGCCGAGGGCTGGCTCTACGACGCCGCCCTGCATGCCCTGTTCGTCGGCTTCGTCTTCGCCATGGTGTTCGGCCACGCGCCGGTCATCCTGCCGGCGGTGGTCAAGATCAAGATCGCCTACGGCCGCCATTTCTACGCGCCGCTGGCGCTCCTGCACGGCGGGCTGATCGTCCGCGTCGCCGGCGACCTGCTGGCAATGGACGAGCTGCGCCGCTGCGGCGGGCTGCTCAACGGCATCGCCCTGGCCGCCTTCATCGCCACCATGGTGGCGGCGGCGCTCAGGGCCAAGGCCGGCGCCAAGGGCAAGCCCGGCGCCGCCCCCTCCCCCGCCGCCTGACCCTCACTTGCCGCGCGGCTTGGCCCGCGCGGTGGGCTCGGCCTGCATGGGGTCGTCCGGCCACCAGTGCTTGGGATACTGGCCCTTGAGGTCGGCCTTCACTGCCTTGTAGGCATTGGCCCAGAAGCTGGCGAGGTCGCGAGTGACCTGCACCGGACGGCGTGCCGGCGACAACAGGTGCAGCAGCAGCGGCACCCGGCCGCCGGCGATCCGGGGCGTCTCGGCGCAGCCGAACATTTCCTGCAGCCGCACCGCCAGGACCGGCTCGTCGCCCGAATAGTCGATGGGGACCCGGCTGCCCGACGGAACCTGGACATGGGTCGGCGCCAGCTCGTCCAGCCGCCGCTTGGACTCCCAATCGAGCAGGCCATGGACAGCCGCCGCGAGATCGAGGCGAGCGAGGTGGGCCCGCCGGGTGATGCCGGCAAGGTAGGGGGCCAGCCAATCCTCCAGCGCGGCGGTCAGCGCCGCGTCGGAAACGTCGGGCCACCCCGAATCGGGGTCGACCCGGCGCAGGAAGCCGATGCGCTCGCGGTATTTCAGAAGCTCTCCCGTCCACGGCAGGGCGGCCAGGCCAATGGCCCGGATACCCTCGGCCATGGCCGCCGCCAGGGCATGCGGATCGGCCTTGTCGATGCGGTGGTCGTCGAGCACCAGCGACCACAGCCGCCGCTGCCGCCGCGCCGCCACCGCCTCGTCGCGGCTGTCCCACGCCACCGCCTCGACCGACCGGATCTCGGAGGCGAACTGGGTCTCGATCTCGGCCTTGCTCAGCGGCGCCGCCAGGAAGATGCGCGCCTCGCGCCGGTCGCCGTCCAGCTCGGCGGCCACCAGGAATTCCTCGGCGGCCAGCGGTTCGGGCTCGGAAAAGAAGGCGCCGCGGCCGCTGGCCATGGCGTAGCGGCTGTCGCCACCGGGGCGGCGCCGGGCGATGCGGTCGGGATAGGCGAAGGCGAGCAGGAGGCCGGCATCGCGGGCATCGCCGTCCTCCTGGCCGGCCTTGAGGCCGAGGCGGCGGCGCCACTCGCGGGCGGACTGGCGGACCCGGGACAGGGCGCCGCGGTCGATGGCGAGCCCATGGCGGGGGTCAAAGCCCTCGCCGGTGCGCAGCGCGTCGATCCGGAGCCGCACGTCGGCATCGCGGCAGCCCCGCTCGGCCCGCAGCACGTCGCGCTCCGACAACAGGGCGGCGATGTCGCAGGCCAGCCCGCGGGCCCCGAGTTCGCCCGCCTTGAGCACCATGTGGGCCAGGCGCGGGTGCATGGCGAGGCGGTTCATGGCCCGGCCATGGGCGGTGATCCGCCCGGCCTCGTCCACCGCGCCCAGTTCCCCCAGCAACTCGCGCGCCGAGGCCAGCGCCGCAGCCGGCGGCGGGTCGAGCCACGCCAGGGTACCCGCGTCCTGCACGCCCCATTGCGCAAGGTCGAGGGCGAGCGGGGCGAGGTCGGCTTCGGCAATCTCGGGGGCGGTGAACGGCTGCAGCGCACGGTCCTCCGCCTCCGACCACAGGCGCCAGCACACCCCGGGGCCGAGGCGGCCGGCGCGGCCGCGCCGCTGGTCGGCCGAGGCGCGGCTGACCGGCAGCGTCACCAGGCGGGTCATCCCCGACGACGGATCGAAGCGCGGAACCCGCATCTGGCCGCCGTCGACCACGATGCGCACGCCTTCGATGGTCAGCGAGGTCTCGGCGATGGCGGTGGCGAGCACGACCTTGCGCCGGCCGTCGCGGGCGGGCCTGAGGGCGCGGTCCTGCGCCTCCTGGGCGAGGTCGCCGTAAAGGGGGGCCACCATCACCCCACGCGCTGCCGGAAGGTCGGCCAGCAAAGTTTCCACCCGGCGGATCTCGCGCGTGCCGGGCAGGAACACCAGCACGTCGCCGTCGTCGGCGGCCAGGGCCTGGCCCACCGCCGCCGCCACCCCGTCCTCGAAGCGCCGGGGCTCGGGCCGGGCGAGGAAGCGGGTGTCGACCGGGAAGGCGCGGCCCTCGCTGGTCACCACCGGGCAGTCGCCCATCAGGCGGGCGATCGGGGCACCGTCGAGGGTGGCCGACATCGCCAGCAGCTTGAGGTCGTCCCGCAACGCCCCTTGCGTCTCCAGGCACAGCGCCAGACCGAAATCGGCGTTGAGGCTGCGCTCGTGGAATTCGTCAAAGATCACCAGTCCCACGCCGGGCAGCGAGGGATCGTCCTGCAGCATACGGGTAAGGATGGCTTCGGTGACCACCTCGATCCGCGTCCGCGCGCTCACCCGCGCCTCGAAGCGGATACGGTAGCCGACCGTATCGCCGATGCCCTCGCCCAGGGTCTCGGCCATACGGGCGGCGGCGGCACGGGCGGCGAGCCGGCGCGGCTCCAGCATGACGATGCGCCGGCCGGCCAGCCAGGGCTCCGCCAGCAGCGCCAGCGGCACCCGCGTCGTCTTGCCGGCGCCGGGGGGCGCCTGCAGGACGAGGGCGGGGGCGGAGGCCAGCGCCGAACGGATGGCGGGAAGCACGTCGTCGATGGGCAGATGCGTCATGCCGCCGTCATACCATCACGGGGCGCCCGAGCCAAACGCCGCCGCCCGCGCCATTCGATGAAAACGACTACCACTTTCGACGGCTAAATTGTTGAACCTGGAATGGATCTCACCCATAATGCGCGCCCGACGCATTGGCCTAGAACGTCAGGGAGAAATCGCCGCGTCCGCTGTTTTTCGCCGACCGTCCCCCGCACGCATCGGGATCGAGATGACGGTCGCGCGAGAAGATACCTCGGATGCGCCCCATTTCAGCCATCAACCCTTTCTACCCTGAGCAACGTACGGCAGGCTCGCAGCCCGAGCGCCGTTGTCCGCAGGTTCCGCGTTTTCGTTCTTAACAAACATGACTTGGGAGATTGTGATGAAGAAGGTTGGTCTCGCTCTCGCCGCCCTGCTGCTGGCCCCCATGGCCGCCCACGCCGACGACGCCCCCGCCGCGTTCAACCAGTGCAAGGCCTGCCACAAGGTGGAAGCCGGCAAGAACGGCGTCGGCCCGAGCCTGGCCGGCGTGGTCGGCCGCAAGGCGGGCACCGCCGCCGGCTTCAAGTACTCCGACGCGATGGCCAATTCGGGCCTGACCTGGGACGAAGCCAGCCTGACCAAGTACATCAGCGACCCCAAGGGCGCCGTGCCCGGCAACAAGATGGCCTTCGCCGGCCTGAAGAAGCCCGAGGACGTGGCCGCCGTGATCGGCTACCTGAAGACCGTCAAGTAATCGGTCGCCCAGGGTTCGAAGCGCCGTCGGCCTCGCGGCCGGCGGCGCTTTTCTTTTGCTCCGCCGCCAGAGCCGGGGGAGGCTACCGCAGGCCGGTCTCGCCGTAGAACTTCTCGGCGCCCTCGTGCAGCTTGATGGAAATGCCGTCGCGGGCGGTCTCGGCCTTGGACAGGCCGTTCAGCACCGGATGCAGCCGGGTGAAGGCGCCGAAATTGGCGTGCACGGCCTTGAGGATGGCCTGCACCTGGTCGGCGGGCAGCCGCGTCGTCGTCGCCAGCACCGCCTTCAGCGACAGAACCGGCAGGTCGGCCTTCATCTCCGCGTAGGTGCCGCCCTTGACCACCGCGTGGGACAGCCACGGATTGCGCTTGATGTAGGCGTCGATGGTGCGGGCCTTGATCGGCACCGCCTGGGCCTCGCACTCCTCCAGCGCGGTGGCGACCTCCTCCATGGGATGGATGCCGGTATAGAAGGCGGCGTCGATGTTGCCCTCGCACAGCTGCGGCGTCTGGTCGCCGAGGTCGAGTTCCACCACCGGGGCGAGGTCGCCTTCCGACAGCCCCGCCGCCTCGAGCACCGTGTCGGCCATGCTGCGCTGGAACGAGCCCGGACGGCCCAGATTGACGCGCTTGCCCTTGAGGTCGGCCAGATCCTTGATGTTGGACCCCTGGCGCGCCAGCACCACCACCTGCTCGCCGTGCAGGCTCATGACGGCGCGCAGGTCGGCGAACGGCCCCTGCTCCTTGAAGCCTTCGTCTCCCGCCAGCGCCAGCGTCGCCGCCCGGGATTGCAGGATGGCCAGATCGACGTCGCCGGACCTCAGGGCCGCGACGTTGGCGGCCGAACCGGAGGACGGGAACGCCGCGCAGGTCGCCCCCATGGGGCGTTCCTTGTTGAGGACGCGGCACAACGCCCCCGCCGCCGGATAATAGTAGCCGGTGACCTCGCCGGCCGCGACGACCAGGGTACGCCGTTCGGCGCTCCACGCCGTTTGGGACTGCGTCAAGACAAGGGCGGATACAACCACCGTCGCGAACAATCTCACCAGTACTTCTCCCGAATAGGTCCCGGACACGACGATGGGACGATGGTAACGCGCCCCCGGAAGCGCGGATCATAGACCGCAATTGGGCGGTTCCGGAAGGGTTGCGACTTCTGAGCCTGTGCGTATCCTTCCGGGTTATAGAATGTTTTAACGAAAATTGGTTAAACCGGTTGCCATCGGGTTTCGTTATGTCCACAATCGTGAAAACCGATTGTGGGAACGGGAGGGTAATCGGTGAGAATTGGCCTTCTGTTGCTCGTAGGAGCCCTTCTCCTGGCGACCCCGGTCGCCGATGCTTTCGCCATCAGCTGCGTGCCCTATGCGCGTGAGACGTCGGGCATCAAACTGAAGGGTGACGCGTGGGAATGGTGGCAGGCTGCCGCCGGCGTCTACGAGCGTGGCCGCATCCCCAAGGACGGCGCCGTGCTGGTGTTCTCGCGCCAGGGCGCCATGAGCCACGGCCACGTCGCGGTGGTCAGCCGGGTGGTGAGCAATCGCCTGGTGCTGGTCGACCACGCCAACTGGGCCCCGGCCCGGGGTGGTGCCGGCCGCGGCGAGATCACCCGCTCGGTCCCCGTTCTCGACATTTCGCCCCGCAACGACTGGAGCCAGCTGCGCGTCTGGTACCGCCCCGCCGAGGATTACGGCAGCAAGGTCTATCGCGCCGAGGGCTTCGTCTATCGCGCCAGCACCACGGCGGCGACGCCGAAGCCGGCGATCGAGCAGGCCGCGCTCAAGCGTGCCGCCGCCATCTTCCCCGCCGACAAGGCCTTCTCGCGCTACGCCGAGCCCCAGGCCGCGCACGGAACTCCCGTGCCGCCGGCCGCCTCCGCCCCCCGGCCGATCCCGGCGGCGGTGATCGAGGCCAAGGCGGAGCAGGCCCCGGTGTCGGAGCACATCCAGAGCCAGCCGTCGACCGACGACCTGGTGACCGTCGCCCGCCGCGTCTTCCGCGCCAAGGACGACAAGGCCCGGGTGGCCGGCGGCGACCGCGCGTCGGACTTCCTGTTCAACTGAACTTTGGTTCCGGTCCGCTCTCTGCGCTAATCTGGCGGCAGCCGCCTGCCGCCCAGACCGGAAACCATGACGGACGACCACCCTTCGCCTCCTGACGACCTCACCGCGGCACGGTTGCTCGACCTGACGAGCGACCTGCTGTGCGTGTGCCGTCACGGCACCATCGCCTGGGTCAACGCCGCCGGGGCCCGCCTGCTGGGCGAGGACTCCCCCGCCCGGGTGGCGGGACGCCCGTTCACCGCCTTCCTCCACCCCGACCACGCCGCCTCGCTGGCCACAGGCCTGGAGCCGCTGGCGGCCGACGCCGAGGGCAGCGCCATGATGCTCAGGCGGAGCGACGGCGAGACCCTGGCGGTCATGCTGCGGGCGGCGATCGTCGACCCCGGCGTGCTGGCGATCCAGGCCCGCGACCTTTCGGACCGCTTCGGGGCGGCGGGATCCCTGGTCGCGGCGGTCAACCGGCTGGAAGAGCGCGCCCACGAACTGACCCGCCTGTCGCGGCTGTCGGCCCAGTCGGCCCGCGTGTTCGAGACCGCCTCGGAAGGCATCATGGTGCTGGATGCCGACCTGCGCATCACCGCGGTCAATCCCGCCTTCAGCGAGATCACCGGCTGGTCGGCGGCCGAGATGCTGGGGCGCAAGCCGCCGGCCCTGACCGAGCCCGACTCCGACGTCGACGCGGCCATGCTGACGTTCGAAGGGGCCCGCACCACCGGCCGTTGGCAGGGCGAGCGCTGGAGCCGCCGCAAGGACGGCGAGCCCTATGCCGAGCGGGTGGGAGTGTCCACCGTCCAGAATGAGGACGGTCGCGTCACCCAATACGTGGTGGTGTTCTCCGACATCACCGCCCGCAAGGTCGACGAGGAGCGCGTCCGCCGCCAGGCCAATTACGACGCCTTGACCGGCCTGCCCAACCGCGCCCTGTTCCTCGACCGCCTCGCCCAGACGGTCCGCCAGGCCGAGCGCGCCGAGCAGATGGTCGGCCTGATGTTCATCGACCTCGACGGCTTCAAACTGGTCAACGACACCCTGGGCCATGACATGGGCGACCTGCTGCTGCAGGAGGCGGCCAACCGCCTGGCCCATTGCGTCCGCGCCGGCGACACCGTCGCCCGCCTCGGCGGCGACGAATTCACCGTGCTGATGCCCAACCTCGGCGACTACCGCAACGCCCCGGCGGTGGCGGGACGCATCCTCGAGGCGCTGCGCAAGCCGTTCGAACTGGCCGGCCGCGAGGCCTTCGTCTCGGGGTCGATCGGCATCACCGTCTTCCCCGACGACGCCCGCGACGCCGCCACCATGCTGAAGAACGCCGACGCCGCCATGTACCGGGCCAAGGAACAGGGCAAGGCCAATTTCCAGTTCTTCACCGCCGACATGAACGCCGCGGTGGAGGAGCGCCTGGCCATTAAGGACGGGCTGCTCAAGGCGTTCGAGCGCGACGAGCTGATGCTCTATTTCCAGCCCAAGCTCGACCTCAAGAGCGGCACCGTCAGCGGCGTCGAGGCGCTGCTTCGCTGGCAGGCGGCCGAGCTCGGCATGGTGTCGCCGTCGAAGTTCATCCCGGTGATGGAGGAATCCGGCCTGATCGGGCGGGTCGGCGAGTGGAGCATCGAGGCGGCCTGCCGCCAGTACCGCGCCTGGAGCGACGCGGGCCTCGCCCCGCTGCCCCGCATCGCCATCAACCTCTCGGTGCGCCAGTTGCGCCAGCCGGGGTTCGTGGAGCGGGTCGAGCGCATCCTCGCCGACACCGGCGTCAGCGCCGACGCACTGGAATTCGAGGTCACCGAGGGCATGGTGATGAAGGACGCCGCCAACGCGGTGGCGGTGCTCCGGCATCTGTCCAGCCTCGGCATCCGCCTCGCCATGGACGATTTCGGCACCGGCACCTCGTCGCTGTCGGTGCTCAAGCGCCTGCCGGTCGACACCATCAAGATCGACCGTTCGTTCATCGCCGACATCGGCACCGACGCCGACTGCCTCGAGATCATCCGCACCGTCATCAGCATGGGCCACTCGCTGAGGCGCCGCGTCGTCGCCGAGGGCGTCGAGTCGCGAGAACAGCTGGACATCCTGAAAAACCTGGGGTGTGACGAGGTTCAAGGCTACGTCCTGACCCCGCCGTTGCCCGCTGCGGAACTGGGAATTTTGCTCGGCCGCGGGACGGTTGCATTCGCCCTGTAAAGCGGGTAGGTTTACACCCACACTTTTCATTTGATCTTTTTCTCATATAACATATGATGACCCTCCACCGGGTAGGATCACGCGAATCCATCTTTAAACAATCCCGGGAGCGAGGAAGGCGAAGCGCATGGGCGTCCAGACAACCACTCGGCCGATCGACATCGTTCTCGCCGAGAAAAATCCCCTCCTGCAGAGCAGCTTGGTCAAGCTGTTCGATGGCGACGAGCGTTTCTGCGTGGTGGCGGTGACCGCCGACGGCGAGCGCTTCCTCGAGGCGGTCGAACGCCTTCCCTTCGACGTGGGCGTGGTCGGCTGGGAGATGCCCTACCTCGACGGCCGCGGCGTGCTGCAGGCGTTGCGCGGCCGCGCCGATGCGCCCCGCATCATCGTCTACACCGGCAGCCCCAATGCCGACGTGCCGCGCCAGGCCATGACGCTGGGCGCCGCCGGCTTCTGCTCGAAGCGCGAGCCGCCCGAGCAGCTGCTCGACACCATCATCGCCGTCGCCTCGGGCCGCATGGTGTTCCCGTTCATCGACGTGTCCAGCCTCGCCTCGGACCCGCTGGCCGGCCTCACCCCGCGCGAGCGCGAGTTGCTGGCCTCGCTGGCCGGTGGCCTGACCAACCAGCAGATGGCCAGCCAGCTGGACATTTCACTGAACACCGTGAAGTTCCACCTCAAGAACCTCTACGACAAGCTGGGCGTCGGCAACCGTGCCCAGGCGGTGGCCTTCTATTTGAAGGGCCGTGAAGCGCGCTGAGGGCATGGCTCGTTCAGGCTGGGTTCACCTGGGGCGGGCGATGATTGGCCGTTGCAGCGATCCAACGGAGCATCTCCATGCCTGAGCGTTACGATTCCGTCGCCAAATCTCTTCACTGGCTGATGGCCCTGCTGATCATCGGCCTGATCGCGGTGGGCGCCGTCATGGAAGACCTGCCCAAGGGCGATTTCCGCAACCAGGTGTTCGGCATCCACAAGGCGATCGGCGTCATCGCGCTCGCCCTGGTGGTGCTCCGCCTGGGCTGGCGCGGCACCCGGGGCGCTCCCGCCCTTCCCGCCGACATGCCGGCCCGCGAACAACTGTTCGCCAAGCTCGGCCACATGGCCCTCTACCTCCTGATGGTCCTCGCCCCCATCGCCGGCATCCTGATGTCGCAGTCGGGCGGGCGCCCCGTGGTGGTGTTGGGCTGGACCCTGCCCGTCCTGATCGGCAAGGACGAAGCCCTGCACGAGGTGTTCGAAGGCCTGCACGGCCTCACCACCTGGGGCCTGGCCGCCCTGGTGGCCCTGCATGCCGCCGCCGCGTTCCGCCACCACTTCATGCTCAAGGACGACATCCTGCGCCGCATGCTGCCCGGGCGCGGCTAAAAGTCCCCAGACGGCACCGCACGAGGTCCCTCGCTCCGCTCGGGATGACAGGCATATCTCGATGTCATCCCGAGGAGCATCGCGACGAGGGACCTCGTACGGCACCGTGCGAGGTCCCTCGGCTTCGCTCGGGATGACAGTCCAGGTCTCTTCCCGACGACCGGAATCCACCCCACCCGCCGCGCGCGAATCGCGCCGCCCTCCGCCCGCGGGTAGGGCATCCCCCATCCACAAGATTTTCTGCCATGGGCCGGGTGGGTGTTCCCTCCCTTGACCCACCCCTCCACTATCGACGAAAAAGACCGATCCAATTGGGAGGGATGGCCCAGGATGACGGAATTGCGCGACGTCCGTGCCGACAAGTCGCTTTGCGCATACGACCTGCGCAGGGCGACCGAGGCTGCCGCGCGCGCCGCCTATGCCTGGATCGGCCGCGGCGACAAGTCGCAGGGCGACGCCGCCGCCATTGCCGCCATGACCGGTGAGCTCGACGCCCTGGGCATCGACGGCCGCATCCTGATCGGCGAAGGCCCGCGCTCCGAGACCAGCCAGCTCTTCCACGGCCAGCGCTTCGGCGATGCCGGACGCCTGCCCGCCTGGGACATCGCCGTCGATCCGGTGGAGGGCACCAGCTTCCTGGCCAAGGGCATGACCAACGCCATGGCCTGCATCGCGGTGGCCCCGGCCGGCAGCCTGTTCGACCCCGGCCCCGCCTTCTACATGGAAAAATTCTGCGCCCCGCCCGCCGCCAAGGGCCGCATCGACCCCGAGGCGCCGGTCGAGGACAAGCTGCGACGCCTGTCGGCCTGCCTCGACAAGCCGGTCGAGGACCTGACCGTCTACGTGCTGGAAAAGCCGCGCCACCGCGACCTGGTCGAGCGCATCCACGTCATGGGCGCCCGTGTCGCCCTCTATCCGGCCGGCGACGTCGCCGGCGCCCTGATGGCGGCCATCCCCGGTTCGGGTATCGACGCCCTGATGGGAACCGGCGGCAGCCCCGAGGGCATGCTGTCGGCGGTAGCCATCCGCCTCATGGGCGGCGAGTTCCTCGCCCGCATCGACCCCCAGCTCGCCACCGAGCGGCGCGCGGTGGACGAGGCGGGCATGGACGTCAGCCGCTGGTACCGGGTCGACGAGCTGGCGTCCTCGGAGGACGGGGCGTTCTGCGCCACCGGCATCACCACCGGCCTGCTGTTCGAGGGCGTCGAGCGTTCGGGCGCCGTCGAGAAGACCCAGACCCTGATGGTGGGGGGCGGCGCCGGGACGCGCCAGCTGCTCACCACCTGGCACCAGCGATGAGGGATCCAGAGATGCCGCACAACCGCGTGGTCAGCCGGCCGATCGTCCTGGGGGTGGTGGGGGATTCCGCCTCGGGCAAGACGACGCTGGCCTCCGGCATCGCCACCGTGCTGGGGCCCGAGCGGGTCGCCATCCTGTGCACCGACGACTACCACCGCTTCACCCGCGCCGAGCGGTCCCGCAACGGATTGTCGGCGCTGGATCCGCGCGCCAACCACATCGACATCCTCGAACAGCACCTCGACCTGCTGCGTGGCGGCCGGCCGATCCTCAAGCCGGTCTACGACCACGCCAAGGGCACCCTGGAGCGCCCGGAATACGTCGAGCCGCGCGAATACATCATCGTCGAGGGCCTGCTCGGCTACCACACGCGGGCGCTGAGGGATTGCTACGACGTCAAGGTGTTCGTCGAGCCCGAGGAAACCCTGCGCATCAAGTGGAAGCTGGCACGCGATTGCGCCAAGCGCGGCTATACCCCCGATGCGGTGATGAAATCGCTCGAGAAGCGCCAGTATGACAGCGTCAATTTCATCCAGCCCCAGCGGACCTTTGCGGACATGGTCGTGCGGTTCTTCCCGCCCGAGGACGACGCCGAGGAACGCGGAGCACGGCTGAATGCGCGGCATACCCTGCGGCCGACGCTGCCCCATCCCGATCTGACGCCGGTGCTGGATGCCGGCGGCAAGAGCGGCTTCCGTCTCGCGCTCGCCCGCGACGTGGACGGCAAGCCGGTCGACGTCCTCGACATCTCCGGGGACATCGACAGCAAACGCGCCAAGGCGGTGGAGGACCTCTTGTGGGGGCTGATCCCCGAGGCCCACCACCTGCGCGCCAAGCTCGGTCAATTCACCGACGAGCACGGCCAGCCCGGCGAGAGCCATCCGCTGGCCCTGTCGCAACTGCTCGTCACCTACCACCTGGTCAAGGCCGCCCTCGGCCATTATGCCCGCTGAGACTTTCACAGAGGAACCGACGACGATGACCGCTCCCGCACCCCACGCCGAAATGGCCAACGCCATCCGCTTCCTCGCCATGGACGCGATCGAGAAGGCGAAGTCCGGCCACCCGGGCATGCCCATGGGCATGGCCGACGTCGCCACCGTGCTGTTCACGAAGTTCCTCCGGTTCGACGCCAAGGCGCCGCGCTGGGCCGACCGCGACCGCTTCATCCTGTCGGCGGGCCACGGCTCCATGCTGCTCTACGCGCTGGCCTACCTCACCGGCTACGAGGACATCGACATCGAGCAGGTGAAGAACTTCCGCCAGCTCGGCTACCGCACCGCCGGCCACCCCGAGTACGGCCACGTCGCCATCGCCGAGACCACCACCGGCCCGCTCGGCCAGGGCATCACCAACGCCGTCGGCTTCGCCCTGGGCGAGGCGATGATGGCGGCCCGCTACGGCAAGGACATCGTCGACCACTACACCTACGTCATCGCCGGCGACGGATGCCTGATGGAGGGCATCAGCCAGGAGGCCATCTCCACCGCCGGCCACTGGAAGCTCAACAAGCTGATCGTGCTGTGGGACGACAACCACATCTGCATCGACGGCGACACCGCGCTGTCGACCTCCGAGGACCAGGCCGCCCGCTTCCGCGCCGCCGGCTGGAACACCCTGGCCTGCGACGGCCACAACCCCGACGACATCGCCAAGGCCATCGAGGCCGCGCGCAAGTCGGACAAGCCGACCCTGATCGCCTGCCGCACCGTCATCGGCAAGGGCGCCCCCAACAAGTGCAACAGCGAGAAGGTGCACGGCGCGCCGCTGGGCGCCGAGGAGATCGCCGCCGCCCGCGCCGCCGCCAACTGGCCGCACGAGCCCTTCGTCATCCCCGAGGCCGTGCTGTCCGCCTGGCGTGCCGCCGGCTCGCGCGGCGCCTCTGACCGGGCCGCCTGGGAAGGCCGCTTCGCCAAGCTCGACGCCGGCAAGAAGGCCGAGTTCAGCCGCACCATGGAAGGCCGCCTGCCCGATGGCTGGCAGAAGGTCATCTCGGACTTCAAGAAGAAGGCCTCGGCCGAGCTGCCGAAGATCGCCACCCGCAAGGCCAGCCAGGACGTCCTCGAAGTCGTCACCGCCGCCATCCCCGAGATGATCGGCGGCTCGGCCGACCTCACCCACTCCAACCTGACCGACACCAAGGCCTGCAAGCCCTCGATCAAGCCCGGCGAGTTCGGCGGCCGCTACATCCACTACGGCATCCGCGAGCACGGCATGGCCGCCATCATGAACGGCCTCGCCCTGCACGGCGGCTTCATCCCCTACGGCGGCACCTTCCTGATCTTCGCCAACTACCTGTGGCCGGCGCTGCGCATGAGCGCCATGATGGACCAGCGCGTGCTCTACGTGCTGACCCACGATTCCATCGGCCTCGGCGAGGACGGCCCCACCCACCAGCCGATCGAGACCATCGCCGCGCTGCGCGCCACCCCCAACGTGCTGGTGTTCCGCCCCTGCGACCCGGTCGAGACCGCCGAGGCCTACGAGGTGGCGCTGCTGAACGACAAGGGCCCGAGCGTCTTCGCCCTGTCGCGCCAGAACCTGCCGACCGTGCGTACCGAGCACACCGAGGAGAACAAGGTCGCCAAGGGCGGCTACGTGCTGGCCGAGGCCAAGGGCAAGCGCCAGGTCACCCTGCTGGCCACCGGCTCCGAGGTGTCGATGGCGCTGGAGGCGCAGAAGCTGCTGCAGGAGAAGGGCGTCGGCGCCGCCGTGGTGTCGATGCCCTGCTGGGAGCTGTTCGACCGCCAGCCGAAGGAGTATCGTTCGGCGGTCCTGGGTGAAGGCTCGGTCCGCGTCGCCGTCGAGGCGCTCGGCACCTTCGGCTGGGAGCGTTATGTCGGCCTCGACGGTGCCGTCGTGGGCATGACCGGCTTCGGCGCCTCGGCGCCCGCCGACAAGCTGTACGAACACTTCGGCATCACCGCCCGCGCGGTCGCCGATGCGGCCCTCGCCCGGCTGTAACTGGAAGAACTTGATGCGCCGCTGCGTTCCTCTTTGACCGTCATGGCCGGGCTCGACCCGGCCATCCCTCGACCCCCGGGTCGTGCCCGGGGGTGACGAAGCAGAAAGAACGACAGCGGCGGAGCGAAACGACAGGAGATAAAGAACAATGGCTCTCGTTTCTATGCGTCAGCTGCTCGACCACGCGGCCGAGAACGGCTATGGCCTGCCCGCCTTCAACGTGAACAACATGGAGCAGGTCAAGGCCATCATGGAGGCCGCCCAGGCCACCAACAGCCCGGTGATCCTCCAGGGCTCGGCGGGCGCGCGCAAGTACGCCGGCGAGCCCTTCCTGCGCCACCTGATCCTCGCCGCCATCGAGGCCTACCCCGACATCCCCGTGTGCATGCACCAGGACCACGGCACCAGCCCGGCCGTCTGCGCCCGCGCCATCCAGTCCGGCTTCTCGTCGGTCATGATGGACGGCTCGCTCAAGGAAGACGGCAAGACCCCGTCGGACTGGGACTACAACGTCGCCACCACCACCGCGGTGGTGAAGATCGCCCATTCCTGCGGCGTGTCGGTCGAGGGTGAGCTGGGCTGCCTCGGCTCGCTGGAGACCGGCCAGGCCGGCGAGGAGGACGGTGTGGGTGCCGAGGGCACGCTCGACCACTCGCAGCTGCTGACCGACCCCAACGAGGCCGCCGAGTTCGTCAAGCTGACCCAGGTCGACGCGCTGGCCATCGCCATCGGCACCAGCCACGGCGCCTACAAGTTCACCAAGAAGCCGACCGGCGCGGTGCTGCGCATCGACCGCATCAAGGAAATCCACGCCCGCATCCCCACCACCCACCTGGTGATGCACG
>JBLNCP010000027.1:0-117526 GCA_050260775.1 Solirubrobacterales bacterium | reverse complement strand
CCATGGTGGCCATCGCCAGGCCGGCGCCGTTGACCATGCAGCCGATCGAGCCGTCGAGCTTGATGTAGTTGAGCGAGTGGCGGGCGGCCTCCAGCTCGGCCGGATCCTCCTCGGACTCGTCACGCAGCTCTTCGATGTCCTTGTGACGGAACAGGCCGTTGTCGTCGAAGTTCATCTTGGCGTCGAGCGCGATGATCTCGCCGGCGCCGGTGACGACCAGCGGGTTGATCTCGACGATCGAGCAGTCCAGGTCGACGAACGCCTTGTAGAGCGAGCCGATGAACTTCACCGCGGTGTTGACCTGCTTGCCCTCGAGACCCAGGCCGAAGGCGATCTGGCGGCCGTGGTACTGCTGGAAGCCCTGCACCGGGTCGATGGCGACCTTGAGGATCTTCTCGGGGTGCTTGTGGGCGACCTCTTCGATCTCCATGCCGCCCTCGGTCGAGGCGATGATGGTGACGCGCGAGGTGGCGCGGTCGATCAGCAGCGACAGGTAGAGCTCGCGCTTGATGTCGCAGCCCTGCTCGATGTAGACGCGCTTCACTTCCTTGCCGGCCGGGCCGGTCTGGGCGGTGACCAGCACCTTGCCCAGCATCTGCTCGGCGTTGGCGGCGACGTCGTCGGCCGACTTGACGACGCGGACGCCGCCCTTGCCCGAGGCATCGTCCTTGAACTTGCCCTTGCCGCGGCCGCCGGCATGGATCTGGGACTTCACGACCCACACCGGGCCGCCCAGCTCCTTGGCCACCTGGACGGCTTCGGCCGGGGTATACGCCACCCCGCCCTTGAGCACGGCGACCCCGTACTTGGACAAGAGCTGCTTGGCTTGATACTCGTGGATATTCATGGGCTTACGCCTTCTCCGTATCCGATTACTGGCCCATCAGGCCCTGAGCGGTCTTGATCAGACCGCGCACCGCGTTGGCCGACTTGTCGAAACCGGCCTGCTCGTCGGCGTTCAGCTCGATCTCGACGATGCGCTCGACGCCGCCGGCGCCGATCACCACCGGCACGCCGACGAAGATGTCGTCGGGCTGCTTGTACATGCCCTTCTTGACCTGCGCGGCGCAGGTCAGCACGCGCTTCTTGTCCTTGAGGTAGGCCTCGGCCATCTGCACGCCGGCGGCGGCCGGGGCGTAGAACGCGGAACCGGTCTTGAGCAGGTTGACGATCTCGGCGCCGCCGTCACGGGTGCGCTGCACCATGGCGTCGAGCTTCTCCTGGGTGGTCCAGCCCATCTTGACCAGGTCGGGCAGCGGAATGCCGGCGACGGTCGAGTAGCGGGTCAGCGGCACCATGGTGTCGCCGTGGCCGCCGAGCACGAAGGCGGTGACGTCCTCGACGGACACGCCGAATTCCTCGGACAGGAAGTAGCGGAAGCGGGCCGAGTCCAGCACGCCGGCCATACCGACGATCATGTGGGCGGGGACGCCCGAGGCCTGCTGCAGCGCCCACACCATCACGTCGAGCGGGTTGGTGATGCAGACGACGAAGGCGTTGGGAGCGTTCTCCTTGATGCCCTTGCCGACCGATTCCATGACCTTGAGGTTGATGCCGACCAGGTCGTCACGGCTCATGCCCGGCTTGCGCGGCACGCCGGCGGTGACGATGATGACGTCGGCGCCCTTGATGGCGGAGTAGTCGTTGGCGCCGGAGTAGGCGGCGTTGACGCCCTCGATCGGGGTCGACTCGGCGATGTCGAGGCCCTTGCCCTGGGGAATGCCCTCGGCGATGTCGAACATGACGACATCACCCAGCTCCTTGAGGCCGATGAGGTGGGCGAGCGTGCCGCCGATGTTGCCGGAGCCGATGAGAGCGATCTTCTTGCGTGCCATGGAGTGGTTCCCTCGAACGGTGAGCGTTTTCTGGTCGAACGGGTGGGCTGCGATGCATCGCAGCATAGGCCATGGGGGGCTTAGGTACCGCGATTCTCCGTTGAGGGCAAGGGGCTTGGCGTATGCTAAAAGAACATTAGAGACCCGCGATATTTGGGGATTTCCGAAGGGTTCCGCCGAAGCCCGACTCTCTTTCGGGCTAAGCCGTTGGAGTCCTTTGAGAATGACCTACCCGGGGTAGGTTTTGGACCACCCTGCCAGGTAGGTCCGACGGGTAGGGTGGCATCGGGGTAGTGGCCATCCGTCCAGGAGCACCCCTCCCGAACGGCGCTGTCGCACCCATTCTAGCGCGGGGAAAAACCGAGCGCAGCCAGACCTTTAGGCCTAGCCCAGGGTCATTCGACCTACCCTATATGCTCGCGCTCGAGCCAGTCCTCGGCCTGCATCTCCATCAGGCGGCTGACGGTGCGCTGGAACTCGAAGGCGCCGACCCCGGTGGGGTAGAGGTGCTCGGGCGCCGCCGCCGCCGAACACACCAGGGTGGTGCGATGCTCGTAGAGGGCGTCGACCAGGGTGACGAAGCGGCGGGCCTCGTCCTTGTTGCTGGGCGACAGCAGCGGGATGTCGTCGAGCACCAGGGTGTGGTAGCGCCCGGCGAGCGCCAGGTAATCGGCGGCCCCGAGCGGACGGCCGCACAATTCCGCGAAGGACAGCCGGGCGACGCCGGCGGCGGTGGCCGGCACCGGGACGACGCGGCCGTTGACCTCGATCTGGTCGGGAAGCACCGTGGCGCCCTCGGTCAGGCGAGCGAAGGCGGCGTCGAGCCGCGCGGTGGCGGCGGCCCCCAGCGGATGATGGTAGACCTCGAGGCCGCGCTTGCGGCCCAGGCGGTAATCGGTGCGGGCGTCGAGCTGGAGCAGGTCGAGCCGGCTTTCGATCAGGCCGATGAACGGCAGGAAGCGGTCGCGCTGCAGGCCGTCCTTGTACAGGTCGGCGGGCGGCCGGTTGGAGGTCACCACGACCACCACGCCGTCATCCATCAGCGCCTGGAACAGCCGGCCGACGATCATGGCGTCGGCGATGTCGGTGACCTGCAGTTCGTCGAGGCACAGCAGCCACGCCTCGGCGGCGATGCCGCGCGCCAGCTTGGGGATGGGGTCGGCCTCCTTGCGGTGGGCCGCCTGGCGCCAGCGATGAATCTCGGCGTGGATGTCGCGCATGAATTCGTGGAAGTGGACCCGCTTCTTGGCGGCCAGCGGCGCGGTGGCGTAGAACAGGTCCATCAGCATGGACTTGCCGCGGCCGACCTCGCCGAAGATGTAGAGGCCCTGCTTGGGCTGGGTGCCCACGGCGTCGCCCGGAGTCCAGGCGAGGCCCGGCTTGGCCTTGCTCTGGCCGATGCCGAAGCGCGCCAGCCAGCCGGTCTCGCCCAGGGCCGGCCGATAGCCGCGCAGGGCGGCGTGCAGGCTCTGCAGCTTTTCCACCGCGAGCGCCTGGGCGGGGTCGGGGCTGATCTCGCCGGCCTGGAGCTTGGCGCGGTAGGCGTAGAGGGGTCCGTCGCTCATGGCGGCGCACCATAACCGAACACGGGAAGACAAGGAAGGGCGGGCCGAGACGGCAACGAGGGGGCCGCGTCGGCCCCCGCGCATCGACCTATTTCTTGACCAGCGGGCATTCGCTTTCGGCCAGGGGACGGGCGGCCTGTTCGCCGGGGATGGTGCGGACCAGCTTGAGGTAGTCCCACGGCGCCTTGGATTCGGACGGCTTCTTGACCTCGAGCACGTAGAGGTCGTGGACCATGCGGCCGTCCTCGCGGACTTTGCCGTTCTTGGCGAAGAAGTCGTTGACCGGCAGTTCCTTCATCTTCCTGGCCACCGCCTGCGCCTCGTCGGTACCGGCCGCCTGCACCGCCTTGAGGTAGTGGCTGACCGCCGAGTAGGTGCCGGCCTGGCCCATGGTCGGCATGGCGTGGTGGCGCTCGTAGAAGCGCTTGGACCAGGCGCGGGTCTCGTCGTTGAGGTCCCAGTAGAAGGCCTGGGTCATCAGCAGCCCCTGCGCCGTCTCCAGGCCGATGGCGTGGACGTCGGTGATGTGCATGTAGAGGCCGGCCAGGCGCACGCCCGATTGCGGCAGGCCGAACTCGCGCGCCTGCTTGATGGAATTGACGGTGTCGGCGCCGGCGTTGGCGAGGCCGACCAGCTTGGCGCCCGAGCTCTGGGCCTGCAGCAGGTAGGACGAGAAGTCCGCGGTGCCCTGGGGCGCCTTGACGCTGCCCACCACCTTGCCGCCCGCCTTGGCCACCGCCGCGGCGGTATCGCGCTCGAGCGCGTGGCCGAAGGCGTAGTCGGCGGTGACGAAGTACCACGGGCCGTCCTTGGCCAGCGGCGCGCCGGTGCCGACCGCCAGGCCGTAGGTGTCGTAGGTCCAGTGGATGCCGACCGGCGAGCAGAACTTGCCGGTGAAGTCGGACGAGCCGCCGGTCGAGGCGATGACCAGCCGGTTCTTCTGGCGGCCGATCTCCTGCACCGCCAGCAGCACCGACGAGGTCGGGATGTCGACGATGGTGTCGACCTTTTCCTGGTCGATCCAGCGGTTGACCAGGGCGGCGCCGACGTCGGGCTTGTTCTGGTGGTCGCCGGCCACGACCTCGACCGGCTTGCCCAGCACCTTGCCGCCGAAATCCTCAACCGCCATGCGGGCGGCGATGACCGATCCCGGGCCGGCCATGTCGACGTAGATGCCGGACTGGTCGTTGAGCACGCCGATCTTGACCACGCCGTCGGAAATGGCGTCGCCGGACGCCGCGTTGGCGGCCAGGGCGGCAGACGCCGCCGAACCCACCGCCACCGCGCCCACCACCAACGCGGGGGCCACCCACTGCTTGACGCTCATAGAACCTACTCCCCAGGGACCGAATTGCCCGGGGACTGTCCTATTTAACACCGTCATCCGTCAATAAGAGTACGCATCTACACGAAACATGTGTTCTATGCGCAAACATTCACACTTCATCGCGGTTGAAATGGGACGACCCATCCTGCCCGGACCTGATCCGGGCCTCCATGCTTCTTGCTCCAAAATAAGCGTCCGCCCCTGTCGTCATGGCCGGGCTCGACCCGGCCATCCATGTGCCTGCCACCTGCTCATTGCTGGGAAACGGCGTTCCCGCGGCAGTGCGTGGATCGCCGGGCAAGCCCGGCGATGACGGAAAAGGTGTTCGATGGTCGTCAGCGCCAGATGAGGGCTCGTCAGCCGTCGGCGTTGATCTTGGCCACGATCTCCTTGAGCACGCGGTCGGACAGCGCGTTCTCGATCTGGCAGGTGCCGGCCTTCTCGTGGCCGCCGCCACCGTAGCCGAGGCAGAGGGCACCGACGTTGGTCTTGGAGCTGCGGTCGAGGATGGACTTGCCGATGGCGAAGACCGTGTTCTGCTTCTTGAGGCCCCACATCACATGGATGGAGATGTTGCACTCGGGGTGCAGCGCGTAAATCATGAAGCGGTTGCCGGCGTAGATGGTCTCTTCCTTGCGCAGGTCGAGCACCACGCAATTGCCGTGCACGGTCGAGCAGCGGCGGATCTGTTCCTTGAACTTCTCCTCGTGCTCGAAATAGAGGTCGGTGCGTTCCTTGACGTCGGGCAGGGCCAGAATCTGATCGATGGTGTGATTCCGGCAGTACTCGATCAGCTCCATCATCAGCTGGTAGTTCGAGATGCGGAAATCACGGAAGCGCCCGAGGCCGGTGCGCGCGTCCATGATGTAGTTGAGCAGCGTCCAGCCGGTGGGCGACAGGATGTCGTCGAGGGAGTACTGCGCCGAATCCCCCTGGTCGACCGCCTCCATCATCTTGTCCCAGGCGGCGGGGAAGCGCGCGGCGCCGCCGTAGTAGTCGTAGACCACGCGGGCCGCCGAGGGGGCCTTGGGGTCGATGATGTGGTTGTCCTTCTTGCCGACGCGCAGCGTCTCGGACAGGTGGTGGTCGAAGGCGAGATGGACGCCGTCGACGTAGGGCAGGTTGGTGGTGATGTCGCCGTCGCCGATCTCGACGACGCCGTCCTGCATGTCCTTGGGATGCACGAACTTGATCTCGTCGACCAGGTTCAGCTGCCTCAGCAGGACGGCACAGACCAGACCGTCGAAGTCGCTGCGCGTCACCAGCCGGAACTTCTTGTCCTCGGACATCGGTATCCTCTCCTTCCCCGCCCTGTGATTTTGTGGTCGGCAGGATAGCCCAGAAGACCCGGGGACGGAAGGGAGGGACGCGGGGGGCCTTCCCCCCGCCGCCGCCCTGGGTTAAACAGGATGCGCCCACTCCATCGAAGGCCCCGCCATGCGCCCGAACCGTTTGATCCTGCTGGCTGTCCTTGCTGCCCTGCCGGCCTGCAGCGACGGGCCCTTCTACGACACCCGCAAGCAGACCACCTCCCTGGTCGCCAAGCCCAAGGACACCGTGCTCGAAATCGGGCAGGTGTGGGTTTGCTACGACAACGACGAGCAATGGGCCGAGGTCGAGAAGATGGCGGCGGAATCCTGCGCCGCCCACGGCCTGCAATCGACGCTGCTCGCCAACATGCGCTGGCAGTGCCGCATGTTCACGCCGCACAAGGCGGTGTTCCAGTGCTTCGACCCCCGCATGACCGACGCCCAGGGCCGCTACATCAACCCGCTCGACCCCAAGGCGGTGGCCGCGTGGCGCCGGCGCACCGGCCAGACCGAGACCACCGCCCCGGCCGTCGCGCCGACGCCGGCGCCCGTCCCCACCCAGACGCTGACGCCGCCGCCGCCGGCGCCGGTGCCGCCGGTGGTGCCCGCACCCTCGGCCAGCGACGTCAATCCGCCCAAGCCGCAACCGTCGGCGCCGACGCTGCCGCCGCCGCCGGCCCCCGTCCCGGTGGAGCCCCAGGGCAGCGGCTTCCAGCTGCAGCCCGGCAGCTGGGGCCAGGCATTCGACCGCGAATAGCGGGCGGCGCCCTCAGCGCAAGAAGAACAGGACCGCCATCGTCGCCCCGACCGCGACGATGCCGGCCCTGAGGGCGCCCGGCGGAATCCGCCGCCCCAGGCGGGCGCCGACCCAGCCGCCGGCGGCGGCCGCGGCCATCATCACCAGCGCCTTGGGCCAGTCGACGATGCCGGCGACCGCGAAGGTGGCGGCCGAGACCACCGACAGCACCGTCGAGACCACGTTCTTCAGCCCGTTCATGGCATTGAGGTCGGCCACCCCCAAGAGCGCCAGCCCGGCCAGCAGCAGGATGCCGAGGCCGCCGTTGAAGTAGCCCCCGTACACCGAGATGGCGAACAGCAGCCCGAGGGCGGGCGCCGGCCGCGACAGCGCGTGTCCGCGGGCCCAGGCCGACAGGCGGGGGCCGAAGGCGAACAGCAGGGTGGCAACCACCAGCAGCCAGGGCACCACGCCCTGGAACACCCGGGCGGGGGTGACCAGCAGCAGCAGCGCGCCGGCGATGCCGCCGGCCAGGGCCACCCCGGCGAGGGGCCTGAGGCCGATGCCGGCCACCGGCGCGAGATCGGAGCGGAAGCCGGCGACGCTGGCGACGTAGCCGGGCAGCACCGCCACCGTGCTGGTGGCGTTGGCGGCGATGGGAGGCACGCCGGCGAACACCAGGGCGGGAAGGGTCAGGAAGGTCCCGCCCCCGGCCACGGCGTTGAGGGCCCCGGCGAGAAAGGCGGCGCCGACGATCAGCAGCCAGGTCATGCAACGCTCCTCGCAAGGGGCGACAACCGCCACCATAAAGCAAAAAGGCCCGCCGGCGAACCGGCGGGCCCTTCCTCATCCCATGGACGCCTGGGCTTAGCCCCGGCGCTCCATGATCTTTTCCTTGATGCTGCCGATCGCCTTGGCCGGATTGAGGCCCTTGGGGCAGGTCCGGGTGCAGTTCATGATGGTGTGGCAGCGGTACAGCTTGAAGGGATCCTCGAGGGCATCCAGGCGCTCGCCGGTAAACTCGTCGCGCGAGTCGTGGATCCAGCGGGCCGCCTGCAGCAGCACCGCCGGGCCGAGGTAGCGCTCGCCGTTCCACCAGTAGCTGGGGCAGCTGGTCTGGCAGCAGAAGCACAGGATGCACTCCCACAGGCCGTCGAGCTTCTCGCGCTCTTCCGGCGACTGCAGGCGCTCACCGTCCGGCGGCGGCGGGGTCTGGGTCTGCATCCACGGCTTGATCGAGGCCAGCTGCGCGTAGGGGATACTGAGGTCGGGGATCAGGTCCTTGACCACCGGCATGTGCGGCAGCGGGTAGATGCGCGCGTCGCCCTTGATGTCCTCGATGGGCTTCAGGCAGGCGAGCGTGTTGGTGCCGTCGATGTTCATGGCGCACGAACCGCAGATGCCTTCACGGCACGAGCGGCGGAAGGTCAAGGTCGAGTCGATCTCGTTCTTGATCTTCAGCAGGGCGTCCAGAATCATCGGTCCGCAGGCGTCGAGATCGACCTCGTAGGTGTCCAGACGCGGGTTGGCGCCCGAGTCGGGATCATAGCGGTAGATCTTGAACGCCTTGACGTTCTTGGCGCCGGCGGGGGCCTTGTAGACCTTGCCGTTCTGCACCCGGGAATTGGCGGGCAGGGCGAATTCGACCATGTCTGTCTCTCCTTACCCTTTGCCTAGTACACGCGCTTCTGCGGCTTGATGTACTCGACCTCGTCGGTCAGCGTGTAGGTGTGCACCGGACGGTAGTCCAGCGACACCTTGCCATCCTTGACCCAGGCCAGGGTGTGCTTCTGCCAGTTGACGTCGTCACGCTCCGGGAAGTCCTCGTGAGCGTGGGCGCCGCGGGATTCGTGACGGGCCTCGGCCGACACGATGGTCGCCAGGGCGCAGTCCATCAGGTTCTCGAGCTCGAGCGCCTCGACCAGATCCGAGTTCCAGATGGTGGAACGGTCGTTGATCTTGATCTGCGGCAGGGTCGAGGCGACCTGCGCCAGCTTCTCGCAGCCCTCGGCCAGCGACTTGGAGGTGCGGAACACCGCCGCGTCCATCTGCATGGTCTTCTGCATGGCGAGACGGATCTCGCTGGTGTGCAGCGAGCCGCTGGCATTGCGCAGACGCTCGAAGCGCGAGATCGCCAGGTCGCCGCCGTCCTTGGGCAGCGGCTTGTGGGCGGTGCCGGGCTTCAGCGTCTCCTGGGCGCGCAGCGCGGCGGCGCGGCCGAACACCACGATGTCCAAGAGCGAGTTGGTGCCCAGGCGGTTGGCGCCGTGGACCGACACGCAGGCGGCCTCGCCGATGGCCATCAGGCCCTCGACGGTGGCGTCCGGGTTGTCCTTGGTCGGACGCAGGACCTCGCCGTACACGTTGGTCGGAATGCCGCCCATGTTGTAGTGGACGGTCGGCAGCACCGGGATCGGCTCCTTGGTGACGTCGACGCCGGCGAAGATCTTGGCGGTCTCGGAAATGCCGGGCAGCCGCAGCTCCAGCGTCTCGGCACCGAGGTGCTCGAGGTGCAGGTAGATGTGGTCGTGCTCCTTGCCGACGCCGCGGCCTTCGCGGATCTCCATGGTCATGGCGCGCGAGACGACGTCACGCGAGGCCAGGTCCTTGGCGGTCGGGGCATAACGCTCCATGAAGCGCTCGCCGGCCGAGTTGGTGACGTAGCCACCCTCGCCGCGGGCACCCTCGGTGATGAGGCAGCCCGAGCCGTAGATGCCGGTCGGGTGGAACTGCACGAATTCCATGTCCTGCAGCGGCAGGCCGGCGCGGGCGACCATGCCGTGGCCGTCGCCGGTGCAGGTGTGCGCCGAGGTGCAGCTGAAGTAGGCGCGGCCGTAGCCGCCCGAGGCCAGCACCACCTTGTGGGCGCGGAAGCGGTGGAGCGTGCCGTCGTCCAGGTTCCAGGCCATGACGCCGCGGCAGGCGCCGTCCTGGTCCATGATCAGGTCGAGCGCGAAGTACTCGACGAAGAACTCGCACGAGTGCTTCAGCGACTGCTGGTACAGGGTGTGCAGGATCGCGTGGCCGGTGCGGTCGGCGGCGGCGCAGGCGCGCTGCACCGGCTTCTCGCCGTAGTTCGACATGTGGCCGCCGAACGGGCGCTGGTAGATCTTGCCCTCGGGCGTGCGCGAGAACGGCACGCCGAAGTGCTCGAGCTCGTGCACGGCCGGCACCGCCTCGCGGCACATGTACTCGATGGCGTCCTGGTCGCCCAGCCAGTCCGACCCCTTGACGGTGTCGTACATGTGCCAGCGCCAATTGTCCTCGGCCATGTTGCCGAGCGAGGCGCCGATGCCGCCCTGGGCGGCCACGGTGTGCGAGCGGGTGGGGAACACCTTGGTGATGCAGGCGGTCTTGAAGCCGGCGACACCCATGCCCATGGTGGCGCGCAGGCCGGCGCCGCCGGCGCCGACGACGACCACGTCGTAGGTGTGGTCGATGATCTTGTTGGCAGCCATTCTCGTCAGACTCCGACAGCGACCTTGAGGATCGACACCGTCATGAAGACGGCAAGGAAAGCGCCGAGCAGCCGGGTGCCGATCAGCAGCGCCCACTTGGACGATTCGGTGTGGACATAGTCCTCGACCACCACCTGCACGCCGAGCACGGCGTGGTAGATTGCGGTCAGCATCACCAGCAGCATCATGGTCGCGTTGAACGGACGGCCGAGCCAGCCCTTGAACACGGCGTAATCGGCGCCGGCCAGGCCGATCACCGAGATCACGAACCACAGCGCCAGCGGCACCAGGCCGATGGCGGTAAGGCGCTGCAGCCAGTAATGGCCGGCGCCCGACTTGGCGGATCCGAGGCCGCGCGCGCGGCCGATGGGGGAACGCAGCGTCATCTCGATCTCTCCCTTACGCCAGCGCCCAGGCGATCACGGTCAGCACCGCCGTGGCGGCGAGCACGACCCGACCGGACCCGTAGGCCTGCGGAATCTCGTAGCCCCAGCCGGTGTCCCACAGCAGGTGCCGGATGCCGTTGCTGAGGTGGTAGAACAGCGCGACCGAGAAGGCGAACAGCACCAGGCGGCCGAGGATCGAGCCGAGGAAGGCCTGGACGGTGGCGAAGGCGTCGGGGCCGTAGGCGGCGGCGCCCAGCCACCAGGCCAGGACGATCAGGCCCATGGCCAGCGCCACACCGGTGGCGCGATGGCTGATCGACATCAGAGCCAGGAGCGGCAGACGATAGATCTGCAGATGGGGAGAAAGCGGGCGACTGCGCGTGGACATGGCGATATGGCCCCATGAATTGGCGGTAGGCCGACGGAAAGCCGGCTAGTTCGGCGATGCGGCAAGTGTTTATCCCCTCGCCCCCGACAAGTCAACGACGGGGAGCCACCCGTTTTGGCGGGACAAACCAACCTCCTACCACCCACCCGGGTGGGGCATAGGCCCTAGGATTTGGAAAACTTGCCCCAGGGTTGTGCAAACGAGGGGCACCCCTGCGGATTCCGCATGCGCCAACAAAAAGCCCCGGGCGACTACCCGGGGCTTTCGGTCAGGGTGGCGGCGGGGCCGGCCCTCAGCGGCGCGGCACCAGCACCGTGTAGTCGAAATCGAGGACCACGGCCGGGTCGTATTCCTTGCCGTCCTCCTTCTTGAGGGTGAAGGCGGCGGCCGGCTGGTTCTTGAGCGCGACCAGGCGCAGGCGCAGCGCGCCGACGTCGGTGCGGCCCGGCAGCTCGATCTTCTCCAGCACCTCGGACCAGGCGTAGATGGTGTCGCCGGCGAACGTCGGGTTGGTGTGGCGGCCGCCGTTGATGGCGACGACCTTGAAGGCGTTGGCCAGGCCGTTGAACGACAGGGCGCGGGCGATGCTGATGATGTGGCCGCCGTAGATCAGCCGGCGGCCGAAGCGGCCCTGGCCCTCGGTGTGCTGGTTGAAGTGGACCTTGGCGGTGTTCTGCCACAGCCGGGTCGCCATCATGTGCTCGGCTTCCTCGATGGTGGTGCCGTCCACGTGGTCGATCTTCTCGCCCGGCTGGTAGTCGTCCCACAGGTGGGGGCTGCCGGCCAGCACGGCGTCGTACTTTCCGGTGGTCAGGCCGGCCGGCACCAGCAGGTCGGCGGCGGCGACCGAGCCCGGCAGCTCCGGCACCTTCTCCTCGGCGATCACCGCGGCGGCATCGCGCTTCCGCACCATCACCCAGCGGACGTAGTCGACGACCATCTCGCCCTTCTGGTTGGTGCCCACCGAGCGCACGTAAACGACGCCGGTCTGCTTGTTGGAGTTCTCCTTGAGGCCGATGACCGTCGAGACGGTGGTCAGGGTGTCGCCGGGATAGACCGGGGCACCGAAGCGCCCGCCGGCATAGCCCAGGTTGGCGACCGCGTTGAGGCTGACGTCGGGCACCGTCTTGCCGAACACCACGTGGAAGGCGGCGAGATCGTCGAGCGGCGCGCCGGGCAGCCCGAGCGAGCGGGCGAACTCGGCCGAGGAGGTGACGGCGAAGCGCGAGCCGTAGAGCGCGGTGTAGAGCGCGACGTCGCCCTCGGTCACCGTGCGCGGGGTGGCGTGGCGGAGCTCCTGGCCGAGGCGGAAGTCCTCGAAGAAATTGCCGGAATTGGTCTTGGTGGTCATGGCGTCATCTTCCTAAGGGTTCAAGGACTGTCATCCCGACGACCATCGGGAGGAGGGACCTCGTGCGGCGCCGTCCGGACGGTCGCTGGCCGACGAGGTCGCTCGCCTGCGCTCGGGATGACAGAAAGGCTTACGCCTGCCCGGCGGCCAGTTCGGCGATCTGCTCGGCGAGGCCGACGACGCGCCGCGCGTTCTCCACGTGCAGGTTCTCGATCAGCTTGCCGTCGACCACCACCACGCCCTTGCCGGCGGCGGCCGCCTCGGCATGGGCGGCGATGATCTTCTTCGACCACTCGACTTCCTTCTCGGAAGGGGCGAACACGCGGTTGGCGGCGTCGATGGTCTTGGGATGGATCAGGGTCTTGCCGTCGAAGCCGAGTTCGAGGCCCTGGCGGCAGGCGTACTCGAAGCCCTCGTCGTCATTGAGGTCGAGGTAGACGCCGTCGACGATGGCGAGGTTATAGGCGCGGGCCGCCAGCAGGCACAGGCCCAGCGCGGTGATCATCGGCAGGCGGTCGCGGGTGTGCAGGCAGTGCAGGTCCTTGGCGAGGTCCGAGGTGCCCATGACGAAGCCGCCCATGCGGCGGCCGGCCTGCGCGATCTCCTCGGCCTTCAGCATGCCGCGGGGGGTCTCCATCATGCACCAGATCGCCATGGTCTCGGGGGCGCCCTGGGCGTCCATGATCGCCTCGACCTGGCGGACCGCGTCGGCGCTCTCGACCTTGGGGATCAGGATGGCGTCGGCGCCGCAGGTGGCGGCGGCCATCACGTCGGCATGGCCCCACGGGGTGCCGAGGCCGTTGACGCGCACCAGCAGCTCGCGCTTGCCGTAGCCGCCGGCCTTGACCGCGGCGACCACCTGGTTGCGGGCTTCCTCCTTGGCGTCGGGCGCCACCGCGTCCTCGAGGTCGAGGATCAGCGCATCGGCGGCCAGGGTACGGGCCTTTTCGAGCGCGCGGGCGTTGGAACCCGGCATGTAGAGGACGCTGCGGCGCGGGCGGGACATCGTCGCCATGGTGTTCTTGGCCTCCCAGAAAGAGTAGGGTGCGGAGCCTAGCTTAACCCCCAACCGGAGGCAAGGTTGCAGCGCAACATTGCTTCGGCTACAACCACCCTGGCATGAAGATTCTTTCGTTCCAGTCGGCCGTCGCCTATGGCCATGTCGGCAACTCCGCGGCGGTGTTCCCGCTGCAGCGGATGGGCTTCGACGTGTGGCCGGTGGATACCGTCCAGTTCTCGAACCACCCGGGCTACGGCAGCTTCCGCGGCAAGATCCTGACGCCGGAGCATGTGCGCGAGATCGTGCACGGGCTCGACGAGGCGGGGGCGCTGGAAACCTGCGACGCCGTGCTGTCCGGCTACCTGGGCGACGCCGACACCGGCGAGGCGGCGCTGCTGGCGGTGGCCCAGGTCAAGGCCATCCATCCCGGCGCCCCCTATCTGTGCGATCCGGTGATGGGCGACGTGGACACCGGCGTGTACGTGCGCCCCGGTGTGCCGGAATTCATCGCCGCCCAAGCCATTCCCGCCGCCGACATCGTCACGCCGAACCGCTTCGAGCTCGGTCTGCTCACCGGCCTGCCGACCGCCGGCCTCAAGGACTGCGCCGCGGCCGCCCGCGCCCTGCTGACCCGGGGCCCCCGCGTGGTGGTGGTCACCAGCGTCGAGGAGCCGGGCACCATCGCCTGCCTGGTGGTGACCCACGAGGGCGCCTGGGCGGTGCGCACCCCCAAGCTGCCGATGCGGCCGGCCGCCAACGGCGCCGGCGACGCCCTGGCGGCGATGATCCTGGCCCATATCCTGCGCGGCCAGGCGGCGCCCGAGGCGGTGTCGATGGCAGTCTCCAGCCTATTCGGCGTCCTCGAGACGACCATCCGCCTGCACCGGCGCGAACTGGCGCTGGTCGCCGCCCAGGACGAGATCGCCGCGCCGACCCGCCTGTTCCCGCCGCTCCCGCTGGACTGAAGTCGAAGAACCACGAAGACACGAAGGCACGAAGCGGGACTCCAGGATGGCTCCGGCCTCCCCACCCGGCAGGTACCTTCGCGTCTTCGTGCCTTCGTGGTGACCCTACAGCAAACTGCCCTGGCGGCCGTCGTCCTTGGCCTTGGGTTTCTTGTGCGTGCCATGGGGGATCGGGGCCGCGCCGCCCGGGGCGACGGTGACGCCGACGCTGCCGTCCGTGAACTCGACCGACAGATGGGCCCCGGCCTCGGCGGTGGCCGCCGACACCACGTGGCCGGCGCCGTCGCGCACCACCGCGTAGCCGCGGGCCAGTACCGCCCGGTAGCTCACGCTTTCCAGCCGCGCCGCCAGCGTCTCCAGCAGCCGGGCGCGGTCGCTGGCGAGGCGATCGAAACCGGGGCGCAGCCGCTCGCCGGCCTGATCCAGCTTGAGGCGGCAGCGCTCCAGCCGCGCATTCTCCGCGGCCAGGGCGGTCTTGAGGGCATGATCGAGGCGGGCCGAGGCGGCAGCCAGTTCATGATTCTTGGCCGCCAGCAGCTCGCGCGGGTGCTTGAGCCGCGCCGCCAGCCGCGCGGTCTCGGCCTCGCGCCGGTGCAGCAGGTTGGGGATGGCGTTTTTGAGGCGCTCGCCGCGGTCGTCCAGGCGCAGGGCGCAATCCTCGATGGCGCGGCGGGGATTGGGCAGGGCGCGGCCGAGATGGCCGACCCGGGTGCGGCGGTCCTCCAGCCCGCGGGCCATCGCCCCCACCAGGCGGGCGCCGCAATCGGCGACGGTGGCGACCAGTTCGGCCCGCACCGGCACCGCCTTCTCGGCGGCGGCGGTCGGGGTCGGCGCCCTGAGGTCCGAGGCGAAATCGATCAGCGTGGTGTCGGTCTCGTGACCGACCGCCGAGATCAGCGGGATGGCCGAGGCGGCGGCCGCCCGCACCACCTCCTCCTCGTTGAAGGCCCACAGGTCTTCGATCGACCCGCCGCCGCGGGCGACGATCAGCACGTCGGGGCGCGGCACCGCGCCTCCTTCCGGCAGGGCGTTGAAGCCGCGGATGGCGGCGGCCACCTGCTGGGCGGCGCCCTCGCCCTGCACCGCCACCGGCCACAGCAGGACACGGCGGGGGAAACGGTCGGCGAGGCGGTGGAGGATGTCGCGGATGACCGCCCCGGTCGGCGAGGTCACCACGCCGATCACCGCGGGCAGGAAGGGGATCGGCTTCTTGCGGCCGGCATCGAACAGGCCCTCGGCCGCCAGCTTGCGCTTGCGGTCCTCCAGCAGCTTCAGCAGCGCGCCCTGGCCGGCCAGCTCCATGCGCTCGATCACCATCTGGTACTTGGAGCGGCCGGGATAGGTGGTCAGCCGGCCGGTGGCCACCACCTCCATGCCGTCCTCGGGATTGAGCCCGAGGCGGACCGCCTGGCCGCGCCAGCACACGGCGTCGAGAACGGCGTCGGTGTCCTTGAGGCACAGATACAGATGCCCGGACGAATGGCGCTTGAACCCGGAGATCTCGCCCCGCACCCGCACCAGGGAGTAGGTGTCCTCGACGGTGCGCTTGAGCGCGCCGGACAGCTCGCCCACGGTGTATTCGGGGACGTTGGTGGCGGGGCGGCGGAGGGGGGCGTCGGACTCGGTCATGACGGCGGCAGTGTGCGGCAAAAGGACCGCGCGGCCAAGTGCGCGATGCGCTCCCGGGACGACCCGCCGGCGGCTGCGCCGGGGGTGGCCAATACAAACTGACGATTGTCCAGGCTCAGACGATCCGGTTAAGATATCCCCGGATGGGGATATAGAGTTGACCACGGGAGCACCCATGGCCATCGGTAGAATCGCGTCCCTGATCGGCTCGCTCGCGCCCGGCGCGGCCGCCGAGCCCGCCCAGGCGGACGCGACGCGCGAGGCTCGGACCGCCGAAGCATCGGGCGGGACCCACGACCGCAACCACCGCCAGTCCGGCGATGCCGCCGGCATGGTTGCGCAGATCGAGCAGATCCTGTCCGCCATCCGCCAATTGCACGAGAACGCCAGTCAGGACGGCGCCGGCATGGCCTTGTCGCCGTCGGGCACCACGCTCAAGGGCAGCGTCACCGCGCTCGGCCACCTGCTCGCCACCGCCCGCGACACCCGCACCGCCCTGCCCCGGCCCCTGATCGACAAGGCGCTGGACGTGGTCGGATCGGTCGAGGGGGGATTGGGCACGATCCCGTCCGCGGTGGAGGATCGCACCAGCCGCATGGCGGCCGCCGACGCCGACCGCGTCCGCGCCCTCGCCGACCGCTTCGTCGGCGAGATGCAGGCGGCGATCGGCACGGTCAGGACGGCGCTGGGGCGGTAGCCGTCCAATAGTCAGGATCCCGACTTCCCCTCATCGTCATCGCCGGGGCTGAGCCGGCGATCCACGTGGATGCCCGCGTCAAGCGCGGCATGACGAAAAACGGGACTACAGCCCCAGGCGCGCCGCGAACTCGCGGGCCTCGCGCTTGCCAACGCCGTAGCGGTCGGCGTCGGCCACGGTCGCCTTGCCGGCCAGCATGTCCTTCAGCAACGCCATTTCCATGCGCGAGAAGCGGGCCGCCTCCAGCTGGTAGTCGCGGAACGCCTCGGTGGTCACCGGCACCCAGTCGGCCATGAGCTCGAGGATCTTCTCGGCGTAGATGCGGATCTCGTACTGGGCATGCACGTCGGCCCTGAGGCGCAGGAAATGCATCAGGTTGTGCAGGTTGGTCTGCCAGTACATCTGGGTGTAGGTCGACAGCGGCAGGCCGATGCGGGCGAGTTCGCGGGCGATGCCGTCGCGGTCCTCGTCGATGGCCTGGCCGTTCTCGTCGGCATTGAGGAGCTGGTGGTAGGTGCCGAAGTTCCTCAGCGCCTCCTCGCGCAGGATGCGCAGCACCTCGGCCGACTGCTCGGCGGTCAGGGTCTGGCCGCGGCCCTGCTTGTTGTCCTTCGACTGCACCGCCAGGTCCTCGGGGCGGGGCATGTAGAACTCGTCGGGCATGATCGAGTAGCGCGCCGAGTACTCGTTGAGCGAGGCGGTGCGGTGGCGCACCCACTGGCGCATGACGAAGATCGGCAGCTTGACGTGCAGCTTGATGACGCAGCCCTCGAACGGGCTGGTGTGCAGGTGCCGCATCAGGTAGCGCAGCAGGGCGCGGTCGTCGGAGGTGCCCTTGGTGCCCTTGCCGTAGCTCATGCGGGCCATCTGCAGGATCGACAGGTCATTGCCCATGTAGTCCTTGACCGCGACGAACCCGTGGTCGAGCACCGGATGGTAGACGTTGACGTGCTTCTCCATGCCGTCGGCCACCGGGCGGTAGGTGGTCGCGGTCTCGCGCTCGGGCGCGTCGGCCGGCTGCGGCGTCGTCTGGTCGTTTTCGGTGGCGGCGGCGTGCATGGTCCCCCCTCAGGCCGTGGGCGCCCCTGTTGTAGCCGGGATGAAAAACGAGGTCTAGTGGGTTCTGCCGGGACCACACCCCAAAAGATGGGGTCAGAAACCACCCCGCGCGATCATGTCGCCGACGGCGGCCAGCACGGCCTCGCGCTCCAGGCGGGCGACGCAGGGGAACATCCCGTCGACGGCGGGCAGCGGGCAGCGCCCCAGGCAGCCCTGGCACTCCATCGGGGTGAACAGGAAGTGGGCGTTGGCCGGCCGGATGGCGTCGTCGTAGGGGGTGCCGGCGCCGACGAAGGCGGCCGAGGCGAGGCAGAGGGTGGGAACGCCGAGGAGGATGGACAGGTGGGTGCCGGCGGTGTCGGCCCCGATCACCATGCGGGCGCCGCGCAGCACCGAGGCGAGATGGTCGAATCCCGAGGTGTCCACCGTCACGTGCGGGCGGGCCTGCAGCCCCTGGTACTGGGGATTGCGGTCGAGGTCGGCCTGGTGGCAGGCGATCCGCGCGTGCCAAGCCTTGGGCAGGGCATCGAGGATGGCCGTCCACAGCTCGGGCCGGAGCTGGCGTCCCGCCACCCCGGAGAAGGGAAACAGCACGACGGTCGGCACTTCCAGGCGCGCCGCCTCGGGCAGGCGGTGTCCGGGCATCAGCGCCAGCGACGGCGGCATCCGCCACCCGGTCACGAAGTCGGCATAGCGGGACCAGCGCAGGATCTTGTCCTGGCGCGCCGGCCCGGCGTCGAACAGCCGGGTGTACCTGGCCGGGGACCGGCCGGCGCGGGCGCCGGCCGCCTGCATCGCCACCGTCTCGGCGGCACGCGCGGCGGCGATCAGCATCTCGTCGGGGTCGACCTCGCGACGATGATCGAGCGACACCACCATGCGGTAATTGGCGAGATAGAGCTTGCGGAAGGTCTGCCAGCGATAGCCGGCCTGCGCCAGCCGGCCGAAATCGACCTTGAGGAGCCTGAGCGCCCGCGGGAACAGGAAGGTCATCCCCATGGCATCGGAGCGGAGCAGCAAGGTGACCGGCTCGCCGTCCTGGGACAGGCGCATGAACCGGGGCAGCACCGCGGCCAGGAACACCATCTCGGCCGGGCCGCGCGCGCTGACCAGCAGGATGCCCGAGGGCGCGGTCGGACGCTTGAGCCGCCCCAGGACCCACAGGAAAAGACGGTTGATCAGCCAGGACATGCGATGAACCTACCAGATTTCGGCACCGGCCGGTACCCGCGCCCCCCCGGAGGCTCTTTGCGAGCCTTGCCAAACGTCCTATAGTAATACCGTGGGACGGACAGATAAAATTTTTATCAATTCCTACACGAAGTTTTGTCCTGCACGAATTTTGGGGCACCCATGCAGAAAGCCATCATCGCCTCGGGGATCGTTGCCGCCGCCGTCGCGACATTCGCCGCCGGGGCCGGGGCCGAGGAAATCGGCAGCGTCTCCACCGTCTTCAAAATGCTCGGGCCCAACGACAAGATCGTGGTCGAGGCGTTCGACGACCCCAAGGTCGACGGCGTCACCTGTTATCTGTCACGGGCGAAGAAAGGCGGGGTTTCCGGCGGTCTCGGCGTCGCCGAGGACACCTCCGACGCCTCGATCGCCTGCCGTCAGGTCGGCGCAATCGCCTTCAAGTCGAAGTTTAAGGACGGCGAAGAGGTGTTCAAGAAGGACACTTCGCTTCTGTTCAAGACCATGCAGGTGGTGCGCTTCCACGACACCAAGCGCAACGTGCTCGTCTACCTCGTCTATTCCGATCGCATCATCGAGGGCTCGCCCAAGAACTCCATCTCCGTGGTGCCGATTCCGCCCGGGCAGGGGGGAATGCGGCCATGACCATCCCGGCCGACCAGGCGCTGCTGTACCAGGATCTGTCGAGCAAGCTCGACGGGGTGGCCGACGAGGAAGACCTCGCCCGCTACATGGGCCAGGTGCTGCGCACCCTGCTGCGGCGCAAGGGCGACGCCGAATTCCTGTCGCTGGTGCAGGACGCCCTGACCGAGGGGCTGGCCAGCCGGACCCTGGACGAACAGCGGGACCTCTCGCGCGAGGTCATCCAGGTGGTGATCGAGAAGCGCCCCGAGATCGCCGCCGCCTGGCAGGCGCTGCACGGCGTGACCGAGCCGGCGCCGGCGCAGCGGCGCGCCGTCGACCGCGCGCCCTCGCCGCCGCCGCCGCCGGCCAAGCCGGCCCGCCCGCAGCCCGCCCCTGAACCGCGCTATCGCCATGCCGCGGCGGAACGGGTGCTGGCCGCCTTTGTCGGCGACGTGCTGGAACGGCGCCTGGGCATCTTCAAGGTGGGCGGCGCCCGCTTCCCGTCCATGGCCTATTGCCACGAGCAACCGTTCTTCCTGTTCGATCCGCGCTTTGCGCCCGTCGTCCGCCGTTACGTCACCGAAGTGGTGCTGGTGTTCTGCCGGGACGCGCTGGAGCGGCACCTCTACCGCCACATCAAGCCCGAGACCGGCAAGGACGAGGCGGCGCTGAACGCCTGGCTGACCGAGAAGCGGCCCGAGGCGTGGAAGGTGCTGACCGAGACCCTGACCAAGCTGGCCGGCCACCACCGCACCGCCGAGGCCAAATTGACGGCGGCCGAGCGCGAGGACGGCGGCGGGCCGGAATTCGCCGAGGTCGAGGTGGCGGTGAACCGGCCGCGCGTCTTCAAGGTCCTGGGCGTGTCCTTCACCCTCGGCCAGGAGAAGGCCAAGCGGAAGATGAAGGTGCGGCTGCGCGCCACCACCGAGCTCGACCGCGACGAGATGGTGTCCATGGACATGATCGCCCGCCTGACCGAGATGGCGGGCGACGAGGGCCTGGACCTGCCGCCCGCCTGCGACTTCAATTTCCTGCGGACGCTGCTGGACTTCGACGCCAAGAAATACGCCGGCCTGCTGAAGGAGATCGTGGCGCTGGCCCGCCATAAGGAAACCACCCGCCAGTACCTGTTCGAACGCCTGCGCTACGCCGACGAGACCTATTCCAACACCCTGTCCGACGCGCTGGTGCTGTTCCTGTTCCACGAGATCGGCGGCGCCCAGTTCGGCTTCCGCGAGATCTACGACATCTGCATCGGCACGGCGCTCGCCAAGAGCGCCCGCGCCTCGCGGCGTCCCTTCCTGCAGTTCGAGGTCGACCGCCGCCCGCGGGAACTGGCCTTCCAGATCCGCGAGGTGCTGCGCCGCCGCTACGACGAGGAAACCCTGGCGACCACCATCCGGCTGCTGCTGGAGGTCTGGCAGACCATGGCGCGAACCCGCTTCCAGCACGAGCTCGACGCCGCGCTGACCGTGCTGGGCGCTTTCCCCATCGCCTTCGCCGGCGATCCCGAGGAGGCGACCTTCACCCAGATCGGCCACCAGCTGCACGCGGCGCTGACCGCCAGCGAGCTGGAGGTCGAGGCCACCGTCGCCGCGGCGGTCCAGCTTTACCGCCCGCTGACCGCCCGCCTGCGGGCGGGCTGATGCCTCTGGTCCGTCCCCCTCGGGCTTGACCCGAGGGTCCACGCATGGATCGCCGGGGCGAGCCCGGCGATGACGGATAAGCGGTCGGGAGGCTCTAGGCGAGCCCCCGCTCCATTACCGCCGCCAGGCGGCGGGCGAAGGCGGCGGGGTCGGCCGGCGGCTCGCCCTCGATGATGCGGGCCTGATCCAGCAGCAGCAGCGCCGCATCGTCGATGGCCTCGCGCCCGCCCTGCTTGACCTTGGCGGCCAGCGCCTTGATCAGTCCGTGGCGCGGATTGATCTCGAGGATGCGCGAGACATCCTGGTCGAGCTGGCGATGGGCCCGGAGCAGCTTCTCCAGGTGGATGCTCATCTGGCCGGGATCGGCCACCAGGCACACCGGCGATTCGGTCAGGCGCTCCGACACCTTGACATCACGCACCTTGTCACCGAGCGCCAGCTTGATGGCGGCAACCAGGGTGCCGATGTCCTCGGCCGGGGCGGCCTCGGGCTTGGCTTCGGTCTCGGCCTCGCCGCCCTTGACCTTCGACAGGTCGACCTGCGCCTCGGTGACCGCCCGCAGGCGCTTGCCCTGCCATTCGCCGACGGCCGGCACCCAGAACTCGTCGATGGGGTCGGTGAGCAGCAGCACCTCGACGCCCCTGGCGAGGAAGCCTTCGATCTGCGGGCTGCGCTTCAAGGCGGCGACATCCTCGCCGGTGATGAACCAGATGTCGTCCTGGCCCTCCTTCATGCGGCCGACGTACTCGTCGAGCGTGGTCCAGCCGTCGCCGTGGGTGGTGCGGAAGCGGCACAGCGGGACGATGTCGGTCTTGCGCTCGAAGTCCTCGTAGATGCCCTCCTTGAGCACCGGCCCGAACGTCTCCCAGAAGGTGACGTACTCGGCGGGCGCGTCCTCGGCCTTCTTCTTGAGCTCGGACAGGATGCGCTTGACCAGCCCGCCGCGGATCTTGGCCAGCACCGGATTGTGCTGCAGCATCTCGCGGCTGATGTTCAAGGGCAGGTCCTGGCTGTCCACCACGCCGCGCACGAAGCGCAGGTAGGGCGGCAGCAACTCGGAGCAGTCGTCGGTGATGAAGACCCGCTTCACGTATAGCTTGACGTGCTGCTTGCGGTCGGGATGGAAGATGTCGAACGGCTTCTGGGTGGGGACGAACAGCAGGCCGGTGTACTCGATGGCGCCCTCGGCGCGGTAGTGCAGCGTCAGCCACGGCTCGTCGAAGGCGTGGGCGACGTGGTGGTAGAATTCCTTGTACTGCTCGGGCGTGATCTCCGACTTGGACCGCGTCCACAGCGCCGAGGCGGCGTTGATGGTCTCGTCCTCGCCGTTCTCCACCAGCACCACCGGGATGGCGATGTGGTCGGAGTAGCGCTTGACGATGCGCCGGAGGGTGTCGGCCTCGAGGAACTCGCTCTCGCCGTCCCTGAGCTTCAGGGTGATGCTGGCGCCGCGCGCGGCGTCGGGCGCCTCGGCCACCGTGAACTCGCCCTTGCCGTCGGATTCCCACTTCCAGCCCTGGTCCTCGCCGGCCTTGCGGGTCACCACGGTGACGCGGTCGGCGACCATGTAGGCGGAATAGAAGCCGACGCCGAACTGGCCGATCAGGTTGGTGTCCTTGCGGGCGTCGCCGGTCAGCTGCTTGACGAATTCCGCGGTGCCCGACTTGGCGATGGTGCCCAGGTTGGCGACCAGGTCTTCCTTGTTCATGCCGACGCCGTTGTCGGTGATGGTCAGCGTTCCCGCCGCCTTGTCGGGGATCAGGCGGATGCGGAACTCGGGGTCGCCGGCCACCAGCTCGGGCTGGGTCACGGCGGCGTAGCGCAGCTTGTCGCAGGCGTCCGAGGCGTTGGACACCAGCTCGCGCAGGAAGATCTCCTTGTTGGAGTAGAGCGAGTGCACGACGATGTCGAGCAGCTTGGCGACTTCTGCCTGGAACTCCCTCTTCTCTTCGGACATGGCGGTCGATCCGTCTCTCTTGCGTGGGTTGGCCGGTTAGGGGGGCCTTGATATGAGACGGTCGGCGAGGGGTTGCAAGTGGGCTCTCCCTCCGAAAGAATAGAACAGGCACGCATCGGCGTTGCCCTCGATCAGCCGAATCGGTATGTATATCGGCCCCAAAGGATGGTACGGGTCCGCCCGTTGTCCAGGGCTAGGACCGCCGCAGCCGGCACAAGGCCCGGCGCGGCTTGAGGAACCAGGGAGACATTCATGCAGATTCCCCTCCAGATCACCTTTCACGGCATCGACCATTCGGACGCCGTCGAGGAGCGCGTCCGGGAGAAGGTGGGCAAGCTGGAGCAGTTCTTCGATCGCATCACCAGCTGCCGCGTGGCGATCGAGGTGCACCACAAGAACACGTCGAACCTTCACCACAAGGGCGAGCCCTTCCACATCCGCATCGACCTGACGGTGCCGGGCACCGAGCTGGTGGTGAAGCGCGACCCCAAGGACGCCCATGTGCACGAGGACGTGTATGTCGCCCTGCGCGACGCCTTCCAGGCCATGGAGCGCCAGCTGAAGGAATACGTCGAGCGCAGCCGCGGCGACGTGAAGGCGCACGCCTGATCCCTGCGATCGGGGCGAGTGAAGGAACGGCCGGTCCCCCGGGGGATCGGCCGTTTGCCTGTCCGCTGCATTAGTGGATCGGAAATTTCGATCAAACCGGTTTGAGCTGTTGATGTCTGGCGGCAGTTGGGCTAGAAGCCCACCACCTTCCCGACACGCACGCCATGAACATCGACCTCGCCCGCACTTTCCTCGAAATCGTCGAGACCGGCAATTTCAACAAGGCCGCCGAACGCCTGGATGTCACCCAGTCGACCGTCAGCATGCGCATCAAGGCGCTGGAGGACGAACTGGGGCGGCCGCTGTTCGTGCGCTCGAAATCGGGCACCGAGCTGACCGCCGCCGGCGCCCAGTTCCGCCGCTATGCGGCGACGCTGGTGCGGGTGTGGGAACAGGCCCGTCACGAGATCGCCCTACCGCCCGGCTACCGCTCGGTGCTGAACGTCGGCGGCCAGTTCTCGCTGTGGGACCGGCTGCTGGTCCAGTGGATTCCGTGGATGCGCACCGCGCTGCCCGACGTGGCCCTGCGGGCCGAGGTCGGGCTGTCCGACGGCCTGATGCGCCAGCTGGCCGAGGGCCTGATCGACATCGGCGTGATGTACTCGCCGCAGGCGCGGCCGGGCATGATCATCGAGAAGCTGCTGGAAGAGCGCCTGGTGATGGTCTCGACCCGGCGCCGCGCCGTCACCGACGGGGACCAGGATTATGTCTTCGTCGATTGGGGACCGGAATACCGCCAGAACCACGGCCAGGCCTTTCCCGACCTGAAGACGCCGGCGGTGTCGGTCGGGCTCGGCGCGCTGGGCCTGCAGCACATCCTGTCCTACGGCGGCTCCGGCTATTTCCCCATGCGGGTGGTGCGCAGCTACCTCGCCGCCGGCCGCCTGTTCCAGGTTGACGACGCCCCCGAATTCCGCCGTCCCGCCTGGCTGGTCTACACCCAGGAGGAATCGCGCGAGGAGTGGTTCACCACCGCGCTCGAGGGCCTGCGCCACGTCGCCTCGCTGGAGAGCGAGGACTAGGGGCGGCGCAGCCGCGCCTTCAGTCGCTCCATCATCCGCTTGCCGCTCTCGAATACCGGCAGCTTCGCCTGGTCGATGCGGGTCGGCTCGGCGGCCAGTCCGATCTCGGCGATGGAATCGTCGGGATTGAGGGCGCGCACGATCAGTTCGACCTCGCCCAGCATCATGCGGTCGCCGATGCCCGGCGTGGTGCCCAGCGACCATTGCAGCCACTCCGCCACCGTCACCTCCCGCGACTCGTCGGGCACGGGCAGCCCGTACATCAGCGCGAGGTCGGCCATGCGCGCATGCGGGTCGATGGGGAAGTCGCCGAAGAACTGGCGGTCGGCCTCGGCGGCGGGGGCGGCGCTCGCGAACAGGCGGTCCAGGTGGGTGAGCCGGTCGGGGCGCGCGAACAGGTACACCATGTCGGCCGGCCGCAGGGGCCCCACCATGCTGCCCAGCAGCGAGCGGCCCTCGCGCACCACCAGGGACGGCACCGCCCAGCGCGGCAGCCGGTGCCCCTGCGCCACCAGCGAGTTGGGAACGATGCGGTAGGCCACCAATTCGTGGCGGGCGCCGGGGATCTCCAGCTCCATGCGTTCGACCGGGCCGATCCGGCGCGGCACCACCTGGCCGAAGAAGCGCGCCACCGGCCCGATGGTCCATCCCTGCAGCGACAACGACACCAGCACCACCACGAAGGTGACGTCGAAAAACAGCCGGCCCTGGTCGAGCTTGGCCATGATGGGCAAGAGCGACAGCAGGATCGACACCGCGCCGCGCAGGCCGACCCAGGCCACGAAAGCGGTCTCGTTGGCCCGCACCCGGAAGGGCAGCAGGCACAGCCACACCGCCAGCGGCCGCGCCACCAGCACCAGCACCGCCGCCACCGCCAGTGCCGGCAGGCCCATGGGCAGGAACTCGGCCGGGGTGGCGAGCAGGCCCAGCGTGACGAACATGGCGATCTGGGCCAGCCAGATGGCGCCGTCCTGGAAGCGGCGCAGGGTGTCGGGAGCGGCGAGCCGCGAATTGCCGGCCACCAGCCCGGCGATGTAGACCGCGAGGAATCCGGAGCCGCCGACCATGGTGGTGGCGGCGAACAGCATCAGCGCCAGGGCCAGCGCGGCGATGGGCAGCAGCGAGCGCTCCACCGCCAGCCGGTTGACCGCCTGGACGATGATGCCGCCCCCCAATAGGCCCGCCACCGCGCCGATGCCGAACTGGCGCAGGAATTCGACCACCAGCCCCAGGCCGATGTCGGCGCCATCGGCGCTGGTGGCGACGAGGTGCACCAGGGCCATGGTGAGGAAAATCGCCATGGGGTCGTTGGACCCCGATTCGATCTCCAGGATCGAGCGCACGCGCTCACGCACGGTGATGCCGCCGACACGCAGCAGGAAGAACACCGCCGCCGCGTCGGTGGAGGCGACGATGGCGCCGAGCAGCAGCCCCTCGAGCCAGCCGAGGCCGAGCAGGTAATGGGCCGGCACCGCCACCACCGCCGCGGTCACCGCCACCCCCAGGCTGGCCAGCGTCAGCGCCGGCATCGCCGCCAGGCGCACGGCTTTCACGCTGGTGTGGAAGCCGGAATCGAACAGCACCACCGCCAGCGCCACCGAACCCACCATGTAGGCGACGCCGGTGTCGTTGAACTCGATGCCACCGATGCCGCCCTCGCCGGCCAGCAGGCCGACGCCGAGGAACACGAGCAGCAGGGGAGCCCCGATGCGGAATGAGAGCATGCTGGAAAAAATGCTGAGGGCGACCAGTCCCGAGAGGACCAGCACCGCCACATACATGCTCTCGACCACGATATCCCTCGTCCGACGGCGACCTCTTCGGGTGTAAGGCCGGGAACGTGGGATGTCCAGCCCTGCCCTGAGCGACGAAGGTCATGGCCCCGACCGGTTGAAGCGGGGTAACCTGTGGCTTAGGTCCCGACGGAGCGGCTTTGTGCATCACGGCATCATCTTCGACGTCATCGTCTTCCTGGCCATCGCCGTGGTGGTCACGCCGCTGTGCCTGCGCCTGCGCATCAGCCCGGTGCTGGGATACCTGCTGACCGGCAGCGTGGTCGGGCCCTTCGGCTTCGGCCTGATCTCGGAAGGCGAGGGCACGCGGGGCCTGGCGGAACTGGGCATCGTGGTGCTGCTGTTCATGATCGGCCTCGAGCTGTCGTGGGAGCGCCTCAAGGTCATCCGCCACTACATCTTCGGCCTCGGCACCGCCCAGGTGCTGGTGACCGGCGGACTGGCGGCGGCCGGCCTCTCCCTCGACGGCATGCGGGGACCCGGCGGGGTCGTGGTCGGACTGGCGCTGGCGTTCTCCTCCACCGCCTTCGTGCTCCAAAGCCTGTCCGAGCGCGGCGAACTGTCCAGCCGCACCGGCCGCGTCGCCATCGCCGTGCTGATCCTGCAGGACCTGGCCGTCGTGCCGCTCCTCGTGCTGATCCCGCTGCTGGGCGGCGACCCCGGCCGCATGGCCTGGGCGATGCTCATCGCCGTCGGCAAGGCCGCCGCCGCCATGGCCGCGATCTTCCTGCTCGCCCGCCTGGCCATCCGGCCGCTGTTCCAGCTGGTGGCCACCAGCCGGTCGCCGGAGGCCTTCGTCGCCGCGGCCCTGCTGGTGGTGATCGGCACCGCCTCGGCCACCCAGGCGGTGGGACTGTCCCACGCCCTGGGGGCCTTCCTCGCCGGCGTCATGCTCGCCAGCACCGAGTACCGCCACCAGGTCGAGGCGGACCTGCAGCCGGTTCGCGGGCTGCTGATGGGGTTGTTCTTCCTGACCGTCGGGATGACGGTCGATTTCCACGAGGTGGTGGCGAACCTGCCGACGGTGGTCAGCGGCGCCGCCCTTCTGCTCGCGGGCAAGGCCCTGGTGCTGATGGTCCTCGCGCTCGCCTTCCGCTTCCCGCTGTCGACCGCGCTGCATCTCGGCCTGCTGCTGGCCCAGGGCGGCGAGTTCGTGTTCGTGGTGGTGGCGCGCACCGCCGAGGCCGGTCTGGTCAACCCGGCCGAGGCGGAGACGATCACCACCGTCGTGGCCCTCAGCATGGCGCTCACGCCGCTGCTGGCCACCCTGGGCGAGCGGGTTGCCGTCCTGTCACGGCGGGCCGACGCCGCGGTCCACGCCCCCAACTCGGAATCCGCCGATCTGACCGGCCACGTCATCGTCGCAGGGTTCGGGCGGGTCGGCCAGACGGTGGCGGCGGTGCTGACCGAGTTGGGCATCCCCTTCCTCGCCATCGACCGCGACCCCCGCCGCGTCACCGGCCTGCGCGCCAAGGGCGCGCCGGTGTTCTTCGGCGACATCCGCAAGATCGACGTGCTCAAGGGCGTGGGCGCCGCCCGCGCCCGCGCGGTGGTGGTGACCATCGACACCGGTTCCAGCCGCGAGAAGCTGGTGCCCAGGCTGCGCGCCCAGTTTCCGCACCTGCGCATCCTGGTGCGGGCCCGCGACCTCGAACAGGCGCGGGGGCTCGAGGCCTCCGGGGCCACCGCCGTGGTGCCGGAGGCCCTGGAAGGCAGCCTGCAGCTGGCGGCGCAGGTGCTGCACAACCTCGGCACCCCGGCCGACGAGGTCCAGACGGTGATCGATTCCTATCGCAAGAGCGACTACGCCCGCCTCGCCGCCCTGGGGAAGTCGTGAGCCTTCGTCATTGATCCGTCGGTGCGGGCGGCGCCGCACGAGGTCCCTCGCTGCGCTTGGGATGACATCATGGCGGGATGACATCATGGGGCGTCATCCCGACGACCGGCGGGAGGAGGGACCTCGTACCGCGCCACCGGCCCGATGGCTTCCGCACGAGGTCCCTCGCATCCGCTCGGGACGACGGATACCTAGCCCTTGAGGATCTTCGGCACCGTGTTGAGGCGCAGACGATAGGCGTCGGGCATGCCCGAGCCCAAGAGCGGACGCAGGTACATGCGGAAGGCGTCGGTGACGCCGTTGCCGGCGTCGTTGATGAACTCGTCCTCCATCACCCGGGTCTTGCCGGCGACCGCCTCGAGCGGCATCAGCTTGTAGTCGACCGAGTAGAAGCCGGTGCGCTCGATGGCGACCGAGCCGTCCTGGTTGCCCCACATGGCGTACTGCACCGCCTTCTCGCCAACCTCGCGCGCCTCGCGCTGGTCGACATCGGAGACGCAGCCGACGAACGAGCGCTGCAGGTAGCCGAAGGTGTCGCCGCGCACGCGCTTGATGCCCAGCTTGGCCTTGATCTCCTCGCACAGCAGGTCGGCCAGGGCGCCGGTGCCGGACAGCTGCACGTTGCCGTGGGCGTCCTTCTCGACCTCCTTGGCCAGCTTGGTGATGATCGGCACGCCGTTCTCGTCGTGGATGCCCTCCGACACCGCGACGACGCAGCGGCCGTAACGGTCGTAGGTGGCCTTCACGTCGGCCAGGAACTTGTCGACCACGAAGGTGCGCTCGGGGATGTAGATCAGGTGCGGTCCGTCGTCGGGGAACTTCTTGCCCAGCGCCGAGGCGGCGGTGAGGAAGCCGGCGTGGCGGCCCATCACCACCGCGAGGTAGACGCCGGTCAGCGCGGCGTTGTCCAGGTTGGCGCCCATGAAGGCCTGCGCCACGAAGCGCGCCGCCGAGGGGAAGCCCGGGGTATGGTCGTTGCCGACCAGGTCGTTGTCGATGGTCTTGGGGATATGGACGCAGCGCAGCGGATAGCCGGCGCGGCGGGCCTCTTCCGAGACGATGCGCACGGTGTCCGACGAATCGTTGCCGCCGACGTAGAAGAAATAGGCGATGCCGTGGGCCTGCAAGACCTTGAAGATCTCCTGGCAGTACTTGAGATCCGGCTTGTCGCGGGTCGAACCCAGCGCCGAGGACGGAGTCTGCGCCACCATTTCCAGGTTGTGGCTGGTCTCCTGGGTCAGGTCCAGGAACTCCTCGTTCACGATGCCGCGCACGCCGTGATAGGCGCCGTAGACGAGATCGACGTTGCGGAACTTGCGGGCTTCCAGCACCACTCCGGCCATCGACTGGTTGATCACCGCGGTGGGGCCGCCGCCCTGCGCCACCAGCACCTTTCCATGCAGCATGATATTCGGTCCTCCAAGATCGTCCCAAGGACAAGGTTCGTATGGGCTTGCGGACAGCCTAAGTCATTTCGCGGCGCAGCAACCAGAGGCCAGCCAGGGTTGTCCGACTCCTGAGTAGGTCCCATCTAGGTATTGCCCCATCCATCGGGGGCGCAGGAGTGCAGGATCTTTTGTCCTACCCCCGCCCATGCATTTCGCTATGCCAACTGGACCCGGCCACCAACCGGTGCAAGGGCCGCCTGCGCCAAGGGGAGACGGCATGAGCACGGACATCCCTGCCGATGCCCGCCGGCTGCTCGATTTCTGGTTCGCCCCCGGCATGGACCAGCGCTGGTTCGCCGCCGACGCCGCCCTGGATGCCGACCTGGCCGCCGGGTTCCGGGGCCTTGCCGAGAGCGCGGCCGAAGGGCGGCTGGATCATTGGGCCGCCTCGCCCGAGGGCGCCCTGGCGCTGGTGCTGCTGCTCGACCAGGCCCCGCGCAACCTGTGGCGCGGCACCGCGCGGGCCTTCGCCACCGACGCCAGGGCGCGGGCGGTCGCCGCCGAGGCCCTCGCCCGCGGGTTCGACCGCCCTTTCGCCACGGTGCAGCGACAGTTCCTGTATCTGCCCTTCGAGCATTCCGAGGATCTCGCCGACCAGGACCGTGCCGTCGCCCTGTTCCGGGAGGCCGGCGACACGGAGGGGGTCGACTGGGCCGAGCGGCATCGCGCCGTCATCGCCCGCTTCGGCCGGTTCCCCCACCGCAATGCCGCGCTGGGCCGCACCAGCACCACCGAGGAGCTCGCCTACCTCGCCCAACCCAGCGCCGGATTTTGAGCCACCGCCACCGCTTTTTGACATTCCCGCTATTCGATCGGGGAAGAATATAACAGTGAAGTCTTTCCCCGGTGAGGTGGCCAATGGCCGACAACTGGTACCGCGACAACTTTCTAAAGCTTGCCCGGGATTCCCAAGAACACCATCTGTTCATCGCCGACTTTTCATTATCGGTCGGCAGCGTCGACGACTATGACGGTCCGCTGCGCCACAACGGAGACCTCATCGAGATCGATCCCGCCGGGCGCCTTCATCTTTGGCTGTTTGCCCCCCTGCGCTCGGCCGAGATCGCCGGCGGCGGCATCATCGGCCGATTGTTCGCCTACACGCAGGCCTTCCGGACCCCGCCGTCCGACATCCTCCGCACGCGCATCGAAGCCGCGGCCCGCCGGCGGGGCTACGACACCGGCGCGCCGGCCCTGCGGCGTGCCCTCACCCGCCTGCGGCGCGACTTCTCGTCGTGGAACGTGGTGATCTGCGGCGGCCGCGGCTGCGAGCTGGCCGGACGCGACGACAACCCGCTGTTCCGGCTTTACGCGCCGCTGTCGGACATGATCGGCGCCATTCCCGACGTCAACACCTGGCACTTCTACGGCACCCGCACCGGCTTCGACCTGCGTTCCCTGTGGGACGTCGCAGCCCTTGGCCAATTGTCGCTCAACGACCGCCTGGCCATCTACGCCGGCCGGGGTGCGCCGCTGCCCGCCCCGGCCGACGATTTCGACATCGCCAGCAAGCGCGACCTCCACATGTCGCGGCGAAAGGGGGTCCACCACGAGGGCTTCCAGGCCTATTTCACCGCGGCGGACCAGATCCTGGCGCGGTGATGCCCTCCGGCATTGGCCCTGGGGCCGGCCCGTGCTATGGTCCGGCCCGCTCTTTCCGCCAGGGCACGGGCCAAACCTTTGGGTAAGCACACAATTCCCGCCGGACAATCGACCTGGGCGCTGATGCGCCGCCTGATCCGCGAGGGCATCCGCCCCTATGCCGGCCTGGTGGCGCTGTCCATCGTCTGCATGGGCGCGGCCGCCGCCGCGACCGCCGGCTACGCGCTGCTCATGGATCCGGTGGTCAACAAGGTGTTCACCGAGCGCCAGGACGCGTGGCTGTGGCCGCTCGCCCTTGCCGTGCTCGGCACCTTCCTGGTCAAGTCGGTGGCCGAATACGGCCAGGGCGTGCTGATGAGCAAGGTCGGCCTTGCCGTCATCGCCGACATGCAGAACCGCCTGTTCGCCCACCTGATGCGGCTCGACGTGGCCTTCTTCCACGCCATGCCCACCGGCAAGATCCTGTCGCGGGTGGTCAACGACACCGCCGCCATGCGCTATGCCGTCTCCAACGCGCTGACCGGCGCCGGGCGCGACGCCTCCAGCGTCGTCTTCCTGATCGGCGCCATGTTCTATCAGGACTGGCTGCTGTCGACGCTCACCTTCTTCGTGTTTCCGATCGCCATCCTGCCGATCGCGCGGCTCGGGCGGCGCATGCGCAAGGTGACGGCCAACACCCAGGAGCACCAGGGCCAGCTGACCACCTATCTGGAGCAGGCGGTCCAGGGCATCCGCGTGGTCAAGGCCTACGGGATGGAGGAGTACGAGAAGCGCAAGGTCGGCGGCCTGATCGGCACGCTCAATTCCCTGTCGTACAAGTCGGCCCGGGTGCGCTCGGCCAGTTCGCCGATCATGGAACTGCTGGGCGGCGTCGCCATCACCGTGGTCATCGTCTACGGCGGTGCCCGGGTGATCGAGGGCCACACCACCGCCGGCGCCTTCTTCTCGTTCATCACCGCCCTGATGCTGGCCTACCGGCCCATGAAGGCGCTGGCCAACCTGAACACCAATCTGCAGGAAGGCCTGGCCGCCGCCGCGCGCAACTTCGAGATCCTCGACACCGAGCCGCACATCCGCGACCGCCAGGGCGCGACCGACCTGGTGGTGCGCGAGGGCAACGTGCGCTTCGAAGGGGTCTTCTTCACCTATGACGGCGCCAAGGCGGCGCTCGACGGCATCGACCTCGAGGTGCCGGGCGGCAAGACGGTGGCCCTGGTCGGCGCCTCGGGCGCCGGCAAGAGCACGGTGCTCAACCTGCTGCCCCGCTTCTTCGACGTCACCGACGGCCGCGTGCTGATCGACGGCCAGGACGTGCGCGACGTCACCCTGGCCTCGCTGCGCGGCCGCATGGCCCTGGTCAGCCAGGAAATCACCCTGTTCGACGACACCATCCGCGCCAACATCGCCTATGGCCGCTTCGGGGCCACCGACGAGGAGATCGAGGCCGCCGCCCGCTTCGCCGCCGCCCACGACTTCATCGTCAGCCTGCCGGACGGCTACGACACCGTGGTCGGCGAGCGCGGGCTCAATCTGTCGGGCGGGCAGCGCCAGCGCCTGGCCATCGCGCGGGCCATGCTGAAGAACGCCCCCATCCTGCTGCTCGACGAGGCCACCAGCGCGCTGGACACCGAGTCCGAGCGCCAGGTGCAGATCGCCCTGGAGCACCTGATGAAGGGGCGCACCACCATCGTCATCGCCCACCGCCTGTCCACCGTGGTCAACGCCGACCTGATCCACGTGATGGACCGCGGCCGTGTCGTCGAATCGGGCGACCACAACGCGCTGATCGCGCTGGACGGCATCTACGCCCGCCTCTACGCCATGCAGTTCGCCGAAGAGAACCAGTCTGCCGGCACCGGCTGGCAGAGCTAGGGGCCCGGGATGGGACTGGCCAAGCGCATCGGCAAGAGCGAAGGCCTGCGCGGCGCCCTGTGCTGGCTGGCCGCCCAGTACGTCCGCTTGGTGTGGGCCACCGGACGCTGGCGGATCGAGAATTCCGCACTGGCCAACCGCCTGTGGGACGAGGGCCGGCCGTTCATCCTCGCCTTCTGGCACAACCGCCTGCTGATGATGCCCAAGTCGTGGCGGGCCGGCGTGCCCATCCACATGCTGATCAGCCAGCACCGCGACGGCCAGCTGATCGCCCGCACCGTCGGCCATTTCGGCATCGGCACGGTGGCGGGCTCCACCACCCGCGGCGGCGCCGGCGCGCTGCGCGCCATGCTGAAGGCGCTCAAGGCCGGGGAATGCGTCGGCATCACCCCCGACGGGCCCAAGGGACCGCGCCAGCGCGCCTCCGAAGGCATCGTCTCGGTGGCCAAGCTGTCGGGCTGCCCCATCCTGCCGGCCACCTACGCCGTCGAGTCGCGCCGCGTGCTGCGCTCGTGGGACCGCTTCGTGATCCCGCTGCCGTTCTCGCGCGGCGTGGTCCGCTGGGGCGACCCCATCGAGGTGCCGCGCGACGCCGATGCCGAGGCGCTGGAGCAGGCTCGCCGCCGCATCGAAGAAGCGATGAACCTATTGGCGGTCGGTGCCGACCGCGATGTGGGCGCCGAGGCCATCGAGCCGGCGGAGGCGCCATGATCGCCGGTCTCTACCGCGCCCTGACCACCGTGGGCGGCCCGCTCATCCGCCATTACCTCGACCGCCGCTTGCGCCGCGGCAAGGAGGATCCCGAGCGCTTCCCGGAGCGCCTGGGCGTGCCCGGGCGCCCGCGCCCGGACGGCACCCTCGCCTGGCTGCACGCCGCCTCGGTCGGGGAATCGCTGTCGCTGCTGCCGCTGGTCGAGCGCCTGGCCGCGCGGCCAGGCATCTCGGTGCTGGTGACCACCGGCACGGTGACCTCGGCCCGCCTGATGGCCGAACGCCTGCCCGAGGGCGCCTTCCACCAGTTCATCCCGGTCGACCGGGCGGCCTGGGTCCGACGCTTCCTCGACCACTGGCGGCCCGACCTGGCGCTGTGGGCGGAGTCGGAATTCTGGCCCAACCTGCTGCTGGAGACGGCGCGCCGGCGCATCCCGGCGGTGCTGGTCCAGGGCCGCATGTCGGCGCGCTCCTTCGCCGGCTGGAGCCGGGCCCCCGGCTTCATCCGCCGCCTGCTGTCCTGCTTCACCCTGTGTTTGGCGCAGACGCCCGAGGATGCCGAACGGCTGCGCAAGCTGGGCGCCGTCGACGTGCGCTGCCTCGGCAACCTCAAGCTGTCCGGCCTGCCCCTGCCCTGCGACGAGGAGGAACTCGCGCGGCTTCGCCAGGCGGTCGCCGCGCGACCGCTCTGGCTGGCCGCCAGCACCCATCCGGGCGAGGAGGCGATCGCCGCCCGCGTCCACCTGCGCCTGGCCGCCCGCCACCCCGGCCTGCTGACCGTGCTGGTTCCGCGCCATCCCGAGCGCGGCCCCGCCATCGCCGCCGAGCTGCGGGCCATGGACATGGGGGTCGGCATTCGCTCGGCGGGGAACGCCCCCGACGCTGAGATTTACGTGGCCGACACCATGGGCGAGCTGGGGCTGTTCTACCGCCTGTCGCCGGTGGTCTTCGTCGGCAAGAGCCTGCTGGTCGGCGGCGGCCAGAACCCCTACGAGCCGGCCCGCCTGGGGGCGGCGGTGCTGTTCGGCCCCCGCATGGACAACTTCCCCGGCATGGTGCCGGCCATGCTGGCCGCCGGCGCCGCCGAGGAAGTCGCCGACGAGGTGGCCCTGGCCGACGCCGTCTCGGCCCTGCTCGCCGATTCCGCCCTGCTGGAGCGCCGCCGTGCCGCCGCCCTGGCCTGGGCCGAGGCGGAAGCCGGCGCCCTCGACGCGGTGGAGGCGGTGCTCGTTCCCCTGCTGGAGGCCGTCCATGCGCGCACCTGAGTTCTGGCGCCACGACGGCCTGCTGAGCCGCCTGCTCTCCCCCGTCGGCACCCTGTGGGCCTGGGGCGTCGACCGCCGCCTTGCCGAGGCCGAGGCCTACCGCGCCGCCGTGCCGGTGATCTGCGTCGGCAACATCGTCACCGGCGGGGCCGGCAAGACCCCGGTGGTCATCGCTCTGGCCGAAAACCTGCGCGCCAAGGGCCGCCACCCCCACCTGCTCACCCGCGGCTACGGGGGCACCGAGGCCGGCCCGCGCATCGTCGACCTCGACCGCCATGACGCGGCCCGCGTCGGCGACGAACCGCTGCTGCTGGCACGCCACGCCCCCACCTGGGTGGCGCGCTGGCGCCCCGACGGCGCCGTCGCCGCCGTCGCGATGGGGGCCGACGTGCTAGTGATGGATGACGGCTTCCAGAATCCCACCCTGGCCAAGGACCTGTCGCTGATCGTGGTCGACGGCGGCTACGGCTTCGGCAACGGCCGGGTCATCCCGGCCGGCCCCTGCCGCGAACCGGTCGACCGCGGGCTGGCACGCGCCGACGCGGTGGTGCTGATCGGCGACGACGAGGTGGGGGTGGCCAAGGCGCTGGCCGGCACGCCGGTGCTGCGCGCCCGCCTGGTCCCCGGCCCCGAGGCCGCCGCCCTGGCCGGCCGCAAGGTGGTGGCCTTCGCCGGCATCGGCCGGCCCGACAAGTTCTTCGCCACCGTCGAGGCCTGCGGCGCCCGGCTGGTCGACAGCCACAGCTTCGCCGACCACCACCCCTACGCCGGCAAGGAGATCGAGGATCTGTTGGCCCAGGCCGCAGCGGAAGACGCCGTGCTCGTCACCACCGCCAAGGACATGGTGCGGGTGCCGGCCGGCCTGCGCCAGCGCCTGTCGGTCTTGACGGTGAGCCTCGCCTGGGAGGATACCGGGGCGCTCGACCGTCTGCTCGACAGGGTGATCAGCTGTTGACCGCCAAACAGGTCCGCCAACGTCTCGAAGCCATCGTCGCCCGCGCCATGTTCGCCGTCATGCGGGCGCTGCCGGTGGACACCGCCTCGGCGCTGGGCGGCAGGCTCCTGCGGTCGCTCGGGCCTCGCCTCGGGGTGTCGCGGGTGGCGCGGCGCAACCTCGGCCGCACCTACCCCGACAAGTCGCCGGCCGAGATCGAGGCCATCGTCGCCGAGGTGTGGGAGAACCTCGGCCGCGTCATCGGCGAATTCCCCCATCTCGACTGGCTGATCCGCAACCGTGTCGAGGTGGTGGGCATGGAGCACCTGGAGCAGCTGCGCGACGACGGCCTGCCGGGGCTGTTCGTCTCCGCCCATTTCGGCAATTGGGAGCTGGCCGGCGCCATGGCCTGCCGCGAGGGGCTGCCCGTCACCCTCGTGTACCGCGCCGCCAACAACCCCTGGATCGAGGACCTCTACCGCCGGGGCCGCACCGCCTCCGCCTATGGCGGCCAGATCCAGAAGGGCCCCAGCGGCGCCCGCGAGATCATGGAGGTCCTGAGGCAGGGCGGCCACGTCGGCATGCTCATCGACCAGAAGATGAACGACGGCATCCCGGTCCCCTTTCTCGGCCGCGACGCCATGACGGCGCCGGCGGTGGCCCGCTTCGCGGTGAAGTTCAAATGCCCGGTGGTGCCGGCCAAGGTCGAGCGCCTGGGAGGGGCCCGCTTCCGCCTCACCATCTATCCGCCGGTACCGCTGTCCGACTGCGGCGACCCCCACGCCGACACCCTGGACCTCATGACCCGTCTCAACGAGATGATCGGCCAGTGGGTGCTCGAGCGCCCCGGCCAATGGCTGTGGCTCCACAAGCGCTGGCCGGAATAGGCGCCGACATGGCCGTGGTTCGGCTGCGTCCCTTCGAACCCTCCGACGTCGATGCGATGATCGCGCTGTTCCGGGACTCGGTGCGCGTGGCCGCCCGTGGCGATTACGACGAGGCGCAGCTCCGCGCCTGGGCGCCCGACGACATCGACCGCGAGGCCTGGGCGGCCCGCGCCGCCGGCCGGGCGACCCTCATCGCCGAGGTCGAGGGAGGCATGGCCGGATTCGCCGACCTGCTGCCCACCGGCCACATCGACCTGTTTTACGTCTCGGCCGGCCACCTGCGGATGGGCGTCGCCACCGCCATGCTCGCCGAGATCGAACGCATGGCCGCCTCCCAGGGTATCCGGCACCTGACCGTCGAGGCGAGCATCACCGCGCGCCCCTTCTTCGAGGCCCGGAAGTTCCGGGTGCTCGCCGCCCAGGTGGTCGAGCGCCGCGGCCAGCGGCTGACGAATTTCCGCATGGAAAAGACCCTGGTCCCCTGACGGATCATTGCTGGGAACCCGCCCGAAAAACAAAACGGGGCGGCCCTCCGAGGGCCGCCCCGCCTGATCGCGTCGTAGCGTTCGGAGATCAGTTGTCCTTGGCGCCCTGCTTGATCCACTTGCGGATCAGCTCGCGGTCGCACGACGACAGCTTCTTCTTGCCGTGCGGCATCTGCAGCGACTTGTCGGCACGGCCGTCGATCAGGACCATCAGGTTGCTGGTCAGCGGATCGCCGGGGACGATCATCGAGCCGTGCTTGGTGCCCTTCATCACGCCTTCGTAGGTGGTGAGGTCGAGGCCGCTCTTCTCGGTGCCTTCGAGGCCCGGCGCATGGCAGATCACACAGCGCATCTTGAGGATCGGGTGCACGTCCTCGGCGAAGCTCACGGGCTCCTCCTTGGCGAAGGCCGGCGCGGCGAAGGCAACCGCAAGCAAGCCTGCGGCAAGGGCGCGGATAGCGGTCATGGTCAAGTTCTCCCCTGTTTTTGGAACTTGAACAATCCAAAGCATATCCTCCCCGGATTTGCAACGCGGGTCCCCCGTACGCCGGTCACGAAACATCTCCCAACGCCGGGCGCTTCATGCTTTATTAGCGGCCCCCAAGGCAGGGACGGACCCATGCAGAGCTTGAACACCTACCGTGCCGGTCCCGACGAGCGCGGCCATTTCGGCATTTTCGGCGGTCGCTACGTCGCCGAGACCCTGATGCCGCTGATCCTCGAGGTCGAGAAGGCCTATGCCGCCGCCAAGGCCGACCCTGCCTTCCAAGAGGAATTCTCCGGCCTGCTCGCCAATTACGTCGGCCGTCCCAACCCGCTGTACTTCGCCCGCCGTCTGACCGCGGCCTGGGGCGGCGCCAAGGTCTTCCTTAAGCGCGAGGATCTCAACCACACCGGCGCCCACAAGATCAACAACTGCATCGGCCAGATCCTGTTGGCGCGGCGCATGGGCAAGCAGCGCATCATCGCCGAGACCGGCGCCGGCCAGCACGGCGTCGCCACCGCCACCGTGTGCGCGCTGTTCGGCATGCAATGCGTCATCTACATGGGCGCCACCGACATCGAGCGTCAGGCTCCCAACGTCTACCGCATGAAACTGCTGGGGGCCGAGGTCAAGCCGGTGACCAGCGGCGCGGCGACGCTGAAGGACGCCATGAACGACGCCATGCGCGACTGGGTCGCCAACGTCGATTCCACCTACTACCTGATCGGCACGGTGGCCGGCCCGCACCCCTATCCCGCCATGGTCCGCGACTTCCAGTCGGTGATCGGCGAGGAAGTGCGCACCCAGATCATGGCCCAGGAAGGCCGCCTGCCCGATTCGCTGGTGGCCTGCATCGGCGGCGGCTCCAACGCCATGGGCCTGTTCCACCCCTTCCTCGACGACAAGTCGGTGCGCATCATCGGCGTCGAGGCGGCCGGCTACGGCCTCGACAAGCTGCATGCCGCCAGCCTGACCGGCGGGCGCCCCGGCGTGCTGCATGGCAACCGCACCTACCTGCTGCAGGACACGGACGGCCAGATCGAGGAGGCCCACTCCATCTCGGCCGGCCTCGACTATCCCGGCATCGGCCCTGAGCACGCCTGGCTGCACGACATCGGCCGCGTCGAGTATGTCTCGGCCACCGACGATGAGGCGCTGGCCGCCTTCCAGTTCCTCACCCGCCACGAGGGCATCATCCCGGCGCTGGAATCCAGCCATGCCATCGCCTACGCCGCCAAGCTCGCCCCCACCCTGCCCAAGGATCACCTGATGGTGGTCAACCTGTCGGGGCGCGGCGACAAGGACGTCAACACCGTCGCCCGCGCCCTCGGCGACGCCCAGCTGGGAGGCCTGTGATGAGCGCGCATGGCGAGCGAATGACCGGGGAGTTGGTCCGATGAGCCGTTTGGGGCGCCGCTTCATGAAGCTCGCGGCCGAGGACCGGGCCGCGCTGGTCACCTATGTCATGGCCTGCGATCCCGACCGGGCCACCAGCCAGCAGATCCTCAACGGCCTGCCGGCGGCGGGGGCCGACGTCATCGAGTTCGGCATGCCGTTCACCGACCCCATGGCCGACGGCCCGGCGATCCAGGCGGCAGCCGGGCGCGGACTGAAGGCCGGCGGCTCGCTGGCGGTGACGCTCGACATGGTCGCCGAGTTCCGCAAGACCGACAACGCCACCCCGGTGGTGCTGATGGGCTATTACAACCCGGTCTATAGCTGGGGACCCGAGAAGTTCTGCGCCGACGCGGCCAAGGCCGGCATCGACGGCCTGATCCTGGTCGACCTGCCGCCGGAAGAAGCCGACGAGCTGTTGCCGCACTGCCGCGCCAACCAGATCGACTTCATCTTCCTGACCACCCCGACCAGCGACGACGCGCGCCTGCCCACCGTGGTCAAGGACGCCTCGGGCTTCGTCTACTACGTGTCCATCGCCGGCATCACCGGCACCGCCTCGGCCAGCCAGCAGGCCATCGCCGACGCGGTGGGCCGCATCCGCCGCCATACCCCCTTGCCGATCTGCGTCGGCTTCGGCATCAAGACGCCGGCACAGGCCGCCGAGGTCGCCCAGGTCGCCGACGGCGCCGTGGTCGGCTCGGCCATCGTGCAGGCGATCGCAGACCACGCCGGCACCGCCACGGCGGTCTGCGCCCCCCTCGACCTGGTCGCCGCCCTGGCCAAGGGCGTGCGCGAGGCGAGGAAGTAGTTTCGTTTGTCCGTCATTGCCGGGCTCGGCCCGGCAATCCCTGGACCCCCGGGTCAAGCCCGGGGGTGACGATAGGAAAAGGTACGCGTCCGATGAACTGGCTGACCAACTACGTTCGCCCCAAGCTGCAGTCCCTGGTGCGGCCCAAGGAGGTTCCCGACAACCTGTGGCAGAAGTGCCCGAGCTGCGGCCACATGCTGTTCCACCGCGACATCGAGAAGGCGCTCAACGTCTGCCAGCATTGCGGCCACCACCTGCGGCTGGGCGTGAAGAAGCGCCTCGAGATGCTGTTCGACGACGGCAAGTACAGCCGCATCGAGCTGCCCAAGGCCGCCGAGGATCCGCTGAAGTTCAAGGACCAGAAGCGCTACACCGACCGCCTGAAGGAGACCCGCGCCAAGACCGGCGAGCAGGACGCCATCGTCGTCGGCCACGGCAAGATGGGCGGCATGAACGTGGTGATCGCCGCCTTCAACTTCGACTTCCAGGGCGGCTCCATGGGCGTGGCGGTCGGCGAGGGCATCGTCGCCGCCGCCGAGCTGGCGGTGCTGCAGGACGCGCCGCTGATCGTCATCCCGGCCTCGGGCGGCGCCCGCATGCAGGAAGGCATCCTGTCGCTGATGCAGATGGCCCGCACCACCGTGGCGGTGGACAAGGTCAAGGAGAAGCGGCTGCCCTACGTCGTGGTGCTGACCGACCCGACCACCGGCGGCGTCTCGGCCAGCTTCGCCATGCTGGGCGACGTCGCCATCGCCGAATCCGGCGCGGTGATCGGCTTCGCCGGTGCCCGCGTGATCGAGAGCACCATCCGCGAGAAGCTGCCCGAGGGCTTCCAGAAGGCGGAATACCTGCTCGACCACGGCATGGTCGACATGGTCGTCCACCGCAAGGAGCTGCGCGCCACCCTCGTGCGCGTGCTGTCGCTGCTGCGCAACCGCGGTCCCAAGGGCGACGTGGTGATGCTGCCGGTCGAGAACCCCGAGGACCTGGCGCGGATGTAGGTTCGGGTTTCCATGATCGACGCCGTCCTCGCCCGCCTGCACCAGTTGCACCCCAAGCTGATCGACCTGTCGCTCGAACGGGTCGAAAAGCTTCTGGCCAAGCTCGGCAATCCCGAGCGGCGGCTGCCGCCGGTGATCCATGTGGCGGGGACCAACGGCAAGGGCTCGACCATCGCCTATCTGCGGGCGGCGTTCGAGGCGGCGGGCCTCAAGGCCCACGTCTACACCTCGCCCCACCTGGTGCGTTTCGCAGAACGCATCCGGGTGGCCGGCCGCCTGCTCGACGACCCCGGGCTGCTGGCTTTGCTGGAGGAGGTGGAAGCCGTCAATGCCGGCGAGCCCATCACCTTCTTCGAGATCACCACCGCCGCGGCCTTCCTGGCCTTCAGCCGCACCCCCGCCGACGTCGCCCTGCTGGAGACCGGCCTGGGCGGGCGCCTCGACGCCACCAACGTGGTCGAGCGCCCGGCGCTGACCATCCTGACGCCCATCGCCATGGACCATCAGCAGTTCCTCGGCGGCCGCATCGAGAGCATCGCCGCCGAGAAGGCCGCGATCATGAAGCGGGGGGTGGCCTGCGTGGTGGCCGACCAGGGACGCCAGGCCGCCAAGGTGATCGAGGCCCGTTCGCTGGAGTACGGCGTGCCGCTGATCCAGGAAGGCAAGGACTTCTTCGCCCGCCTCGCCGCCGACGGCTCCATGCTGTTCAAGGGCCGCGAGGTCGAGTGGGTGCTGCCCGCCCCCGCCCTGGCCGGCGCCTTCCAGATGCGCAACGCCAGCTTGGCCCTGGCCGCCATCGAGCGCCTCACCCGCATCGAGGCGCCGCCGGTATTCCCGGATTTCCCCACCGCCGCGCTGGCTTTGGGCATGCGCTCAGTGGAATGGCCGGCGCGGTTGCAGCACCTGACCGCCGGCCCGCTGGTCGACCTGCTGCCCGCGGGCTGGGAGCTGTGGCTGGACGGCGGCCACAATCCCCATGCCGCCGACGCCATCGCCCGCCACACCCGGAACTGGCGGGACAAGCCGCTGCTGGGGGTGTTCGGCATCCTGGCGACCAAGGACGTGGACGGCTACCTGGAGCCCCTGGCCGCCAAGTTCCACACCCTGCGCACCGTGACCATTCCCGGCGAGGAGCAGGCGCTATCGGCCGAGGAGGCCGCGGCGGCGGCCATGCGCCACTACTGCCTGGACGCCAAGCCGGCCGCCTCGGTGGAGGAGGCCATCCGCCAGCTGACCGCCGCGCATCCCAGCCCGGCCCGCATCCTGATCTGCGGCAGCTTGTACCTGGCCGGCACGGTGCTGGCCGAGAACCGCTGACGGAACCCGCCCGCCCGCGCCCCTGTTCCCCATGAGGCGGAAGCAACGGGGGCCAAGGACGGGGGCTGGGATGGCGGGATATCGGAACCTGCGAGACAAGGTGGTGGTGATCACCGGGGCGTCGTCCGGGATCGGCCGGGCCTCGGCCTGGGCCTTCGCCCGCGCCGGATGCCGCTTGGCGCTGGCCGGCCGCAACGAGGCGGCGCTCGAACAATGCGCGCGCGAGTGCCGTGACCTGGGGGCCGACGCCCTGCCGCTGGTCACCGACGTCACCTCGTTCCGGCAGGTGGAGGCCCTGGCGGACGCGACACTGACCCGGTTCGGGGCCATCGAGGTCTGGGTCAACGACGCCGCGGTCAGCCTGTTCGGCCGCTTCGAGGAGGTGCCGCTGGCCGAGTTCGAGCGGGTCATCCGCACCAACCTGATGGGCACCGTGCACGGCTGCCGGGCGGTACTGCCGATCTTCCGGGAGCAGAAACACGGGGTGATCATCAACGTCTCGTCCCTGGCCGGCACCATCGGGCAGCCGGAGATCTCGGCCTACGTCACCAGCAAGTGGGCGATCCGCGGGCTGTCCGAGTGCCTGCGCATGGAGGTGAAGGACCTGCCGGGCATCGCCGTGTGCACGCTGCTGCCCCCCAGCGTCGACACGCCGCTGGTCCAGCACGCCGCCAACCACACCGGCCGCCGCCCCCACCCCATGCCGCCGGTTCTCCAGCCCGAGAAGGTCGCCGAGGCGGTGGTGGCGCTGGCCCGCCATCCGCGGCGGGAGGTGGGGATGGGGCCGCTGCCCGGACTGCTGGAAGTGGCCCATGCCGTGGCGCGCGGGCCGACCGAGCGCGTCATCGCCCACCGGGTCGAGGCCGCGCATTTCGAGGACGCGCCGGCACCGGAGGGCCCGGGCAACCTGTTCACCCCGGTGGCCGACGCCGCCCATGGCGGCTGGGCCGTGCCCGCGGCCGCCCGCCGGGGCACCCGTACCGCCGTCGCCCTGGCCGCCGGCGCCGCCGTGGCGGTGCCGCTCGGCGTCTACACCTGGCGCAAGATCCAGGAGGCGCGCCGCCGCAGCGCCTACGTGTAAGACCGGCGGTCGATGGGGCAGGCGTCCAGGCGGCGGGCCGTCTTTTGGCCGGCCTCCCCCTTTGCGCGCCCCCAAGATGGTTTCGAAAAGCTTACCCTCCTGGGCGTACCCCTCCCTGGATAGGACAAGCCGAACCGTGAGCAGAAGGAAATACCTCCTCGCCGCCCTGCTGGCGCTGGTGGGCCTGCTGGCCGCCGGGGCCGTCAGCTACCCGCTCTACAACGGACTGACCGCGACCGAGCCGCATCCGGCGATCGAGCAGTCCAGCTACTCGGCGGTCCGCGCGCTGGTAGCCGGGGGCCAGGTGGCCGAGTTGACCTTCTACGCCCAAGGCACGGGCATGGCGAAAGACCGCGACGGCGGCCTGCACGGCGCCATGATTCCCCCGCTGGTCGCCGCCGAGTTGGCGCGCGATGCGGCGGCGGCGGGCGCCAAGGTGGCGTTCTCGACCGACCGCGCCTATGGCGAGGACGGCCTGGGGGCCGAGACGGCCCTGGCCGTCGCCGGCAACGTGGCGATCTTCATCGGCCTCGCGGTCGCCTTCTGGTTCTTCGGCATCAAGGGCGGCACGCTGGGCGGCGGCAACAAGGCCCGGCTGGCGACGGCGTCCGACAGCACGGTCCGCTTCGAGGACGTCGCCGGGTGCGACAACGAGAAGCTGGAGCTGATGGAGGTGGTCGAGTTCCTCAAGGATCCCCGCCGCTTCTCGCGGCTGGGCGCCAAGGTGCCGACCGGCGTGCTGCTGAGCGGCCCGCCCGGCACCGGCAAGACCCTGATGGCGCGCGCCGTCGCGGGCGAGGCCGGCGTTCCGTTCTTCTCCATCTCGGGCTCCGACTTCGTCGAGATGTTCGTGGGCGTCGGCGCCGGTCGCGTGCGCAAGATGTTCGCCACTGCCAAGAAGAAGGCGCCGTGCATCCTGTTCATCGACGAGATCGACGCGGTCGGCCGCCAGCGCTCGGGCGCCAATGCGCGGGCCGCCCACGAGGAGCGCGAGCAGACGCTGAACCAGCTGCTGGTCGAGATGGACGGCTTCAAGGCCAATTCCGGCGTGGTGGTCATCGCCGCCACCAACCGCCCCGACATCCTGGACGAGGCGCTGATGCGGCCGGGCCGCTTTTCGCGCCACATCGTGCTGCAGACCCCCGACGTGGCCGGGCGCGAGAAGATCCTCAAGGTCCACGCCGCCAAGGTGGCGCTGACCGAGGGTCTCGACCTGCGCATCGTGGCGCGCGGCACGCCGGGCTTTTCCGGCGCGCAGCTGTCGCACCTGGTCAACGAGGCGGCCATCGTCGCCGCCCGCGCCGGCCGCGACTCGGTGACCATGGACGACGTCGAGGCCGCCAAGGACCGCATCCTCCTGGGCACCGAGCGTCCCAGCATCATGGGCGAGGAGGATCGCCGCCTGACCGCCTACCACGAGGCCGGGCACGCGGTCGTCGCCCTGCACATGCCCGCCTCCGACCCCATCCACAAGGCGACCATCGTGCCGCGTGGGCAGGCGCTGGGCATGGTGGTGCGGCTGCCGGAGAAGGACAGCCCGGCGCTCCGGCGCTCGAAGCTCAAGGCCGACCTGGCGGTCGCCATGGGCGGACGCGCCGCCGAGGAAATCATCTTCGGTGCCGAGGAAATCTCGACCGGCGCCGCCGGCGACATCCAGATGGCGACCCGCATCGCCCGCAAGATGGTCACCGAGTGGGGCATGAGCGAGCGCCTCGGCCTGGTCGCCTTCGGCGGCATGCACGGCGATCCCTACACGCCGGAGGGCGTGCGCGCCGACGACACCAGCCGCGAGATCGACGCCGAGGTCCGCGCCCTGGTGGCCGAGGGCCGCGCCAAGGCGCTGACCGTGCTCAAGACCCACGCCTGGCAGCTGGAGGCGCTGGCGCAGGCGCTTCTCGACCGTGAAAGCCTGTCGGGTGCCGAGATCGCCGAGATCATGCGCCACCCGGTGGCGGTGGGCGAGATGGACAACGTCGCCTTCACCGCCCAGCCGCAGACCACCTAAGAGCGACCGTCACCCCCGGGCTTGGCCCGGGGGTCCATGGTGGGGTGGCCGGGTTGAGCCGGCCATGACCATTCAGAGGCCGCTAGTACCGGTTGCGCTGCGCCTGCCGCGCCTGCTCCTGTTCTCGGCGGTCCACGTCGAACTGCACCTCGGGGGTGATGCCGGCAGTCCCATACTTGCGCAGGGTCCCAGGGTGCGGCTTGCGCGCCGGTTCCTGCGGGACGGCCGCCGTCTGGTCCTGCGACTGGCTGCGGGTTTGGGCGGGCGGGCGTTGCGCGTCGGCGCTGCTTGGGTACTGGGAGCCGTAACCGCTATCGGGATAGTCGTACAGCGTGCCCGGGGGACCGTAGGAGCGATCCTGAGCCGTCGCCGGACCGGCGGCGATGACACCCAGGCCGAGGGCCAGAATGAGGAAGCGGGGATGCATGAGCGTCTCTCCATCGAATACTCGTCGCCCCATTAAGGCTTGCCGACGGATGGAGTTCCCTTTGAGCGCGGTCCGCCCCCTAATAGCAAAGGGGCGCCCCGCTTTCGCGGGGCGCCCCTTCCGATCGATCCGAGGAGATCAGATCGACTGCTCGACCCACTCGTAGAGCTTGCTCTTGGGCAGCGCGCCGATCTTGGTCGCCGCCACCTGGCCGTTCTTGAACAGGATCAGGGTGGGGATGCCGCGCACACCGTACTTGCCGGGGCTGGCGGGGTTCTCGTCGATGTTGACCTTGGCGACGGTGATCTTGTCGCCCATGTCCTTGGCCAGGTCCTCGAGCGCCGGAGCGATCTGGCGGCAGGGGCCGCACCACTCGGCCCAGAAGTCGACCAGCACGGGGCCGGAGGCCTTCAGCACGTCGGCTTCGAAGCTCGCATCCGTCACATTCTTCATCGCCAGTTTCCCTCACTGTAGTCGTCGTCATGCGGCGGCTGCGGGCCGGCGCCAATATTAGCGGGCCATCGTAGAAACACCCGGCCGGAGCGTCAAGGCGGGACCGGCATCCCGGGATGGGTGGCATATGGGATCAATGCCGCCGCATGCGAAGAGGGGCAGCCTCCGTTGCGTGGTTCTCCTTTGACCGCGGGCGCGCAGGGTGGCATCAATTCCCCATGGTCAGCCCGGCTTCCCCCCAGATCCTCGACCGGCGTTCGTTCGAAGCCGGCCGCGTCATCTTCGCGCAAGGCGAACGCGGCGACGCCGCCTATGTCGTCGAAAGCGGCGAGGTGGGGATCTACAGGGAGGTGGACGGCGAGGTCGTCAAGCTCGGCACCTTGAGCGCCGGCGGCATCTTCGGCGAGATGGCGGTGATCGACGGCACACCGCGCATGGCGACCGCGCGGGCCGAGACGGCGGTGGTGCTGGTGCGGGTGCCCAAGGGGGTGTTCGACCAGAAGATGGCGGCCTGCGACCCGTTCATCCGCGGCCTGATCACCATCTTCCTCAACAACATCCGCTCGTCCCACAAGCTCTACAGCAAGCGGCCGCGCTCGCTGGCCGACTACCTGCGCATCCTCGATTCCTATTCACTGGACCTGCGCACCTATGTCAACGAGGTCTCGGTCGAGGAATTCTCGCCCGAGGCGGTCGAAGCCCTGCAGGCCCTCGACGCCGCCATCGAGCGGGTGCAGGCGGTCACCGCCGGCCTGCCCGACCGGCGCGGCTCGGTGATCGCCGCGGACGAGGTCAAGGGCGTCACCCTACGCGCGTTGCTTGACAAGGGATAGGGCGGGTTTGCAACCGTAACGGAAGCAGTTATCCTCTCGCCGGGGCATCATTGGCGGGGATCATGCGATGGCAGTGCGCACCTTGGTGGACAACGGGCCGGCGGGCAACCGGGTCGACGTACTGTTCATCGGCGACGGCTACACGGCAGACCAGCTGGGAACCACCTACACCTCGCAGGTCTCGGACTTCTGCACCTACATGTTCTCGACCGGCGCGACCCTGTCCGAGCCGTTCGTGCGCTACCACAATTTCTTCAACATCTATCTCGTCGACGTCGTCTCGGCGGAATCGGGCGCCGACAACCCCCATACCGGCGTCAATCGCGATACCGCACTCAATGCCAGTTACTGGTACGACAAGGTTACCGACCGCCTGCTGTACATCAACAACAGCGCCGCCGACGCCAAGGTCAAGGCGGCACTGACCGGTACCGGTCTTTCGGCCGACATGCGATTTTGCATCGTCAACGACACCGAGTATGGCGGCGGCGGCGGCAAGTACGCGACCTTTGCGGGAGGCAACGCCAGCGCCTACGAGATCGCCCTGCACGAGATGGGGCATTCCTTCTGCGGGCTGGCCGACGAGTACGGCTATTCGTACCCCACCTACACGGGGACCGAACCTTCGCAGGTCAACGTCAGCACGAGCGCCACCGGCGACAAGTGGTCGGAATGGCTGGGCTACCAGGAAGACTGGATGAGCGCGCCGGTGGGTGCCTATCCCGGCGGCCTTTATTCCGACGCCGGCATCTACCATCCGTCGCCTGAATCCAAGATGCTGTCGCTGGGATCGCCATTCGATCCGATCGCGCGCGAGCAGTTCGTGATCGACTTCTACAAGAAGGTCGACCCGCTCGATTGGTGGACCGACAACAAGGGCACCCTGCTCGCCCCCGACGAGCTCGCCGTCGACACCATCGACCCCGCCATCATCAAGCTGGCCTGGAAGGTCGACGGCCAGGCGATCGACCTCACCGGCGAGGCCTTCACCCTCGACGACCTGTCGATCGGCAGCCACACCGTGGTGGTCCGTGCCTATGACGACACCGACTGGGTGCGCGGCGAAAACGACCGCAAGCTGCTGGAGCAGACGGTGACCTGGACCATCGTCCATGCCGGCGGCACCGCCGGCGAGGACGTGCTGACCGGCGACGGGCTCTTGGGCGGACGGGGCGGCGACGACACCCTGACCGGCGGCACCGGCGCCGACACCCTGATCGGCGGCAGCGGCGACGATACGCTGGACGGCACCGCCGGGACCGATACCCTGATCGGCGGCACCGGTGACGACCTCTTCGTATTCCGCGCCGGGGACGTGATCATCGAGGCGGCGGGCGGCGGCGCCGATCAAATGGTCTCCGACGTCAGCGCCACCATCGCCGCCAACGTGGAGGTCCTGCGGCTGACAGGCAGCGACGCCGTCAATGCGACCGGAGGCAAGGCGAACGACACGCTGATCGGCAACGATGCCGCCAACGTCCTGGATGGCGGGGCCGGTAACGACACCCTGGACGGCGGAGCCGGGGCCGACACCCTGAAAGGGGGCGACGGCAACGACGTCTACCGCCTGGGCGCCGGAGACGTCATCGTCGAGAAGAAGGGCATCGACGCCATCGAAACCGACCTTGCCGCGTTCAGCCTGGCCTCCTTCACGGCCATCGAAAACCTTCGGTTCACCGGATCGGGCGCCTTCGTCGGCACCGGCAACGCGCTGGCCAACCTGCTGGCCGGCGGCGACGGCGACGACACCCTCGACGGCGGGGCCGGCAACGACACCCTCGACGGCGGAACCGGGGCCGACAAGCTGACCGGCGGCGACGGCGACGACCTGTTCAAGGTGGACGATTCCCACGACATGGTCATCGAACTGGCCAAGGGCGGCAGCAAGGACAAGGTGCTGACCACCCTTGCCGAAATCACCTTGGCCGACGAGGTGGAGAACCTGGAATACGCCGGCACCTCGGATTTCCACGGCATTGGCAATGTGCTCGCCAATACGATCCTCGGCCAAGGGGGCAACGACACCCTCGACGGCGGCGGCGGCGCCGACACGTTGAACGGCGGCGCCGGCAACGACGTCTACGTGATCGACAACGCCAAGGACGTCATCAAGGATTCGGCCGGGCTCGACGAGGTGCAGACGACCCTCGCCACCTTCTCGCTGGCCAAGCTCGCCTTCATCGAGGCGTTGAGCTTCATTGGCTCGGGCGCCTTCACCGGCATCGGCAACGCCGCCGACAACCTGCTGGTCGGCGGCGGTGGCAACGACACCCTGACCGGTGGCAAGGGGGCCGATACGCTGACCGGCGGCGCGGGCGCCGACCGCTTCTGCTTCACCGCCAGCAACGAAGCCGGCGACCTGATCACGGATTTTGTCGCGGGCACGGACAAGATCGCCCTGACCGGCAAGGCGTTCACCTTGACCGGCGCCACCGTCGCCGCCGCCTTCATCGCCAACGACAGCGGGGCGGCAGCCGGCACGGCGGACCGCCTGATTTACGACAATGACGATTACCGGCTGTATTGGGACCGTGACGGTTCGGGGACCGCCGCGCCGATCCTGCTCGCCAAGTTTGACACCCAGGTTTCGCTGACGGCCTCGGACATCCTCTGCCTGTAGTCGCCATCATTCCGCCACACCTCTACCCCGAAAGATGCCGCACTCACCCCCCATGGTGTGCGCCATGGGGACGGTGCGCGCCGGCCGGCCCCAGGTTCCCGACACCGGCGCCCGAGGACGTCATGCAGCCCCAGACCGCTTCCCGCCCCGCCGCCGCCCAGCCCAAGCCCGTGCCCGCCGCCGGCCCGCAACACCCCACCGCCCCGGCGGCGGAGGCCGCGAGGGCCGAGCAGGTCCGCATCCAGCGGGCGCGCGTGGCGTGCATCGTCTAGCCGGGGCGGCCCCGCCTGCCGCGGGGCCATTCCGAAATCGCCCGGCCGCCGCGATGAATAATGTGTTGCGCCACGGGACCGCAGGCGCTACGCATCCGCCATCCGCCAACCGTCCGGGCTATCCCCCATGATGAAGGTCATCCGCGCCAAGCTGCACGGCATCCGGGTCACCAGCGCCGATCTGAACTATCACGGTTCCATCACGCTGGACCCCGAACAGTGCGCGATGGCCGGCATCTATCCGATGGAATTCGTCGAGATCTGGAACAAGAGCTCGGGCGCGCGGATCTCCACCTACGTCATCTTCGGCAAGCCGGGATCGCGCTGCTGCATCCTCAACGGTGCCGCCGCCCGCACCTGCCAGATCGGCGACGAGATCATCATCGCCGCCGCCGACTACGTGGACGGGCCCGAGGCGCTCTACACCCTGAAGCCGCGCATCCTGACCTTCCTGCCCGACAACCAGGTCGACCAGGTGCTCTATTACGACGTCTTCCAGAGCGAGAAGCGCCCCTACGATTTCCGCATCATGGACGCCGACCGGCACACGGTTGAAAGCTGCCACACCTGGCCCAACGTGGACATCGCGGCGGTCCGCTCCGACCTGCGCAAGAAGGGCTGGCCGGAATCGGAGATCGACAATTTCGTCGCCAGTCATTTCTCGCTGTAGGCCATGACAAAGCCGATCGCGGTCGTCCTGCTATCGGGCGGACTCGATTCCGCCACCGTGCTCGCCATCGCCCGCGAGCAGGGGTTTGACTGCGCCGCGCTGTCGTTCCGCTACGGCCAGCGCCATCTCGCCGAACTCGACTGCGCGCGCCGGGTGGCCGCACACGGCGGGGCGCTCCAGCACCGCATCGTCGACATCGACCTGAGGGCGTTCGGCGGATCGGCGCTGACCGCCGACATCGCCGTCCCCAAGGACCGCGACGAGGCGGCCATGAGCGCCGAGATCCCGGTCACCTACGTGCCGGCCCGCAACACCATCATGCTGTCCTTCGCGCTGGCCTACGCCGAGGTGCTGGGCGCCAGCGACATCTTCATCGGCGTCAACGCGGTGGACTATTCCGGCTATCCCGACTGCCGCCCCGAATACGTCGCCGCCTTCGAGCGCATGGCCAACCTGGCGACCAAGGCGGGCGTCGAGGGCAACAAACTCACCCTCCACGCCCCGCTCATCAGCCTGACCAAGGCCGAGATCATTCGGCGCGGTCTGGCGCTCGGGGTGGATTACGCCTTGACCTCGAGCTGCTACGACCCCACCCCTGAAGGTGAGGCTTGCGGGCGCTGCGACGCCTGCCGCCTGCGCCTCAAGGGGTTCGCCGAAGCCGGCCGGCCCGACCCCGCGCGCTACGCCGGCCGGGTGTCGGGGTGAATGAGGCAGGTACAGGAAACCATCTCCATCCAGACCCGCCGCCAGGGCAACCATGACATCAGCCGCGACGTCACCGGCTGGGTCGAGCGCCAGGGCATCGAAACGGGCCTGCTCATCGTCTTCCTGCAGCACGTCTCGGCGCATCTCACCGTGCAGGAGCACGCCGACCGCGACGACCTGATGACCTACTTCCAGCGCCTGGAATACCGCCCGACCAGCGATTACGGCGAGTTCACCTCGCCGGTGACCAGCGTCCAGCTGTCCATCCCGGTGACGGGCGGGCGCATCGCGCTGGGGGCGCGCCAGCGCATCTATCTGCACGAGCACCGCGAGACGCCGCAGAAGCGGTCGCTGGTGCTGCATCTGCTGGGCGAATAAGCCCCCTTTGACACCCGGCCCCACCCATGGCCATCATACGACGGTCATACCGAGGGGAGTGGGGCATGATCGTTCGATGGGGCCGCACCGCGGCCCTGGCGCTGGCTTTGGGGGGCCGCACCGCGGCCCTGGCGCTGGCTTTGGCGCTTTCCTCTTGCGGCGGCACCAGCACGCCGCCGCAGGTGCAGGGCCGGGGCACCGACGCGGTGGTGGTCGAGGACTTCACGGTTCCGGCCAAGGACAGCGACCTGCCGCTGTTCATCCGCAACAAGCATCCGGCCGAGTATTACGATTTCCGCCCCGAGCGCACGGTGCTGTTCCTGCACGGCGCCACCTTCCCCGGCGAGGCCACCTTCGACCTTCAGCTCGACGGCACCAGCTGGCTCGACTGGATGGCGCGGCGCGGCTACGACGTCTACGTCCTCGACGTGCGCGGCTACGGCAAGTCCGGCCGCCCGCAATCCATGGCGCGTCCCGCCGAAGAGGGGGCGCCGGCGGCGACCACCGCCGAGGCGATGCTGGACGTCGCCAAGGCGATCGACTTCATCACCTCGCGCCGCAACGTGCCGCGGGTGACGCTGGTCGGCTGGTCGTGGGGCGCCACCCTGGCCGGCCTTTACGCCACGCAGACGGTCGACAAGGTCGAGCGCCTCGTGCTCTACGCCCCGCAATGGCTGCGCGACGGCGAGACGCCGCCGGACCTCGGCAAGCTGGGAGCGTGGCGAACCGTCCGCCTTGCGCAGGTCCGCGAGCATTGGCTGAAGAGCATTCCGGAAAGCCGGCGCAAGGACATCGTGCCCGCCCACTGGCTCAATGCCTGGTCCGAGGCCATGCGCGCCAGCGATCCCGGCGCCGCCACGGACGACACCCTGCGGGTGCCCAACGGTGTGGTCGCCGACGCGCTGACCACCTGGGCCCGGCACCTGGCGCCGTGGCAGCCCGAGAAGGTCCCGGTCCCCACCCTGGTGGTCCAGGGCGAATGGGATCAGGACAACCCGCCGGCCATGGGTCTGGCGGTGTTCGCCCGCCTGTCGAAGGCGCCGCAGCGTCGCTATGTGCTGCTGGGAGAGGCCACCCACTCCGCCATGATGGAGCGCAACCGCGAGCAGCTGTTCCGCACCGTCCAGGGCTTCCTGGAGGAAAGGTTCTAGAGGGGTCCGATGCCGCAGGCCCATACCGTTGTGACCGTCGCCACGCGCGGCCAGGGTCTGGTCGACGTCACCGCCGAGGTCTCGGCCTTCGTGCGCGCCTCCGGCATCCGGACCGGGCTGCTGACGGTGTTCATCCAGCACACTTCGGCCAGCCTGACCGTCCAGGAGAACGCCGACCCCGACGTCCTGGCCGACCTCAACGCGTTCTTCCGCCGCATCGTCCAGGAAGACCCCGCCCTCTACCGCCACACCATGGAAGGGCCCGACGACATGCCGGCGCACATCCGTGCCGCGCTCACCCAGACCAGCCTGTCGATCCCGGTCCTCGACGGCCGGATGGCGCTCGGGACCTGGCAGGGCCTCTATGTGTTCGAGCATCGCACCCGTCCCCACCAAAGGCGCGTCGTCCTCCACTTGTCTGGAGACTAGGCGGGGGCTAGGGTGGCGGTCCCACGGTGAATAGGGACGCCGATGACCCGAACCCTTGCGGCGGCGCTGGCCGCCCTTCTGCTGGCCCCGATGATGCTGGTCGGCACCCCGGCCATGGCCACCGACACGTCGCTGCCCGAGCCGGTGCCCTCCCACTGGCAGGACCAAGCCGAGCTGTTTGGCCGCCTCGCCTACATCCCGCCCGCCCGCAACGGCGAGGTGATCGCCTGGGAGCGTGCCAACGCCGACCGGCTGTCGCCCGGCTTCCTGTTCGACCTGTCGCGCCGCCTGCTGGGCGAGAACCCGAACGAGGCGCTGGAGTGGTACGCCCTGGCCATGATGCGCGGCCTCTATGATTCGTCGCGCTGCATCGATTCGACCGCGCGCCGCGCCGTCTCGGGCCTGGCGCGGCAGGCGGAGGCGGTGGCCCGCTGGGGCCGCAACCATCCCCAGGATTTCGCCGCCGCCGGCAAGCGGGCGCTGGGCCGCCAGCCGCTGTTCGACACCGTGGTGGAACCCGACTGGGTCTGCGCCCAGGGGCTGACCGGCATGGGCGGACGCACGGCCGGCACCACGCCGCCTTCGACCTGGCCGGCATCCGCCGAGGCGATCCGCGCCGACTTCACCCGCCAGTTCGACGAGATGGCCCAGCGCTGACATGCCCGAGCTTCCCGAGGTCGAAACCGTCGCGCGCGGGCTGGCCGCGGTGTGGGAGGGCCGCACCCTGGTGGCGGTGGAGACGCGCCGCCCCGACCTGCGCGCCCCCTTTCCCGAGCGCTTCGCCGAGCGGCTGACCGGCCGGCGCATCGAGCGCGTGGGGCGCCGCGCCAAGTACCTGGTGGTGACGCTGGACGAGGTGGTCCTGCTGGGACATCTCGGCATGTCCGGCCGCATGGTCATCACCCGGGGACGCAACGAGCCGCCCGGCCGGCACGACCATGTGGAATTCCGCACCGACGACGGCACGGTGGTCACCTTCACCGACCCGCGCCGCTTCGGCCTGATGACCCTGTGCGCGCCGTCGGAGCTCGCCGCCCATCCCCTGCTCGCCGGCCTGGGCCCGGAGCCGCTGGAGGCCGCCTTCACCGCGGCCGTCCTCGCCGCGCGCCTGGCCGGCAAGGCCACCCCCATCAAGACGGCGCTGCTCGACCAGACCGTGGTGGCCGGGCTCGGCAACATCTACGTCTGCGAGAGCCTGTTCCGCGCCGGCATCGCGCCGACCCGCGAGGCCGGGTCGCTGGCCCCGGGCGAGATCGGTCCGCTGGTCGACGCCATCAAGGCGGTGCTGGCGGAAGCGATCGCCGCCGGCGGGTCCTCGCTCAAGGACCACGTCCAGCCGACCGGTGAACTGGGCTATTTCCAGCATCGTTTCGCCGTCTACGGCCGTGAAGGCAAACCCTGTCCGGGCTGCGATTGCGGCGCCGGCGACGGGGGCATACGCCGCATCGTCCAGGCGGGCAGGTCCACTTTTTTTTGTGCAACGCGGCAACGCTAGTGGTATCACCGAGAACGTGATGGTCAAACGCCTGCTTCTACCCGGCCTCGTGGCCGTCCTGCTCGCCGCGGCGCCGCTTTCCGCCGGAGCCGAGGGCTTCCTTGCCGTCTACGAGGACCTGCCGCTGGCTCCCGGCCTCGCCGAGGTTCCCGGCACCGGCATGGCGTTCGACACGCCCGGCGGCCGCATCGTCGAGGCTTATGCCCGCGGCACCATTCGCGCCGCCGAAATCTACCGCTTCTATGCCGCGACCCTGCCCCAGCTGGGCTGGACGCGGGAAAGCGACACCGTCTATCGCCGCGAGGCCGAAATTCTCAAGCTGGGCGCCAGCGAGGACGGCCGCGCGGTCCTGGTGCATTTCACCGTCTCTCCCGAATGACCCGCCAGAAGGGGATCTGACATGGCTTACGAAAACATCCTGGTCGAAACCCGCGGCCAGGTCGGCCTGATCACGCTCAACCGCCCCAAGGCCCTCAACGCGCTGTGCGCCGCCCTCATCAAGGAACTGGGCGCCGCGCTCAACGCCTTCGAAGCCGATGCCGGCATCGGCTGCATCGTGCTCACCGGGTCCGAGAAGGCGTTCGCCGCCGGCGCCGACATCAAGGAGATGGCGTCCAAGAGCTACATGGACGCCTATCTCGAGGACTTCATCACCAACGGCTGGGAACGCATCACCACCTGCCGCAAGCCGATCATCGCCGCCGTCGCCGGCTATGCCCTGGGCGGCGGTTGCGAGGTCGCCATGATGTGCGACTTCATCCTGGCCGCCGACACCGCCAAGTTCGGCCAGCCGGAGATCACCATCGGCACCATCCCGGGCGCCGGCGGCACCCAGCGCCTGACCCGCGCCGTCGGCAAGGCCAAGGCCATGGAGATGTGCCTCACCGGCCGCATGATGGACGCCGCCGAGGCCGAGCGCGCCGGACTGGTCAGCCGCATCGTCCCCGCCGCCGACCTGGTCGACGAGGCGGTCAAGGTCGCCGAGCGCATCGCCGCCATGAGCCGTCCCCTGGTCCTGATGGCCAAGGAGGCGGTCAACGCGGCGTTCGAGACCACCCTGTCCCAGGGCATCCGCTTCGAACGCCGGCTGTTCCAGTCGGCCTTCGCCACCGAGGACCAGAAGGAAGGCATGGCCGCCTTCGCCGAGAAGCGCCAGCCGGCTTTCAAGAACCGCTGATCCGCTTTCCCGCGTCGCCGTCACCCCCGGGCTTGACCCGGGGGTGATGGTCCCGGGGCGGGAGCCGTCGCCCGCCACGTGATCAACATCAAATCCTTTCGGGCAGGGACGCCACTACTCTCCCGGGCAGTTTCGGACTGCCCCCCAGGAGAGAACCAATGTCCACCGCCGTTTGCACCCTCCGCCAGGACGTCACCGCCGTCGCCGTCGGCCTCACCATGCTGTGCGTGGGCACCGTCGCGCTGATCGGCGCGGGCGGCCTCGTGCTGTGGATCGCCGGAGTGATGTAGGGCTGATCGCCGGGCGCCTCACAGCGCCGGCAGCTTGACCACGAAGCGCGCCCCCGTGACGGTCCCGTCGGGGGCGTGCCTGTTTTCCGCCCAAATCAGGCCGCCATGGGCCTCGACGATCTGCTTGGAGATCGACAGGCCCAGGCCGGAATGGGAGCCGAAGGCCTCGCCGGCGGGGCGTTCGGTGTAGAAGCGGTCGAAGATGGCCTCGAGCTTGCCCTCGGGGATGCCGGGGCCGTCGTCCTCCACCTCGACGCGGACGAACTTGCCTTCGCGCTCCGCCCCCAGGCGGATGGTGCCGCCGGGCGGGCTGAAGGACAGCGCGTTGCCCACCAGGTTGCGCAGCACCTGGACCAGGCGGCCCTCGATGCCGCCGACCGTCAGGGGATTGCCGGACGGCAGGCTGACCTGGAAGCGCACCGTCTCCTCGTCGGTGGTCGAGCGGTAGACGTCGGCCATCGTCTCGATCATCTGGGCCACCGCGACCGGCTCGGTCTCGGCGCGCGACAATTCGGCGTCGAGGCGCGAGGCGTCGGAGATGTCGCTGATCAGCCGGTTGAGGCGCTCGACATCGTTCTGGATGATGGCCAGGAGCTTGCGCTGCTTCTCGGGATCCTGCACCCGCGCCGCGGTTTCCACCGCCGAGCGCACCGAGGTCAGCGGGTTCTTGATCTCGTGGGCGACGTCGGCGGCAAAGGCCTCGATGGCGTCCATGCGCGCCCACAGCGCCTCGGTCATCGCGGTGAACGCCACCGACAATTCGCCGATCTCGTCGTGGCGGTCGGACAGGTCGGGGATGCGGTGGCGCCGGCCGTGGCCGTGGCGCACCTGCTCGGCGGCCAGCGCCAGACGGCGCACCGGCCGGGCGATGGTGCCGGCGAGATAGAGCGACAGCATGGTGGTGATCGCCAGGGTGACGGCGAACACCTCGATGATCGCCAGACGCACCCGGAACAGCGAGCGCGCCACCGGGTCGCCGTCGGCGGTGACCATGAGCACGCCCACCACCTGCTTGTAGCGCTGCACCGGCACCGCCGCCGACAGCAGCAGGCCGCCGCCCTTGCGGTTGCGCACCGCGCGCTCGCTCTGGCCGCCCAGCGCGGCCATCGCCTCGGGATAATGGTCGGCGCGCTGTTCGGCATGCTCGACGTAGGCGGGCAGCGCCTCGTCCACCGGCATCCACGTCGCCAGCCGCTCCCAGACGTGCCGCAGCTCGGCCCGCCAGCCATGGCCCTTGGGCGGCGACAGATCCTCGATCTGCACCACCCCCTTGCCGTAGAGCAGGAAGCGCGAATCGGCGGCGAGGTCGCCGACCGAATCGAACAGGCGGGCACGCACCTGCGCCGGCTCGGCCAGGCGGCGCACCATCTGCTGCGCCAGCTCGCGGTTGAACTCCAGCAGCCCGCGCGATTCCTCGACCACCGCGCCCTCGGCGATGGCGCCGGCCACCATCTCGGCCTGGGTGGTGAGCCCGGCCAGCTCGGCCTGGATCAGGCCCTGCTTGTAGAGGTCGAGATAGAACAGCCCGACCACCAGCAGCACCGGCGCCACCAGGTTGACGGCGAGGATGCGCCGCGTCAGCGGCGACGCCATCGGCCGCCAGCGCCGCCGCGGGCGGCGCTGGCCGCGCCCGCCCTCAGGCTTCGTCACGGTAGCGGTAGCCAACGCCGTACAGGGTCTCGATGTGGGCGAACTCGGTGTCGATCTCGCGGAACTTCTTGCGCAGCCGCTTGATGTGGCTGTCGATGGTGCGGTCGTCCACGTAGATGTGCTCGCCGTAGGCGGCGTCGATGAGCTGGTCGCGGTTCTTCACGTGACCCGGCCGCTGCGCCAGCGACTTCAGGATCAGGAACTCGGTGACCGTGAGGTCAACCTTCTGGCCCTTCCAGGTGCAGACGTGGCGGCCGGGATCGAGCACCATCTCGCCGCGCACCAGCGGCGCGCCGCCGGCGGCCGGATCGGGGTCGGCCGCCATGTCGAGGCGGCGCAACAGGGCGCGGATGCGCTCGATCAGCAGCTTCTGCGAGAACGGCTTCTTGATGTAGTCGTCGGCCCCCATGCGCAGCCCGAGGAGCTCGTCGACCTCGTCATCCTTCGAGGTCAGGAAAATGACCGGCAGGGCCGAGGTCTTGCGCAGCCGCTGCAGCAATTCCATGCCGTCCATGCGCGGCATCTTGATGTCGAGGACGGCCAGGTCCGCCGGCTGCGAGGACAGCCCCCTCAGCGCATCGGCGCCGTCGGTGTAGGTGCGGACCTTGAAGCCTTCGGCTTCCAGCGCCATCGAGACCGAGGTCAGGATGTTGCGGTCGTCGTCGACCAAGGCGATGCAGTACGACACGAGAGATACCTCCCAAGGGGAACGTGGCAAGGAGGGTTACCGAATCCTGAACACCCCGCAAGCCTGCAGAGCGGAACCCGGCCGTTTGATCAAATTGATTCCTCAATGTGGCGAATTTATAGTGCCGGCCGATGGTTCCCCGCATCCCTTCGATGCGGGGTGAAAAGGGAACCCGGTGGGGCGCCGAACGGGGCCGAATCCGGGGCTGCCCCCGCAACTGTAGGCGGTGAGGATCCGGTTTCGAGATCGCCACTGGCCCGTCCGCACGTAATCCACCGGCGGACGAGGAAGGCCGGGAAGGCTAGAGCCGAATCTTTTGACCCGCGAGCCAGGAGACCTGCCATCGCCGTCGCGCGCGCACGCTTTCCCGGGCGGGGTGACCCGGGGGGTGACGATGCGCCGCATGTCGCGGTTCGAGGTGGATTCGTATGCATATCATGGAAGGTTTCCTTCCGGTCGGCCATGCCTTGGCATGGACGGCCGTTTCCGCGCCCTTCGTCGCCCTGGGGGCGCGCCGGCTCAAGCGCCAGCTGGCCGAGCGGCCCCAGGCGCGGCTGGCGCTGGCCGGCGCCGGCGCCTTCGCCTTCGTGCTGTCGGCGCTGAAATTGCCCAGCGTCACCGGCTCGTGCTCCCATCCCACCGGAACCGGCCTCGGCGCCATGACCTTCGGTCCGCCGGCCATGGCGGTGATCGGCACCATCGTCCTGGTGTTCCAGGCGCTGCTGCTGGCCCATGGCGGCCTCACCACGCTGGGAGCCAACGTGTTCTCCATGGCGGTGGCCGGGCCATGGGCGGCCTGGGGCGCCTGGAAGCTGGCGCGGCGGCTGGGGGCGGGGTCGGCGCTGGCCGTCTTCCTCGGCGCCTCCCTCGGCGATCTCGCCACCTACCTGGTGACCTCGGCCCAGCTGGCGTTGGCGTTTCCCGACGCGGGCTCCGGCTTTGCGGGCGCGTTCGCCAAGTTCGCCGGCATCTTCGCGCTGACCCAGCTGCCGTTGGCGGTCGCCGAGGGGCTGGTGACCGTGGTGGTGATGAACGCCCTGACGGCGCGCGGCACGCTGGACGAGGCGGGAGTGCGGGCATGAGCCGGCCCATGAACCTGCTGCTTCTGGCATTGGCGGCCGCCCTGGTGGCGGCACCACTGGCGTTCAAGCTCCCCGGCGAGTACGGCGGCGCCGACTCGGTGGCGCAGGCGGCCATCGAGTCGCAAGGCTACCGGCCCTGGTTCGCGCCGCTGTGGACGCCGCCCAGCAAGGAGGTGGAGAGCCTGCTGTTCGCCCTCCAGGCCGCCCTCGGCGCCGGCATCCTCGGCTACGTGCTCGGCCGCGCCCACGGCCGCAGGCGGGACCGGCGATGAGCCCCATCGACCGGCTGGCGCACGCCAGCCGCTGGCGCAACCGGGCGCTGGTCGAGAAGGCGGTGCTCGCATTCGGCCTGCTCGGATTGGCGTTGGCGCTGCCGCCGTGGCCGGGCGGCGCGCTGGTGCTGACGGCAGCGCTTGCCGCCGCCCTGGTTGCCGGCACCCCGCCGGGCGCCTGGCTGCGCGCCTTCGCCCCGCCCATGGGCTTCCTGGCCACCGGGGTGGCCGTGGTCGCCCTGTCCGGCGAGGGCGATGCTGTCGCTTTGGGCGTCCGGGGCGCCGCCGCCACCGCCAGCCTGCTCCTGCTCGCCGTCACCACCCCGGCCGCGGATCTGGTCAACGGCGCCCGCCGCTGCGGCCTGTCGCCCGAACTGGCCGAGACGGCGCTGGCCACCTACCGCCTGCTGTTCGTGCTGGACGAGACCGCCCGCGCCATCCATGCCAGCCAGGTCGCCCGCCTGGGCACCGACGGGCTGGGGCGCCGGCTGCGCGCGCTCGGCCTCCTGATCGCGGCGCTGCTGCCGCGCGCCCTCGAGCGGGCCCGCCGGCTCGAGGTGGGACTGGCGGCACGCGGCTTCGACGGGACCCTGCCGACCATCGCTCCCGCCCGCCCGGCCACCGCCGCCGGCCTGGCCGGGGCAGGCGTGGTCCTGGCCGCCATCCTGCTGACCGAGGTACTGGGGGTGGCGCTATGATCCTGGAAGCCTCCGGCCTCACCTACGCCTATCCCGGCGGGGTGCCGGCGCTGGCCGGGCTCGACCTTGCCGTCGCCCCCGGCACCCGGTTGGCCATCCTCGGCCCCAACGGCGCCGGCAAGACCACCCTGCTGTTCCACCTCAATGGCACGCTCCGGCCGGCGGCCGGCGAGGTGCGCCTGGACGGCGCTCCGGCCGGATATTCGCGCGCCGCGCTGGCCCGCTGGCGGCGGCGGGTCGGCCTGGTGCTGCAGGAGCCCGACGACCAGCTGTTCGCCGCCACCGTGTTCGAGGACGTGTCGTTCGGCCCCCTGAACCTCGGCCTGTCCGCGGCGGAGGCGCGGGCGCGCACCGACGAGGCGCTCGACCTCCTCGGCATCACCCATCTCGCCGACCGGCCGCCGCACATGCTGTCCTTCGGGCAGAAGAAGCGCGCCGCCATCGCCGGCGCCATGGCCATGCGGCCCGAGATCCTGCTGCTCGACGAACCGACCGCCGGCCTCGACCAGGCGGGTGCCGACCAACTACTGGCGGCGCTGGAGCGCCTGCATGGCGAGGGAACCGCGCTGGTGTTCACCACCCATGACGTCGACCTGGCTTGGCGGTGGGCCGACGGGGTGGCGCTGTTCGCCGACGGCCGGGTGGCGCGGCAGGGCCGCCCGGACGAGGTGCTGTGCGACGACCGGGCGATGGCCGCCGCCGGGTTGCGGCGCCCGCTGCTGCTCGATTTCGGCCTGAAGGCGCGCGAGCGCGGCGTGTTGGCCGCGGACGCGCCGCTGCCGCGCACCCGCGAGGAGGCGCTGGCCCTGCTCGGATGAGCCCTATGGCCCAGGGTCACCTTGACACCCCCTTTGGCCGCGCGCACCCTTCCCGCATGCAGCTCGTCCATGCCACCAGCGTCGAAATCGATGGCCGCGCCGTGCTGATCCGCGGAGCGTCGGGATCGGGCAAGTCGGATCTTGCGCTCCGGCTGATCGACGGCGGCGCCACCCTGGTCGCCGACGACCAGACGGAACTGGTGGCCGAGAACGGGCGCCTGTTCGCCTCGGTGCCGGCCACCATCGCCGGCCTGCTCGAGGTCCGGGGGCTGGGCCTCGTGCGCGTGCCCCACTGCAACCGCGTGCCGGTGGCGCTGGTCGTCGACCTGGTCGGCGCCGGCGACGTGGACCGCCTGCCCGAGCCCAAGGCCACCGCCTTTCTGGGGGTAGCCGTGCCGATGCTGCGGCTTCATGCCTTCGAGGCATCGTGTCCGGCGAAGGTTCGCCTTGCGATGCTTTCCGCAACGCGAGATATAATGCGGCTGTGATGACCGAGACCCATCGAGCCGACGCTGCCCCAGCGCCCGCGGCCCCGACTGCCGCCGCGTCGCCGGACTCGTGTGCGGCCTGCCGCATCGTCGTCGTCACCGGTCTGTCGGGCGCCGGCAAGACCTCGGCGCTCAAGGTGCTGGAGGATCTCGGCTACGAGGCGGTCGACAACCTGCCGATCTCGCTGTTGACCAGCCTGGTGCGCCCCGACGAGAAGCTGGAGCGGCCGCTCGCCGTCGGCATCGACATCCGCACCCGTGATTTCGGGGTCGACCCCATCCTGTCGGTCATCGACAAGCTGGCCTCGCTGCCCGGCTTCGATGTGCGCATGCTGTTCCTCGATTGCGACGACGACGTGCTGACGCGCCGCTTCGCCGAGACGCGTCGCCGCCATCCCCTGGCCACCGACCGGCCGCTGCTGGACGGGGTGCGCCACGAGCGCGCCCTGGTGTCGCCGCTCAAGCGCCGGGCCAACGTCGTCTTCGACACCTCGAACCTGCAGCCGGGCGAATTCAAGCGCGCGCTCGCCGGCCATTTCGGGCTGGAAACCAGCCAGGGCCTGGTGGTGTTCGTCACCTCCTTCGCCTATCGCGCCGGCCTGCCGCGCGAGGCGGATCTGGTGTTCGACTGCCGCTTTCTCGCCAATCCGCACTATGTGCCGGACCTGCAACCGCTGACCGGCCGGGATCCCGGCGTGGCGGAGTACATCTCCGCCGACCCCGTCTTCCCGGCCTTCTTCGACTCAACCAAGAACCTGCTCGCTCCGCTTCTGCCGCGCTTCGCGGCCGAGGGAAAAAGCTACCTCACCATCGCCGTCGGGTGCACCGGGGGGCGTCATCGTTCGGTCTACGTGGCCGAGCGACTGGCGGCATGGCTGAAAGAGGACGGAGTGCGCGTCGAGCTTCGCCATCGCGAACTCGAGGAGGGGGGACCGTGACCGCAAGGGGATGGCAATGATAGGAATGGTACTCGTCACCCACGGCAGGCTGGCCGACGAACTCGTCGCCGCCATGGAGCACGTGGTGGGCCCGCAGCCCAATGTCGCCGCCGTGTGCATCGGACCGGACGACGACATGGAGCAGCGGCGCAAGGATATCCTGGACAGCGTCGCCCGCTGCGACGACGGCCACGGCGTGGTGGTGCTGACCGACATGTTCGGGGGCACTCCCTCGAACCTCGCCATCTCGATCATGGACAAGGCCAAGGTCGAGGTGATCGCCGGCGTCAACCTGCCCATGCTGATCAAGCTGGCCAGCGTGCGTCACTCCGAGCTGCTGGCCGACGCCGTCGCCTCGGCGCAGGAGGCGGGACGCAAGTACATCAACGTGGCCTCGAAGCTGCTGACGCAGGATCGCAAATGAACCCCGACGTCCCCGCCCAAGACGGCGAAGAGATCAAGCGGTCGGCCACCATCGCCAACCGGCGCGGTCTCCATGCCCGCGCGGCCGCCAAGTTCGTCAAGCTGGCCGCCACCTTCGACGCCCAGATCACCGTGGCCCACCGCGGCACCGAGGTGTCGGGCATGTCCATCATGGGCCTGATGATGCTGGCCGCCGCCCCCGGCTGCTGCATCGAGCTGCGGGCGCGCGGCCCCGAGGCCGGCCCGGCCATCGCCGCGCTGTGCGACCTGATCGACCAGAAGTTCGACGAAGACTAAGGACGGCGCCAAGCCGCGTTTTCAGGGAAGCCGCGTCCAGGAAGGAGTCGGATGACGCCCAGGACCGAAGACAGCGAGTCCACCCGCACCGAAACCCCCGCCCTGCCCGCGGCAGATACGGTGCTGCAGGGCATGGGGGTCAGCCGGGGCGTCGCCATCGGCACCGTCTACCGCCACGACGCCGAATCGGTGGCGGTCGCCGAGTACCGCATCGCCGCCGGCCGAGTCGACGCCGAGAAGGCGCGCTTCATGGAGGCGGCGGAGCGGGCCGGCCACCAGGTCGAGCAGTTGCGCGGCAAGGCCCAGAACCTGGGCGGGTCGGCGGCCGAGGAGCTGGGCTACCTGCTCGAGGCCTACGAGCACATGCTGCGCGGCTCGCGCCTGATCCGCGGGGTCGAACGCCGCATCGAGGCGGCGCGCATCAATGCCGAAGCGGCTGTGCAGCAGGAGATCGACGAGATCGCCCGCGGCTTCGAAGCCATGGAGGATTCCTACCTGTCGGCCCGTGTCGCCGACATCCGCGACGTCGGCCGCCGCCTGCTGCGCAACCTGACCAACACCCCCTACCGGCCGTTCCAGGTCCTGCCGAAGAACGCCATCATCCTGGCCGAGGAACTGACCCCGGCCGACACCGCCCTGCTCGACCCCAACCAGGTCGCCGGGCTGGCCACCGTGTTCGGCGGCGCCGAGAGCCACACCGCCATCATGGCCCGCTCGCTGGGCCTGCCCGCCGTCCTCGGCGTCGCCGGCCTGATGAAGGAGGCCCGGCACGGCGACGTCGCCATCATCGACGGCGCCGTCGGCCGCATCGTCCTCAATCCCTCGCCGGACCTGCTGGAGGTCTATCGGCGCAAGCGCGGCGACTTCCTGCGCCAGCGGCGCGTGCTGTCGCGCCTGCGCGACGTGCCGGCAGTAACCAAGGACGGCGCCCGCATCACCCTGCAGGCCAACATCGAGCTGCCGTCCGAGGTGGATTCGGTGCTGGGCTCCGGCGCCGAGGGCATCGGCCTGCTGCGCTCGGAATTCCTCTACATGAACCGCGACGACGTGCCGTCGGAAGAGGAACAGTTCGGCGTGCTCAAGGAGCTGGTCGAACGCATGGACGGCCGGCCGGTCACCATCCGCACCCTCGACGTCGGCGGCGACAAGCTGGCCCACGGCCTCGGCATCACCCCCGGCCCCAACCCCTCGCTGGGCCTGAGGGCGGTGCGGCTGTCGCTGGCCCGGCCGGAATTGTTGGAAGCCCAGATCTCCGCCATGCTGCGGGCCTCGGCCTTCGGGCCGATCCGCATGCTGGTGCCCATGGTCGCCACCGTCGAGGAGATGCGGGCGGTGCGGGCGGTGCTGAGCGACGTGGTGCGCCGGCTGACCAGCCAGCGGGTGCCCATGGCCGACCCGCTGCCCCCGCTCGGTGTGATGATCGAGGTGCCCGGCGCCGCCCTCGGCGCCGACGCCCTGGCCTGGCACGCCGACTTCTTCGCCATCGGCACCAACGACCTGACCCAATACACCCTGGCCATCGACCGCGCCGACGAGACGGTGGCCCACCTCTACAATCCGCTCCACCCCGCCGTGCTGCGCCTGATCCAGTTCACCGCCGAGGCGGCGCTGCGGGCCCGCATCCCGGTGTCGGTGTGCGGCGAGATCGCCGGCGATCCCCGCTTCAGCGCCTTGTTGCTGGGGCTCGGCATCCGCGACCTCTCCATGTCGGCCACCAACATTCCGGTGGTTAAACAGCGCATCCGCTCCATGGACCTGGTGGCCGCCACCCGACGGGCCCGCGTCATCATGGACCAGTCGGACAGCGCCCGCATCGCCCAGCTGCTCGACAGCTTCAACGAGGGAGAGGGCTAGACCATGCCGAAAAAGAAGCCGGCGCCGCCCAAGAAACCCAGCGCCATGGACAAGATGATCGCCGAATGCGTCAAGAAGGCGCAGGCGCGCAAGAAGTCGGGGCAGACCGACCGCGAGTGGCGCGAGCAGTATGCCCAGACGCTGAAGACCGAGGGCGAGGCGGCGCCGCTCAGCCAGACGCCGTTCGCGGGCGCCGCGACCAAGAAGCGGGCCGAGTAGTCAGCGCCGTTCGCAGGGCACGGCGTCGCCGAGGTCGATCACGCACTCGCGCGCCAGGCTGTCCTTCAGCGCCGCCATGCCGCGGTGGAGCAGCACGCGGGCATTGCCGTCCGACACATCGAGCGCCGCCGCGATCTCACGATGGCTGGCGCCGGCGAAATGATGCATCAGCACCGCCTCGCGCTGGCGCGGCGGCAGCCGGTCGATGTGCCCGAGGATGCACGCCGACATCTCGGCTCGCAGCACATCTGCCTCGGGATCGTCGGGCGCGGCCAGCGCCAGCGCGGCCTCTTCGCCGGCCATGGGCGGCTGGCGGCTCTGGCGGCGGAAATGGTCGCGCGCCAGGTTGAGGGCGATCGCGGTCAGCCAGGTGCGGATCGACGAGTCGCCGCGGCGGCCGCCCTCGGCCCGGCTGGCCCGCAGCAGCGCCTCCTGCACCAGATCCTCGGCCAGCGCCTCGTCCTTCAGCACGCGGGCGAGGAGGCCGCGCACGGCCTGGCGGTGCGCGGCCGGATCGCCGTCAGGGGCAGCCGCAGCCACCCTGGCCTCCAGCTTGGCGCTCACCGCCGCCGACCAGCGCCTGGACATGGGCGCGGGTCTTGGCCGCCGCCCCGGCATTGACCATCAATCCCACCTCCATGGCGGCCCTCACGTCCTCGCGGTCGAGGCCGAGCTTGTCGCACTCGGCCAGGTGATGCTGCAGGCAGGGATGGCAGTTGACCGCCGCCGAGGCGCCGATCGCCACCAGTTCCTTCATCCGCTCGTCCATGGGGTCCTCCTTTGAAAGGCATCGATACCCCTTGGACGGCGGCGGGTCGGGAAACGTTACACGGGCCGGATGCCGGGCGCGAGAGGGGCGACAGGCCCATGCCGACATAAAGATATCTTTATGTCCCATTGCCTTTGCGGGGCGGCGCTGGTACAACCTCGCGCAAGCCCACATTGCGACAGGCAAGGATTCCCCATGACCGACTTCCACGTTGCCGACATCAAGCTGGCCGATTGGGGCCGCAAGGAACTCGACATCGCCGAGACCGAGATGCCCGGTCTGATGGCCGTGCGCGAGGAGTTCGGTCCGAAGCAGCCGCTGAAGGGCGCCCGCATCGCCGGTTCGCTGCACATGACCATCCAGACCGGCGTGCTGATCGAGACCCTGAAGGCGCTGGGCGCCGACATCCGCTGGGCCTCGTGCAACATCTTCTCGACCCAGGACCACGCCGCCGCCGCCATCGCCGCCGCCGCCATCCCGGTATTCGCCTACAAGGGCGAGAGCCTGGTCGAGTACTGGGAATACACCCACAAGATCTTCGAGTGGGCCGACGGCGGCTGCCCGAACATGATCCTCGACGACGGCGGCGACGCCACCCTGCTGATCCACCTCGGCATGAAGGCCGAGAAGGACCTCTCGGTGCTGGCCAACCCGACCTGCGAGGAAGAGGAGGTGCTGTTCGCCTCCATCAAGAAGAAGCTGGCGACCGATGCCACCTTCTACTCGCGCAACGGCGCCGCCATCCGCGGCGTCACCGAGGAGACCACCACCGGCGTGCACCGTCTCTACGAGATGGAGAAGAAGGGCTCGCTGCTGTGGCCGGCCATCAACGTCAACGATTCGGTGACCAAGTCGAAGTTCGACAACAAGTACGGCTGCCGCGAATCCCTGGTCGACGGCATCCGCCGCGCCACCGACGTCATGCTGGCCGGCAAGGTGGCGGTGGTGTGCGGCTTCGGCGACGTGGGCAAGGGCTCGGCCGAGTCGCTGGCCAGCCAGGGCTGCCGCGTCATCGTCACCGAGATCGACCCGATCTGCGCCCTGCAGGCCTGCATGGAGGGCTACGAGGTCGCCACCATGGAAGAGGCCGCCCCGCGCGGTGACATCTTCGTCACCACCACCGGCAACGTGGACGTCATCACCGTCGACCACATGCGCGCCATGAAGGACCGCGCCATCGTCTGCAACATCGGCCACTTCGACAGCGAGATCCAGGTCGCCGGGCTCAAGAACTTCAAGTGGACCAACATCAAGCCGCAGGTCGACGAGATCCAGTTCCCCGGCGGCAACCGCATCCTGCTGCTGGCCGAGGGCCGGCTGGTCAACCTGGGCTGCGCCACCGGCCACCCCTCGTTCGTGATGAGCGCCTCCTTCACCAACCAGGTGCTGGCCCAGATCGAGCTGTTCTGCAACCCGGGCAAGTACGAGAAGAAGGTCTACGTGCTGCCCAAGCACCTCGACGAGAAGGTCGCCGCCCTGCACCTGGCCAAGCTGGGCGCCACGCTGACCAAGCTCAACCACAAGCAGGCCGAGTACATCGGCGTGCCGGTCGAGGGCCCGTTCAAGCCCGATACCTACCGCTACTAGTGCGATCGTGATCGTCACCCCCCGGGCTTGACCCGGGGGGCCACGGATTGCCGGGTCAAACCCGGCAATGACGAATGGAAAGGCCCTCCCCACCGGGGAGGGCATTTTTCTTTCATGGTCTTTCGGCCAACAAAAAGGGCGCCCATCGGCGCCCTTTCCTTGGAAGCGGCTGACTCAGCGCAGGCTGAGGCGCACTTGGTCGAGCAGCGACAGCAGCTGGTCGACCGCGACACCGTCGCGCGCCATCACGCGGCGAACCACCTCGTCGGAAATCATCTCGTCGAGTGACGGCTCGGCGTTGCCCTGGAAATCGGCGCGGGGAGAACGCGAGGCGATGCCCACGAACACCGGCGCGGGACCACGAGTCTCAAGCGGCGCGGCTGCGGGCTTGCAGGCATTCTGGATCATGGACGCCCCCTCCCTGCGGAAATTGACCAAAGTCACTATACAACAAAACACACCTGCTTTGTCACTCATTCATTGGTATCAAATTATGTCGCATTTTAGGGATATTGCAGTGCGGCAATCTAATTTTGCACAGCGGCAAAAGACGTTCAAAAGTAACTGCCTCGTTAGTGCTATATGATGACCCGTTGGTCAGAGTTCAAGTGGGGTAGGCGAGATGAAGTGGTACTGTCCCGCCCGCTTGGGTGGTCAGCGGGGCATTACGCCGTCCGTCCCCAATACCGAATCGCTGAGGAGCGGATAGCGACCGCGCGCATTGAACATCTGGTAGTGCCACCACTCATTCCGGTAGAAGTCCCATCCGGCGGTGGTCATGATGCCCATCAGCAGATGGCGGTTTCGCTGCGCCGCACCCGAGATGTCCTGGTTGCCGTGATGGGACAGCGGGGTGAAGGCGTCGAATTCGGTGCCCATGTCGAGTTCCGTGCCGCCGGCGGCATCGACCAGGGTGAGGTCGACCGCGACGCCCATGGAATGGAGCGAGCCGCGCCGGGGATCGGCCAGGAACTCCGGGTCGGGGGTATGGGTCCACAGCGCCCACTGCGCCTCGACCGGGCGGAAGGCGTCGAGCACCTTGAGCCTAAAACCCAGCGGCCACGCCAGGTCGGCGGCACGCCGCAGCAGGGCGGCGGCTTCCGGATGGAGCCAGCAGCCGGAATCCGGCCGATAGACCGGCCGGCCGGTGAAATTGCCGGCGCCGGCGTAGGCGAGCGCCACGTCCACGCCCGCATCCCTCGGCGTCACCCGCACCAGCGGCCCCATGGAACCTCCTTGCATGCTCGTCGCCACGGCAGTATAGCCGGCGGCGTCAACAACGGGTAAACGCCGGACATGAAGATCCTCGCGCTCGATTCCGCCTCCTCGGCCTGCTCGGCCGCCCTCTGGGTGGACGGCGAGGTGCGGGCCCGCCGCTATGCCGCGATGGCGCGCGGCCAGTCCGAGGCGCTGATCCCCATGGTCGCCGAGGTGATGGCCGAGGCCGGCGAGAGCTTTGACGCCCTCGACCTGCTGGCGGTGACCGTCGGCCCGGGCGCCTTCACCGGCATCCGCATCGGCCTGGCCGCCGCCCGCGCCCTGGCGCTGGCCACCGGCCTGCCGCTGGCCGGGGTGTCGACCCTCGACGCCGTCGCCGCCGCCGTGCCGCCGCAGGAGCGCGGGAGCCGCCCCGTGCTGGTGGTGCTGGATTCCAAGCGGGCCGAGGTGTGGGCGCAGGCATTCGGCCCCGACCTCGCGCCGCTGGGCGAGCCGGCGGCGCTGGCCCCCGCGGATGCCGCGCGGCTGGTGTCGGGTGAGGTGGTGGTGGCCGGCGACGCCGCCCTGCTGGTGACACCTTTCCTGCCCGATGCCGTGGCGGCCTCGACGCCGGGACTGCCCGACGCCGCGGTGGTGGCCGCACTCGCGGCCGAGCGCTGGGCCGCCGGCACCGCCCTGCCGCCCGAGCCGCTCTATTTGCGCCCTGCCGACGTCACCATGCCGGCCTGAGCCCCATGATCGAGCTGATTCCGGCCGCCCTGATCCACGCCGAACTGCTGGCCGGCATGCACAAGGTGTGCTTCGCCGAGCCCTGGTCGGCGGGCTCCATGTCGGAAATCCTGGCCATGCCCGGGGCGGCAGGGATGATCGCCGTCGAGGATGGGGCGCTGACACCCAGCCTGGGCGGGGCCGGTCCCGCCGGTCTGGTGCTGTGGCGTGTCGCCGCCGGCGAGGCGGAGATCCTGACCATCGGCGTGCTGCCGCCCTGGCGCCGCCTCGGTGTCGGCCGCCAGCTGCTGGCCGCCGCCCTGGAGGGAGCCCGCACCGTGAACGCCGAGGCGATGTTCCTGGAGGCGGCGGCGGGCAACACCGCGGCGCTGGCGCTCTACCAGGCCGAGGGCTTCGCCCGCGTCGGCGTGCGCAAGGGCTATTATTCCGGCGAGGACGCGGTGACGATGAGGAAGGACCTCTAGCGCCGGCCCAGCGGCTCGGCGCGCACCCGTTCGGGACGGGCGGCCGGGATGTCGTACGCCCCGCCCCCCGACATGCCCCCGACGGAGCCGGAGCCGTGGCGGTCGGCGACGATCACCACCACCGTCGAGCCCCACATCTGGCCGGCGTCGATCTGCACCGTCGCGGCGCGGTCGGCACGGGTATAGGCGTGGACGCTGGTGCCCGAGGTCGCCGCCATCACCGGCTCCCACCCGAACGCCGGCATCTGCTGCTGATAGAACTGGTTGGCCTCGGCCGCGTTCTTCCACAGCTTCATCACCACCCGGCCGGTCCAGCGGTCCTTGGCCCCCAGGATGAGTGAACGCTCATTGTCCATGGTGGCGCCCGAGGGGATGGGAATGTCGGTCAGCAACCCGAAATCCATCGACTGCTGGCCGTCGCCGGCCTGGGCCGGCGGCAGGCTGGTACTGCCGTTGCACCCCGCCAGAAGGAGGGCGGCGGCTACGGGAGCGGCGGAAAGGATGGCGGCCAGGCTGCGCTTCGTCATACCACAGAAGGTACAGGGCTGCCCGTTGGCGCACAAGATCGGCGCACAAGATTTGAGCGAAATCCCTCAGCCCAGCGGGTATTCCGCCACCTCCTCGTATTCGGCGCCGGCGCGGCCGAGATGGCTGCGGAACATGATGAAGCGGTCGATGTGGAACGGCCCCAGCTTCAGCGGGCTGTGGCCGGCGATGAATTCCTGGATGCGGCCGGTGGGGGCGCCCTTCAGGCGGGCCAGGGTGACGTGCGGGCTGAACTTGCGCGGCTCGGCCGGCAGGCCGGCGCGGGTGACGGCGGAATCGACCTTGCCCTGGAGGTGGACCAGTTCCGGCGTCTTTTCCACCCCCGCCCACAGAGCGTGCGGTTGGCGCGAGCCGAAGGTGCCCAACCCGTTCACCGTCACCATGAAGGCCGGCGCCCGCACCTCCGAGAGGTGGTCGTGGAGGTCCTGCGCCAGTGGTTCCTCGACCTCGCCGACGAAGCGCAAGGTCACGTGCAGGTTGCGCGATTCGATCCAGCGCGCCCCCGGGATGCCCAGCGCGAGGTCGGCCAGCGTGTCGGCCACCACGTCGGGCAGGCCGAGGCCCACGAACAGGCGGATCACGGCGCATCCTCCGGCAGCACGGCCAGCACGCCGGTGTAGCCGTAGACGCGGCCGCGCGCGATCTCGCCGTTGGCGAACAGGCCGATGAGGGGAGCGTCGCCGAGCGCCTCCTTGATCATCGCCGTCTCATGGCCGTCGGCGCCGAACATATGGCGGCCGCGGGCGGCGCAGGAAAAATAGAGCGCGGCCCGGACGGCGCGGCCGCCGAGCCGGTGCCGGACCTCGGCCAGCATGCGCGTCATGTCGGCCTGCGCCGCGTTGGCGTCGCGGCGCACGAACATGACTTTTTGGCCGGCGGCGAAGCGGTCGGCCACCGCCAGCCAGCCCTGGCGCGGGTCGATGCCGACCAGGCTGCGCACCAGGTAGTCGCCGCCGTCGCCCCCATCCTCGGCCGGCATGCCGACATGGAGATAGCCGGCGACGCGGCGGAGGTCGCGCGCCATCAGCTCGCCGGCATCCTCCTTGAGAACCTCGAGCGCCGGGCGGCCGTCGAGCCCCATCAGCACGCCTTCCCACGCCTCGGTGACGGTGTGCGCCGGGCCGATGGGGCTGCACCCCTGGGTCAGACCCACCACCGGCTCGACGCCGGACAGCACCAGGCCGGACAGGCCGCCGGACACCAGGCTGTCGGCCACCTGCACCTGCGCCCCGGCCGACGACACCAGCCCGCCCACCAGGCAGCCGGCACTGTCGGCGGCGGCGGCCACCAGCGCCGGCAGCCCGGGGTTGCGCGGATCGCCATGCACCAGCACCAGGTCGGGGCCCCGCCCGCCCACCGCGCCGATGCCGGCATGGACGGCGCCGGCATCAAGTCCGGAGAAGCAATGGAAGTCGCCCTCGGGCAGCCGCCCCACCATCACCGCCAGGGCGCCGCCGGAGCGATATTCCACCCCGTCGGCGCACACCCCGGGGGCGACCGCGCCGATCCAGTGCTGGATGCGGGTGGTTTCGCGCAGGAAGGTCAGGATGCTGGAGAGATCGTGGGCGAAGGCCTCGGTGGCATAGAGCAGCCCGATGTTGGCGTCGACGCCGGCCACCCCTTCCAGGCATCCCTTGGCCGCCAGCCCCCAATGGTCGGCGGCGGCGTGCGAGATTGTGAACGGGTGGCGCAGCGGCCGCGGCGCGGCATCCCCGAGGCTCATCCCTTGCCTCCCTCCAATACCTTGGCCACCACCGGCAGCATGCGCTCGACGATCACCGCCACCCCTTCGCGGGTGGGGTGGATGCCGTCGGGCTGGTTGAGCCCCGGCTGCCCGGCGACGCCGTCGAGGAAGAACGGATAGAACACGACCTGGTGGCGCGCCGCCAGCCGGCGGTAGACCTCGCGGAACTGCTCGGCGTAGGGCTTGCCGTAATTGGGCGGGGCCAGCATGCCGGCGAGCACGACCGCGATCCCCTTGGCCTGGAGGCGGGTGAGGATCTGGTCGAGGTTGCGGTAGGTGAGTTCGGGATCGAGGCCCCTGAGGCCGTCGTTGGCGCCCAGTTCGACGATGGCGATTTGCGGCTCGTCGGCCAGGGCCCAGTCCAGCCGCGCCAGCCCGCCCGAGGTGGTGTCGCCGGAAACCCCGGCATTGAGGACGCGCACGTCGTAGCCCTTGGCCTTGAGCGCCGCCTCGAGCTGGTCGGCGAAGCCCTGCCCGGCCGGCAGGCCGTAGCCGGCGGTCAGCGAATCGCCCAGGGCGAGAATGCGGGTCTGCGCCACGGCCTGTCCCATCATCGCGTTGACAACCAGCACCAGCGCGCCATATCCGAGCAGGCGCAAGCCCCAGTTCCACCCCCGCATCAGAGCTCCAAGCCGCATGATCCAGTCCGCCGCCGTCGAGCCCCTGATCCAATTGCGGGGCGTCACCCTCAAGTTGGCGAGCTTGGCCGGCGAGGTCAATGTGCTGCGCGGCATGGACCTTGCCGTATTGCCCGGCGAGACCGTGGGCGTGGTGGGGCCCTCCGGCTCGGGCAAGTCGACCATGCTGATGGTGGTGGCCGGGCTGGAACGCGCCACCGCCGGCGCGGTGCGCGTGGCGGGGCGCGAGCTGTCGGCGCTCGACGAGGACGCCCTGGCCCGTTTCCGCCGCGAGAATGTCGGCATCGTCTTCCAATCCTTCCATCTCGTGCCGACCATGACCGCGCTGGAGAACGTCGCGGTGCCGCTGGAACTGGCCGGCGCCGCCGACGCCTTCGCCCGCGCCGAGCAGGAATTGCAGGCGGTGGGTCTCGGGCACCGCCTCGACCACTACCCCGGCCAGCTGTCGGGCGGCGAGCAGCAGCGGGTGGCGCTGGCGCGGGCCTTCGTGGCGCGGCCGCGCCTGCTGCTGGCCGACGAGCCCACCGGCAACCTCGACGGCGCCACCGGCCGCACCATCATGGACCTGCTGTTCACGCTGCACGACCGCGCCGGCACCACCCTGGTGCTGGTCACCCACGACCCCGCGCTGGCGGCCCGCTGCAGCCGCGTCGTCCACGTCGAGGACGGCCGCATCGCGGTGGCGGAACCCGCGCCGGCGGTGCCGTGATGCTTCCCCTGCGCCTGGCCCGGCGCGAGCTGCGCGGCGGCCTCAAGGGCTTCCGCATCCTCATGGCCTGCCTCGCCCTCGGGGTGGCCGCCATCGCCGCCTCGGGCTCGCTCAAGGCGGCTTTCCACAAGGCCCTGTCCGAGGACGGCCGCGCCCTGCTGGGCGGGGATCTCGACATCCGGCTGTCCAGTCGCGAGGCGAGTCCCGAGCAGGTGGCGGCGCTGCAGACCCTCGGGCGCCTGTCGCGTACCACCGAAATGCGGGCGATGGCCCACGCCGTCGACCGCGATGCCCGCCGGCTGGTCGAGCTCAAGGGCGTCGACGACGCCTATCCGCTGGCCGGCCGCCTCGAGCTTTCGCCGCCGCTCGGCGTCGCCGCCGTGCTCGCGCCCCAGGGCGGGGTGTGGGGGGCGGCGGCCGATCCCAACCTGCTGTCCAATCTCGGGCTGCACCTGGGCAGCCGCATCCGGGTCGGGGACGCCACGTTCGAGATCCGCGCCACCATCGCCAAGGAGCCCGACCGCATCGCCACCGCCCTGTCCTTCGGCCCCCGCCTGCTGGTGGCCGCCGACGCGGTGGAGGCGACCGGGCTCATCAAGCCCGGCAGCATGATCCGCTACGCTTACCGGGTGGCGCTGGACGGCGGGATCGGCGGGCCCGACGCGCGGCGCCAACTCACCGAGCGCTTCCCCGCCGCCGGCTGGCAGGTGCGCGACGTCACCCAGGCCGCGCCCGGTGTCGACCGCTTCCTCGACAACATGGCGGCCTTCCTCACCCTGGTCGGCCTCACCGCGCTGCTGGTGGGCGGCATCGGCGTGGCCAACGCGGTCAAGGCCTACCTGGATGGCCGCATCCCCACCATCGCCATCCTCAAGAGTGTCGGCGCTTCGGGCCGCACCATCGCCGCCACCTACGGCCTCCTGGTGGCGGCGTTGTCGCTGGTCGGCATCGCCATCGGGCTGGCGGTGGGCGCGCTGGTGCCGTGGGCGGTGGTGGCGGCTGCCGGCAGCGCCCTGCCGCTCGACGCCCGCATCGGCCTCTATCCCGGGCCCCTGGCGGTGGCCGCCGGGTTCGGCATCCTGACCGCCCTGGTGTTCACCCTGTGGCCGCTGGCGCGGGCCCGCGCCGTGCCGGCCACCGCCCTGTTCCGCAACGTGGTGACGCCGCTCCGGCGCTGGCCGGGTCCCCGGGCCATGGTGGCGCTGGCCGTCTCCGCCGCCGCCCTGGCCGCGCTGGCGATCCTGTCGGCCGACCGCAAGGGCCTCGCCGCGGCGTTCGTGGCCGGCGCCCTCGTCACCCTGGTGCTGTTCCGCGGCATCGCGTGGGCGGTGTCGGGGCTGGCCGCACGCGCCTCGGCGCGGCGCACCGGACTCGCCGCCCATCCCACCTGGCGGCTGGCGCTCGCCAACCTGCACCGGCCGGGCAGCGCGGTGGTCAGCGTCGTGCTGTCGCTGGGCCTCGGCCTGACCGTGCTGGTCGCCATCGCACTGATCGAGGGCAACCTGGCCCGCCAGTTCGGCGAACGCCTGCCGCGTGAGGCTCCCAGCTTCTTCTTCATCGACATCCAGCCCGACCAAGTCGACGAATTCGAGCGCATCGTCCGCGCCACCGCGCCGACCGCCACCGTCGAGCGGGCGCCGATGGTGCGCGGGCGCATCACCCGCATCAACGGCGTGCCCGCCTCCGAGGCGGCGATCGCCCCCGAGGCGGAATGGGCGGTGCGGGGCGATCGCGGCCTGTCGGCCGCCGCCGCGCCGCCGGCCGACGCCCGGCTGCTGGCCGGCGAATGGTGGCCGGCCGACTACGCCGGCCCGCCGCTGGTGTCGGTGGATTCCTCCATCGCCAAGGGGTTCGGAGTCGGGGTCGGCGATTCCCTCGGCATCAACGTGCTCGGCCGCGAGATCACCGTCCGCATCGCCAGCCTGCGCGAGATCGAATGGTCGAGCCTCAACATGAACTTCACCTTCATCCTGTCGCCCAACGCCTTGAAGGGTGCCCCGCACACCTGGATCGCCACCGTCCACGCTCCCGGCGACCTGGACGCGGCGGTCGAGAAGGCGGTGACCGACCGCCTCGGCAACGTCTCGGCGATCCGGGTCAAGGAGGCGCTGGACTCGGCGCGCGGCCTGATCGCCAACGCCGACATGGCGGTGCGGCTGGCGGCGCTGGTGACGCTGGCCGCCGGCGGCCTGGTGCTGGCCGGCGCCGTGATGGCCGGCCATCGCCGCCGCGTCTACGAGGCGGTGGTGCTGAAGGTGCTGGGCGCCACCCGTGCCGACCTGTGGCGGGCCTGGCTGGTGGAGTTCGGCATCGTCGGGCTGGCCACCGGCCTGACAGCCGGCGCGGTGGGCACCGCCTCGGCCTGGGCCATCCTGGTGAAGGTCATGCACGCCGACTGGTCGTTCCTGCCCGGCGTGGCGTCGGCCACCGTGGCCGCCTGCATTGCCGCCAGCCTGATGGCCGGCTTCGCCGGCACCTTCGCCGCCATGCGCGCCCGCGCCGCCCCGCTGCTGCGCAACGAGTAGGCGATTTCCCGAGGCGCTGCCCAGCGCGGCGCGCGACTTGATTCCTTCGCGGACTGCGCCATATTGGACGCGTCCGAACTTTTGTGTCAGAGGAACACCCCATGGCCTTCGGAAACGAGCGCAGATACATGACCGCCGCGCAGGTGGAAGCGGCCCAGATCGACGTTGGTCTGCGCCAGTACATGCTGCGCGTGTACAACTACATGGCTTCCGGCCTGGCGCTGACGGGCATCGTCGCGCTGCTGGTGTCGTCGTCGCCCACTCTGATGCAGCTGATCTTCGGCACGCCGCTGCGCTGGGTGGTGCTGTTCGCCCCCATCGGCGTCGCCTTCTACCTGGGCGCCCGCGCCCACGCCATGCGCGCCTCCACCGTCCAGGCGGTGTTCTGGGTCTATGCCGGCCTGATCGGCGTGATGCTGTCGTCCTACCTGATGCTCTACACCGGGGTCAGCGTCGCCCGCACCTTCTTCGTCACCGCCGCCTCGTTCGGCGCGCTCAGCCTGTGGGGCTACACCACGAAGAAGGACCTGAGCGGCATGGGCTCGTTCCTGATCATGGGTGCCTTCGGCCTGATGCTGGCGATCATCGTCAACATCTTCCTGCAGAGCACGATGATGCACTTCGTGATCTCGGCCATCGGCGTGCTGGTCTTCGCCGGCCTGACCGCCTACGACACCCAGAAGATCAAGGAGATGTACTGGGAGGGAGACAGCGACGAGGACAGCTCGAAGAAGGCCATCTTCGGCGCCTTCGCCCTCTACGCCGACTTCATCAACCTGTTCATCTTCCTGATGCAGTTCCTGGGCGTGCGCCGCAGCGACTAGTCGCCAGCGACCGTCAGACAGACCAGACCCCGGGGCCAGTCCCCGGGGTTTTTTTCGCCACGAAGACACGAAGGCACGACGGTGGGTCGGATGAGGATCCGATCCCATCTGGCACACCGTCTTAGTGTCTTCGTGTCTTCGTGGTGAAGTCTCCCCTACGCGCAGTCCTTCAGCACTTCCATGGCCTGGTTGAGCTGGCTCATGCGGTGGTGGCTGCCGTAATGGGAATCCGGATGGTGGATGGTGGCCAGCATGCGGAAGCGGGCCCGGAGCGTGCGGCGGTCGGGACGCGCGCCGGGTGGGAAGCCCAGCACGTGCAGGGCCTCGTCCCGGGTGGTGATACCGCCGGGCAGCGGCTCGAACGCCAGCACGTTGACGATGGCCTTGAGGCGCTCCAGTTCCTCGTTGACCGCCTCGACGGCGCGGCCGCCGGCCTGCGCTTCCGGCGCCGGGGGCGGAGCGGCTTCGACCGGCTCGGGGGCGACCGGCTTGGGCGCGACCGGCTCTGGCGGGGGCGCCTCGGCCTGGGCGCGGGGATCGTGCAGGCGGACGTGCAGTTCGCCCTCGGCCATGGCCAAGGCCAGGGCCAGGGCCCGGCGGATGAAGGTGACGTCGTAGCCCGGCGCCATGCGCACCTGCAGGCGCGGCTTGCGCCGCCACGGCCGCCCCTGGGCGGGCCCCGACTTGAGGATCACCGTCTCGCGGTCCTCGGGCGGCGGCTCGCCGGGATCGGGGAAGGCGGCGATGGCGTCGGCGGGCATCACCAGCAGCACCGAACGGGCGATGTCGCCGACATTGACGCGGCGCGCCGCCGCCAGGGTTTCGACGGCGTCGCGGAAGGTCGAGGCGCACGGCACCGTGTACGAGTGCTTGATGGCGGAGGCCGCGGATTCCCTGGGTTTTGCGTTGTCGTTCACGCTGTCCATCGCCATCGGCGAGCCGAACCCCGCCTTTCCCCTTTCAGTCACGAAACGATTATGCCGCCGCGCGTGCCCCGTCAACTACCGACGTTGGCCGCTCGGCCTTCCTATGAAGTTGGCGCGCCAATCCATTGAAAAATGGTTAGTTTCCTGCGGAAAGATCAATCAGACGGTGGTGACGGCGAGGCGGCGGCGGCCTTCGCCGAGCGGCAGGCGGCGGCCCTCGGCCAGCATGGCCCCCATCTCATGGGCCGGCAGCGGCCGCGAGAACAGGTAGCCCTGCATCTGGTCGCAGCCCAGCGTCCGCAGGAATTCGAGGTGGGCGTGATGCTCGACGCCTTCGGCAACCACCTTGAGCTTCAGCGCCTTGGCCATGGCAACGATGGCGTCGACGATGGCGGCGTCGTTGGGATCGGTGATGACGTCCATCACGAAGGAGCGGTCGATCTTGAGCTTGCGGATCGGGAAGCGCTTGAGGACCGACAGCGAGGAATAGCCGGTGCCGAAATCGTCGATGGCGCAGGAGATGCCCATGTCGGCCAGGGTCTGCACCACCGCGATGGCGTTGTCCGCGTCGCGCATGGCCGAGCTCTCGGTCAGCTCGATCTCGAGGTAGCGCGGATCGAGCCCGCTCTGGGCCAACGTGGTCTCGAGCGCGGTGATCAGGCGGCGGGCGTACTGGAACTGCCGCCCCGACACGTTGACGGCCACCGGAATGGCCGCCAAGCCCTCGTTCTGCCACGCCTTGTTCTGGCGGGCGCACTCGCTCAGCATGACTTCGCAGATGCCGTCGACCAGCCCGGACTCTTCCGCCAGCGGAATGAACTCGCCGGGCGCGACCATCCCCAGCTCCGGGCTCTTCCAGCGCACCAGCGCCTCCATGCCGACGATGATGCCGGTGCCGAGGTCGACCTGGGGCTGGTAGTAGGGAATGAACTCGCCGTTCTCGAGGGCGCGGCGCAGCCGATTCTGCAGCGTCAGCGTCTTCGAGGCCCGCGCGCTCATCTCCTTCGAGAAGATCTGGAGCGTGGCCGAGCCCTGCGCCTTGGCGCGCTGCAGGGCGGCGTCGGCGTTCTTGATCAGGGTCTCGGCATCCTCGCCGTCGCGCGGAAACACCGACACGCCGCAGCACGCCGAGATTTCGAACTCCTCGCCGCCGACGCTGACCATGGTCTGGGCCAGGGCGTGGATGCGCTCGGCCGCCTCGGTCAGCTCGCGCTTCGAGGCGTAGCCGGTCAGCATGAGCAGGAAACGGTCGCCGCTGGCACGGGCCATGACGTCGCCCGGCCCCAGGCCGGACTGCACGATGTCGGCGACGGCGATCAGCACCTGGTCGCCGACCGAATGGCCCATGGTGGCGTTGATGATGCCGAAACGATCGATGCCCAGCGACAGCACCGCCACCAGCGTATGGCGCTGGCGCGCCTGCTCGCGGGCGGCGGGGAACCGTTCGAGGAAGGCGGCGCGGTTGGGCAGGCGGGTCAGGGGGTCGAAATAGGCGAGGAACGACAGCCGCTGCTCGGCCGTCTTGCGGTCGGTGACGTCGAGCATGACGCCGTCCCACACGATGTCGCCGTCGCCGCGCCGGGTCGGGCGCGACTGACCGCGCAGCCAGCGGCGGCGGCCGTCGGGCGCGGTGATGGCCAGCTCCTCCTCGAACGGCTCCATGGTGCGGGCCGACCGGCCCAGCGAGGCCAGGAAGCGCTGGCGTTCATCGGCGGACAGGGCGTTCATGAACAGCTGCGGGTCGGCCAACAGCTCTTCCGGCTCGACGCCCAGGAAGTCGCGGCAGCCTTCGCTGACATAGGAATATTCCAGCCGCCCGTTGGTACGCAGCACGCGCTGGAACACCATCCCCGGCATGTTGGCGGCGATGGCGCGCAGGCGCTGCTCGGTCTCCTGCAGCGCCGCCTCGGTCTGCTTGCGCTCGGTGATGTCGCGGCCGATGCCGACGAACAGGCAGTGCCCCTCGAGGCGAACCTCGCTGGTCGACAGCTCCAGCGGGAAGGTGGAGCCGTCCTTGCGCAGCCCGACCAGCTCGCGCGGGCCGTTGCCGACGATGGTGGGCGAGCCGTCGGCGCCCGAACCGTCGGTCAGGTCGCCGGTCAGCAAGTCGGGGCGCCGGTGCTCGGGGGCCAGCAGGGTGACGAACGGCCGCCCGATCAGCTCGGAGGCGTCCCAGCCGAACAGGGTCTGCGCGGCGGAGTTGACGGTGTCGATATTGCCCGCCTCGTCCAGCACCAGGATCGAATCGGCGGCGTGGTCCATCAGCATGTCGAGCCGCAGCTCGGAGCGCCGGCCCTCGGTCACGTCGATGAGCACGCCGTCCCACACCACGGTGCCATCGGCCATGCGCCGCGGCCGCGACGCACCCTTGAGCCAGCGCACCTCGCCCGACTGGGTGATGGCGCGGAATTCCTCGCTGCACGGCGCCATCATGGCCGCCGAGACGCGGATCGCCTCGAGATGGGAATCGCGGTCGGCCCAATGGATGACGTGCAGGCAGCCCTTGGCGTTGACCCCCATGGACGCCGGCTCGAAGCCGAGCACGGCACGCACGTTGTCGCTGAACAGGGGATAGGAGATCACGCCCTCGGGCGTCATCCAGCGCTGGAAGGCGAAACCCGGCAGGCTGGAGGCCAGGCCGTCGAGGCGCGCCGCCACCTCCGCCGGGTCGCTCGAACCGGGAAGGGAAGCAGCGGCGGATCTTGCGGCGCCGTCCGTGTTCGTCACCTAGTCGCTCCCGCAAGTGGGCGTCTGAGCCTTGAGTCCCCAAGATCGTATCGGGCCCGCACCGAGGTGGCAACGGCGTAGACCTTTGGAGTCAGCGTTTGGACCCCTCCCCGGCCCAATTCTGATTCCAAAGTATCTCGAATTTGATCAATGTCGCGTCGTTGGGCGGGTTCCGGCCGAAAGCCTTGACTCCCGGGGCCGGGAGGCCTAAAAACTCCGCCACTCTATGGTTCGCCAGGAGAACCGCCACCACGGTGGCCCGCCAGTCCGCGAAGATACGCGCACTGGCGCGTTCCCGTTTGGGGCCGAAAGTTGGGAAGCGCATGTTCGAATCTTTGAGCCAACGGCTGACTAAGGTTTTCGACAAGCTCACCGGGCGCGGTGCGCTGTCGGAGGCCGACGTCTCGGAAGCCCTGCGCGAGGTCCGCGTCGCGCTGCTGGAAGCCGACGTGGCTCTGCCGGTGGTCAAGGACTTCGTCGCCCGGGTCAAGACCCGCGCGGTCGGCCAGGACGTGGTCAAGTCGGTCACGCCCGGCCAGATGGTGGTCAAGATCGTCCACGACGAACTGATCGCCACCCTCGGCACCGAGGGCGTCGAGCTCAACCTGAACGCCGTGCCGCCGGCCGTCATCCTGATGGTCGGCCTGCAGGGTTCGGGCAAGACCACCACCTCGGGCAAGCTGGCCGTGCGCCTCAAGAAGGAGCGCAAGAAGGTCCTGCTGGCCTCGCTGGACGTCTATCGCCCCGCCGCGCAGCAGCAGCTCGAGATCCTGGCCAAGCAGGCCGAGGTCGGCAGCTTGCCCATCGTCATGGGCGAGATGCCGGTGGCCATCACCAAGCGGGCCCTCGATACCGGCCGCAAGGAAGGCTACGACGTCGTCATCCTCGACACCGCCGGCCGCCTGCACATCGACCAGGAGCTGATGGCCGAGGTGGCGCAGGTGCGCGACGTGGCCAAGCCGGTCGAGACCCTGCTGGTCACCGACGCCATGACCGGCCAGGACGCCGTCACCCTGGCGCACGAGTTCAACGAGAAGGTCGGCGTCACCGGCATCGTGCTGACCCGCGTCGACGGCGACGCCCGCGGCGGCGCGGCGCTGTCCATGCGCCACGTCACCGGGCGGCCGATTAAGTTCCTCGGCATGGGCGAGAAGCTCGACGCCCTCGAAGTGTTCCATCCCGACCGCATCGCCGGCCGCATCCTCGGCATGGGCGACGTCGTCTCCCTCGTCGAGAAGGCGATGGAGAACTTCGAGCACGAAGAGGCCGAGAAGCTCGCCAAGCGCATCGAGAAGGGCAAGTTCGACCTCAACGACATGCTGAACCAGTTCAAGCAGGTCGAGAAGATGGGCGACCTCAAGGGCATCCTGGGCATGCTGCCCGGCGTCGGCAAGATCGCCGACCAGCTCAAGGACGCCAAGCTGGACAACAAGGTGGTGGCCCGCCAGAAGGCGATCATCCAGTCGATGACGCCGGCCGAGCGCCGCAACCCCGACCTCATCAAGGCCTCGCGCAAGCGGCGCATCGCCGCCGGCTGCGGGCTTTCGGTGCAGGACGTCAACAAGCTTCTGAAGCAGTACGAGCAGATGGCCGGCGTGATGAAGAAGGTCGGCAAGCTCGGACAGAAGGGTCTGATGCGCCACGGCCTGGGGGGCATGCTGCCGCCCGGGCTCCGCGGCAAGGGTTTCGGCCGCTAGCCGGCCGGAAGTGATGAAACCGGAGTGAGCGAAGCGAGGGACCGGGTCACTCAAGACCCCGCGAAGCGAAAGCGGAGCGCAAGCCCAGCGAGCGGAGCGAGCACCGGCGTTTGAGGTCAAAATTTAGTCCGAGGGAAACACATGGCTCTTAAGATTCGTCTCGCCCGTTCCGGCGCCAAGAAGCGTCCGTTCTACCGGATCGTGGTGGCCGACGCCCGCAGCCCGCGCGACGGCCGCTTCATCGAGAAGGTGGGCACCTACAACCCGCTGCTGCCGCACGACCATGCCGAGCGCCTGCGCCTCGACGACGAGCGGGTGAAGTACTGGCTGGGCAACGGCGCGCAGCCGACCGACCGCCTGGTCCGCATCTTCGCCGACCGCGGCCTGGTCAAGGCCCCGGCCCGCGCCGAGCAGACCAAGCAGCCGCAGCCGAAGGCCAAGGCCCAGCAGCGTGCCAAGGAGGCCGCCGAGCGCGCCGCCGCCGCCGCTGCCGAGGGTGAAGCCGCGGCCGAGTAAGACCCATGGCTGACCTGGTGTGTGTCGGCGCCGTCGTCGGAGCGCACGGGGTCAGGGGCGCGGTTCGCGTCAAGAGCTTCACCGACGTCCCCGAGGACGTCGCGGGCTACGGTCCGGTAAGCGACGAGACGGGAAGCCGCCGCTTCAAGCTGAAGGTGATCGGCGAGGCCAAGGGCCTGGTGATCGCCAAGCTTGACGGGGTCAACGACCGCGATGCCGCCGAGGCTCTGAGGGGAACGAAGTTCTTCGTCCCCCGCGAGAGGCTCCCCGCCACCGACGAGGCCGAGGATGAGTTCCTCTATTCGGACCTGGTGGGGCTGAGGGCGGAAGCGGCCGACGGCTCGGTGATCGGCACCGTGCGGGGGGTGGCGGATTTCGGCGCCGGAGAGGTGCTGGACGTCGCCCGCAGCGAGGGAGGGTCCTTCATGGTCCCCTTCACCCGCGAGGCGGTGCCGGTGGTGGATGTGGCGGGCGGCAGGCTGGTGGTGGTCCCCCCGGTCTATGCGCCCGACGAAAAGGACGAAGCCGGCGCGAGCGACAGCAACGCCGGCGTCTGAGGAAAGTACGACGGAGCGAGTGCAAGCGAGCGACTGGGCCGATGAGGCCCCGCGGAGCGAAAGCGAAGCGAAAGCCAAGCGAGCGGAGCGAGCACCGGCGTCTGAGGAAAGAGGATCAAAGGGTGGAGGAGCTGGTGACCGATACGCCGTGGCACGCCACGGTGCTCACCATCTTCCCCGAGATGTTCCCGGGACCGCTGGGCCTGTCATTGGCCGGGCGGGCCCTCGCCAGGGGCACGTGGCGGCTGGATGCGGTCAACATTCGCGATTACGCGATGGACAAGCACCGCTCGGTCGACGACGAGCCCTTCGGCGGCGGCGCCGGCATGGTGATGCGTCCGGACGTTCTGGACGCGGCCATCACGGCGAACCGGGGCAGCGGACCCTTGATCTACATGACCCCGCGCGGTCGCCTGCTCGATCAGGCCTTCGCGCGGGAGCTGGCGGCGGGCCCGGGGGCGAGCATCCTGTGCGGCCGTTTCGAAGGGGTGGACCAGCGCGTGCTGGACGCCCACGAGGCGGTCGAGGTGTCCCTGGGCGATTTCGTGCTGTCGGGGGGAGAACTCCCGGCGCTGGTGCTCCTGGATGCCGTGATCCGGCTCCTGCCCGGCGTGATCGGCAAGGAAGAGTCGCTGGCGGAAGAGAGTTTCGAGTGGGGCCTGTTGGAATACCCCCACTTCACCCGTCCGGCCGAGTGGCAGGGACGGGCGGTGCCGGAGGTTCTGCTTTCCGGGCACCACGAGAGGATACGCGGCTGGCGCCTGCGCCAGGCGGAGGACATAACCCGGCAGCGCCGTCCGGACCTGTGGGCCCGGTACACTGCCAAGGACAGCGAGGGTACTTGAAATGAACATCATCGAGCAGCTCGAGAAGGAGCAGATCGCCAAGCTCACCGACGGCAAGGCGATCCCCGAGTTCGCCCCCGGCGACACGGTCAAGATCAACGTGAAGGTCGTCGAAGGCGGCCGCGAGCGCGTGCAGGCCTATGAGGGCGTGTGCATCGCCCGCAAGAACGACGGGCTCAACAGCTCGTTCGTCGTGCGCAAGATCAGCTACGGCGAGGGCGTCGAGCGTATTTTCCCGCTCTACTCCCCCAACATCGCCTCGATCGAGGTGATCCGCCGCGGCGACGTGCGTCGCGCCAAGCTCTATTACCTGCGCGACCGCCGCGGCAAGTCGGCCCGCATCGCCGAGCAGACCACCGGCTATTCGGCCAAGATCACCGCCGCCGAGCGTGAGGCCGCCGCCGCCGAGAAGGTGGCCCGCGACGCCAAGGCCCAGAAGGCCCAGGCCGCCGCGACCGAGGCTCCGGCCGAGGAGTAATCCTCCGGCCCTTTGGCCCTCGCTGCTCCGCCTCCCGCCTCCGGCCGCGCCGGGGGCGGGACGGATCGGGTCGGCGTGGTGACGAGTGTGTGGACGTCGGCGGACGGGCGCTTGGAAGCTCGCCGCCCAACAAGGAAGACCCGATGGCCAAGCCGCGCACGCTGTTCGACAAGATCTGGGACGCCCACCTGGTGGACGTCCAGGACGACGGCACCTGCCTTCTCTACATCGATCGCCACCTCGTCCACGAGGTGACCAGCCCCCAGGCCTTCGAGGGCCTGCGCATGGCCGGCCGCAAGGTCCGCCATCCGGAGCTGACGCTGGCGGTCGCCGACCACAATGTCCCGACGACCGACCGGACCAAGGGCATCGAGAACGAGGAAAGCCGCGTCCAGGTCGAGACGCTCGAGCAGAACGCCCGCGACTTCGGCGTCGAATACTTCCGCATGGATGACATCCGCCAGGGTGTGGTCCACATCGTCGGCCCCGAGCAGGGCTTCACCCTGCCCGGCACCACCATCGTCTGCGGCGACTCGCACACCGCCACGCACGGTGCGTTCGGCGCGTTGGCCTTCGGCATCGGCACCTCTGAGGTCGAGCACGTGCTCGCCACCCAGACCCTGGTGCAGAAGCCGGCCAAGAACATGCGCATCACCGTCAACGGCAAGATCCCGGCGGGCGTCACCGCCAAGGACATCGTGCTGGCCATCTGCGGCAAGATTGGTACCGCCGGCGGCACCGGCTACGTGGTCGAGTACACCGGCGAGGCCATCAAGAGCCTGTCGATGGAAGGCCGCATGACGGTCTGCAACATGACCATCGAGGCCGGCGCCCGTGCCGGCCTGATCGCCCCCGACGAGATCACCTTCGAGTACATCAAGGGCAAGCCGCGCGCCCCCAAGGGCGCCGCTTTCGAGGCCGCGCTCAATTACTGGAAGACGCTCTACACCGACGCCGACGCCAAGTTCGACGCCGAGGTGGTGCTGAACGCCGAGGAATTGGTGCCGCAGGTGACCTGGGGCACCAGCCCCGAGGACGTCATCCCGATCACCGGCACCGTGCCGGTGCCGGCCCAGATCGCCGACGAGGCCAAGCGCCGCGCCGTCGAGCGCTCCATCGAGTACATGGGCCTCGAGGCCGGCATGAAGGCCACCGACATCAAGGTCGACGTGGTGTTCATCGGCTCGTGCACCAACGGCCGCATCGAGGACTTCCGCGCCGCCGCCGAGGTGCTCAAGGGCCGCAAGGTCGCCCCCGGCGTGCAGGTGCTGGTCGTCCCGGGCTCCGGCCTGGTCAAGGAGCAGGCCGAGGAGGAAGGTCTCGACAAGATCTTCATCGAAGCCGGCTGCGAATGGCGCGAGCCCGGCTGCTCCATGTGCCTGGCCATGAACGCCGACCAGCTCACGCCCGGCCAGCGCTCGGCCTCGACCTCGAACCGCAACTTCGAGGGTCGCCAGGGCCGCGGCGGCCGCACCCACCTCGTCAGCCCGGCCATGGCCGCGGCGGCCGCGGTGACCGGCAAGCTGACCGACGTGCGGACGCTGAAATAGGGGACCCGACGATGGACAAGTTCACCGTTCTCACCGGCGTCGCGGCGCCGCTGCCGATGATCAACGTCGACACCGACATGATCATCCCCAAGCAGTTCCTGAAGACCATCAAGCGCTCGGGCCTGGGCAAGAACCTGTTCGACGAGATGCGCTACACGCCGGACGGCAAGGAGGTCGCCACCTTCGTGCTCAACCAGCCGGCCTACCGCAAGGCGCAGATCCTGATCGCCGGCAACAATTTCGGCTGCGGCAGCTCGCGTGAGCACGCGCCGTGGGCCATCCTGGATTTCGGCATCCGCTGCGTCATCGCGCCCAGCTTCGCCGACATCTTCTTCAACAACTGCTTCAAGAACGGCGTCCTGCCGATCAAGCTGCCGCAGGAGCAGGTCGACAAGCTGATGAAGCAGGCCGAGAACGGGGCCAACGCCACCTTCACGGTCGATCTCCAGAACCAGCAGATCACCGCGCCGGACGGCTCCAAGACCGCGTTCGAGGTCGATCCGTTCCGCAAGCATTGCCTGCTCAACGGCCTCGACGACATCGGGCTGACGCTGCAGAAGGCCGACAAGATCGCCGCCTTCGAGGCGAACCGGAAGCAGAGCCAGCCCTGGCTGTGATCCCAGTGAAAGGCGCCCCCGACGGGGCGCCTTTTTCGTGCATGGCCCTACGCTTCGCCGCCGCCCCGCGAGAGCTTGACGCAAGACCCGGGGAGGGGTAGGCAGGGGCCCCGAACAGACTATTAGTGACGGAAGGGAATTCAGATGGCCGCCAAGAAGCTTCTCATCCTGCCCGGTGACGGCATCGGCCAGGAAGTCATGGTGCAGGTGCGCCGCATCATCGACTGGATGGCGAAAAAGCGGAACGTCGAATTCGACATCTCGGAAGGCCTGATCGGCGGCGCCGCCTACGACGTGCACGGCACGCCGCTGGCCGATTCCACCCTGGCCGACGCCATGGCCGCCGACGCGGTCCTGCTGGGCGCGGTCGGGGGCCCCAAGTGGGACGACCTGCCCTTCGACAAGAAGCCCGAGCGCGGCCTGCTCAAGATCCGCAAGGAGATGGGCCTGTTCGCCAACCTGCGCCCGGCCGTGGTGTTCGACGCCCTCGTCGAGGCCTCGACCTTGAAGCCCGAGGTGGTCCAGGGCCTGGACATCATGATCGTGCGCGAGCTGACCGGCGGCCTGTATTTCGGCCAGCCCCGCGGCATCGAGACCCTGCCCAACGGCGAGCGCAAGGGCGTCAACACCCTGACCTACACCACCAGCGAGATCCAGCGCATCGGCCGCGCCGCCTTCGACCTGGCGCGCAAGCGCAACAAGAAGGTGACCTCGGTCGACAAGGCCAACGTGCTGGAATGCACCGTGCTGTGGCGCGAGGAGATGATCAAGCTGCAGAAGGAAGAGTATCCGGACGTGGCGCTCGAACACATGTACGTCGACAACGCCGCCATGCAGTTGGTGCGCAACCCCAAGCAGTTCGACGTCATGGTCACCGAGAACATGTTCGGCGACATCCTGTCCGACTGCGCCGCCATGCTGACCGGTTCGCTCGGCATGCTGCCCTCGGCCTCGCTCGGCGCCGCCGACGCCTCGGGCGCCCGCAAGGCGCTGTACGAGCCGGTGCACGGCTCGGCCCCCGACATCGCCGGCAAGGACATGGCCAACCCGCTGGCCACCATCCTGTCCTTCTCCATGTGCCTGCGCTACTCGTTCGACATGACCGAGGACGCCGACATGATCGACAACGCGGTGAAGAACGTGCTGAAGGGCGGCCTGCGCACCGCCGACATCATGGCCACCGGCAAGGCCAAGGTCTCGACCACCGTCATGGGCGAGGCCATCGTCCGCGAGTTGGACAAGATGGTCTGAGGCGTTTCGCCGCACCAAAGCGAAAGGGCGCCCCTCGGGGCGCCCTTTTTGTTTGTCGTTTGCCTACGCCGCCGAGGCTTGGCGGCGGCTGATCCAGCGCCCGACCGACCCGTCCCGGTCGCCGGCGATCCTCACCCGGCACACGCCCCCCTTGGCCTCGATCACCGTCACCGGCACCTGCACGTCGTCGAGCTTGAGGGTGTAGGGCTCCGCCAGGGCGGCACCGGGCGAGGCGGCATCGGGCATGCCGGTGACACGGGCGCCGCCAACCGAGATGTCGGCCAAGCCGCCCTCGACCTCGCCCTGGCGCGACGCCAGGCGGGCCTTGGCCCGGATGGCGAAGCGGGGATTGGCGCGGCGGTTAACGTCCGGGGTGGCGGTGCGCACCACCCGGGTGAGCACGTGGCCCAATTCGGCCACCTGGGCCACCATGGCGCCCAGCAGGGTTTCCACCGTCCCCGCCTGCTGGCCGGTCGCGGCCGCCTCGCTGGCCACCGCGACGATGCGCTCGGTCCCTTCCTCGGCGGCCTGGGCCGATTGCTGGACGTTGCGGGCGATCTCCTTGGTGGCGGCGTCCTGTTCCTCGACCGCCGCCGCGACCGAGGCCGCGATGTCCTTCGAACGGGCGACCAGACTGGCGATCTCGCGGATCGACGCCGACAGTTCCTCCGAGGCGCCGGCCACCGCCTGGGCGTTGGCCAGGCTCTGCTCAGCGGCCACCCGCTGGGCGTTCTCCTCGACCAGGATGGCCGATTGCGCCATCCGCCCGGCCGTGTCGTTGACCCGGCCGCTCTCATGCGCCACCCGCTCCACCACCTGGCTGGTCTGGGCCTCGATGGTGTCGGCCATGGTGACCAGCGCCTTATGGCGAGGCGCCTCGCTCTCACGCCGATGACGCTCGGCTTCGGCGGTCATCTGCTCGACGGTCAGCGCCTGCTGCTGGAAGACCAGCACGGCGCGCGCCATCTCGCCCACCTCGTCGGGGCACTCGGTAGCGGGGATTTCGAAGGACCAGCAGGGCGCCCACGGCCATGGCGGCGCCGGTCAGCCCGGTGAACAGGGCAAGGTCGCTCCATGCCTCGGTCTTGCGGGCGCGGGCGGTGTCGCGGATCTCGTCGACGAGCAGTTCCTCGATCTGATGCAGACGGTCGATTCGGTTGGTAGCCAGGTCGAACCACGACTCGGCGGTTACGCCGGTGATGTCGCCCTCGGCGAGCCGGCCTCGGACCTGCTCGAACGCCCGCACCTGGGGGTCGGCGAGCACGGCGTCCAGCGCCTGCCGCTGGCCGGCCGTGGCGCCCTCCGAATAGGCGGACAGCCGGACCGACTGTTCGACAGCCAGTTCCATGAGCCGCTTGCGGGTGTCCGGCCCGACGGTGCCGAGGAGAATGGCCGCCGCACCGGCGGCGCGCTCCTGACCGGCGGCCTCCTTGGTGCGGGAGATTCGAAGCAGCGCCGTCATGTCACGCGCGACGTCCGGCTTGACCGCCAGAACCTGCGCCGATTCCTCGAACCTGACCAGCGTGTCGATCGACGCGCCGAAGGCGGCGGCGATAGCCGCGGGCTCGACACCGCCGGCATCGATCTTCGCGCGCAGCGTCTCCACCGCCTTCAGGCCCGCCTCGGCCCCCCGCCACCGCTCGCGCACGGGCTCGGGCAGCTCGGCCAGCAAGGGAGCCACGATGGAATCGAGGGCGACGCGGTTGCGCTCGGTCACCGTCGCCGGCTCCTTCCGCTTGGCCTGGAGGGCGGCGTCCCCCTTGGTGGCGGCGGCGACGGACAGGCCGCGCTCGCGCTGCAGTTCGTGCACGGTCGCGGTGGCCTCGGCCAGCATGTCACCGGCCCGCTCCATGCGGGCGGCAGCCGTCGCGGTGGCGACCAGTTCAGATCGAAGAAGGCAACCGTCGCCAGGGCCGCCAGGGCGGGAATGGCGATGGCAACCCAGATCCGGAGGGCGATCCGCCCCTTCCAGAACAGACAGAACGAGCGCAATCCCCCGTATCCGGCGCACGCCGTCGCCGCATTCCGCCGCCAGCGGACCATCGCCCCCGACAGCGCCGCGGCGGCCCGTACAAAGCGGCCCTCGGCCAGGTCGGCCTGCGCGCCCGCCCGGTCGCCGGTCAGGGCCTTGGCAAGGGTTGCCCCGGCCGCACGATGAAAGTCGGCATGAAGCCTGACCACCGTGCGGTATTCGTCCGAACCGCGGATGGACGCGGCGAGGGAAGGGTCGTGGAGCCATTTGCCGAAGGCGCACCGGTCGTCGGCGGCCACATCGTCCGGCTTGTGCTCGCTGTGTCCGCATTCGATGGCCTGCGCGATACGCGTGTTCCAGGCCCCGTGCGCGCCGAACGCCTTGGCCGATGGCCCTGGGGCTGGCAAGGACTTCCCGCGCAACCGCCCCAAACCCGCACGATCATGGTTATCCCTGTCCCGGCAGGGTTATCGCAGTCCCGGTGGGGGGCTACCTAATACAAAGGACAGCCTGATCTCCCGATGTCCTAGCCAAGAAGCGGTAGCGGACACTTGAGCGGTGCCGGGGCCGGGATCGATCCCAACAGACAAGCGCGAGAGACCGATGCCACTCTTTGAATTGCGCAAATTCGTCGCCCCCGAATTCATTTTCGGCGTCGGTGCCCGTCACCGGGTGGGCTTCTACGCCCGCAACCTGAATGCCCGACGGGTCCTGGTGGTGACCGACGAGGGGGTGACGGCAGCCGGCTGGCTGGCGGATGTGCTCGACAGCCTGGGCCAGGAGGGAATCCGCTCCACCGTCTTCAGCGCCCTTACCCCCAATCCCAAGGATCATGAGGTGATGACGGGGGCCGACCTCTACCGGGAAGCCGCATGCGACGTGATCGTCGCCGTCGGCGGCGGCAGCGTCATCGACTGCGCCAAGGGCATCGGCATCATGGCCGCCAACGGCGGCCACATCCTCGATTTCGAGGGCGTCGACCGCATCCCGGCCCCGGGGCCGCCGCTGATCTGCATCCCGACCACGGCTGGCACCTCGGCCGACATCTCGCAGTTCGCCATCATCTGCAACACGTCGGAACGCAGCAAGATCGCCATCATCAGCAAGACGGTGGTGCCCGACGTCGCCCTGGTCGACCCCGAGACCACCGTGACCATGGACCCCTATCTCACGGCATGCACGGGCATCGATGCCCTGACCCACGCCATCGAAGCCTATGTCTCGACCGCCAGTTCCCCGGTGGTCGATGTCCATGCGCTCTCCGCCATTCGGGGCATCCGCGCCCACCTGCTCGATGCCATCGCCGATCCCGCCAAGCTGGAACCGCGCGAGCAGATGATGCTGGCCAGCCTGCAGGCGGGGCTGGCGTTCTCCAATGCCAGCCTGGGGGCGGTGCACGCCATGGCCCACAGCGTCGGCGGCTATCTGGACCTCCCCCATGGCGAAACCAACGCCCTGCTGCTGGAATTCGTGGTGGATTTCAACTTCCCGACCACGGCGGAGCGGTACCACGACATCGGCGAGGCCTTGGGGCTGGATCTGCGCGGCCGCACGTCGGCGGAGCAGAAGCGCCTGATCATGGAGGACATCCGCTCGTTGCGGGTGGCGGCCGGCATTCATGACGGGCTGGAGGCGCGCGGGCTCCGCACCGGGTACCTGCGCGATCTCGCCCACAACGCGGTGCGCGACGCCTGCATCTACACCAACCCCCGCCGCGCCAATGCGGCCGACGTCGAGGCAATCTACAGTGAAGCGCTCTGACGACGACGGGACCGACGAGGGCTGGGACGACGCCCGCGCCCGCATCATCGGTCTGGGCGAGCGCTCGGTTCACAAGAACTACTACCCGGCGCTCCGCCGCAACATGGCCGACCTGAAGAAGCTGATGCTTGCCGTCGAGCAGACGACGGTGGGCATGGTCATCTGCGACCGCGCCGGCACCATCGAGTTCGCCAATCCCGCCCTGTGCGCCATGACCGGCTACACGGCCGAGGAGATGCTCGGACGCACCCCCGCCCTGTTCCGCTCCGCCGCCACCCCGCCCGCGGTCTACCAGGAGATGTGGGGGAAACTGAAGGCCGGCCAGCCCTGGCGGGGCGAACTGCTGAACCGCCGCAAGGGCGGCGACACCTACTGGATCCACCTCGCCATCACGCCCATCCGCGACGAAAGCGGCGAGGTGACCCATTTCGTCGGGATCAACGAGGACATCACCGAACGCATCCGCGCCGAGGAGCGCCAGAAGCTGCTGGTGGACGAACTGAACCACCGGGTGAAGAACACGCTGGCCATCGCCCAGGCCATCGCCGCCCAGACCCTGCGGACGGCGGACAGTCCGCAATCCTTCTGCCGCGAGTTCGAGGCGCGGCTGATGACCCTGTCGAAGGCCCACAACCTGCTCAACCGCACCGCCTGGAGCGGGGCTCCGCTGCGTGACGTGCTGACCCAGGAGTTGGCCCCTTACGCCGGCGCAGAGGCGCCGGCCCGTTTCGCCGTCCGGGGCGACGACATCCAGGTCTCCCCCAATTCGGCGGTGACGCTCGGCATGGCCTTCCATGAGCTGGCCACCAACGCGGCCAAATACGGGGCCTTCTCGCAGCCGGACGGCCGGGTCGACGTCAGCTGGACTCTGGGCGGCGCCACCGCCGACCGGCGCTTCCACCTGGAATGGCTGGAGCACGGGGGGCCGCCGGTGCAGGCCCCCCGGCGCAAGGGGTTCGGGGTGTCGCTGCTCGAGCGCGGCCTGGCGCATCAGCTGGGCGGCAAGGTGCAGCTCCATTTCCCGCCCGAAGGCATGCTCTGCCAAATGGATCTGCCGTGGGCGCGCCTGGAGGCGCAGTTGCAATGACGAAGCGCCATGGATGACGCCGCACTGGCGGGTCTTCGTGTCATGGTCGTTGAAGACGACGCCATGCTCGCCATGGCGCTCGAACTGGCGCTGTCGGACCTGGGGTGCGAGGTGGTGGGCCTCGCGTCCAACGTCGGCGACGGGGTGGCGCTAGCCCGTGAGGTGGCGATCGACGGCGCCATCCTGGACATCAACCTGGCCGGGGAAAAGGTTTACCCGGTCGCCGACGTCCTGGCCGCCCGCAACATTCCCTTCGTCTTCGTGACCGGCTACGGCAGCGCCGGCCTGCGCGAATGCGACCGCGCCCGGCCGGTGCTGCAGAAGCCCTACGAGTTGGAACGGCTGGCCAGGATCGCCCGGCAATGGCGGTGACCCGCTTGGGCACGCCTTCCGGCGGCGGGGACCAGACGGCGGGATAGCCTCCTCCGAGCCATCGCGACCATCGGATGGGACGTGCTAGCGTCGCCGCATCCCTCGCCTCTGCAGGAGTGCCGTCCCATGGTCCGCGTCGCCACGCTGGTCGCCGCTGCTGTCTCGCTGTCGCTCACGGGGTGCGTGCTGGCAGGCGATGGCGACCCCATGAGCCCGGCCGAGGCCCGCAAGGTTTTCGGCCGTCTCGGGCCGGTGCCGGTCCCCGCCGACAACCCCATGTCTCCGGCCAAGGTCAAGCTGGGGCGCCTGCTGTTCGCCGATGCCCGGCTGTCGGCGGACGGCAGCCTGTCCTGCCAAAGCTGCCACCGTCCCGACCAGGCCTTCGCGGCGGCGCAGCCGCTCAGCCCGGCCTTCCCGACAAAGACCGAGCGGCGCAAGGTGCCGACCCTGGTCAACGTCGCCTTCAAGGGACCGCTGCTGTGGGACGGGCGCGTCGACAGTCTCGACATGCAGCCGCTCTCGACCATCGCCGACCGCATCCACTTCAACAATGATGCCGACCTGGTGGCGGCCGAGCTGGCGCTGGACAAGGATTATCCCGCCCTGTTCGGCGCCGCCTTCGGCACCGAGGGCGTCACGCCGACACGCATCGCCCAGGCGATCGCCACCTACGAACGGACGCTGGTGTTCGACGACAGCCGCTTCGACCGCTATCTCGACGGCGACGAAACCGCCTTGAGCGCCGCCGAGCGGCGCGGCCTGACCCTGTTCGCCGGCAAGGCCGGGTGTGCCGGCTGCCACCGGGGTCCCAACCTCACCGACGAGCGCTTCCACAACATCGGCGTCCCCGACCAGACCGTGCGCGGCCTTGCCGCCGTCATGGCCACCATCGGCTTCGACGCCAAGCGCATGGGCTTCCCGGGCTGGGCCCAGGTCACCGAGGACCTCGGCCGCCAGCTGGTCACCAAACGCGCCGCGGACGCGGGCAAGTTCCGGACCATGAGCTTGCGCAACGTCGCCGACATCGGCCCCTACATGCACAACGGCGCCTTGGCCACCCTCGACGAGGTGATCGATTTCTACGACGCCGGCGGCGGCACCCATCCCAACAAGACCACGGCCCTGCGCCCCCGCGGCCTCAGCCCGGAGGAAAAGGCCGACCTCAAGGCGTTCCTGACGGCGCTGAGCGGAGTGCAGCGGCCGGACATGACCGATCTGGGGAAATGACGGGTGTCGGAGTGAAGGATAGGTGAGCATGGCAGTGAACGAACCGGGTGGCAGCGTTCGCATAATTAAGCTGTTTTACGCTCCATATCCGAGCACGGATCGAAAAATTTGCGGCCTAAGTTAGCATAGATCGCCAAAACTCTTTTGAACCACAGTGCCTTAGCGCGTCACAGTCCGTTCACGTGACCTTGGACTTCCTGTCGTATCGCGCTACCTCCTCCCAGTTCGCAATGCTGAGCAGGCGGATCCCTGCGCTTTCATCACTTCCAGGCCGCAGGCCGTGGTGATCCAGGAAGTAGGGAATGAGAGCTGCTCGCATTCTTGCTTTCCAGACGCGACGCCCCGGGTTCCCTGACATTCCATATTCATCGGCAACGACCTCCGCCGAACCTGCGGAGAGGCCCCTTCCAGGCACGACACTGACCTCGACAATGGTCTCCCACAACTCGTCTTCGTCCAAATCGAATTCGGAGATCAGAAAATCTGCCCCTTCGGCATGGGTAATACGGGCAATGATAAAATCCCGGTATTCGTCAGCGTCGACATCAAACGCCCTCATCGCCCAAGCGCGACCAGTCTGAAACAGAGCGCGAGGAAGCACTATTCTGTTATTTGGGCCTTCACGGTTCAAGGACCGGTAGGTGATCTGAATTCCGGCCTGATCACTGATGGCCCGGGTTATGACAGGCAGGACCGCGTCTAGGGGGGCGGCTGGTGGCAGTGGTAGGGCGTCCGCAGGTACCGCGCAAACCTGCGGCACCTCAGAGAGGCCGCTCTTGGACGCGCCGAGCATTAAAATACTCAGATAATCAGCTGCCGCTTTGCTCGTAAAACGTGGCGTGAAATCCTTATTCGCACGATAGCGGCGCCTTTGAACGTCGTAAATGACGTTTCCCCCAGCGACCTCTTTGTAGAGGCCAATATCCTTGGTGACGTGGTTCTTTGCCACTTGGAATGCCCGCATAACGGATGCGCGGCAAATCTCCCCCGTCCAATAGAGTGCGAGTTCAATAGCCTCCAGTCGGCGGCGCTGCGCAAAGCTAATCAGTTCTTGCCCTCGCGGCAGTTTTTTTGCTCGGCCAACCACTCGCCAAACCCCATTTCGCGCACATAAAATCTGTGCGGTACGCATTAACCGTATCGCACGTGAAGGACGTATGGTACATTTTTTATGTATATCGGAGTGCGGCCAGCGGGACGAGGGATGGCAGGTTCAAGATCAGAGGGATGGATCGAGGAGCTGTCGCTCACCAATCGGCGCCCGCCGGAGCTGTATCTTGCGTCCGGCGATGTGGCCGGCTCGCCCCATGCGGCTGCCTTGCGCGTGGCTCTCGGCGAACTTGGGTTGTCCGCGGTTCTTTGTGTGTCCAGCGTGCCAACCGTTGGCTTCTTGGTTGGCGACGATGTGCCCGAGGGCGAAATCGATCGCGTGCACCGTGCCCTGTGGAATCAGGGGCTAATGGGTTTGTTGGTGGTGGTCAGTTCGGACGCCATCCGGGCCTACTCGCTCTCAAAATTACCCGGGAGTGCGAGTGGCGAAGAGGGGGCGGACAGGCGCCTCGTTGTCACGTTCAGTCGAGTGCTCGATGCTCTTCGAGTCAGGGATATTGTGCTGAGCGTGGAATCAGGTCGATGGTGGCTGGACCATGTGCAATATCACGGGCGCGAGGAGCGGGTTGACCAGGTACTCCTGTCCAACCTGATGTCTTCCTATGCGGCCCTGAAACGCAGCGGCCTCGCGCCTCTGGCTGCGCAAGCCATTCTGATGCAGGTGATGTTTATCGCCTATCTAGAAGATCGGGGGATTGTGTCGGAGCAATACTTCCGCTCGGCAACTGGAAGCCGTTTTGGCACATTTTCCGAAGTGCTTGTCTCTGGACGATCTGACGCACTTGACGCGCTCTTTGTGCAGCTGCGAGATCACTTCAATGGCGGCCTGTTTATTGCTCCATGCTCCTTTGAGCAAGAGGATGTCCGGGCACCCCTTACTTCGGATCACTTAGAGGTATTGGCGCGTTTCCGCGCTGGCGTCGAAGACATGGAGCGGAGGCAACTTCGCCTGTGGGGCTACGATTTCCGATATATTCCAGTGGAACTGCTTAGCTCGGTATACGATCGATTTCTCGGAGAAAACGAGGAGGAGAGGCGAGCTGATGGAGCATATTACACGCCCATGTTCTTGGCCGACATGGTTGTGGGTAAGGCTTGGGATGCGATGTCCGCGGCAGAGCGTGAAAACGCCGCCATTAAGGATCCAGCATGTGGCTCGGGAATTTTCCTGGTCCGGATGTTTCAACGTCTTGTAGAGCACGAGCGCGTCAAGAGTGGGCGGCCGTTGGACTGGCCAGCGCTCCTCAAGGTCGTAAATAGAATCCGCGGTGCTGACATCAACCCATCGGCTCTGCGCGTCGCGGCCTTCTCGCTATACATTGCCCTCTTGGAACAGGTTACTCCCCCCGACATCATTTCGTTGATGGAAAGGGGGCACATTTTGCCGAAGCTTCATGGTGTCACCTTGATGCGGCGAAGCTTCTTTGGGGAGCTCGACGATGCCCCTGGAGGCGAGGTGTTGATAGGCAACCCGCCCTGGGCGAGTCGGCGGCGGGACCCCGGCGGCGGGCTTGCCTGGAGCGCAGAACGCGGCTTTCCGTGCCCGTCGGATGAGGTGGCCTGGGCCTTTGTGTGGAAAGCCGTCAAAGGCCGGACTGCCAATGGGTTGGTGGCATTCCTCCTTCCTGCTATGGCCTTTCTGCACAACCATTCGAGGGAGAGCGTCTCTGCCCGCTCGAGGCTCTTCGAGGAAATTAACGTCACAGCCATTGTGAATATGGCTGATCTGTCGTTCTTGCTTTTCGATGGGGCCGACCGGCCGGCAGCTTTAATGATGTTCCGTGGCGAATTGCCGGAACGCGGGCGCCCATACATCTTTGAGTATTGGTGCCCCAAGGCTGATATGAATCTTGTCGGCCGACAGGTCATTTGCCTGACGGCGGCTGATCGAAACACGCTTCGTTCTGATGCCGTGATCGCTGACGGCCGCATTCTCAAGCGAAAACTTTGGGCGCGGCGTCCGGACGAAAAGCTTCTAGGCTTCCTGTCAGGCCTGCCAAAAGCCGGCGACCTAATCGATGAGTTCGAAAACATCTCTCGTAGAAAGCTTTCTCCTCGCACTGGCTGGGTGATCGGGCAGGGATTCAAACCGGCTTCAGAAAAGCGGCTCAATGACCCTGAGTACTCGACAAAACAATGTGTCGATGTAACAAGATATCCACACCTTGAAACCAGGTCGTTCACCGCGTTAGCGCAGCCACGCATGGACTCACGCCCATGGCCTAGTGCCACGGTACATCGGGCAGGTTTTGTGGACGGTTTCAAAGGGCCTCATATACTCATCCCTCAAGGGGTGAAGCGGGATGAAGGACGCCTTAGAGCCACATATACTGAACAAGACATCACTTTTCGTGATTCTATTCAAGCAATCCGCTTTCCAGAAGCAGATCGGCCACGTGCAAAGCTACTTACGGCAATCCTAAATTCGAAGTTAGCGGCTTGGTACGCATTTCACCAAACCGCGAACCTGGGGACTGATCGCGCAAAGGTTCACCAGGAAGAGCTCTTGGATCTGCCCTTCCCCGCGCCGGAAGACCTGCCCGATCCAGAAAAGGCATATGGTGTCGCCCGCCAAATTTGCGATCTCATCGACGCTGCTCAATTGGGGAGCGACCTGCCCCTATTGGCGGGAACAAGTGTGTCCGTCGACATGGTAGATGAGCTTGTCTACAGGTATTTTGATCTCACAGAGGCCGAGGTCGCCATCGTCGACGACACTCTGAAATACATCGTTCCGGCGATGCAGCCGCGCGATGGCGACGTTCCAGATATTTGGCGTCCTGCTAGATATGAAAATCGTAGTGCTTACGGGAATGCCCTAGCTAAGGCCCTTCAGGAATGGGTCGCACCAGGGAAGGCCGTTCTGGTGGATTTGGTCGCATCATGTGCGGATCTCGGCGTGGTTGCCGTTAGCGTAAATGCAGAAAACAAACAACAAGCCTATACGGAATCCCTATCTGGAGACTTAGAGGGCTTGCTTACAACTGCATGGCAGATGCTTCCTTCGAAAATGTCCGGAAATTTCCAGATGTTACCGGATCTTCGTATCGCACTCTGTAATAAGCTATACTTGTTTAAGCCAATGACGTTGAGGAATTGGCTTTCGAGTACGGCATTGTCCGATGCAGATGCAATTGTCGCCGATCTCCATCGGGCAAGGCGGCACTACCCTGGTCAGGGAACTGAGGCTGCCGAATGATTATTGGTGACTTAGAACCGATGGTCGGTGATTACGTATCCGTTGAGCAGAAGGTCGCGGACCTGCTGCCAGAGATTTGGCCGACCTGCTGCATTCCAGGCGACGAACTACCTCTCGAGGACGAGATAACCAAGGTCTTGGTGGAACGCCTCAAGGAACACCCGCGTGGCGGTCGCTTCCTTGGACCAATTATATACCAATATGCATTGCTAGAAGAATTGCAAATTGGTGACGTGGTAACCAAAGGCATCATAGATATCGCTATTCTTCTTGATAACGATGGCGCGCTGTACGTTCCGTTTGAGTGTAAGAGACTTAACCTAACTGATGCTCGCGGTCGTGTCAGGTCATTGGCCGACCTCTACGTCGACGAAGGCATGATGCGTTACGTTTCGGCCAAATACGCTGAGATGGTTCCCCTGGGCGTCATGATCGGCTATGTGATGAATGGCGATGTTATTAAAGCTGAGCAGGCCATCTTACACGCGATTGAAGCACGCAAACAAACTCTGCGCCTATTTGGTAGAGGTTCTGGTGAGCAAACCCGTCTTCTTTACAAGAGGCTGATCACTACACATGCAAGGGAAGGAGATGGTGGGTTCTTTTGCATCCAGCACACATTGCTACCATATCCTTGCTCTTGGCCTGCTAAAGAGGCTTCGTGCGGCCAGGAGACCACAGCCCCGACAAAGTGTGGCCGAAGAAGATTGGCGGCAGGGCATCGTCGAGTAAAAGCGAAAGCGTAATCATAACCACTCAAAGCCCTTTCTTTCGCTCGCCAGGTCTTAGCCAAGGCGTAGCCTCAAGCGTCTCTGGGTCAATTATTTCCCTGCCCGACCGGATAGCCGTCTCCGCCGCGCACCCCATCAGCTTCCGTGTCTCCCCTGTCAACCCTTCAGTCATGGCATGGAACCGGATCACGATGTCCCGCCGACGGAACTCGCTCCGCTTCTCCAAGCCCATCTGGGCAGCAAGGCGGGTGAGGAATACCGCATAGTCCTGGTTGGCCTCCCATCGGGGCACGGGCGTCGATTCAAAACGGTTCGCGAGCTGGGGATCGCTGTACAATGTCCGCAGGGCACCCAAGGTGCCGACGGCGACCACGGGAATCTGCAGTTCGTTGGACAGGTATTTCAGGCAGTTCATGAACATGGTCCGCTGGTCGACCTTGCCGGCCAGGATGTGCTGGATCTCGTCCACGATCAGCATGCGCGTTCTCAACCGGGTGAGGTGGCCGAGCATCTGCTCGAGCAGCCGGTCCAGCCGGGTGCTGGGGGCGAAGGGAGCGCCGATCCTGTTCAGGGTGGCGGTGTAGAATCCGCGCAGGTCGCCATGGGGCGGGTTGGTCACCATGACCACCGGCATGTAGGCCTGCTCCTCCGCCTTCAACTCCGGCACTTTGTGGTCGCGGGCGAACTTGAGGGCGATATGGCTCTTGCCGCTGTTGGTGTCGCCGTAGATGGTACAGCAGGGTGGCCGGTGCGTCCTGGGGCGCTCATAGAGCGACTGCAGGTGGGCCAGGACCTGGTTGCCGACGGGGTAGTCGACCCAAAAATCCCGCCAGATATGGAGGATGCGCTCGGCAAGTTCGGTGCTGGTGTCGCCGAGCATGGCAAGCCGGCCGGTGCCGGCGGCTGGGTCGATTGCAGGTTCTACCATTCCTCTGCCCCTCTGCTGATGACGTCGTCAGGGATGTCGAACTCCTCCGGTTGCTTGGCGGTCGAGTTGTCGACCACCAGCTTGACGGAGGGCTTGGGTGCGACCTTGGGAGATGGTTCGGCGGTCGGCCGACGCGCCAGTTGTTCGGCCGTCGCCTTACGGCGCTGCCGTTCACGGCGCATGCGGCGGGTCTTGTCCGCCGCCTCGTCGATGATCTGACGCCGGCGTTCGATGCAGGCGAACACCTCGTCTACGGTGGCGTCGGCCTGGCCCTGGCTGGCGAGCTGTTTCCGCGCCGCCCGGTACTCCCACAGCGACACCGATGGCTGGTCGGCGTCACGGTACGGAACCTCGATGTAGTCCTTGATCTGGGGATCGAAGAAATACAGGCAGCTGATGTCCCGGGGGTCACGGCGGATGATGAAGTTCGCGGTCGAGCCGCCGCGGCGGGCGCTGATCCAGGGGCGGATAGTCTCGCAGTAATAGTGGATGTGATCCCAAACGATGCCTTCGGTTTGCACTGACCGCTCGACGAACGGAAGGAAGTCGAGATAGAGGCGCCTGGGATCGGCAATGGGCGGCGGCAAGCCAGTGCCCTTCTGCTTGCGGCCATCACCGTTGACGCCTTCCCACCACTTTTCGAGCGGGGACATGCCGATCCCCCGGTGAGGCTTCTTGTGGTACTCGTTGACGACGAACTCGGCGAACAGGCGGGTGAGTTCGTTCAATGTCAGCACAGCTTCCTTGGCCGAATCGTATTCGCCCTTCTGCCGGATGTTCGAGAACGTGGTGCCCGGCAATGAGTGGATCTCCTTGGCCACGGTGCCCATCAGCCGCTCGATGTGCCCGCCATAGTGTGGAACCCTCACCGGCCGCCAGTCGATGTTGATAGCATACTGCTCGCAGGCCTTGGCCAGCGTGCGGCTGCGGAAGTCCTTGCCGTTGTCGGCATGGATGGTCTGGGGTTTGCCCCACACCGGCCAATCCCCGTTCACCCCAAGGTGCTGGAGTTCGGCGTCCTTCTGCAGGATGGACTGGGCGACGCACATGCCGACCGCCGCCGCACCGGGATGGTCCAGGGAGATGTAGAAGCCGGTGATCATGCGGCTGAACACGTCGATGGCCAGGGTGAGCCAGGGCCGTCCGATGGGCTGGCGGCTGTCGTCGTCGACCAGCTCGATATCGAGCTTGGTGTGGTCGATCTGGACGACTGCCAGCGGCCAGTCAGCCCCGGGGAACTTGCCCCGCACCGGTGCGAAGCGGTCCCTGGCCGCCTTGCGCCCTTGCCGTTTCGCCACGCGCTCACGCTCGTCCACGGCCTTGATGCGCGAGCGGATTGTACTCTTGTGCGGCGGCGCCAGGCCGCGTGCCCGGCAGCGGCGGATGACTTCCTCGATGGTCTTCCTCTGGCTGCGCTGCTGCTTGGTCAGATAGAAGTCCTGGATGACCGCCTGGATGATCTCTTCGACTCTGCTATCCAGGCCTTTGGGCATGGTGCGGCCCTTACGCCTGGGCGCCAGGTCGGACAGCAGCCCTCGATCCTCGTAGTCCTTCACCCAGCGCCGGATGGTCGACGCACCGATTCCATGCTGCTCGGCCAGGACTTTGACAAGCTGCATTCGCCCGCGCCGGCATTCCAGGATCGGGCGGATGATCTCCAGTCGGCGTTTGGCCTCGGCGATGTCGTCGGGGTGGAGCGCGTCGATGGGACGAATGGCTGGAGCGTCAGGATCCGCTGGCGCCTGCAGGTCAGTCACCCGCACAACCTCGGTGTCGTCGCCCCCGTCCTTGAACCGGACGAGAACCTCGCTGGGCGAGACCGCGCGCACGATTACGCAACGGCGGCCGCGAAATTCCGCTTCTGTTTTTGGCGCGTAGCTCCGTAGCGCGGTCACGACCGGGCCTCCGCTGATAGGCGGAGCGTGCTGCCCATGGTGATCGGGGTATCGAGGTCGACGGTGATGACGAAGGTGGCGACCAGATGCCACAGCGCCTGCAGGGCGGTCGCCCGGGCAACCTGGTCCTCGCCGGCGACGGCATTCACCAAGGCTCGGACAGTCGGTGAACCGCCTGCCGCGGCACCCAGGATATTGGAGCACATCACTTCATCGGGATGGGTGGATCGGTGTGGCAGGAGGAAGCGGGCGTTTTCGAGGCGAGGGGTTCGGATGTCCGCTTCTGTGGCGATCTCGAAGCTCCAGCCCCTTCCGGCCGCGTACTGATGAGCCGCGGCGAACCCAGGGGCATACCGATCTTCGTTTTTGGCCAAGTCGGCCAGGTACTTCACTTCGATCAGCCGCGGCGCCGCTGACCAATTGCGAACGAGGAAATCAGGGGTATAGCGCCTTGCACGCCCCTCATGGCGGTAGCGGATGCAAACCGGCTGTTCCTCCACGCCGACGATGTCGCGGTCAAACAGGGAGAGCGTCGCGAAATCGCGCTCGAGCGTCGATTCCACCCGGAGTGATCGGCCAGCACCGGTGACGATCCCAGTGACACTCCGGCGACTATGCGGTATTCGCCGGACCGGCATCCCCCACCCCAGAAGTTGGTCGAGTTACTACATTTAGTGCCGAATAAGGCAAAATCATGGCTGATTTTGTGCCAAGTTCCGCGCGAAGAGCCCGTTCCACCCAACTGGCGACGTTTTCGCCCTCCAGCCGGGCGGCCTGTTTGACTGCCTCGCGTACCTCCGGCGACACGCCGTCCAGCTTCCAGAACCGGCCTTGGCCGTAGGGGACGTGCGAGCCGGCCGGCACGGCGATATCCCTACGGGCGGTGATCTTGGTCCCTGTCAGACGGACCAGGGCATGGTAGTGCGGCGTCTCGCCGCGGCGTTCCAGACAGGCCCGGGCCGCCTTGGCCTCCTCCTCTCCGTAGGCCCGGATAGGATCGGCCAGGTGGGTGGTGACGGGATGCCAGTAGGCAAAAGGCACCGGCCCCCGGATCAAGTCGCGCGTCGACAGGCCGACGGCGGCGGCAGCCTCGACGAAGCGGCCCGGCCAGTCACCGATTAGGTGCCACGCCAGCCTAACCAGCTCCTGCCGGCAGCGGGGGTTCAACAGCTCGACTTCCTTGATCCTGGGGATGGTTGCCGGCGCCGCCGTGGGGAAATCCATTCGGCCGGCCAGCCAGGTCCGGAGCGCCAAAGACGGGCGGCCGGTGGCCAGCAACCGGAACAACAGCATCAAAATCTGGAAGGCGGCCAGGGAATGGACCGGCCCATACGCACCAAGTTCCAGCCACCCCTCGCCGGCGCCTTGGAGCAAGGCATCCTGAACGGCGAGATCGCCATCCCGCCAGAGCGGCTCGGCCGTACTTTGCGCGAAATCCGCTTCGCAACGGAAGCAACGCAGGCGCCCTCGGGCATCCAAGCCCCGGGCCGGCGCAATGGGCGAGCCGCATTTGCGGCAGCGGTCAACGAGCAGAACCCCGTGCCGTGGGCATGCGGTCACGAAGCTCAGGCGCCAGAACTTGCGGAAATATGGGGGGGCCTCGTCCAGGCAACGGGGGCAGACCTGCTGGCCGAAGGACTTCTTGGATACCTCCCGCCCGACCGGCGGCAGCCACAGCAGCTTATTGAGGCCGTCGTCCGCATCGAACAGCTTGCCCTGCCAGGTGGCCAGTGTCAGCGCCTGAATACGTGTCGACTCCACACCGGTCTTCTCCTCGAGCATCCGGAAGAGCTGAGGGCTGCCCAGCCGATCCAGGTCGAGACTGTGCAGGTATGCCCCCGGCATCGCGGCGCGATAGAGGTCTTTGGGCGGCAGGCCGTTGGCGTACGCCAGGCGGATGAACCATGAGGCGAAGCTCTCGTCCGCGAAGGGCTGAGGCCGTGACGGCCAGAGTGACCAGGCGTCCATTGCCAATCAACCTCCGGAAGGCACGCTAATCCCTTGTTGTGGCGCGGATGGGCGCACCACGGCGTCGAGCAGTCCTGAGCCAGAGGGATCAGTCTCTGGGCTTCTTCCGGGTCGTTGGGGGAACCTCAGCGTCCACAGTGATCTGCTTCAGGAGGTCCGAGGGATGGACATCGAGCCCACGGGCGAGGTCGACGATCATCGCCAGCGACGGGTTCCAGCGACCGCGTTCCAGGTCGCTGAGATAGGTCACGTTCATGCTGGCGCGAAACGCCAATTCCTCCTGCGTGAGGCCCTGCGCCGTGCGGATTTCGCGAAGCGTCCGCCCGAATTGCTCCCGGATGTCCATGAAGCCATGACGGGGCCGTTGCCGTCTAGTTGCCATCGGATATATCCGATGTTCGGCAACTTCGCCGATTAAGGGAGGACACCGTCATGTGGGTTGGTCAGTACAACGCGATCCTCTTCCTGGTGCTCGTCGCAAGCGCGGGCATCGCGTATCTGGCCGGCGACTTCACCATCGCCGCCGGCGGGTTCTTCCTGGTGCTGATGTTGCGGCTGGGGGTGGGGGTGCTGAACACGCTCAGCAAGGCGTTCCGGGGGAAGCCGCTGATCTACATGGTGCGGATCGAGCACGGGAAGGAAGGCTCCAAAGCCAGCTGACGCACTACGAGCCGGCCCCCCTTGGGGCAACTCATGTTCGCGCACAGGGCGGTCATGGTGTAAAACGATGCACAGCTCTCGCGCGAAAAATGAGAAGGCCACCCAATGAATGCGCTGCCCCCGATCTCGATCAGCGATCTCCTCCGCTACTGGCGGAACACGCTCGCCGACGAGGACCTTATGGGCCTGGACGCCGCCGACAGCCCAGTTCGCACCACCACGGATGCCGTGCGCGCCGGCAACCTGGATGAAACATCGGTCAAGGCGCTCCAGCGCGCGTGGGAGGAGTACAGGAACCGAGCCGCCCGCGATCAGACGGCGGCGGACCTCGCTGACACCTATGAGGGCGCCGTTCCCGTCGTCATCTTCATGAGGGGCTTTGCCCCCGAGCACGAGCACGGCAAGGCCATCGGCAACAAGATCTCGGGCTCGGTCCATTACACCCTGTACGTTCCAGCCACCCTCTCGCCCTCGGGCTCTTTTTCCTTCACAGCCGATTCCCTGCCGTGGATCGGTCGGGAATTCATGCTTCCCAATGAGGAAGCGGATGACGACGTTCCCTTGGTTGGACAGGTGGAAGCTTTCGACAAGTGGTTAACCGACAACCCGCTGGGTTCGTCCGAATGGTCCGACCTCATGGATTGGTGCGACGGCCTGTGGACGCAGGTTACCGGAGATCGCGTGCCGGACGGCTTCGTCGCCCTGGCCGATGCTCGTATCGACGTTGCCAAGTCGGTCCGAAACGCAGGCCGCAATCTGTGCCAGCTCTACGACGCCCTGCTTGCCGAAGAGAAGACGCCGACCCTCTTGGCCCGTCTGTGCCGTGGGAGCGCTGATCATACGGTTGCCGGGGAGGAGCTTCGCCGACGCCAGTTGCCGGCCCCGCGAGGAACGATGAGCACGGCCTACGGCCTCGCCAACAGCCAGGCGGACGCCATTGCCGCGTTCAGCGACATGAAGACCGGGGAAGTCCTGGCCGTGAACGGGCCGCCCGGCACCGGCAAGACCACCCTCCTGCAAAGCGTCATCGCCTCCGAGGTGGTGGCGCGGGCCATGGCGGGCCGCGATCCCGCCGTGATCGTCGGCACGTCCACCAACAATCAGGCGGTGGTCAACATCAACCGCAGTCTCAACGAAATCCTCCAGGAAAACCCCGCTGTGGCGCTGTTTCCCTGGGCTCGTCGTTGGGTGCCCGAGGCGGAGACCTATGGCCTTTATCTGCCTGCTGGCGACGACAAGGCCAAGGATGCGGTCAAGAAGGGCTACGCCATCGCGGTCAAGAATGGAAATGAGTGGGGTGGCTTTCCGGAGAGGGAAAAGGACGCGGCCTACCTTGCCAAGGCGCGGTCGGAATGGCTGAAGCTCTATGGCGAGACCTATGGGCCGGAGCCCGAGTCTGTTCAAGCCGGTTTGGAGACCCTTCGCGCCGACCTCGCCCGCATCACCGGGGAAGTGCGGGCCGTTCACGGCATCCTCGACCGCTTTGCGTCCATTGACCAATGGTGGCGCGGGACGGCCGGGGAAATGGCGCCCCGGTCCTTCATCGAGAAGGAGGAGGAGGCGCTGACTGCCGCCGTGGATCGAGCGGCCAAGGCTTTCGACGACGCGGACGCTGCGGCGGTGACCGCGAGAGCTGGTCGCGAAGCCGTGGCCGCCAAGGCCGATACGGCGGCGGTGGCCGCTGAACAAGCCATCGGCCTGCATCAGGCCCACATGCACCAACTCATCGGGATCAAGGGCAAGGTGTTGGCCGCCCTGGCGCCCCACGGCGCCCTGGAGGCGTTGGCCGAAGCCATTCCGTTCCTCCGAAGCCTCTTCGTCCACAAGCGGGTGGCGCGCCTTTGCGCACTCGCCGCGCAAGACCGGCTCATCGGCGAGCTGTTCGAGAGAGAAGCTCGGCACAACGACCCCGCTGCCTGGGCCGTCCGGGTGGATCAGGTCATGCAGGAAGCGGCGGCCGAAATGGTGCGGCTGCGTGATGCGGAGACCGAGGACGCGCGCCGGAGGCGGGAGGAGTTGGCCCGTGCCGATGACGCCCTTCGCTCAGCCGTCCAAGCCCGCGAAACGACAGCCCGCAAGGTTGAGGAAGCCAAGGCCAGCCGGCAGACGCGACTTGGCCTCCTGGAAGGCAAGATCAACGAGCTTTACACCCGCACGTCTGAACTCCGGGCGGGATACGACGCGCTGCTGGCCCGCGCGATCGCCGACTTCCGGGTAAAGGTCCCCGAGGAACGGCAATCCTTGGAACTGCCGACCGTGGCCGATTTCGACTGGCTGCTGGACGTGACGTTGCGGCACATGGCGTTCCAGAAGGCCATGCGCTATTGGGAAGGACGCTGGATCATCGAGGCGGAGGGTATCCAAGACGGAAACGTCAACCTCAAGAGTGGCCGTCTCGGCATGGAAGCCCGGTTCCGCCGCTGGTGCATGCTGACACCCTGTCTGGTCATCACGCTCCATTCCCTGCCGAAGCATTTCCGGTTCACCTCGCGCCTGGGGAACGATGGCGCCTGGGTGTCGAACTTCATGCTCGACTTCATCGACTTGCTGATCGTGGACGAGGCCGGCCAGGTTGGGCCTCACATTGGTGCTGCAGCCTTTGCCCTGGCAAGCCGAGCAGTCGTCGTCGGCGACATCTATCAGGCCGAGCCCGTGAGCCGGGTTTCCCGGGGCACGGATTACGGCAATTGCGCCCGGCTGGGATTGGGCAGCCTGTGGTTCGACGGTGATCCGACGACCCCGCACCTGATCAGCGAGCCGAGCGATGGAAAACCTCAGGGCAGCATTATGCGGTTGGCGCAATCGGCCACCAGCGCGGTCTCGCCTGGAACCGAAAAGGAACCCGGCATTTTCCTCTCCGAGCATCGCCGCTGCCGGTCCGAAATCGTCAAGTATTGCAATCGCCTGATCTACAACGGCCGCCTGGAGCCCTTGAGCCCGCCGCGAGACAAGGAACCGCCCCTTCCGCCCATGGCATGGGCGCACATCCGGGGGAACGCGACCAAGAAGGGGGGCAGCAACATCAACCCGCTGGAAGCCCAGGCCATTGCCAGTTGGATTGCCGAAAATGCCAAGGCATGGTGCGGGGAACGCTATTACGGCAAGCCCATCGAGGAGGTCGTTGCCGTCGTCACTCCCTTCCGGCCGCAGGCCCGCTTGGTTAAGGCCGCGCTGGAAAGAGCAGGAAGACAGTTTGCCAAGGTCACCGTGGGCACCGTCCACAGCTTGCAGGGCGCGGAGAAACCCATTGTGGTGTTCTCGCCCACCTACAGCGCGGACACCGCCAAGGGACTGTTCTTCGACCGCAAGCCCAACATGCTTAACGTGACCGTTTCCCGCGCCAAGGACTCGTTCGTGGTCATAGGCGACATGCGGCTGTTCCGGCGGAGTGGTGATTGGCCGTCCGCGATCCTGGGGAGCATGCTGTTCGCCGACGACCAAAATGAACTGCCGGATGTCGATGGAAACTATCGATTTCCCCGCGAACTGCTGGTGCAGGGCGAGCGCATTTCGACATTGGACCGGCATCGGGAGGTCTTGCGGGCCGCATTGACCGGGGCGACGGCGGGTCAGGTGGTGGTGATTGCTTCACCCTGGATCACGATGAAGGCCATCGAGGCGGATGGCTTGGCGGCCCTTGTGGCCGGTGCCGTCCGGGAACGGGGCGCAAAGGTGCGCATCATCGTTGATCGCGAACTCTCCACCCGAGACCCGAAGCACCGCGCCGCAGAGGCCATTGCCGAGATGAAGAAGGCCGGTGCGGTCGTGAGCACCATCGGGAACATGCACAACAAGACGCTGATCATGGGGGCGTCTGAGATCGTCGAGGGATCCTTCAACTGGTTGTCGGCGAACAGGCTGCGCGAGGATCGGCATGTTCGGCACGAAACTTCTTGGCGGATTTCCGGCCAGGCGGCGATATCCGCCGTTTACTCGGCGCTGGAGGAATTCACAAAGCTCGGCGCCTAAACCCCTGGCTCAGACGGAGTGATCGGCTCCGTTGACCAGCGCACGCTCCGAGCGGGGAGTGCCAATTGCCCTCGGAAGAATGTGGCTGCCATGGTGAAGCTAATTGCCCGCACACGGTTTGATCTTCTCGCCATCGGGACGAGGACGGCGGCGACGCGCGTGATGTCCGAGGAATTGTCCTGGTGGGCTGACCTCGACGAGATCGTACTTGGGACGGTGATTCTGGACCGCACTGACCATGATTTCGGCTGGATCATGCTGGTACGCGATAAGGTGGGAAGATTCCGTTGCGCGGACGTTGAGGCTAGCCTGCCCTCCGAACGAATCGCTACAGCCCGGCTGCGCGTGGCGATGGCTGAAAAAATCCGCGAACCTAGTTTCCCTGGGTATGTCGAGCAAGGCGATGAACCCGACACCCCGCTCGATCTCTTCGTCGATCGCGGGATCCCGGACGAACGGCTGCACAAATACTTCATCGAGGTGCGTGATCGAGAGGGCCGGTCACCTGCGAAGAAAGTGTTCCAGGCTATTTCCCCTTGGCTTCTGAGTTCGGACCCGCATTTGGTCAAGGAGTTCCAGGAGAGCCAGTTCGACCAACGGTTATGGGAAATCTACCTGTGGGCCATGTTTCGCGACCAAGGATATGACGCGTTCCATCAGCAAGCCCCGGACCTGATCATCCGGTCACCCTGGTTTAGGTTTGCCGTTGAAGCGACGACCGTAGGTCCTTCTACGGCGGGACCACTTGCGAGGCATCCGGAACCGAAGACTCCTGAGGAGTTTGCTGACTTCCTGACCAACTATATGCCGATGAAATTCGGCTCTGCTCTAACGAGCAAGTTGAACAAGCAGGATGCCGACGGGCGTCACTATTGGGAGAAGCCCGGGCTCGAAGAGATGCCATTCGTCCTGGCGATCGCAGATTTCCATAAGGATGCAAGTCCTGACCAGCTAGGGTCGATGACCTATAGCCAAGGAGGGCTGTACTGCTACCTCTACGGGACCCGTGTATCTGTCGACGTGTCCAGCGGACGGCCGGTGATCAGGAACGAACCAGTTGCCGAGCATACGTACAATGGCAAGACCGTGCCTTCAGGTTTTTTCGATCAGCCGGGCGCTGAAAATGTCGCAGCCGTGCTCTTCAGCAACGCCGCAACTTTGGCGAAGTTTGACAGGTTGGGAGTGCTTGCTGGCTTTGCGCCCAAGAATCACCGGTATATCCGGAGCGGCTTCCAGTTCGACCCGGATCCAATGGCGTTGGTCGGGATACCGTTCGTGATTGACGTCCAGGATCCCCGGTACGACGAATTCTGGGGCGACGAGGTGCAGGTTTTCCATAATCCTCGTGCCAAACGCTCTCTGCCTTTGGAGGCGCTGCCGGACGCCGCGCACCATTTCTTTCAAGATGGCCAGCTTATGTCGTCGGACCGGGCAGGTCGGGTGTTGGGTTCCACGACGGCGATCCTGCACCTCACGGAGAGCCTCGGCGAGGACAGCAAGAAAGCGTCGCGTTGACGCGGCCCGCACCCGATCCCGATAACCTGCTGATATTGCAGAAGAGCCCCTTCGGATGCGCTCATTTAAGCGCCGAAATTGCTCACGTATGGGCCGCATTGCTCATTTATGAGCAAATCCGACAACGGGCGAGGGAACTGATGGGAGGCCGGGAAAATTTGGCTGGGGCGCCAGGATTCGAACCTGGGAATGGCGGTACCAAAAACCGCTGCCTTACCGCTTGGCGACGCCCCAGCAGCCGGGACGGGCACCTTAATGGGTTCGGGGCGGCGTTTCAACCGTCCTGCAGGCCGCGCCAATCGCTCAAAATTGAATGAATTCCGCATGATTTCCCGGGGGGCCAGCCCTTATGCGAACGTATAAGTGTGACGGCGAAAGTCAGGCTATCTTCGACCCTAACGGATATGCTGACGCTTGGCGGGAGGACATCATGTTCGAGGTCGACCTCAGATCACAGGATCGCTATCCGCCGCTGGCCGCCCTGTCCACTGCCGAGCTATTCGCGCTGGGGTGCGCCCTGGCCCGCACCATGCCGGGCCTGCGGGTACGGGCCCCGGTCAGCGACGACGAGGACGCGGCCGTCACGCTGGACGGCAAACTGCTCAGCCGCAAGGGGGTGGAGGTCTTCTAGCCCCCCTCTAGGCTCCAAGCGTACGCAGGACGGCGAAGGGGCTGTCGTCGCGGCGATCCGCCTTGCCTTTGGCCCGCCGGTGTCCCTTGGCCGGCGGCGGCGCCCGCCGCGGGGCCGCCACGAAGCGGATCGTGCCGTCGTCGCCTGTCTGGCGGCGGTATCCCATGTCCTCGATCACCTGCGCGGTCTCGGCCGGCGACAGGCCGAGGAGCGACATCAGGGCCGGCGTCGCGGCAAAGCCCCCCTTGCCGCCTTCGCGCGCCAGGCGCCGCGCTTCGGCCGCGAAACGTTCGAGCATGTCCACCCGCACCGCCCGGCCCCCCAGCACCCGATAGCCCACCGCTTCGTAGAACCCTGGGGGGACGCCTGCATCCACCACCACGCTCACCCGCTCACCCGGCGGCTCGGCGGCGGGCTGGCCGCGGTGGACCGACCACAGCAGGGCGCGCAGCCGCTGCACCGCCGGCTTGAGCAGGGCCGGCAGGAACACGGTTTCGGTACCGAAACGGATGCCGAGCCGGGCCAGCTCGCGCCGGTCGGCCTCGGCGAGGGCGTCCACCTGCGGGCCGGCGGCGGCGCGCGGCAGCGAGCCCAGCGCCTCGCCCAGCTGGTGCACCAGCCCGCGGGCCGCACCCTTGAGCGGTGCCGCCTGCGCCCGCACCAGGGCGGCGAGCCCGGCGGCGATCGCACCCGAGACCCAATCGGACAGCCGCTTGCGGATCCGCTCGCGCTGGGCGGGTTCCAACAGATCGGAGGCCAGGGGGTCGACCAGCGGCTTTAGGGGACCGGGTCCCGGCAGCAGCCTGGCCACCGCCTCGCCGTCCCACAGGACCTGACCCGCGGGGCTGAGGGCGAATTCGGGATCGGGCGCCGCGGCCAGCCGGCCGACACGGGTGGCGATCTCGGTTTTCAGCGCGCGGCCGGCGGCCGCCAGCATGGCCCGGGCGGCGTTGGCGCCCTCGGCCTGGTCGGGGACGAAGCAGAAGCCGGCGAGATGGCCGACGTAATGGCCCTCGACCAGAACCTCGCCCGAGCGGGCGACGGCACTCAGCAGCTCGCCGCCCTCGCCCGCCACGTCGCGCATGCGCCGCACCAGCACGGCGGTGCGGCGATCGACGAAGCGCTGGGTCAGGCGGTCGTGCAGGGCGTCCGACAGCTTGTCCTCGATGGCGCGGGTCAGGCCCTGCCAGTGGGCGGGATCGGCCACCCAGTCGGCGCGGTGCGAGACGTAGGTCCAGGTGCGGATGTTGGCGATGCGGCCGATGATGGTGTCGAAATCGCCGTCGGTGCGGTCGAGGCGGGCGACGTGGTTGCGCAGCCAGTCGGTCGGCAGCCGCCGGGACGGACCGGTGAGGTGGTGGAAGATCTGGGCCAGCAGGCGGGTGTGGGCGTCGGCCATCACCTTGCGGAAGTCGGGAACCTGGCAGACGTCCCACAGCAGGCGCACCCGGTCGGGATGGCTGGCCAGGCGCAGGATCTCCTCGTCGCGGGCCAGCGTCGCCAGCGCGATCTGGTCGTCGGCCTCGCGGGCGCGGATCAGGCCCGGTTGGTCGGGAGCCCGGTCCAGGCTGGCCAGCAGCATCGGCACCGTGCCGAAGCGCAGATCGGAATTGCGCCAGGACAGCGCCTTGAGCGGCGGAAAATGGTGGTTCTCGATGGCCTCGACCAGCTCGGGCGCGATGCCGCCGGCGTCCCCCGTGGTTCCGAAGGTGCCATCGTTCATGTGCCGCCCGGCGCGCCCGGCGATCTGCGCCAGCTCGGCGGGCTCAAGGTCGCGCGGCACCCGGCCGTCGAACTTGCGCAAGGCGGCGAAGGCGACGTGGTCGACGTCCATGTTGAGGCCCATGCCGATGGCGTCGGTGGCGACGATGTAGTCCACCTCGCCGGCCTGGTAGAGCTCGACCTGGGCGTTGCGGGTGCGCGGGCTCAGGGCGCCGAGCACCACGGCGGCGCCGCCGCGCTGGCGGCGCACGTATTCGGCCATGGCGTAGACCTCGGAGGCCGAGAAGGCCACCACCGCCGAGCGCGGCGGCAGGCGGGTCAGCTTGCGCGGGCCGGAATAGGACAGCTGCGAGAAGCGGGGCCGGGTGACGAATTCCACCTTGGGCACGAGGCGGCGCAGCAGCGGCTTGATGGTCTCGGCGCCGAGGAAGACCGTCTCCTCCTCGCCGCGGGCGTGCAGCAGGCGATCGGTGAAGATGTGGCCGCGCTCGGGGTCGGCGCACAGCTGGATCTCGTCCACCGCCAGGAAGGACACCCGGCGGTCGAGCGGCATGGATTCGGTCGTGCACACGAAGTAGCGCGGGTGCGCCGGCACGATCTTTTCTTCGCCGGTGATCAGCGCGACCTGGCCGGCGCCCTTGACCTTGACGATGCGATCGTAGTTCTCGCGCGCCAGCAGCCGCAGCGGAAATCCGATCATCCCGCTGGCGTGCCCCATCATGCGCTCGATGGCGAAGTGGGTCTTGCCGGTGTTGGTGGGGCCAAGGACCGCCAGCACGCGCCCCTGCCCGGCGTAACTGGTCATACGCTGAGAGTCGGCCCTCGACGCCGCAATTGCAAGGTTCGCGTCGACTCTAACCGACGAGCGGCGCCGCCGCGATCCACCAGCCCGGCCGCGATCCGGTCAATCGGGCGGCGGCCGCCTCGGCCTCCGCCTGGCTGGCGAACAGCCCGAAGCAGGTGGCCCCCGAGCCGGACATGCGGGCGAGCAGGCAGCCGGCCCCGGCGGCGATCAACTCCAGCGCCTCGCCCACCTCCGGGACCAGCGACACCGCCGCTGCGGTGAGGTCGTTGCCGCGCGCCTTCAGCAGACGCGCCAGAGCATGGGCATCGGTCGGCGTGGTCTCGAACGGCATGGCTTCGGAGAAGCACCCCTGGCGGGCCTTGAACACCGCCGGGGTTGACAGCGGCACCATCGGGTTGACCAGCACCAGCCAGGCGGGCGGCAGCCTGGGGGCGGGAACCAGGCGCTCGCCGACGCCCGAGACGGCCATGGCGCGGCCGGCCAGACACACCGGGACGTCGGCGCCGATCGACAGCGCGATCTCCATCATCGCCGCATCCGGCAGTCGGGTGCCCCACAACCGGGCCAGGCCCCTGAGGGCGGCCGCCGCGTCGGCGGAGCCGCCGCCGATGCCGGCGGCGACCGGCAGGCGCTTGGTCAGCCTGAGCGCGGCGCCGGCCGTGATCCCGGCGCGGCACGCCAGGGCGCGCGCCGCCTTCAGCACGATGTTGTCCTCGCCGGGGGGCAGCAGGGCGGCGGTGGGGCCGTCGACGGTCAGCGCGAGCCCGGCGGCCGGAGCGAGCTCCAGCGTGTCGCCGATGCCGGCGAAGGCGATCAGGCTGTCGAGCAGGTGGTAGCCGTCGGGACGGCGGCCGACCACGTGCAGGTACAGGTTGACCTTGGCGGGCGCCTCGACGCGGAGGGTGCCGACCGAACCGGTCATTTCACCGGCTGGGCCGGGACGCGCCCGGTCTGGATCTTCTCGTTGAGGGGGCCGACCTGCTCGGGATCAGGATCGAGGGTCAGCGCCCGCTTCCACTGGAAGGTGGCCTCGGCCGCGCGCCCGACCTGCCAGTAGGCGTCGCCGAGGTGGTCGTTGATGGTGGGATCCTCGGGCTTGAGCTCGATGGCCCGCTCGAGATGCTTGACCGCGCCCTGGAAGTCGCCCAGGCGGTACAGCGCCCAACCGAGGGAATCGACGATGGCGCCGTCCTTGGGCCTGAGCTCCACCGCCTTTTCGACCATGGCGCGGCCCTGCTCGAGCTTGACGCCCTTGTCCACCCAGGAATAGCCGAGGTAGTTGAGGACGTCCGGCTGGTCGGGGCGGAGCTCCAGCGCCTTGAGGAAGTCGGCCTCGGCCTTGTCCCAATGGCCCGAGCGCTCGAAGGCGATGCCGCGGCTGAACAGCAGCAGCCAGTAGCGCCCGTCGAGCTTGCCGACGCGGCCGATGGCGCCGTCATAGGCGGTGGCCGCCTCGTCGAAGCGCTTGTGCCGGCGCAGCACGTCGCCCTTGGTCACCAGGGCGTCGAGCGCGTCCGGGCGCTCGGCGGCCAAACCGTCCAGCTCCTTCAGCGCCGCATCGGTGTCGCCGAGCTCGTCCAGATTCACCGCGATGCGCAGGCGGGCATAGGAGCGCGCGGGCGAGGCCGGGTCGATGTTGGAATAGACGGCATTGGCCTCGGCCAGACGATTCTGGGCGGCAAGGATGTCGCCGATGCTGGTCCGCGCCAGGATGAAATCGGGGTCGGCCGCCAGGGTCAGGCGGGCGAACACCATGGCGAGGTCCATGGCATTACCCTGGCGCATCACCGAGGCGGTATCGAACAGCGCCTGGGCAAGCCCGCTCTTGGCGTCGGGCACGGCGCGCACGGCGCCGGCCTTGAGCAGGCGGGCGCCGTCGAACAGCATGGTGTCGGGGTGCTCGGCCTCGTAGCGGGCATAGAGCTGGCGGGCCCGCTCCGGCTTGCCGGTGCGCTGGTAGAAGGTCCCCGCCGCCTCGACGGTGCGAATGGCCAGCTGGCCGTTGAGCGCCACCGCGTAGTTGGACTCGGCGGCATCGAGACGGTCGCCGAGGTCGTTGATCAAGCCGGCATGGAACGAATGCAGCGCCTGCAGCCCCTGCGCCTGCGCCAGCGGCGCCAGCAGCTCGAGGGCGGCGTCGGTACGGCCCTCGCCGGCGCGGCACCACGCCGCCAGCAGCGGCGACAGGAAGACGTTGAACCCGCGCTTGGGCAAGGCGGCGAAGCGCGCTTCGGCCTGGGCGAAGCGACCGCGCCGAGCCTCGTCGACCCCCAGCACCAGCAGGGGAATGGGAGCATCCGAATCATAGGCGAGCATGCGCTCGGCCAGCGGCACCGCGTCGTCGAACCGGCCCTCGGCCACCAGCAGCGTGAAGGCGCGGCTCAACAGCTCGACGTTGTCCGGATCGTAGGACAGGGCCTGGGCGTAATACTCGGCGGCGGCCCGGCTGTCGCCGTCCTGCTGGGCGAAGCGTCCGGCCAGAAACGCCGACAGGGCGCTCTGGCCGCCCGGGATGTCCCTGCCCGCATTGCCCGCCGCGTCGCCGCTGGGATGGGGCGTGCACGAGACGACCGCCGCAGCCAGGGCCAGCGTCGCCACACCGCCGCCGGCCATCTTCCACCAACTCGCCATGATACCCGTTCGTCCTTGCAATATGGGCAGCACGCCCCTCACGGCTCACATGTTCGGATAGTTCGGCCCCCCGCCGCCCTCAGGGACGACCCAGTTGATGTTCTGGGTGGGGTCCTTGATGTCGCAGGTCTTGCAGTGCACGCAGTTCTGCGCGTTGATCTGCAGCCTGGGGTTGGTGCCGTCGTCGTCGCGCACGATCTCGTAGACACCCGCGGGACAATAGCGCTGCTCCGGGGCATCGTACAAGGCGAGGTTGACCGCGACGGGCACGGCCGGATCCTTGAGCTTGAGATGGGGCGGCTGGTCCTCCTCGTGGTTGGTGTTCGAGATGAACACCGAGGACAGCTTGTCGAAGCTGACCTTACCATCGGGTTTCGGATAGGCGATTTTCGCGCATTCGGCCGCCGGCTTGAGCT
>JBLNCP010000026.1:0-17523 GCA_050260775.1 Solirubrobacterales bacterium | reverse complement strand
TTCCCAAGCTTACGACGAGGGTTCGATTCCCTTCACCCGCTCCAACGGTTTCCCGGCAAGATAAGAGATTAAGGGCGCGACCACGCCGCAGGGCGATGGTCGCTCGGGCCTTTGAAGGCACATCACGCCTGTCCCCGCCCGCCCTCCCTTCGCAGGCGCCCCCGCATGGTCGGCGGCGCCCGCCCTGCGACATTGTGTCGCAGCCCTGCGATCGATCAACCTTATACCGAACAATTTATGCGATTAGACACGCATACCGTGCGTAGATCTAATTCGCACCGCCATTCGCTTTAGTGCGTAGGTTGCGACTATCCCTGGCATGGTGCCAGGGAGGGGCTCCACGCACACGGCCGTGACGCACGGCGGCTCGTGGAGGACACCATGCAGGATATCGCCTGGTACGCCAGCATCTTCCCCTTTTTCCTCGTCGTGTTGTCGTTCGGCTTCGTTCTCAGCCGCTCGCGCCAATTGGCCCAGGTTCCGGTCGGCGGGCAGGAGCGGTTGCGGCGGTCGCTGTTCTTCGGCGCGCTGATCCTGGGCACGCCGCTGGCGGTGCACACCATGGCCGACCTGCCCTATCAGAAGCCGGACACCTGGAGCGGGCCCAGCCTCAAGATCGAGGCGGTCGGACGGCAGTGGAGCTGGGATCTCACCCGCACCGACATCAAGGTCGGCGAGCAGGTCGAATTCTACGTCACCAGCGCCGACGTCAACCATGGATTCGCCATCTACAGCCCGTCGATGCGGGTGGTGGCGCAGACCCAGGCCATGCCCGGCTACATCAACATCCTTCGCCACACCTTCCGGGAGCCGGGCACCTACACGGTCATGTGCCTGGAATATTGCGGCCAGGCCCACCACGCCATGGCCGCCGAACTGCACGTTTCCCCCTGATCCCGCGGCCGCAAAGGCAGCCCAAGGAGAGAGACCATGAACGCCTTGCCCCAACAAGAACGGCTCGTCGTGGATCCGGCCGCCAGGCGCGGGATCCTCGCCTACCTCGTCACCACCGTCGCCGTCTTCGCCCTGATGATGGTGTTCGGCCTGCTGATGCGGGCATCCCAGGCCCAGGACGTCGCGCTCGACACCAACCTGTTCTACCAGGTCATGACCGTGCACGGCATCGGCACCGTGGGCGCCGCCGGCCTCGCCGGCTCGATGATCTGCTGGTACTTCCTGCGCCATTACGTGCGGCTGAGCACCGCCGTGCTGATGACCAACCTGGCCTGCTTCGTCACCGGCGTGGTGATGATCCTGGCCGCCGTGTTCCTGGGCGACTTCGCCGGCGGCTGGAACTTCCTCTATCCGCTGCCCGCCATGTCGCAGGGAGCCTGGGGCAAGTCGGCGGCGGCGCTGTTCCTGTCCGGCCTGCTGCTGATCGGCACCGGCTTCCTGGTGTTCTACCTGGACATGGCCCGCGCCATCCTGGCCCGCTACGGCAGCCTGGTGCGCGCGCTCGGCTGGCCGCAGCTGTTCGGCGCCAGCACCGAGGCCGCGCCGCCGGCCACCGTGGTCGCCGCCACCATGATCTTCACCATGAACATCCCCGGCATCGTGGTCGGCGCCACCATCCTGGGCCTCAGCCTGGCCAACCTGTTCGCCCCGGAATTCCAGCTCGACGCCTTGCTGGCCAAGAACCTCATCTACTTCTTCGGCCACGTCTTCATGAACGGCACGATCTATCAGTGCGTCATCGCGGTGTTCGAGATCCTGCCGCTCTACACCGGCCGGCCGTGGAAGACCAACAAGTGGTTCCTGGGGGGTTGGACGGTGTCCGGCCTGATGGTGGTCCTGGTCTATCCGCAGCACCTGCTGATGGATTTCGTGATGCCGCAATGGATGCTGATCATCGGGCAGGTCATCTCGTGGGCGCACGGGCTGCCGGTGCTGCTGATCTCGGTCTACGGCACGCTGACCAACGTCTACCGCTCCGGCATCCGCTGGAATACCGCCTCGGGCCTGCTGTTCTTCGCCATGCTGGGCTGGGCGGCCGGGGTGTTCCCCGGCGTCGCCGACGGCACCATCGTGGTCAACCAGGTGATGCACAACACCCAGTGGGTGCCCGGCCACTTCCACGTCTACTTCCTGCTCAGCCTGGTCTCCATGCTGTTCGGCTTCTGCTACCACCTGCTGGTGGGCCAGCACGGCGGCAAGGACACCGTGGTCGACCGCCTCGGCTTCTGGCTGTTCGCCCTGGGCGGGTTCGGCTTCGTCTCCGCCTTCCTGCTGGGCGGCCGCGCCGGCATTCCCCGCCGCTACGCGGTGCACCTGCCGGACTGGCTGCCCTACGACCAGGCCGGCACCATCGGGGCGGCCCTGGTGGTCACCGCGGCCCTGCTGTTCGCCAGCCGCTTCGTCGCCAACCTCGGCAAGGGGATGACGCCTTGAACAAAGGCAACTGGATCTCGCTTGCGCTTTCCTTCCTGTTGGGCGGGGCCCTCCTGACCTGGACGACCGACGGTTTGCGGGCGTTCAGCACGGAGGGCGCCCGCCGCCTTTCCGTCGAGCGCGAGCCCCGGGCCCTCCCGCCGGTGGTGATGGAGGACCCGTCCGGCCAGCCGGTCACCTTCTCGGATTTCACGGGCCAATGGGTGGTCGTCGAGTTCATCTACACCCGCTGCCCCACCCTCTGCCAGGCGCTGGCGGCGTCGTTCCAGAAGATGGCGCGCGACCTGCCGCCGGATCGCCTGGGCCGGGACGTGTTCCTGCTGAGCGTCAGCTTCGACCCCGCCCACGACGACCGCGCGGCCCTCGCCGAGTACGGCGAGCGCCATCAGGCGGACGGCCGCTCTTGGCGGATCGTCCGGGTCCGCGACCCCGCCGACCTGCCCCGCCTGCTCGATACCTTCGGCATCGTCGTGATTCCCGACGGCGCCGGCGGATACGAGCACAACGCCGCCCTGCACGTGGTCGGCCCCGACGGGCGACTGCGACGGATCTACGATCTTACGGCCGGCGACGCCCTCATCGCCGATCTGAGGACGACGCGATGACCAGGGTGGCCCACGTGGCACCGGGGGTAGGCGGCGCACTGGCCGCCTTCCTGATGATTCCGGCCGTGGCACGGGCGCTCGAGGAAACCCTTGCCGCCCATATGCTGGTGCAGATCCCGCTGCTCATCCTGGCCGGCGGCCTTCTGGGCGTGGGCCTGCTGGGCATGGGACTGCCCGAGCGCCGCCCCGGCTGGCTCGGGCGCCTCAACGACACCGGCGCCCCCGGCATGGTGCTGGCCATCGCCATGCTGATCTGCTGGATGCTGCCCCGCGCCCTGGACGGCGCCCTGTTCCACTGGCAGGTCGAGGTCGTCAAGTTCGTCTCGGTGCCGGCGATCGGGGCGCTGGTGGTGGTCAGCTGGCCGCGGCTGGGCTTCGTCGCGCGCAATTTCGTCATCCTCAACGGCATTTCCATGTTCGTGGCCGAAGGCTGGCTGTATTTCATCGCGCCGGTGCGGCTGTGCAGCGCCTATCTGATCGACGACCAGGCCACCGTCGGCTCCGCCTTCCTCGGCGTCGCCGGCGCGCTGTTCGCGTCGGTGCTGTGGCGGGCGCTGGCCGGCCTGCCCGCGCGGCGGGGGAGCACGCACTTCCCCGTGGTCCCGGTGTCGTTCTTCGGCATCGTCCTCGGCGTCTCGGGCCTCGGCAATTGCTGGCGCGTCGCCGCGCAGATCTGGGGCGCGCCAGCATGGATCGGCGAAGCCGTGCTGCTGCTGGCGGCGGGCATCTGGTTCCTGCTGCTGGTGCTGTTCGCACTCAAGTGGATCTACGCGCGCGAGGCGGCGCTGGCCGAGATCCGCCACCCGATCATGAGCTGCTATGTCGGACTGGTGTTCGTCACCACCCTGCTGGTCTCGGTGGCCGCCGTGCCCTACTCGCGCGGTGTGGCGCTGGCGCTGGCGGTCGCCGGCTGGGGCGGGCACATCCTGTTCAGCAGCTCCATCACCGGCAGCCTTTGGAAGGGGCGCCGCGAGCCGGGGATGACGACGGCGGTCCTGTACCTGCCCACCGTCGCCGGCAACTTCGTCGCGGCCATCGCCGCCGGCAATCTCGGCTTCGCCAACCTGGGCGTGCTGTTCCTGGGCGCCGGCCTGCTGTCGTGGCTGGCCATCGAATCGGTGCTGATGCACCAGCTCTACACCACCGAGGCGGGGCCGGCGGCGCTCAGGCCGACGCTGGGGATCCAGCTGGCCCCCCCGGTGGTCTGCTGCGTCGCCTACCTGTCGGTGAACAGCGGGACCCCCGACCTGTTCGCCCAGATCCTGTTCGGCTACGGCCTGCTGCAGGCCGGGGTGATGATCCGCCTGATCCCCTGGTTCTTCGGCAGGAGCTTCGTCCCCGGCCATTGGGCCTTCAGTTTCGGCGTCGTCGCCCTGCCGCTGTCGGCCCTCAAGATGCTCCAGTACGGCATCACCGGACCGGTGGCCGAATTGGCGCTGCCGCTGTTCGCCGCCGCCAACGTGATCATCGGCTACTTCCTGCTGCGGACGGCATGGCTGCTGGTCACCGCCCGCCTGCTGGCGCAGCCGATCCCGCAGCCGGCGCCCGCAACCGTCCAATAGGCGAATTGTCTTCGATCAAATCCGCCCAAAGGTCGACCGTTATATCGTCCCGCCAGACGACGGCCCAGTGACAGCGTGATCGGGGGACACGGTGACGGTCGCGGACGCATGGTGGAATCGAACCGACCGGGGCGAAGGATCGCTGCGCACCCGCCTCGGCACGCTCGTGCTGATCCGCTGGCTGGCGATCATCGGCCAGTCGGCCACCGTCCTCGTCGTCGAACTCTCGGTCGGGCCGCTGGCGCTGCTCCCCGTGATGGCGACCATCGGCGCCTCGGTGGTGCTGAACGGCACCCTAGCCATCGACGGCGGCAGCATGCGCCGCCTCGACCAGCGCAACGCCGCCTGGCACATCGCCTTCGACGTGGTGCAGACCTGCGTCCTGGTCGGCCTCACCGGCGGACCGCAGAATCCCTTCAGCATCTTCGTCATGGGACCGGTGGCGGTGGCCGCGGCCACGCTGTCCGGCCGCCACGCCGCCATGATCGGTGGCCTGGCGGCCAGCGCCATGACCGTTGCCACCCTGTGGCACATGCCGCTGCCGTGGCCCACCCCCCTCGTCTTTCCGCCGGTCTACAGCTTCGGGGTCTGGGTGGCGCTCTGCGTGGGCATCGTCTCCATCACCTTCTTCACTTGGCACATGGCCAACGAGACGCGGCGCATGGACGCCGCCTACGAGGCCAGCCGCACCGCGCTGCTGAAGGAGCAGAAGGTCGCCGCCGTGGGCGGCCTGGCGGCGATGGTGGCGCACGAGCTCAACACGCCACTGGCCACCGTCTGCCTGGTGGCGCAGGAAGTCTGCAGCCAGTCGGCCGAGGACAGCCCCCACATCGCCGACCTGCGCCTGCTGCTGGGGCAGGCCGAACGCTGCCGCGACATCCTGGCGCGCCTGTCGCGGCGGCGGGAATACGACGCCCTGGTCGGCGACGAGACGGTCTCGGTGGCGACCTTGGTGGAGATGGCCGCGGCGCCCTACCGCAGCGAAGCCGTCGAACTGCGCTTCGCCACCGTTGCCGATCCCCCCGGCGCCCCCGAGCCCTGGATCATGCGCAGCCCTGAGATCCTGCACGGCCTCGGCAACCTGTTCCAGAACGCCATCCAGTTCGCCACCACCGAGGTCCACGTCCTGACGGAATGGACCGCCGCCACGCTGTCGGTCCGCATCCGCGATGACGGACCGGGGTTCCCCGAGCGGCTGATGGAGCACCTGGGCGAACCGTATCTGTCGACGCGGGACCACGACGGCAGCCATCTCGGCCTCGGCATCTTCATCGCCGGCACGCTGCTGTCGCGCACCGGGGCCCGACTGTCCTTTGCCAACCACGACGGCGGTGGCGCCGAGGTCACCGTCCGCTGGCGGATGAGCGATCTGCTGGTGGCCTCCGCAAGCGAGACCGAACATGTCTGAAGAACCGGAAATCGTGCTGGTGGTGGACGACGACGAGCCGTTCCGGCTCAGCCTGGCTCGGGCGTTGCAGCGCCGCCAGCTTGTCGTCGATACCGCCGCCACCATCGCCGAGGCCGTCGGCCTCGCCTCGGTGCGGCCCCCGACCTACGCGGCGGTGGACCTCCGCCTGGGTGACGGCAACGGGCTGGAGCTGGTCCGCATTCTACGCGAGATCGCACCCGACACCCGCATCGTGCTGCTGACCGGCTACGGCAACATCGCCTCGGCGGTGAACGCCATCAAGGCGGGGGCCGCCGACTATCTGCCCAAGCCGGTCGACATCGACCACCTGCTGGCCGCCTTCCGCGGCGACGAGGTGGCGTTCACCGATGCGGGCGAGGCTGAACCCATGACGCCCGAGCGGGTGCGGTGGGAGCACATCCAGCGGGTGTTCGTCGAATGCGGGCACAATGTGTCGGAGACGGCGCGGAAGCTGCGCATGCACCGACGCACCCTGCAGCGGATCCTCAACAAGCACGCCCCGTCCTGAACGAGGGTGTTTAGGCGATGTCCTCGTCCTGGCGACAGAACTCGGCCAGCACGGCGACGTCGTCGATCGCCACCCGCGTGCCGCTGATGGACACGCCATATCGGCGCAAGGCGGCAAAGGCGCGCGACAGGGTTTCGGGGCGGATGCCGATGCGGGCGGCGATCACGCACTTGCTGTGCGGCAGCCACACGATGGTTGGGCCCTCGCGCCGGGGCGTCAGCGACATGAGATAGTGGGCCAGGCGCTGGGTGGTCGACTGCAGCTTCAGCGCCTTCACCTCGCGCACCAGCATGCGGAAATGCGTCGACAGCGAGGTGAGCATGGCGAAGGCCAGGTCGGGGACCTCGTGAAGGTCCCGGCGCAGGCGCTCGGCCGGCAGCACCATGACCCGGGCGGGCGACAGCGCCCGCGCCCCCATCAGGTAGGGCCGCTCGGTCAGCACGGCGGCGGCGATGAAGACCTCGCCGGATTTCAGCAGGGCCATGACGGTCTCGTCGCCGTCGCTGGTGGTGCCGAACAGGCCGATCTCGCCGTCCATCACGATGTGAAGGAACTGCGGCTCCTCGCCCTGGCGGAACAGGGTATCGCCGGCGTCGTGCCGCTGCACCGACGCCTCGGCCAGCACCATCCTGAGGAGGTGCGGCGGCAGCTGCGCCAGCAGCGGCACATGGCTGATGCGGGCGATGTCCTCGCTGTGAAAGGCTCGCCCCGGCGGCGCACCATGGCGGACAAGGTGAGAGAAGCTGTGCTGATGCATCTGCTACCTCGAACCGAAAACAGACCGAGAGTCTGCGACCAGTCATTGATCCCCGAGTCCACGCACAGGGTCAACAGCTAAGGCGGGAATAACCCGCGCCCCTACCCGCGTCAATTTGTCGCGGCCCCCGGCTCGGTCAAGTGTGGGCGAAATGCGCTCCGATATCCTCGCGACGAATTCATGGCGGGTCTTCCCGTCGTCACGAGAAAGGTTCGGCGGCCATGCACGACCTCAGAGGCGTCGCCAAGGGCGAACAAAACCTCGCACTGTGGAGCAGCACACTCGCCTTCACCGTGTGCTTCGCGGTGTGGACGATCTTCAGCATCCTCGGGGTGCAGATCAAAAAGGACCTGGGGCTGAACGACACCGAGTTCGGCCTGCTGGTCGCCACCCCCATCCTCACCGGCTCGCTGGTCCGCCTGACGCTGGGCATCTGGACCGACCAGTACGGCGGCCGGGTGGTGTTCTCGCTGGTGATGATGATCTCGGCGGTGGCGACCTGGCTGGTGACGTGGGCGCACACCTACGAGGGCTTCCTGCTGGCGGCGCTGGGCGTCGGCATCGCCGGCGGCGGCTTCGCGGTCGGAATCGCCTACGTGTCGCGCTGGTATCCCAAGGAGAAGCAGGGCACCGCGCTCGGCATCTTCGGCATGGGCAACGTCGGCGCCGCGGTGACCAAGTTCGTCGCCCCCTGGGTGATGGTGGCGTTCGGCTGGGAGATGGTGGCCAACATCTGGGCCGCGGTCATCTTCGCCAGCGGCGTGCTGTTCTTCCTGGTCACCAAGGACGATCCGGTGCTGCGCAGCCGGCTGTCCACCGGCCACAAGCCGGAGACGATGGCGTCGATGATGGCGCCCCTCCGGGAAATCCGGGTATGGCGCTTTTCGCTCTATTACTTTTTCGTCTTCGGCGGCTTCGTGGCGCTCGCCCTGTGGCTGCCGCGCTACTACATGGGCGCCTACGGCCTCGACGTGAAGACCGCCGGCATGCTGGGCGCGGCCTATTCGATCCCCGGCAGCGTCTTCCGCGCGGTGGGCGGCTGGATGTCCGACCGCTGGGGGGCGCGCAGCGTCATGTACTGGACGTTCGGCGTCGGCGCCATCTGCCTGTTCGTGCTCAGCTACCCCGCCACCGACTACGTCATCCACGGGATCAAGGGCGACATCACCTTCAGCATGTCGCTGGGCTTCCTGCCCTTCACCCTCGTCGCCTTCGTGCTCGGCTTCTTCATGTCGCTCGGCAAGGCGGCCGTCTACAAGCACATCCCCGTCTACTACCCCCATCACGTGGGCTCGGTCGGCGGCGTGGTCGGCCTGATCGGCGGCCTCGGCGGCTTCGTCCTGCCCATCGCCTTCGGCGCGCTTAACGACCTCACCGGCGTGTGGACCAGCTGCTTCATGCTGCTCTTCCTGGTCGTCGCGGTGTCGCTCGCCTGGATGCACTACGCCATCCGCCGCATGGAGCGCGACGCGCTCCGCCGGATGGGCCTGCCCGAGGGGCCGGCGCTGCCGGTGGGCGACGGCCTCGACACGATCCTGCCCGCCGACGATGACGCGGGCCAACTCCCCAACATAACCGCCCGGCCCTCCGAGGCCGGTCAGAAGACGATCCAAAGAAAGGGAAAAGCATGTCCGTCGACGTAATCGTCCGCAGCCATGTGCTGACCGACTGGAAGCCCGAGGATTCCTCCTATTGGGAGAGCAAGGGAAAGCGGGTTGCCATGCGCAACCTGTGGATCTCCATGCCGAACCTGCTGCTGGCCTTCGCGGTCTGGATGGTGTGGAGCGTGGTGGTGGTCAACCTGCCCAACATCGGGTTCAAGTTCGACACCGACCAGCTGTTCTGGCTGGCCTCGATGCCCGGCCTCGCCGGCGCCACGCTGCGCATCTTCTATTCCTTCATGATCCCGGTGTTCGGCGGGCGGCTGTGGACCACCCTGGCGACGGCCTCGCTGCTGCTGCCGGCGCTCGGCATCGGCTTCGCCGTGCGGGACCCCTCCACCCCCTATCCGGTGTTCCTGAGCCTGGCCCTGCTGTGCGGCCTGGGCGGCGGCAACTTCGCCTCCTCCATGGCCAACATCAGCTTCTTCTTCCCCAAGCATAAGAAGGGCATGGCGCTGGGACTGAACGCCGGCATCGGCAATCTGGGCGTCTCGGTGGTGCAGTTCGTGGTGCCGCTGGTGATCGCGTCGGCGGTGTTCGGCGGCCTGGGCGGCGACGCCCAGACCTGGGTCAAGGGCGCCGAGAGCAAGCAGATGTGGCTGCAGAACGCCGGCTTCATCTGGGTGCCGTTCATCATCGCCTCCAGCCTGGCGGCCTGGGTCGGCATGAACGACATCTCCAGCGCCAAGGCCTCCTTCTCCGAGCAGGCCATCATCTTCAAGCGCAAGCACAACTGGATCATGTGCTGGCTATATCTCGGCACCTTCGGCTCGTTTATCGGCTATTCGGCCGGATTCGCGCTGCTGACCAAGACCCAGTTCCCCAACATCAACCCGCTGACCTACGCCTTCCTCGGCCCGCTGGTCGGTTCGGTGGCGCGCGTCATCGGCGGCTTCCTGTCCGACAAGTTCGGCGGCGGCCGGGTGACGTTCTGGACCTTCATCGTGATGATGCTGGCGGTGGCGGGGGTTCTCTACTTCCTCGGCCACAAGGCCGAGCCGCAGGCGTTCACCGGCTTCCTCGCCATGTTCCTGCTGCTGTTCGCCGGCACCGGCGTCGGCAACGCGTCCACCTTCCAGATGATCCCGGTGATCTTCGCCACCCTGAAGAAGCGCGAGGGCGAAACCCGCCACATCCCCGAGGCCGAGGCCATCAAGGAAGCCGCCAAGGAGGCGGCGGCGGTGCTGGGCTTCAGCTCGGCGCTGGCGGCCTACGGCGCCTTCTTCATTCCCCGCAGCTTCGGCACCTCGATCGCCATGACCGGCGGCGCCGAGGCCGCGCTCTACGGCTTCATGGCGTTCTACGTCACCTGCGTGCTGGCCACCTGGTGGTGGTACACGCGCCGGAACGCCGAGATCAAGTGCTGACGCGCCATCAAGAATAAAGGCCAAGAATTATGAGCCATTTCATTGATAAGCTGCTGTTCTTCAAGCGCACCGTCGACACCTTCTCGGGCGACCACGGCGCGGTCACCAACGAGAGCCGGCGCTGGGAAGACGGCTACCGCAAGCGCTGGCAGCACGACAAGATCGTGCGCTCGACGCACGGCACCAACTGCACCGGTTCGTGCTCGTGGAAGATCTACGTCAAGGGCGGCATCGTCACCTGGGAGACCCAGCAGACCGACTATCCGCGCACGCGGCCGGGCATGCCCAACCACGAGCCGCGCGGCTGCCAGCGCGGCGCCAGCTATTCCTGGTACATGTACTCGGGCAACCGCGTGAAGTACCCGCTGGTGCGCGGCGCGCTGTTGAAGCTGTGGCGCAAGGCGCGCGAGACGCTCGGCCCGGTCGAGGCGTGGCGCTCCATCGTCGAGGATCCGGCCAAGGCGGCCGAATACAAGGCGGTGCGCGGCCTGGGCGGCTTCGTGCGCGCCAGCTGGGCCGAGATCGAGGAGATGGTCGCGGCCGCCAACGTCCACACCATCAAGGCGTGGGGCCCCGACCGCATCGCCGGGTTCTCGCCCATCCCCGCCATGTCGATGGTGTCCTTCGCCGCCGGCACCCGCTATCTGTCGCTGATCGGCGGCGTCTCCTTGAGCTTCTACGACTGGTACTGCGACCTGCCGCCGTCCAGCCCGCAGATGTGGGGCGAGCAGACCGACGTGCCGGAATCGGCCGACTGGTACAATGCCAACTTCCTGATCCTGTGGGGGTCCAACGTCCCGCAGACCCGCACCCCCGACGCGCACTTCTATACCGAGGTCCGCTACAAGGGCGCCAAGAGCGTGGTGGTTTCCCCGGACTATTCCGAGGCCTCCAAGTTCGCCGATCTGTGGATGGCGCCCAAGCAGGGCACCGATTCGGCGCTGGCGATGGCCATGGGGCACGTCATCCTCAAGGAATTCCACCTCGGCGACAGGAAGTCGCAGTATTTCGAGGATTATTGCCGCCAGACCACCGACATGCCCCTGCTGGTGCGCCTGGTCAAGCGCGACGGATCCTGGGTGCCGGACCGCTTCCTGCGCGCCTCCGATTTCGACGGGGCGCTCGGCCAGACCAACAATCCCGAATGGAAGACGGTCGGCTTCGACGAGGCCGGCGGCCGCATCGCCGTGCCCAACGGCTCCATCGGCTTCCGCTGGGGCGAGCACGGCAAGTGGAACATCGAGGAGAAGGACGCCCGCGACGGCGGCGAGACCAAGCTGGCGCTCAGCCTGATCGACCGGCGCGACGACGTCGCCCCGGTGGCCTTCCCCTATTTCGGCCATCTCGACCACGCCTACTTCGACAACAACCCGCACCCCGACGTGCTGGTGCGCAACGTGCCGGTCAAGCGCTTGGCGCTGGCCGACGGCGAGACCCTGGTCGCCACCGTGTTCGACCTGATGGCCGCCAATTACGGAATCGACCGCGGCCTGGGCGGCGAGCACGTCGCCTCCTCCTATGACCAGAACGTGCCCTACACGCCCGCGTGGCAGGAGCGCATCACCGGGGTCAAGGCGGCCGACGTGATCACCGTGGCCCGGCAGTTCGCCGACAACGCCGACCGCACCCATGGCCGCTCCATGGTGATCATCGGCGCCGCCATGAACCACTGGTACCACATGGACATGAACTACCGCGGCATCATCAACATGCTGGTGATGTGCGGCTGCATCGGCCAGTCGGGCGGCGGCTGGGGTCATTACGTCGGCCAGGAGAAGCTGCGCCCGCAGACCGGCTGGGTGCCGGTGGCCTTCGCCACCGACTGGGTGCGCCCGCCCCGTCAGATGAACTCCACCTCGTTCTTCTACGCCCACACCGACCAGTGGCGGCACGAGAAGCTGTCGATCAAGGAGATCCTGTCGCCGCTGGCCGATCCCGAGGCCTACAAGGGGGCGCTGATCGACTTCAACGCCCGCTCCGAGCGCATGGGCTGGCTGCCGTCGGCGCCCCAGCTCGAGACCAATCCGCTCGAAGTGGTGCGCCAGGCCAAGGCGGTCGGCGCCGACCCCATCCGCTTCGCCGTCGACGGCCTGGCCAGCGGGTCCCTGCGCATGTCGTGCGAGGATCCGGACAATCCCAAGAACTTCCCCCGCAACCTGTTCGTCTGGCGCTCGAATCTGCTGGGCTCGTCGGGCAAGGGCCACGAGTACTTCCTCAAGTACCTGCTCGGCACCCAGCACGGCGTGATGAACGCCGATTTGGGCGTGGCCGGGGGCGAGAAGCCGGTCGACGTGGTGTGGCGCGACCAGGCGCCCACCGGCAAGCTCGACCTGCTGGTCACGCTGGACTTCCGCATGTCGACCACCTGCCTGTACTCGGACATCGTGCTGCCCACGGCGACCTGGTACGAAAAGAACGACCTCAACACCTCGGACATGCACCCCTTCATCCACCCCTTGAGCCAGGCCGTCGACCCGGCCTGGGAGGCGCGCTCGGACTGGGAGATCTACAAGGGCATCGCCCGGCGCTTCTCCGAAATCGCCGACGGCCATCTCGGCGTCGAGCACGACCTGGTGCTGACCCCGATGATGCACGACACCCCCGGCGAGCTGGCCCAGGCGCTCGACGTCAAGGACTGGAAGAAGGGCGAGATCCAGCCCATTCCCGGCAAGACCATGCCGGCGATGGCGGTGGTCGAACGCGACTATCCCAACACCTACAAGCGCTTCACCGCGCTGGGGCCGCTGTTGAAGAAGCTCGGCAACGGCGGCAAGGGCATCGCCTGGAACACCGAGGACGAGGTGGAGGCCCTGGGTGAACTGAACCGCCTGGTCACCGCCGAGGGACCATCCAAGGGCCAGCCCCGGATGGAGACCGACATCGAGGCGGCCGAGGCGATCCTGATGCTCGCGCCCGAAACCAACGGTCAGGTTGCCGTGAAGGCCTGGGAAGCCCTGTCGAAGGCGACCGGGCGCGAGCATGCCCATCTGGCGCTGCACCGCGAGGACGAGAAGATCCGTTTCCGCGACATCCAGGCGCAGCCGCGCAAGATCATCTCCTCGCCGATCTGGTCCGGTCTCGAATCGGAAAAGGTCAGCTACAACGCCGGCTACACCAACGTCCACGAACTGATCCCCTGGCGCACGCTGACGGGGCGCCAGCAATTCTACCAGGACCACAAGTGGATGCTGGCCTTCGGCGAGGCGCTGTGCGTCTACCGGCCGCCCATCGACACCAAGACCATCAAGCCGGTGGTCGATGCCAAGTCCAACGGCGGCAAGCACGTGGTGCTGAACTGGATCACGCCGCACCAGAAGTGGGGCATCCACAGCACCTATTCCGACAACCTCATCATGCTGACGCTGTCGCGCGGCGGACCGATCATCTGGCTGTCCGAGAAGGACGCGGCCAAGGCCGGCATCGCCGACAACGACTGGATCGAGGCCTTCAACGCCAACGGCGCCATCGCGGCGCGCGCGGTGGTCAGCCAGCGCGTCAAGGAAGGCATGTGCATGATGTACCACGCCCAGGAGAAGATCGTGAACACGCCCGGGGCCGAGACCACCAAACTGCGCGGCGGCATCCACAACTCGGTGACCCGCACCTGCCCGAAGCCGACCCACATGATCGGCGGCTACGCCCAGCAGGCCTACGGCTTCAACTACTACGGCACCGTCGGCTCCAACCGCGACGAGTTCGTCATCATCCGCAAGATGACCAATGTCGAGTGGCTGGAACGCAGCCTGGAAGCGAAGGGGGCCTGAGCCATGAAAATCCGTGCACAGATCGCGATGGTCCTCAATTTGGACAAGTGCATCGGCTGCCACACCTGTTCGGTGACCTGCAAGAACGTGTGGACCACGCGTGAAGGCGTCGAGTACGCCTGGTTCAACAACGTCGAGACCAAGCCGGGCATCGGCTATCCCAAGGACTGGGAGAACCAGGAGAAGTGGCAGGGCGGATGGCGCCGCCTCGGCAACGGCTCGCTGGAACCCCGCTTGGGCTCGCGCGGCTCGTTGGTGGCCAAGATCTTCAGCAATCCGCACATGCCGGAGATCGACGACTATTACGAGCCCTTCACCTTCGATTACGAGCACCTGCAGAACGCGGCGCTGTCCGAGACGCCGCCGACGGCGCGGCCGCGCTCGCTGGTCACCCAGCAGCGCATGGAGAAGATCGAGTACGGCCCGAACTGGGAGGAGATCCTGGGGACGGAGTTCCGCAAGCGCTCGGCCGACAAGAACTTCGCCAACATCCAGAAGGAGATGTACGGCGAGTTCGAGAACACCTTCATGATGTACCTGCCGCGGCTGTGCGAGCACTGCCTCAACCCGGCCTGCGTCGCGTCGTGCCCGTCCGGCTCCATCTACAAGCGCGAGGAGGACGGCATCGTCCTCATCGACCAGGAGAAGTGCCGCGGCTGGCGCATGTGCGTCTCGGCGTGCCCGTTCAAGAAGATTTATTACAACTGGAAGTCCGGCAAGGCCGAGAAGTGCATCTTCTGCTATCCGCGCATCGAATCGGGCCAGCCGACCGTGTGCTCGGAGACCTGCGTCGGCCGCATCCGCTACCTGGGCGTGGTCCTCTACGACGCCGACCGCATCGAGGCCGCCGCCTCGGCCAAGCGCGAGACCGACCTTTACCAGGCGCAGATGGACATCTTCCTCGACCCGCACTCGCCCGAGGTCCAGGCCCAGGCGCGCAAGGACGGCGTGCCCGAGACCTGGCTGGAGGCGGCGCAGCGCTCGCCGGTGTGGAAGATGGCCATGGAGTGGAAGGTGGCCTTCCCGCTGCACCCCGAGTACCGCACCCTGCCCATGGTCTGGTACATCCCGCCGCTGTCGCCCATCCAGGGCCGAGTCGATTCCGGCGCCGTCGGCGTCAACGGCGTCATTCCCGACGTGGAAAGCCTGCGCATCCCGGTGCGCTATCTCGCCAACATGCTGACGGCGGGTGATGAACGCCCTGTCGTCTCGGCGCTGGAGCGCATGCTGGCCATGCGCGCCTACATGCGCTCGAAGACGGTCGACGGCGTCGCGGACCTCAAGCCCCTGCAGCAGGTGGGGCTGACCGAGGCCCAGGCCGACGAGATGTACCGCATCATGGCGATTGCCGATTACGAGGACCGCTTCGTGGTGCCGTCCAGCCACCGCGCCTATGCCGAGGATGCCTTCGACCTCAAGGGGTCGTGCGGCTTCTCGTTCGGCAACGGCTGCGGCGGCACCAGCGAAATCGGCCTGTTCGGCTCGCGCAAGCCGTCCACCGCGGCGGAGTGACGGCCATGATGATGACCCTGAAAGTGCTGGCCGCCCTGCTCGACTACCCGACGGAGGCCACGATTGCCGCGCTCGCCGACATGAGCGCGGTGTTGGGGGAGGAAGACCGCCTGCCGCCCGAGGCTGCCGGGCGGCTGGCGGGCTTCTTCGCCCACCTGGCCGAGGGCGATCTGATGGATCGCCAGGCGGCATGGATCGACCAGTTCGACCGCAGCCGCTCGCTGTCGCTCAACCTGTTCGAACATGTCCACGGCGAGTCGCGGGATCGCGGCCAGGCCATGGTCGACCTCAAGGCCATGTACGAGAGCCGCGGTCTGGCGCTGGGAATCTCGGAACTGCCCGACTACCTGCCGGTGTTCCTTGAATTCCTGTCGCTCCTCGACGACGACGAAGCCTGCGACCTGCTGGCCGAGGCCCGCCATGTGGTGGCGGCCCTGGCCGAACGGCTGGCCAAGCGCGACAGCCCCTATGCGGCGGTGATGGCGGCGGTGGCTGCCCTGGCCGGGGAGGCGTCGGCCGAGGAGCGCGCCGTCCTCACCCCCGAGGTCGACGAGGATATCGATATCGCCTGGGCCGAGGATCCGGTGGAGTTCGGGGCGGGCTCGGCCCTGCCCCCCTGCCGCGCCGCCACGGCCAGCACGGCCCTGATGGAAGGGATTGGACGATGAAGACTCTGGATTTTTTCCTTTTCGGCATCTACCCCTACATCGCCATCGCGGTGTTCCTGGTGGGCAGCGTGGTCCGTCTCGATTACGAGCCCTACACCTGGAAGAGCGGATCGAGCCAGTTCCTGCGCCGCCGGGGCATGCTGTTCGCCAGCAACGCCTTCCACATCGGCATGCTGGCTTTGCTCGGCGGCCATGCCGTAGGCCTGCTGACCCCGCACTTCCTCTACAGCGCTCTGGGCCTCAGCGCCGAGACCAAGCAGACGGTGGCGATGACCGCCGGCGGCATCTTCGGCGTGGTCTGCATGCTGGGCATGGTCTTCCTGGTCCATCGCCGCCTGACCGACGATCGCGTCAAGGCCGCGGGCTCGACCATGGACACCGTCATCCTGCTGCTGCTGTTCATCCAGCTGGCGGTCGGGCTGCTGACCATCCCGGCCTCGGCCCAGCACCACGACGCCACCACCATGCTGGCGCTGGCCGAGTGGGCCCAGCGCATCCTCACCTTCCGCGGCGGCGCTGCCGAGCTTGCCGCCGGCACCGACCCGGTGTTCCAGGCCCATCTGGTGATCGGCCTGACCATCCTGCTGCTGTTCCCCTTCAGCCGGCTGGTTCACATCTGGAGCGTTCCGCTCGCCTACCTCGGCCGGCGGTACCAGCTGGTCCGCCGCCGCGGTCCGCCGGTGACCCGCGCCGGCTGACCCCTGCCGGCTGACCCTCCGGCATGGGGCGGCGCTGCCAAGGGTCGCAGGCCGCGCCGCCCCCCTCAGGGTCACGCCACATTGTCGTTGAAGCCAGGTGACGGATCTCGCGTGCCCAAGGCCGACGAGATCCTTCGTCGCTTCGCTCCTCAGGATGACAGCAAGACATCTCCCTCCCCCGCGCTCGGCGTGGGGGAGGGCAGGGTGGGGGAGGGCAGGGAGGGGGCCGGCCGCCGCTTCAGACTCACGCCTCCACCGTCATTCCGAGCGGAGCGAGGACCTCGTCTGTCCCAGGCGTACGAGGTCCATCGTCGCCATGCTCCTCAGGATGACCGGGACAAGCAATCCCGCCGCATTGAGTGGTCGCATGGATGGCCGGGTCAGGCCCGGCCATGACGGAGGGGGGCGAATTGCCTCGGCCGGATGCGCGCCTTCGGCCCGCTGCCCCCGCAACCCGCCGCGTCTTCCAGCGAAGAACCTAGTTGTCGTTTCCAATGACGTTGTTCAGGCGGCGGCTGCCTGAAGACGGCTGATCGGTGGCCGTCCGCCGAGGCTAGCATGGGGCCGGCCGTGGTTGTAGTGGTGCAGCCACCTTCCGAGATCG
>JBLNCP010000025.1:0-50836 GCA_050260775.1 Solirubrobacterales bacterium | reverse complement strand
CTGGCCGATCATCCTGTTCCTGATCGCCGAGCGCCTCAGGAACCTCGGCAAGTACACCTTCGCCGACGTCGCCTCCTACCGCCTCGCCCAGACCCCGGTCCGCACCTTCGCGGCCACCGGCTCCCTGGTGGTTGTGATCTTCTACCTGATCGGCCAGATGGTCGGCGCCGGCCAGCTCATCAAGCTGCTGTTCGGCCTCGACTACATCTACGCCGTCATCCTGGTCGGCGCGCTGATGATCGTCTACGTGACCTTCGGCGGCATGACCGCCACCACATGGGTGCAGATCATCAAGGCCTGCCTGCTGCTGGGCGGCGCCACCTTCATCGCGCTCGGCGTGCTGTCCCATGTCGGCTTCTCGTTCGAACGCTTGTTCGCCGAGGCCACCCGGGTCCATCCCAAGGGCCTCGCCATCATGAAGCCCGGCACCCTGGTGACCAGCCCGGTCGAAGCCATTTCGCTGGCGCTGGCCCTGATGTTCGGCACCGCCGGCCTGCCGCACATCCTGATGCGCTTCTTCACCGTTCCGGATGCCAAGCAAGCCCGCAAATCGGTGCTCTTTGCCACCAGCTTCATCGGCTACTTCTACATCCTGACCTTCATCATCGGCTTCGGCGCCATCCTGCTGGTGTACGGCTCGGGCTCCGACCTGTATCTGGTCAAGGACGCCGCGGGTAAGATCACCGGCCTCAAGGGCGGCAACAACATGGCCGCTCTCCACCTGGCCCACGCCATCGGTGGTGACCTGTTCCTCGGCTTCATCTCGGCCGTGGCCTTCGCCACCATCCTGGCGGTGGTGTCGGGCTTGGCGCTGGCCGGCGCGTCGGCGATCTCGCACGACCTCTACGCCAACGTCTTCGCCCGCGGCCGGACCACCGAGGGCACCGAAGTCATGGTGTCGAAGATCGCCTCCCTGGGCATCGGCGTGATCGCCGTGTTCCTGGGCATCATCTTCGAGAAGCAGAACGTCGCGTACATGGTGGGCCTGACCTTCGCCATCGCCGCGTCGACCAACTTCCCGATCCTGGTGATGTCGATCTTCTGGCGGGGCCTGACCACCCGTGGCGCCGTCATCGGCGGCTTCATGGGCCTGGGCGCGGCCGTGCTGTTCACCGTGCTCGGCCCGACCGTATGGGTCGACGTGATGAAGAACCCGCATGCGATCTTCCCCTTCAAGTACCCGGCGCTGTTCTCCATGCCGATCGCCTTCATCGCCACCTGGCTGCTCTCGGTGACCGACCACAGCGAGCGGGCCAACGCGGAACGCGCCGCCTACGAGGCGCAGGCCATCCGGTCCGAGACCGGCCTGGGGGCGGAAGGCGCCGCCGCTCATTAGGGTTCCTGTTCCCGAAGCACACGGGGCCGCCGCCGGGCGGCCCCTTTTTATTTTCCGGTTCCCGTGGGTTGGACGGGGCAACCAAAGGTGCTAGCCTATACCAAAGCCATATGGCTATTGGTCGGGGGAGGATGGCTTGAGCACCTTGATCGCCGGGGCGGCGGGCCCTCTCAGCAGCGATATCACCGACATCGTGAGGGGGATGCGCCGGGATGCCGCATTCACCACCGCAGATACCTATGCCGACGCGATGGAAGCGCTGGGCGCGGGTGGGGTCGAGCTGGTCATCGCCGACCTCGCCATGCCGGGCCTGACCTCCCTCGCCGACATCATCCAATTGCTGATCCGGGCCGGCGACGCCCGCATCGTGGTCCTGGCCGACGGCATGCCCGAGGAAATGCAGGAGCGGCTGCGCCTGTGCGGCGTGGCGGGATTGGCGGCGCGGAGCGCCGAGCCGATCTGGCGCACCGTGGCCATGGTCTTGCGCGGCGGGATCGCGTTTCCCTCCACGCTGGCCATCCCGTCCGCTTCCATGGGACCGGCGGCCGTGCGCCGCCCCTTGAGCGCCCGCCAATTGCGCGTCCTCGCCGACATCGTCGCGGGCAAGTCCAACCGGCGCATCGCCAGCGACCTCGCCCTGTCGCCCAACACCGTGAAGGCGCATGTGTCCGAGGTCCTCCGCCGCCTGGGCGTGGACAATCGCGCCGCGGCGATGGCCGTCGCCCGCGACGGCTGGGGCTGATCCCGCGACGGCGTTGCCTGGGCGAACGGCAGGTGCGCCCGGCCCAAACGGCAACCGCCGGGCGGACAGGTTGTCTCGCTTCGACTTTCAGGGCAGGACGGAAGAGCCAGCCAGGGAGGAGCGCGATGATCCTGAGACACTTCATGCAGCGTGTGGTCGAGACCACGAGCCTGGGTCTGATGCAGACCGCGGAACTCAGCCGTGCCGCCGCCGCCGGCAAACTCTCGGCGGCGGCGTGGCTCAAGGGGGCGTGGGCGATCGCCTGCTACAACACCCGTCACTTCTGGTCGCCGGAACCCGACCCCGCCCACAGCGTGAGCGAGATCATGGCGAGGCGTTAGCCTGGGGTGGAGGCCGGGCTGAGCCGGCTGGTCAGCCAGCGGCGGATGGCCTTGCCCCGGAAGATGGCCACCACGACGACCACATGGGCCGCGATCACCGTCAGCGAGGCGTTGGAGACGGCTTCGTGCAGATCCTCCAGGAAGGGGAGGAAATGGGCGCCGAGGCCGGTGGCGGCGGCGGCGCCGATGGCGGCAAGGAGCGCCAGCGCCGTCAGCATCAGCACCGGCTTGCGCCCTGGCCGCCGCAGGTTGAGGACGCTCGCTCCGGGCGCCGCCCAGCTGACCACCACGCGCAGCACCAGCAAGCCCAGGACCAGGAGGCCGGAGAACAGGTGCATGGCATAGGTGTCCTCGTCGCCGGTGAGGAACGCCACCACGAAGCCACCCGCCAGCATGGCGTGCCACGCCTTGAGGAAGGGCTGGGCCAAGCGGCTCATTCCAGCTCTCCCATCGCCAGATGGACGACGGGCGCCTGGCCGACGGCCTGGGCGTAAAGGGCGCTGGCACCGGCAATGAGCACGGTAGCCAGCAGGCCCTGCAGGATCATTTTGCGAAGCATGGATTCCTCCTCGCCAAACTCTTGACGCTGAGGATAGGCGGGAGGCCTTGAACCCGGCGTGACCGCCGGGTTCATCACCCATTCATTCAATAACGGCCGAAGACCTTGGGAGCGCCGCCGCCGAAGGTGACCACCACATTGGGCTCCTTCTTGCCGTTCATCCCCGGCGAGCCCTGCGGCATCCCGGGCGCCGCGATGCCGGTGACCTTGGGACGCTCGGCAAACAGCTTGTCGATCGCCTCGACCGGCACATGGCCCTCGATGACGTAGTCGCCGATCTTCGCCGTATGGCACGAGCGCACGTCCTCAGGCACGCCGAGGCGGTTCTTCACTGCCTCCATGTCGTCGTCGTTGTGGACGGTGACGGCGTAGCCCTTCGCTTCCATGTACTCGACCCAGCCGCCGCAGCAGCCGCACAGCCGGGATTTCCACACCTCGACGGTCTTCGGCGCGGGGGCGGCCGACGCTGGCGACGCCAGTCCGATACCGCCGAGCGCAACCATGGCGGCCAAGGCGGCAACGATCATCTTACGCATCAAGAATTCTCCTCGAGACCCACACCATCCGCACTATCCGGAAGCGAGCCGGACGGCCCACGAGTCCACCCTCTGCTGGTCCAAAGCCAGTATCGCCAAGGGGTTCCGGTGGCGCAAGCACGCACCGGACGGATGAATTGAACCCTGGGCCGGGCGCGCTCATCTGCAAGCCGTCCACAAGAGAGGGAGCCCTCGCCGTGAAGGGCAAGAAGGCTATCGTCGACCGCCTGAACAAGCTGCTGATGGGGGAGCTGACCGCAGCGGACCAGTATTTCGCCCATTCGCGGATGTACGACAACTGGGGCTACCGCCGGCTTTACGAGCGGGTGGCGCACGAACGCGAGGAGGAGCTGGAGCACGCCGACCGGCTGGTCCGGCGCATCCTGTTCCTGGAAGGAAACCCCGAGGTCGGCAAGCGGGGCAAGCTCACCATCGGCAAAGACGTGCCCGAGATGATGCGGAACGACCTCGCCTACGAGCTTTCGGTGGTCAAGGAGCTCCGCGACGCCATCGCGCTGTGCGAGCAGCAGCAGGACTACGAGACCCGCCAAATCCTGCGCGAATTGCTGACCGACACGGAAGAGGACCACACGCTCTGGCTCGAGCAGCAACTGCGCCTGATCGACGCCTTGGGACTGCAGAACTACCTCCAAAGCGCGGCCGGCGACATCGGCGCGAGCCAGTCCTGATCGGGAGTTTCCGCACATGAAGGGCGACCGGGACGTCCTCGCCGCGCTGAACGCCATCCTCAAGCTGGAACTGACCCATATCAACCAGACGTTCCTCCACGCCCGCATGCTCAAGAACTGGGGCTACGAACGCCTGGGCAAGACCGTCTACAAATTCTCCATCGACGAGATGAAGTACGCCGACGACCTGATCGAACGCATCCTGTTCCTTGAAGGCCTTCCCAACCTCCAGGACCTCGGCAAGCTCCACATCGGCGAGGACGTCCCCGAGATCCTGCAAGCCGACCTTGCCGCCGAGCGCCGCCACCATGCCGAGCTGGTGGGCGCCATCGCCCTGTGCGAGGGCAAGCAGGATTACCAAAGCCGCCACGAGCTGCGGGAGATCCTGGAAGGAACCGAGGAGCACATCGACTTCCTGGAGACCCAGCACGACCTGATCACGGCCATGGGGCTCCAGAACTACCTGCAATCGGCGGCAGGCGAGATCGAAGAGGGTTAGACGGACACCTGGTCGAACGCCGCGAGCCCGCTGCCGAGCGGCAGCGCCTCAAGCCAGTCGAGGAAGCGGCCCACATCCGCCCCCCGGAAAAACAGGCCGTGCTGCGGCGCCAGGATGTCGATATCCAGCCGACGTACCATCGCGACCCACCTGTCGCGCGCCTCGCTCGCCCCCAGCCAGCGCCGGTGGAAGGCGTCCATGTAGGCGACGTGCTCGTCGAAATTCTCGACGAAGATGCCGGTGACGCGCTCCTTGGGCACCAAGGCGGCGCCGATGTCGCCCGAGAACATCACCTTGGCCTTGGGGTCGTAGACGCAGAAATTGCCCGGGGAATGCAGGTAGTGGGCCGGCAGGATCCGAAGGTGGACGCCGCGCGACAGGGTGATCTCGGCGCCGGCGTCGGGGAGGGCGTGGAAGCGGGCGTCGCGGTCGAAATGGCTGACGAAGCCTTCCCACATCCACGACACATGCACCGCGAGGTCGGCGCCGCACACCTGCCGCCACAAGGGCAGGGCCGAGGAGACATCGGGGTCCTGGTGCGACAGGAACAGGTGCTTGACGCGGCCGATCCCGATTTCCTGGGTCACCGCCGCCATCATGGACGGAAACAGCTCGACCCCGCCCGGATCCAGGAGCATGGCGGCATCCTCGCCGACCACCAGCAACTGGTTGGTGTCGATGATGTTGCCCGGCTGGTCGGGATCCTGTGCGAAGGCCAGCCAGCGGTGCTCCCCGCTTTGCCAGATGGTGTAGCTCTTCATCCCCGGCATTCCCTCTTGGTCAGCGGCGCAGCAGCGTGGCCAGCGACGACAGCTTGACGTTGGTATCCGCGGCGGCGCGCAGGTCGCGCCCCGCCTGGTCGATCATCGCCCGCAACTGGTCGACCCTGCTGCGCATGGTATCGGCGATGCTCTGCAGTTCGACCTCGTGCGGCCCCGCCGAGGTGGCCTCGATGGCGACATTGGCGGCGATGATCTCGGCCTGCATCGTCACCTCGCGCACCGAGCGCACCGCCTCGACCAGGTGCTGGTGCGCCCGCCCCATCTCCCCGACCGCTCCGATCAGCGCGGCCAGCCGCTTCTGGCGGGCCCCTTCCAGGGCATCGAGCGGGTCGCCCTCGCCGGCGGGAAAGCGGTGCCCCTCGCGCAGCACGAGATGGCCGGCCGCCTCGATCTTGGCGATGTCGGCGGCGGCACGCATGACGGTGCCGGCCAGGGAATAGGTCGTCTTCTTGAGCTCGACCATCGCGGGCACCACCGACAGCAGCCGGGTCACCGATTCCGTGGCGAAATGGGTGAGCACACGGACGGCGCGGCCGTAATCACCGGCGCGCGCCGAGGCCAGTTCGGCGTTCACCGACAGGATGCGCAGCTCATCCACCAGCCGGGGCAGGTCGTCGAAGGCGTGGTAGGCGGAATGGCAGCGCTCGTGCAATCCGCGGATGTGCTCGCCGAGTTCGCGAAAACTGTCATGCCAAAGCGCGGCGCACCCGGCATCCGTATCCACTACCGCCTCCCGCACGGCCGCAACCGCCCCCACCGCCCTATTACGCCATCATTCATAATAGCTAATTTTTGCCAAGCATAGCTTTTCGCCATATCCTGCCGCCGGGGACACCCCGGAGCGACGACCATATGACGAACCCAACCAGCACCATCCGAACGGTTACGGCCGTCCTGTCCTTGGCCATTGTCGCCGTGGCGCTGTCGGCTGCGCTCATGCTGGACATGCCGGCGCGCATGATCGCGCTGGCCTGCGGTCTCGGCCTCGCCGCCGCCACCTTCGGCGCCCTCGCCCACATCCGGGCGGTCGTCGCCGACGAGCGGCGTGCGCTCGAAAAGGTGTTTTCCGGCCTTGCCGCCGGCCATGTCAACACCCCGCTGTCCCGTCTGCCGGCCGGGCATGATGCCGCGGCGCTGATGATTGCCGCCGAGCGCCTGGCCGCGCGCCTGACCGACGCCACCCGCCACGAGGCCGCATTCGCCGCCGGGGCCCCTCGCCTGATCGTGGCGGATGGCGAGGTGGTCATGGCCAACGACGCCGCGCGCGCCTTGCTCGGCGACGACATCGCGGCCGCCGCGGCCATGGCCGAGATCCCGGCCGGACAGCGCCTCACCGTGGCCGGCCACACCATCGTTCCGGTGACCGCCACGGCCGCCGCTCCCGATGGCACGCTCCTGGGAACCGCGGTCGAACTGCGCGACATCACCCCCGGCCTTGCCCTGGAAGCAGAGATGGATGCCCTGGTCGAGAGGGCCACCAAGGGCGACATCGGCATGCGGCTGGCAACCGAGGGCCGCGAAGGCCTTGCCTTGGCCATGGCCCAGGAGGTCAACCGCCTGCTCGACGCCATGAGCCAGGCCCTCGATGATTTCGCGGTGCAGTTGGAGGGCCTCGCCACCGGCGACCTCACCCGCCGCGTCACCCCCATGTACGAGGGGGTCTTCGCCCGCCTCAAGGCCGATTTCAACGGGACGGTCATCAAGCTCGCCACCGTCGTCAAGCAGATCGGCGGCTCCGCCGACCATCTCTCGCAGATCGCCACCGAGGTCTCGGCCTCGTCGGTCGAACTGTCCGACCGCAGCGAGAAGCACGCGGCCAGCCTGGAAGAGGCGGCCGCCGCCATCGAGGAACTGACCGCCACCGTGCGCCAGAACGCCGCCAACGCCGAGCAGGCGAACGCCTTCGCGGGCAGCACCCGCGAGGTGGCGTCGTCCAGTGGCCAGGTGGTGGGCGACGCGGTCGCCGCCATGGGCCGTATCGAGGGCAGTTCGTCCAAGATCTCCAGCATCGTCGGCATGATCGAGGAGATCGCCTTCCAGACCAACCTGCTCGCCCTCAACGCCGCCGTCGAGGCGGCCCGCGCCGGTGACGCCGGCAAGGGCTTCGCGGTGGTCGCCCAGGAGGTGCGCAACCTGGCGCAGCGTTCGTCGCAGGCCTCGAAGGAGATCAAGGGACTGATCGGCGAAAGCGGCCGCGAGGTGACCGCCGGCGCCGATCTGGTCAAGCAGGCGGGGTCGGCGCTCGACCAGATCACCCGCTCGATCCATCAGGTCGCCGAAGTCGTGGGCGAGATCGCCTCGGCGACGCGCGAGCAGAGCGCCGGCATCGATCAGGTCAGCCAGACCATCGCCGAAGTGGACGAGGCGACCCAGAAGAACGCGGCCCTGGTCGAGGAATCGGCGGCCACCGCCCGCTCGCTGGAGCAGCAGGCGGAGAGCCTGAAAAGCCAGATGGCCTTCTTCCTCACCGACCCGGCCCAGGCCCAGGGTCCGGCCCGCCATGCCGCGCTGGTGCTGGGTACCAAGATCGACCACATGGTGTTCCGCCAGAACGTGATCGACACCATCGACGGCCGCAACAACCTCACCGCGGCGAAGCTGCCCGACCACCACTGCTGCCGGCTCGGCAAGTGGTATGACAGCGTCGAGGATGCCGGGGTCAAGAAGAGCGCCTGGTACGGCGCCCTCCTCGACCCGCACAAGAACGTGCATGAGGCGGGCAAGCGGGCGCTCGCATGCCACGAGGCGGGCGATTTCGGCGCGCGCAAGCAGGCGGTGGACGACCTGCAGGACGCCTCCGGCCAGGTGCTCGACATCCTCGACAAGCTGGCCCGGGATATCCGCGGCGCCGAGTAGCCCTGTCCGTTCACCTCCGGGCAACAAAGGCGCCCCGGGGTGACATGGCGGCGTGGCGGGGATACATTGCTCCTAGCGCAGCCTCCACCGCATGGCAAAGGAGCCCCCATGACCGGCCGCATCGACGCCCGCCTGAAGGAATTGGGACTGGAGCTTCCCCCGGCCGCTCCGGCGGTCGCCAATTATGTGCCGTTCGTGGTTTCCGGCAACCTGGTCTTCGTGTCCGGCCAGTTGCCGATGGAGGCGGGGAAACCGGCCGTGCTCGGGCGCCTCGGGGCCGACGTCGCGCTGGACGACGGGGTGCGGGCCGGCCGGCTATGCGCGCTGAACCTGCTGGCCCAGGCGCGGGCGGCCTGCGGCGGCGACCTCGACCGGGTCCGCCGCGTGGTGCGCCTGACCGGCTTCGTCGCCTCCACGCCCGATTTCATCGACCAGCCCAAGGTGGTCAACGGCGCCTCCGACCTGATGGTGGAAGTGCTGGGCGACGCCGGACGCCACGCGCGGGTGGCGGTGGGCGCCACCTCGCTGCCGCTCAATGCCGCGGTCGAAATCGACGGGATCTTCGAAATCGGCTAAGGCCGGCAGAGCTCGACCCGGGCTCCCCCAGTGTCGTCATCGCCGGGCATGACCCGGCGATCCATAGGACCCGGTTAGGCGGGGCCACGTGGATGCCCGCGTCGAGCGCGGGCATGACGGCGAGGGGATTTCCGGCTCAGGCCAGCGCCGGCAGCGCGAAGCCGGCGGTGACCACCGAACGCACCTTCTCGAAGGCCTTGACCTCGATCTGGCGGATGCGCTCGCGCGAGACGCCGTAGCGCTGACCGAGTTCCTCCAGGGTGAGCGGGTCGTCGCGCAGACGGCGCTCGGTGAACACCTCGCGCTCCCGCTCGGTCAGGGTGTCGAGCGCGCTGGCGATCAGCTTGCGGCCCTTCGACAGCTCCTCGCGCTTGGCGTAGGCGGTCTCCTGGTTGTCCGCGTCGTCGGGCAGCAGGTCGACGATCTCGGTGCTGCCCTCGCCCACCGGAATGTTGAGCGAGGAATCCCGGCCGGCCATCCGGCGGTTCATGGCCACCACGTCACTTTCGGTGACGCTGAGCTCGGTGGCGATGGCGCGGACGTCCTCGGGGTTGAGGTCCCCCTGCTCCAGCAGGTTGAGGCGCGCCTTGACCCGGCGGAGGTTGAAGAACAGCTTCTTCTGCGCCGCCAGGGTGCCGATCTTGACCAGCGACCAGGAGTTCAGCACGAATTCGTTGAGCGACGCCTTCACCCACCACATCGCGTAGGTGGCGAGGCGGAAACCCTTCTCGGGGTCGAATTTCTTGACGGCGCGCATCAGGCCGACATTGCCCTCGGAAATGAGGTCGGCCATGGGCAGTCCGTAATGGCGGTAGCCCAGGGCGATCTTGGCCACCAGGCGCAGATGGCTGGTCACCAGCTTGTGGGCCGCCTCGGTGTCCTCGTAATCGACCCAGCGCTTGGCGAGCATGTACTCCTCCTCCGCCTCGAGAAGCGGGAAGGTGCGGATGTCGCGGAAATACTTGGCAAGGCCGCCATCACCATCGACGGCGGGGAACGCGGGCACGGAAGCACGCATCGTCATATCCTCCCACAGAGCAACATGACCTCGGCCCACTCATTCGAGTCGGGCCTGGCAGGGACCGGCCTGTCAAAAGCGCCGATCCACCTCAACATTATGCAAAACCTCGCTTCCCCAGGTCAAGCGCAACACCCGGCCAGCAACACCCGGAGCGTGCGTCGGGTTCCGTGCCACGGAAGGCGAATTGTTGCGGCCCTTGGTGCAGCCCATTTCCCGACGGGAGGATAGGGCAAAACGAAAGGGCGACCGATGCGGATCGCGCAAGTGGCCCCGCTGAACGAGGCCGTTCCGCCGAAATTGTACGGCGGCACCGAAAGGGTCGTCCACTACCTTACCGAAGAACTCGTCCGGATGGGTCACGACGTGACTCTCTTCGCAAGCGGCGATTCCGAGACCACCGCTCGTCTCATCCCCTGTTGCCCCCGCGCCTTGCGGCTGGATCCTGGATGCGAGGATCCGGTGGTCCACCACATCCTGCAGTTGGAGGCGGTGATGGACCAGGCGGACGAGTTCGACGTGGTCCATGTCCATGTCGACTACCTTCATTTTCCCTGGGCGCGACGGTCCCCGACCCCCGTGCTCACCACGCTCCACGGCCGTCAGAACATCCCCGATTACGGCCCGCTGTACGATCAATTCAGCGACCTTCCCCTGGTCTCCATCTCCCACAGCCAGCGGCGCCCGCAGCCCCATGCGAACTGGTTCGGGACGGTCTACCATGGATTGCCCGAGGATCTGCTGACGCCCACCTTCACCCCCGGCTCGTATCTCGCCTTTCTCGGACGGTTCTCGCCCGAAAAGGGCTTCGACCGGGCGGTGGAGATCGCCCGGCGGACCGGGCTGCCGCTGAAGGCGGCGGCCAAGAAGGACCCGCGTGACAGCGCTTATTTCGACGCCGTGGTGGGCGACCTCCTCGACGATCCGCTGGTCGAATGGATCGGAGAGATCGGCGAAGGCGACAAGGCCACCTTCCTCGGCGGCGCCATCGCCCACCTCTTCCCCATCGACTGGCCCGAGCCCTTCGGCCTGGTAATGACCGAGGCGATGGCGTGCGGCACGCCGACCATCGCCTGGGCCTGCGGCTCGGTCCCGGAAATCATCGAGAACGGCGTCTCGGGTTTCATCGTTTCCTCCATCGAAGAGGCGGTGACGGCGGTGGACGCCTGCCGCCAACTCGACCGGGGCCGCTGCCGCGACGCGTTCGAGCGCCGGTTCTCGGCCAGACGCATGGCGGCCGACTACGTGATGCTCTACCGCGGTCTGGTGGCATCCCGCCGGCCGCCGCTCCGCCCGGCGGTGGGAGGGCTGACCTGACATGAGCGACATCATCAAGTTCAAGGGCCACGCCTACGTGCTCGCCACGTCGCCGCGCGTGGCGATGCGGACCCTGACCCTCAAGGACGGCGACACCTTCGCCGTCTTCGACCGTTATGGCGACACCGGCTCGGTCGGGTCCGGCGAGCAGGGCGTCTACCACCGGGGCACGCGGATGCTGTCCCACCACGAACTTCACCTCGGCCACCAGCGCCCGCTGCTGCTATCGTCGACGGTGCACGAACACAACGCCTTCGTCGCCGTCGATCTGACCAACCCGGACATCCCGGTGGGCGGCGACAACATCATCCCCCGGGGCACCATCCACGTGTTCCGCTCGCTGTTCCTGTGGCACGGCACCATGTATTGCCGCACCCGGGTATTCAATTACGGCGAGACCGCACTCGACATCGACCTCGCCTACCTGTTCGAGGCCGATTTCGCCGACATCTTCGAGGTGCGCGGGGTCCACCGGCGCAAGCGCGGCCGGCGCTGGAGCGACGTGGACGGTCGCACCGTGGTCATCGGCTACGAAGGCCTCGACGGCATCAAGCGGTGCACCCGCATCGAATTCTCCGAGGCGCCGGCGGAGATCTCGACGGATCATGCCCGCTTCACCCCCCGCCTGGAGCCGCACGAGGCGTTCGAGCTCTACCATACCGCCTGCTTCCAGGAGGAAATCCGCCCCGCCACCACCTCGGACACCTTCCTCGCCAGCCGCCAGCGGCTGGTGGACAAGCTGTCCGGGCGAACCTGCTGCTACGTCACCACCTCGAACCAGCAATTCAACCACTGGCTCGACCGCTCGACCGCCGACCTCAGGATGCTGATCACCCAGACCCGGGACGGTCCCTACCCCTATGCCGGGGTGCCGTGGTTTTCGACGGTGTTCGGCCGCGACGGCATCATCACCGCGCTGGAATACCTGTGGGTCGACCCGTCCATGGCCCGCGGCGTCCTCGCCACCCTGGCGGAAAACCAGGCCGAGCACGAGAGCCCGGTGCAGGATTCCGAGCCCGGCAAGATCCTGCACGAATGGCGCGAAGGCGAAATGGCCAACCTGGGCGAGGTCCCCTACGGCAGCTATTACGGATCGGCGGATTCGACGCCGCTGTTCCTCATGCTGGCCGCCGCGTATTGGCGCCGGACCGGCGACCGCGGCACCATCGAATACCTGTGGCCGCACATCGAACGGGCGCTGGACTGGATCGACCGCTACGGCGACATCGATGGCGACGGGTTCGTCGAGTACGCGCGCCGGCGGCCGCAGGGCCTCGTCAACCAGGGCTGGAAGGATTCCGAGGACTCGGTGATGCACGCCGACGGCCAACTGGCGGAGGGGCCGATCGCGCTCTGCGAGGTGCAGGGCTATGTCTACGCCGGCAAGCTCGGCGCCGCCACCATCGCCGAGGCCCTGGGCAACGAGCAGCTGGCCGGACGCCTTCGGGCCGAGGCCCAACAACTGCGCCAACGCTTCGAAGAATCCTTCTGGCTCGCCGATCTCAACACCTATGCCCTGGCGCTCGACGGCGAGAAGCGGCCCTGCCGGGTCGAGAGTTCGAACGCCGGCCACCTGCTCTATTGCGGCATCGTGCCGCCGCACCGCGCCCGTCTGGTCGCCGATTCGCTGATGGGCCCTGACATGTTCTCGGGCTGGGGAATCCGCACCCTGTCCGAGCGCGAGCGCCGCTACAACCCCATGAGCTACCACAACGGCTCGATCTGGCCGCACGACAATGCCCTGTCGGCGGCGGGGCTGGCGCGCTACGGCATGGCCGACCGCGCCCAGCGCATCCTGGAAGGCATGTTCGACGCAGCACTGCACGTCGACCTCCATCGCCTGCCCGAACTGTTCTGCGGCTTCCCCCGCCAGGCAGGCCAAGGACCCACGCTCTACCCCGTCGCCTGCATCCCCCAGGCTTGGGCCGCCGGCAGCGCCTTCATGCTGCTGGAGGCGGTGCTGGGGCTCGAACTGGTGGCCGATCCGCCGACCATCCTGTTCCACCGCCCCGCCCTGCCCGACGCCCTCGACCGGGTCGAGGTGCGCGGCCTGACCATCGGCGAGTCTTCCGTGGACGTCATGCTCAACCGGCACCCCCATTCGGTCGGAATCAACGTGCTCCGGCGCGAAGGGCATGTCGACATTCGGGTGGATATGTAGACACCTTGGAACAGGCCGGCCTCCCAAACGTTGTCAAAACGTCACCATTGAGGAGGCTATGACCATGCAGCGCATCAGCTTGGTCGCCGTCGCCCTGACCGCCCTGGCCCTGGCGGGCTGCGGCACGACGAAGACCGACCGAGCCCTGTCGGGCGGGGCGATCGGCGCCGGCGTCGGTGCCGGAACCGCGGCGGTCACCGGCGGCAACGTGCTCGGCGGCGCGGCCATCGGCGGTGCCGGCGGTGCCGCCGCTGGCGCCCTGACCGAGAAGAAGGACCTCAACCTCGGCGAGCCCTTGTGGCGCCGCTGATCGACGAAGGGTCAGGGGTCGCGACTTCAGGCCCCTGGCCCTGTATCGCTCCCGCACGGTAGAATGACGGCGCCCCGTCGTTCACCGGAAAAGGCCCATGTGGTCGGAAATCCTGGTCGTTGCTGCGCTGATCCTCCTCAACGCCTTCTTCGCCATGTCCGAGCTGGCGCTGGTGTCGTCCCGCCCGGCCGAGCTGCGTCGGCGTGCCGAGAAAGGTGTCAAGGGGGCGAAAGTGGCGCTGGAGCTGCTCGCCGACCCCAGTCGCCTGCTGTCGGCCGTGCAGATCGGCATCACCCTGGTGGGCATCGTCGCCGGCGCCTATTCCGGCGCGACCCTCGGCCGTGAGATGGCGCAATGGCTTGGCACGGCGGCACCATGGCTCGCCGAGTACGCCGAGGAAGTGTCCATGGTGGTGGTGGTGGGCATCATCACCTACCTGTCGCTGGTGGTGGGCGAACTGGTTCCCAAGCGCCTGGCCATGCACCACTCGGAAGCCATCGCGGTGCGGGTCGCCCCGGTGATGCGGGTGATCGCGGTGGGCGGCGGCCCGGTGGTCGGGCTGCTGCGCGCCTCCACCGACACCCTGCTCCGGCTGATGGGACAGCGTCCCCAGGATTCCAAATCGGTCACCGAGGAGGAGGTGCGGGCCCTGATCGCCGAGGGCGCCCTGGCCGGCGTGATCGAGCCGGTCGAAAAGGAGATGATGGACCGGGTGCTCCGCCTCGCCGACCGCCCGGCCGGCTCGGTGATGACGCCCCGCCCCGACATCGAATGGATCGATTCCCTGGACCCGCCGGAAGACATCCGGCACCAGATCGCGCAATCACGCCATACTCGCTTCCTGGTGGCACGCGGTGAGATGGACGAGATCATGGGCGTGCTGGACACCCGCCTGATCCTCGACCGCCTGCTCGCCGGCCAGCCCTTCGCCCCCCTGTCGGCCATCCGCGAGGCCCCGGTAGTGCACGAGGGAACCCCGGTCCCCCGCCTGATCGAAATGTTCAAGCGCACCGGGGCGCCCATGGCGGTGGTGCTCGACGAATACGGCAGCGTCGAGGGCATCGTCACCATGACCGACATCATGGAGGCGATCGCCGGGGAGCTTCCGTCGGTGGGAGAGGAGGAGCCGGCGGCGGTCCGCCGCGAGGACGGGTCTTGGCTGATCGACGGCTCGGTCGCCATTGAGGAGGTCGAATCGTTGACCGGCCTCGGAGACATGGGCGAAGACGGCGGTTTCCACACCCTGGCCGGGTTCGTGCTGGCCCGCCTCGCCCATCTGCCCTCCATCGGCGAGCACTTCGTGTGGGAGGGCTGGCGCTTCGAGGTCGTCGACATGGACGGCCGGCGCATCGACCGCGTCCTCGTGCAGCCGCCGTCGCCACCGGACGAGACCGGCGGCAGCGGGATCTAGAGCCGCCGCCCTCGGGCTCGCCCTGCCCCCCCTTGTCGCCATGGCCGGGCTCGACCCGGCCCTTGTCGCCATGGCCGGGCTCGACCCGGCCCTATCGACGTGGCGCAGCCTCATCCGTGGCAGGCAAACGGCCCCGTGGCAAGGCGTGGGTCGCCGGGTCAAGGCCGGCGACGACGAATAGGGGGCTGGCCGGCTCAGAAGTAGGCGTGGATGCCGATGCCCCAGGTGTCGATGGTGGTGTCGTAGAACTGGCCGTTGGGGTTGCGGCCATGGAAATACTCGAGCAGCAGCATCAGCCGGTAGCCGCTGTCGCGCAGGTTCTCCAGCTCGACCCCGGCCCGCACCGAACTGTCGATCTGCCAATGCGATTCCTCCGCCGACTGCAGGTCGACGGCGAGGATCGGGCGGACGCCATCGGCGAGCGACCACGGTGAGCGCAGCTCGACGCCCACCTGCCCCATCCACGGGTCGAGATCCGAGGGATCGCGATCGAACATCCAACCGACGCCGCCGTAAAGGCGCACGGCATCGCCCACGAACGTGCGCGAGATCTTGAGGTCCACGGCCTCGTAACTGAGGTTGATGCGCTGGGGCCTGACCCTGAGCAGGTACTCGTCACCCAGATGCGAACTCTGGTGATAGAGCCGCACCCGCCCCTGCCACGGCCCCTGGCGGTAGGACAGCGGAATTCCCACCCAGTAATCGGCGTTCACGAGATCCTTGGACGCGGCATCCAGGTCGAAGATGGCGAACACCCCGGCCTGCAGGCCGAAATCCCACCGGCCTTCCCCGAGGGGAGCCTGATAGAACGAGAAGTCGTGGCCAAGGCTGGCGGCACCCACGTTCTGCAGCCCGGAATCCCCGCCCCAGTACTGCCAAGTCGCCGAGAAGTGGGTCCAACGGGGGTCGGCTATCAGGGGGTCGAACAGCGCCTGGCGCGGCAGCACGACGGCGCCGGTGCCTAACTTGCCGGTGTCCGGTGTGCCGGTGTCCGGTTTGGCGTCGGCGACGTTGGGCGGCTGCGGCGGAGCCTCTTCGGCTCCGGCGCCCGCGGCGAGCAGGCACAGGACGACGGCCAGCGGTGCCGCTTTCGGTGCGATCGGCATATCCCCCTCGGGCGGTGGCTCGTCAGATCACATGCACCCGGGCAGGACGACTGGCAAGCTGGAGGGAAGTCGTGCGGCCTCCCTGGCATCGGTCAGCGTCGGCCGACTCCCAGCAACGACACCACCGCCACCCCGGCAACGATCAGGCCGAGGCCGATCATGTTGGTGAGCGAGATCGCCTCGCCCAGCATAGCCGCCGAGAACAGCAAACCGGCCACCGGCACGCACAGGAACGCCAGCGACACGGTCACCGCCGGCAGGGCGCGGTTGATGGTGACCGCCGCCCAGAAGGCGAAGGCGGTGGCCAGCGGCCCATTGTAGGCGGCCACCCACAGGAACTCGGTCGACCACGTGACGCGGGGCGGCCCCTCGATCAGGAAGCCGAGGACGGTGAGAGGTCCCAGCCCGATCAGCATCTGCCACGGCGCCAGTTCCAGGGGCGAGGCATGCCAAGTATGGCCGCGCACGTGAACGATGGCCCCCGCCCACGCCAGCGCGCCCGCCAGCAGCATCAGGTTGCCGGCCAGGGCATGGGGATCGGACCAGTCGAAACCCAGGGGGTTGAACAGCACTCCCACTCCGGCCAAGCCGAGGCCCACGCCGGCCAGGCGCCCGGGGGTCAGCTCCTCGCCGAGATAGAAGGCGGCCGCCGGCGCCACCCACAGCGGCGTGGTGTAGGCAAGGATGGCGGAGCGGCCGGCGGGCACCCAGGCGAGCGCCAGATTGACCAGCGCCATGAAAACCGCCTGCTGGAGCAGCCCGACGCTAAGCAGGACAGGGAGGTCGGCCCGCGGCGGCAGGCGCAGGCGTCCCTGCACCGCGAGCAGCAGGAAGATGGTCGCCGCGCCCAGCGTCAGGCGCAGCGCCGCGAACCACACCGGTTCGATGGATGCCAGGCCGATCTTCATGATCGGCCAGTTGGCGCCCCAGACGATGACGAGCGCCGCCAGCAGCAGGGCGGCGCCGCGGGTTTCCCGGGTCAGAGGTCCACCACCTCGCTGCCGCCGCCTTGCGGCCGGGGCCGCAGCCCCTTCAGGGTGCGCCCGGCGAAGACGTCGCGCTTCAATTCCTCGACCATCTTCTGGGCGAATTCGGCATTGGGGGCGACGACATCCATCAGCCAGGCGTGATCCCCCGACTTCCAATCGGATGGGCGCAGACGGCGGACGCCGGCGACGGCACGCTCCTGGGCCTCATCGGACAGGAACGCCCAGCTGGCGAAGGCCACGGGCTGCTGGCCCTGGCGCCAGAGGCGGAACTGGCGCAGCCCCAGCGGCGGCATCACCAGCCATTCCAGATCGGCCAGGAACAGGAACTTGTGACTCTGGGGCATCGTCATCAGGAACACCACCTCTCCCAGCACCTGGGAGAGGGTCGCCGGAGCGCGATCGGGCTCGTGGGCCGGTTCTTTCTCGTCTGCCATCGGGATCCCCTTACTCTCCAATAGTTCATAAACCAAATAGAATTTTTCTTAAATTGCGTAAGCTCTGGAAACCAGTTTTGCCGGCATGGTAATTATGACCATCGGGCCATCGGGCAATTCTTGCAAAAGAAAGTGTTTATACCTTGGTGACGCCGGAGAAGAAGGTCAGACGACGCCTGCCCCGCAGCGAACGCGAACAGCTGATCGTAGCGGAGGCCGTACGTTTTTTCGCCGAGGTCGGCCTGGAAGGGCAAACCCGCGCCCTCGCCGAACGTCTGGGGGTCACCCAACCGCTACTTTACCGCTATTTCCCGGACAAGGAAGCCCTGATCGAGCGTGTTTACCAGGAGGCGTTCATCGAGGGCTGGGACCCGGAGTGGACATCCCTGCTCGCCGACCGCTCGCGGCCGCTCCGGGATCGGCTCGTTGACTTCTATCTCGGCTATACCCATGCCCACTTCAGCTATGAGCGGGTCCGGCTCTTCATGTTTGCCGGTCTGAAGGACCAGGGCCTGGTCAGCCGCTACCTGGCCTTCATCCACGAGAACCTGTTCATTCCGCTGGCGCGCGAATTGCGGGCCGAGGCCGGGCTGTCGCCGGCCGGCGACATCACCGACAGCGAGATCGAATGCGTGGCGGGACTGCATGGCGCCATCGGCTATGTCGGCACCCGGCGCTGGATCTTCAAAGCGACCGTGCCCGAGGACGCGGATGCCGCGGTCATCAACCAGATCGATACGTTCTTCAAGGGCGCTTCCGCCACGTTCCGGGCCCTGGAGCGCCACGCCGCCGAATAGGATCGCCATGCGCCTTCTCGCCACCGCCGCCCTCGTCTGCCTGCCGGCTCTGGCCGCCTGTTCGTCCATGCCGCGCCCTCTGGTGCCTGCGACCTCCCAGGGCCCGGCCACCTATGTCTGCTATTCCAGCACGGCCTCGGCACCGGTCGAAGTCCGCGCGGTTGCCGACCAGGAATGCGCCCGGTACGGGCTCAAGGTCAGCAGCCTGATCGGTCAGAGGTGGACGCCGATGCGGTGCGGCGTCCTGACCCCCACCGTCGCCGCCTTCCAGTGCGGCCGACCGGAAGCGGTTCCGGTCGGCCTGAGCGCGGTGGAAGTCGTGCCCTCGGCCCAGTAAACCGGGCTCAGGCGGCCTGTTCGATGGCCGACAGCAGCCAGCGGCCGCCGGGGGTCCGGGTGAAGGTCCACAATTCGGTGGCCTCGACGGGACGGTCGCGGTCCCCCTCCACCACTCGGCCATCGTCGATGCGGACGGTGTAGTCGCGGGCCGAGAAGGTGATGCGGGCGGTGACGTATTCCTTCACCTCGTCGCGCCAGCTTTCGACCACGTCGCCCTTCACCAACTGCACGCCCTCGACCACGTTGCGGACGCCGCGGCTGGCGTCGCTGGCCAGGTCCTCGGACATCCAGCCCACAACCTCGGGGGTGGCGAGCGCGCGCAGCTTGCTGACATCGCCGGCGCTCCAGGCGGCCTGAACCCCCAGGATGACGTCGGTGAAGGCGGTCTGGTCGGTCGCCTCGGCCTCGAACTCCTTCTCGATACGCGGCGGGGCGCCGGTATTGGGCAGGTGCGAGCGGCCGACCGGCTCGGGCTGATAGACCTCGTAATGGGGAGCCGCGACCGGCTCGGGCTCGGCGCGGCGGCGGAACATGCGCACCGCCAGCCAGATCAGGCCGCCGATCAGGGCGATCTGCAGGATCGTACCCATCATGCTGGCGAAGGGGGCCGCGTCGGTGGCGGCGGCCAGGGCGGGCGAGTGGCCGAACAGCATGCTGCCGATGCCGGCGCCGACCAGGCCGCCCAGCATGCCGGTCACGAAGGGATGACGCTGGAAGAACGAGGGCTGGGCGAGCGGCGCCTGGGGCGCCATCGGACGCTGGCCGACGGCGTCGGGGCGGTACATGGGCTGGCCCGTGGGGGCCGTCTGCGGCGCCAGCGAGGGCTGGGTCGGCTGGCTGGTCGGCGGGGGCGTGACGCTGCGCTCGATCGGACGGTCATAGGTGCGCGAGCCGCGCGACCCCAGGCTGCCGCTCTTGCCGGCGCGCGCGAAGGCCTCCGGCGACAGCGCCAGCACGATGGCGAGGACGACGGCGACGACAGCATGCCTCATCGGAACTTCCCCCGGTTGGTTAGGTCCGTCCCATATAGGACGGCCCGGTCAGAAATCAAATCGGGGGAATTCGAATCGGCAGCCGCTAGGCCCCCGCCTCCTCCTGGCCCTTGATGCGCGAGGCCAGCGACGCAGCCATGAACTGGTCGAGGTCGCCGTCGAGCACACCCTGGGTGTCCGAGGTTTCCACGTTGGTCCGCAGGTCCTTGACCATCTGGTACGGCTGCAGCACGTACGAGCGGATCTGGTGGCCCCAGCCGATGTCGGTCTTCTGGTCCTCGAGCGCCTGGGCCGCGGCCTCGCGCTTCTGCAGCTCGGCCTCGTACATGCGGGCGCGTAGCATGTCCCAGGCACGGGCCCGGTTCTGGTGCTGCGACCGCTCGGTCTGGCACGCGACCACGATGCCGCTGGGGATATGGGTGATGCGGACCGCCGAGTCGGTCTTGTTGATGTGCTGGCCGCCGGCACCCGAGGCGCGGTAGGTGTCGATGCGGCAATCGCCCTCGTTGATCTCGATATTGATGGTGTCGTCGACCACCGGATAGATCCACACCGAGGCGAAGCTGGTCTGGCGCCGCGCATTGCTGTCGAACGGCGAGATGCGCACCAGCCGGTGCACGCCGGCCTCGGTCTTGAGCCAGCCGTAGGCGTTGTGGCCGAGCACGCGCATGGTCGCCGACTTGATGCCGGCACCCTCGCCCGCGCTTTCTTCCAGGAACTCGACCTTGTAGCCGTGCTGTTCGGCCCAGCGCATGTACATGCGCTGCAGCATCTCGGCCCAGTCCTGGGCCTCGGTGCCGCCGGCGCCGGAGTTGATTTCGATATAGCAGTCGTTGGCGTCGGCCTCGCCCGAGAGCAGCGTCTCAAGCTCCATCTTGCCGGTGCGCTCCTTGAGCGCACGCAGTTGCTGCTCGGCGTCGGCGGCCACCGCCTCATCGCCCTCGAGCTCGGCCAGTTCGATCAGCCCCAGCAGGTCGTCGAGTTCGCGCTCGACAGCGCGGCAGCCGTTGATCTGGCCATCGAGCCGGGTGCGCTCCTGCATCAGCTTCTGGGCCCGGTCGGCGTCATTCCACAGATTGGGGTCCTCGGACAGCGCATTCAGCTCATCCAGCCGGCGCAGGCCCTGGTCCCAGTCGATGTGGCGCTTCAAGAGCGCGATGGATTGACGGATGTCCTGGGCCAGCGCTTCGATTTCGGCGCGCATGGCGGCTTCCTTTCTTGTCGAACGGCAGGCGGCCTTTTTAGGGGAACCGCCCCTTGGGATCAACCCGGCATTAGCCCTCGTCACCCCCGGGCACGCCCCGGGAGTCCCCGCCGACGGCCGGATCAGGCCCGGCCACGACGGACCAGGGCCCTTAGTACAGCCCGCCCGGCACCGGCACGGCTCCCGCGGGCGTCGGGGCCGGCGGCGGGCTCACCGCGCCGGACGGCAGCGGGTGCAGGCCGGCGCCCACCGTCGGGGACGCCCCTTCGGTCTGCAGCGGCGAGAAGGTGAAGGCCTCGGTGCCGTCGCCCTCCAGAACGCCCTCGTCCTCGTCAGGCAGGCGGTCGTCGGTCTTGAACGCCTCGAGGATGGCCTTGGGATCGCCCGGCGCCGCCGGCTTGCCGGTGGTGGCGTTGACCCTTACCAGGCGCACGCCCGGCGGCACGCGGAACGGCTTGGCCGGCGCGTCGGCCATGGCGTGCATCATGAAGTCGCGGAAGATGGGGGCCGCGATGGCGCCGCCGGTCTCGTGGTCGCCCAGCGAGGCCGGGTCGTCGAAGCCGATGAACACCCCCACCGCCAGATCGGGCGAGAAACCCACGAACCACACGTCGTGGCTGTCGTTGGAGGTACCGGTCTTGCCCGCCAGCGGCTTGCCGACTGCGGCGACGGACCGGCCGGTGCCGCGCTGGACCACGCCCTCGAGGATCGAGGTGATCTGGTAGTCGGAGGCGGGATCGACGATCTGCGGACGGATGTCGGGCAGCCGCGGCATGTCCTGGCTGCTGAACTGCACCGGCCAGCACCCGTCGCAGAAGCGCTTGTCGTGCACGAAGATGGTGCGGCCGTGGCGGTCCTGGATGCGGTCGATCAGGGTGGGCGTGATCTTCTTGCCGCCATTGGCCAGCATGGCGTAGGCGGTGGTGAGCTTGATCACGGTGGTCTCGCCGGCGCCCAGGCTCATGGCCAACTGGCGCGGCAGGTTGTCGTAGATGCCGAAGCGGTTGGCGTAGTCGGCCACCTTGTCCATGCCCACCGCCTGGGCCAGTCGAACAGTCATCAGGTTGCGCGACTTCTCGACGCCGACGCGCAGGGTGGTGGGCCCCAGGAAGTCGTTGCCGTAATTCTTCGGCCGCCACAGCGGCAGGCCCGGGCCCTGGGGCAGGGCCACCGGCGCATCCAGAATCAGCGAGGACGGCGTATAGCCGTTCTCGAGCGCCGTCAGGTAGATGAACGGCTTGAACGACGAGCCGGGCTGGCGCAGCGCCTGGGTGGCGCGGTTGAACTGGCTCTTGGCGTACGACCAGCCGCCGACCATGGCGAGCACGCGGCCCGTATGGGGATCGACCGCCACCAGCGCGCCCTCGACCTTGGGGACCTGGCGCAGGGTGTAGGTATTGGCGGGATGGGGCTTGCCGTCCTCGGCCTTGAGGATGGCCTGCACCAGGATGACGTCGCCCGGCTGGATCACGTCGGCCGGGCGCCGCGGCACCGGCCCCATGGCGTTGTCCTTGAGGGCCGGGCGCGCCCACTTCATCTCGCCGAAGGGGATGGAGCCGGTGCGGCCGCCGTTGAGGCCGATCGCCGCCGCCTGATCCGAGACCGACAGCACCACCGCCAGCTCCCACGGATCGGCCCCGCGCGGATAGGCCACCGCGGCAAGGCGCTGCTGCCAGCCCTGGCCCGGCTCGATGCGGGTGACCGGGCCGCGGTAGCCGTGCCGATGGTCATAGGACATCAGGCCTTCGCGCAGCACTTTGGCGGCATGCGCCTGCAGGTCGGCATCGACGGTCGAGCGCACCACCAGGCCGCCCTTGTAGAGGGCCTCCTCGCCGTAATGCGACACCAGCTCACGGCGGATGTCCTCGGCGAAATACTCGGCGCCGACGATCATCTGCGCCTCGTCGCGCTTGCGGATCAGCAGCGGCTGGGCGATGCCGGCCTCGTACTGGGCGCGGGTGATCTTGCCGTCTTCCAGCATGCGGCCGATGACCCAGTCGCGGCGGTCCTTGGCCGCCTGGTAGTTGCGCACCGGGTTGTAGTTGTTGGGCGCCTTCGGCAGGGCGGCGAGATAGGCCGCCTCCGCGACGCTCAGCTCGTCCAGGCCCTTGTTGAAGTAGTTGAGCGCCGCCGCGGCGACGCCGTAGGAGCCGCCGCCCAGGTAGATTTCGTTGAGGTAGAGCTCGAGGATGTGGTCCTTGGTGAAGGCCCGCTCGATGCGGAAGGCCAGGATGGCCTCCTTGATCTTGCGCTCGATCGACACCTCGTTGGTCAGCAGGAAGTTCTTGGCCACCTGCTGGGTGATGGTCGAGGCGCCCACCGGCCGGCGCTCGGCGCCCAGGCCCTTGTTGCGCGCATTGATGATGATGGCGCGGGCGACACCGACGAAGTCGACGCCGGGATGCTCGTAGAAGCTCTTGTCCTCGGCCGACAGGAAGGCGTCCTTGACCATCTGCGGCACCACGTCGAGCGGCACGAACACGCGCTTCTCCAGCGCGTACTCGGCGACCAGGCGGCCGTCGCCGCCGTAGACCCGGGTGGTGATCGGCGGCTCGTAATGGGCCAGCTGATGGTAGTCGGGCAGGCCCTGGCCGTAATGCCAGAACAGGTAGAGGGCCCCGCCCGCCACGGCGATGGCCGCGAGGAACAGCAGACTGAAGAGTACGGCGATGAAGCGGAGCATGGTCGGCCGGTGGTACTCCGACGGCGAGGTCCCGTCAAGATTTGCAGGCGGTTAGGTATCCTGCCTTAAGCGCGTGCCGCCCCTATGGCCGCTTCGCCTTCTGACCCTGCAGGAAGAAGCCGTCGACGGCGCGGGTGATGGCCTTGGACAGCTTGGCGCGGAAGGGCGCCTGCCGCAGCTGGCGCTCCTCGATCTCGTTGGAGAGGTAGCCCATCTCGATGAGCACCGACGGCACGTCGGGCGCCTTCAGCACGGCGAAACCGGCGAAGCGATGGGTGTTGCTGAGCGTGGTGGTTTCGCGCCCGACCTCGTCGACGATGCCGGTGGCGAAGCCCGCCGAACGGTTCATGGTCTCACGTTGGGCGAGATCGATGAGGATGTTGGCCACGTCGGCCGACTCGTGCGACAGGTTGATGCCGGCGATGAGGTCGGCCTTGTTTTCCTTTTCCGCCAGCGCCTGCGCCTCGGCATCCGAGGCGTTCTGCGACAGCGTGTAGACCGAGAAGCCGCGGATCTGCGGGTTCTGCACCGCGTCGGCATGCAGCGAGATGAACAGGTCGGCGTTGTACTGGCGCGCCAGCTGGACGCGGTCGCGCAGGCGGATGAAGACGTCGCGATCGCGGGTCAGGTAGGCCCGGTAGCGGCCGGTGGCCTCCAGGGCATCCTTGAGATCGCGCGCAACCGCCAGGGTGATGTGCTTCTCGTAGACGCCGGACACGCTGATGGCGCCCGGGTCGACGCCGCCGTGGCCGGGGTCGATGACCACCACCGGCTTGCCGTCCTTCGGCGCCGCCTTCGGCTCCGGCGCGGGCTTGGCCTCGGGCTCGGGCGCATGCAGGGTGGCGGCCACCTTGGTCACCGGCGGCTCGGCCACCGGCGCCGGAACCGGGGCCGCAACCGGGGCGTTGACCGCCGTCGGCAGCGGGCGCTCGGCCGGCGGCGGCATGGCCGCCGACATCATCGCGCCCCCCTTGAGCACCACGGCCGGGCGCGGCGCCGGGACGGGCGCCGGCATGGACACCGGCACGGGCGCCGCAGCGGGCGCCTGCACCGCGGCAGGCGGCGCGGCCTGCTGAACGGCGGGAGACAGCACGACGATGGGTTGGGACACCGGCGACATCGGGGGTTGCGACACCGGGGCGGGCGATACCGCAGCCGAGATCGGGGCCGGGATCGTGGCCGGCTTGTCCGCGCCGGCCTGATGCGGCGGCGGCGGCCGGGGCGCCGGCGGTTCGGCCGCCACGGCGGCGCCCTTGGGCGCCTTGCCGGCCGGCGTCGCCGGGCGGGCCTTGGCCAGGAACGCGGCGCGGGTGGTCTGCTGCAGGTCCATGACGAACCGCCAGCCCTGCCCGTCGCGCGGGGGAATGACGAAGGCCGACTTGACCGCCGCCGGCTCCTTCAGGGTGAGCACGATGCGGCCGCCGCCGTGCGCATCCTCGTAGCGCAGGCCGGAGATGCTCCCCGCCGGGTGGATTGCGGCGTCGGTCGTCCAGGCCACCGCCGGGGTGTCGATGACCACCCGGTAGGGATCGGCCTCGGTGGCGACCGTGAAATCCATCTGGTCGGAAAGGTCCATCACGAAGCGCGTCATGCCATCGGGATGGACGCCAAGGCGCATGGCGCCGACCGTCGTCCGCGCAGTGGCCGCAGCCGGCGTCAGCGCGACGAACAGGGCGGCCAGCGAGACGATCGCCGCCAGGGCGGCGAGCCGCCGGAACGTGCCAAGACCAGTGACCATGCGCTCCATTCTCGCCGAATCATCTTGAGCGAGTGTTAACACCTATAGCGCACCCTGCTTCTGAACATCAATTCGAAAGATATTGATTCCCCAGACTCTTCCGTCATAAGGCCACCGCCCATCGGCGCATCGGCATATCATCGGGCTGGGGCCAACAAGATCGTTGTCGAAACTTTCGGCTACCGTTATTTTGGCTCTGAACTCGCAGACCGGGCGCCCGTCCGGACCGCCCACGCGCTGGCAGGACCATCCTGGCGAGCGCTGTCTTGACGGCGACGGGCATCGTTACTGGTCTGCGGCCTTCGTCTCGAACCCTTTCCCGAAGCCGGGCGCGACGCCCGTACCAGGTTCCCCGCAATGAACGGTTTTTCCCGATTGTTGACCATGGAATCGACCGCAGGCGCCGCCGGCTTCGCGTGTGAACATACCCGCCCTGTGCACCCATGCGTGTCGCGGGCGGCGCCACGGAGATACGGACTTAATGGTAAAGCGTATGCTGATCGACGCCACGCACCCGGAGGAAACCCGGGTCGTCGTGGTCAACGGAACCCGCCTTGAAGAGCTTGATGTAGAAACCAGCACAAAGAAGCAGCTCAAGGGCAACATCTATCTCGCCAAGGTCGTCCGCGTGGAGCCCTCGCTCCAGGCGGCGTTCGTGGAGTACGGCGGCAACCGCCACGGCTTCCTGGCCTTCAGCGAGATCCACCCGGACTATTTCCAGATTCCGGTGGCCGATCGCCAGGCCCTGCTGGCCGCCCAACGCGCGGAAGTGATGCGCGAAGGCAACGGCGAGGCGCACGACTCCGACGCCGAGCCGGCACCGGAAGGCGAGGCGGAAGCCGCTGCCGACGGTGACGGCACCGGCTCGGTCGAGCAGGTCGCCAAGCCCGCCTCGGTCGAGGTGCTGGGCGGCGACGAGGCGAGCGAGCAGGAGCTCGAGCGCCGCCGCGCCCGCCTGCTGCGCAATTACAAGATCCAGGAAGTGATCAAGCGCCGGCAGATCATGCTGGTGCAGGTCGTCAAGGAAGAGCGCGGCAACAAGGGCGCCGCCCTCACCACCTACCTGTCGCTGGCCGGCCGCTATTGCGTGCTGATGCCCAACACCGCCCGCGGCGGCGGCGTCAGCCGCAAGATCACCAACGCCAACGACCGCCGTCGCCTGAAGGCCATCGCCACCGAGATGGACATTCCCGACGGCATGGCGGTGATCGTGCGCACCGCCGGCTCGGAGCGCTCGAAGGCCGAGATCAAGCGCGACTACGAGTACCTGTTGCGCATGTGGGACAACGTGCGCGAGCTGACCCTGAAGTCGTCGGCCCCGGCCCTGGTGTACGAAGAGGCCAGCCTGATCAAGCGGTCGATCCGCGACCTCTATTCGCGCGACATCGACGAGGTGCTGGTCGAGGGCGACGAGGGCTACCGGCTGGCCAAGGACTACATGCGCATGCTGACCCCCAGCCATGCCAAGAAGGTCCAGCCGTTCAAGGACCCGACCATGCCGATGTTCCACCGCTATCAGGTGGAAAGCCAGCTGGACGCCATGCACAGCCCGGTGGTGCAACTGCGCTCGGGCGGCTACATCGTCATCAGCCAGACCGAGGCGCTGGTCGCCATCGACGTCAACTCGGGACGCTCCACCAAGGAGCGCCACATCGAGGAGACCGCGCTCAAGACGAATCTTGAGGCCGCCGACGAGGTTGCCCGCCAGCTCCGCCTGCGCGATCTCGCCGGCCTGGTGGTGATCGACTTCATCGACATGGAGGAGAACCGCAACAACCATGCGGTCGAGCGTCGCCTGAAGGAGGCGCTCAAGCATGATCGCGCCCGCATCCAGGTCGGCAAGATCAGCGCCTTCGGCCTGCTGGAGCTGTCGCGCCAGCGCCTGCGTCCCAGCCTCCAGGAGACCACCTTCAGCCCCTGCCCGCACTGCGCCGGCACCGGCTTGGTGCGCTCCGTGGAATCGGCCGCGGTTCACGTGTTGCGCGCCATCGAGGAGGAAGGCATCCGCCGCCGCTCCTCCGAGGTCACCGTCTACGTCCCCACCGCCATCGCGCTCTACATCCTCAACCAGAAGCGCGACGCCCTGGCGGCCATCGAGGAGCGTTACCAGTTCCGCGTCTACCTGCAGGGTGACGACGAGCTGATCCCGCCGAACTTCCGCATGGACCGGATCAAGGCCGAGAACCGCCCCGAGGAGCCCCGCCCCATCGCCATCTCCATGGAGGCTCCGGCCGCCGTCGAGGAGGAAGAGGAGGAAGAGGAAGCCGGCGCCGACGAGGAGGAACTCGCCGAGGCGCGCGGCGGAGCCGAGGCCGAACAGGGCGAGGGCGAAAGCGAGGGCGAGGGCGAGAACCGCAAGCGCCGCCGCCGCCGCCGCCGCAAGCGCCGGGGTGGTGAGGGCCAGGCCGAGCAGCCCGAGGCCGCCGAAGGCGTCGAAGCCGCCGCCGAGGAGGCCGGTGAGGCGGACGAGGGCGAAGAGGAAGGCGCCGAAGACGAGGGCGCCGACGAAGCCCATGCCGGCGAAAGCGAGGCCGACCGCCGCAAGCGTCGCCGCGGTCGCCGTGGCGGTCGACGCCGTCGGCGCAACCGCGAGCAAGGTGGCGAGACGGAGGAGGCCGAAGAGTCCGTGGGACCGATCCAGGTGGTCACCACCCACGACATCGTCGCCGACGTGTTCGAGGCCGCCGAAGCGGCCGAGGAAGCCGCCATCGCCGCCCGCGCCGCCCAGCCGGCCGTAGCGAGCGCGCCGGAATCCGAGCCCGAGGCCGAATCTGCCGCGGACGCGGCGGAACCGCCGGCGGCGAAGCCCGCGCGCCAGCGTCGGGCGCCCCGCCGCAAGGCCAAGGAGACCGAAGCCGCCGAGGCCCCCGCGGAAGCGCCTGCCGAAGCGGAGGCTCCCGCCGCCGCAGCCGCGGCGGCCGAGGTCGTGGCGACGGAAGCCGCGCCGAAGCGCAAGCGCGCCAGCACCAAGAAGGCCAAGGCCGCCGAAGCCCCCGAGGCCGAGGCGCCCGCCAAGCCGAAGGAGAAGGCTCCGCGAACCCGTGCCCGCAAGCCCAAGGCCGAACCGGCCGCGGAAGCGGCGCCGGCTCCCGAAGAGCCAGTGGCGGAGGCCCCCGCCGCAGAGGAACCGGTCGCCCCGGCCGCCGAAGCGGTGCCGGAGCAGGCCGAGGCTGCCCCCGCCCCGGCCCCGGTGCCGGCCGAGCAGGAGCCGCCGGCCCCGGCAACCCCGGCCAAGCGTGGGTGGTGGAACCGCCTGCTCTCCTAGGCCGCGTGGATTGAGATCAACCCCGCAGCAGGCCGCGCGCCCGCTGCGGGGTTTTTCTTTGGCCTATGGGGATCTCTCAACCCCCACCTTCCCTCCCCCAGCAGAGCTGGGGGAGGCTTGGATACGGCATCGCTTCCCCTCCCCCGGCTCGGCCGGGGGAGGGCCGGGGTGGGGGCAGGCGGCGCGCTCCGCGCAGGGAGGACGTCGCCCCCGCATCAACTCGGGGCATGACGGCTTGTTGGATTGACAGGGGGAAGGCCGGGCCTGCCGTGCGGAGGGGCTAAAGCCCCATCTTGCCGGCGAGGATCGCCGCCTGGGTGCGGTTCTCGACGTTGAGCGTGCGCAGAATGGCGGTGACGTGCAGCTTGACGGTGATCTCGGCGAGATCGAGGTCGCGGGCGATTTCCTTGTTGCTCTTGCCCTTGCTCAGCATGCCGAGGACGTCGCGCTGGCGCGGCGTCAAGGCCGCCCGCAGCGGCTCGCCCCCGTCGCCCCCGCCTTTTACCGGCTCCGGAAGGGAAATCGCCGGGCTGATGAAGGTCTCGCCGTTCAGCACCGAGCGGATGCCGTCCATCATGGCGCCGCTCGACGAACTCTTGGTGATGTAGCCCATGGCGCCGGCATCAAGGGCGCGACGGATGTCGTGCGGGTCCTCGGAAGCGGAAATTACCACCATGTAGAGGTCGGGCGCCGCGCGCGAGATGGCGCTGATGCCGGAGAAACCATCCATCCCGGGCATGTTGAGGTCGACGAGACCAAGGTCGAAGCGCTGTCCGCCGGTACCGCGCAGGACAGCGAGGGCCTGAACGTAACTGCTCGCCTCTACGACCTCGATCGGCCCTTCCACCAAGCTTTCAAGGACTAGCCGAATACCTTCCCGAAACAGGGCATGGTCGTCGGCGAGAAGGACCTTCATCCGAACCCCCCAAAGGCTGGCGCAGTCTCGCGCACTTGATACTTAAACCATACTCTAATTCGCCCTGCAATGGCCACGCAAGATGTAGCATTGATCCACGATTTGGTGTAATAATGCCTCGCAGAAGAGGCCCCATGGACTGGTCGCGTAAACAGGAGTGGAACAAAGTGATGCGCAAGCCGCCTATTAACGTCGGTGACCGTTTCGTTAAGATTGGCGCTTTTAAATCGGCTGTTTGGGTGGTGGCACGTATATTTCAACTGCCCTCCGAGCCACCGCACGCTCATCTTGCAAAAGAGGATAATGAGCGCGAATCAATTACGATCTCTCTGCCGACGCTCGGCGACCCTCACTTCTTCAAGCGGGCGTGAGCGGCGATCATAGGGCGGTGCGGCGACTTCCAGTTGTGTCAAATGGCCGCGGCGGTCTCAATCCGCCGCGGTGACCGGCCGGCAATAGCGGGTGATGAAGCCGGCGATCCCCTCGATATCGCCACGGGCGAACACGGGAAGCCCGCACCCGGGAAGCGGCTGGTCGCAGGCGATCGCCACCACGCTCGGATCATCCGGCGCCAGCGGGCGTTTGCCGAGGGAGGGATCGAACACTTCCAGTTTGGCGTGGGGTGAGAATTTGAACCCCTCCACCAGCAGCAGGTCGGCCCCCGCGACCTTGGCGGCAAGCGCGGCAAGCGCGGGCTCGCCGCCAGGCGGCAATTCGTGCGCCAGCGCCCAGCGCTCGGCGCCGGCTACCACGGTCTCGACCGCGCCCGACGCTGCCAGCGCCCGCATCTCGTCATCGCCGAAATGCGGGGCGTGGTGGGTGTGCTTGACGGTGGCCACCCGGATCCCGCGACACACCAGCGCGGGGATCAGGCGGAACAGCAGCGTGGTCTTGCCGCTGCCGCTCCAGCCGGCGATGCCGAAGTGCTTCATCCCTTGCGTTCTAGATCCTCGGGCGGTGCCGGCGCAACCCCGCCCTGCGCCGACGAATGTTGACCGCGCCGGCGCCGTGGCGCAGAAGCGGTTTCCATGAGCAAGCCCGCCCTCCTGCCCGTCCTTGCCGCCACCACCGCCGCCCAAGCCTTGGTGGCGCAGGCCATGCTGACCGGCCCCGCCATCGCCCCCGCCATGGCCAAGGGGCTGGGGGTGTCGCCGTCGCTGGTGGGGTGGTGGATCAGCATTTCCTACGGCTGCGCCATGCTGACCTCGCTGCTCGGCGGCGCATCGGTGCGCCGGCTGGGGGCGGCCCGCACCACCCAGGCCGCCCTGCTGTTGATGGCAGCCGGCACGCTGGCGGTGGCGGCGGGGTGGCTGGCGACCGTCGCCCTCGGCTCGGTGCTGGTGGGGCTGGGCTACGGCCTGACCAATCCGGCGGCCTCGCACCTGTTGGCGAAGTGCACCTCGCCGGCCACCCGCAACCTCGTCTATTCCATCAAGCAGACCGGCGTGCCGCTGGGCGGAACCATGGCCGGCCTGATGGCGCCGCCCTTGACCATGGCCTTCGGCTGGCAATCGGCCGCTATCGCCGTCTCGGTGCTCGGCCTCGCCCTGGCCGCCGCCATCGTACCGGCGCGGAGCGGATGGGATGCCGACCGCGAGCCGCACGCACCCTGGCGGGCCAGCCCGACCGAGGGCCTGGGCCTGATCTGGCGCATCCCCAAATTGCGCGACCTGTCGCTGGCAGGCTTCGCCTACGCAGCGGTCCAGCTCAGCCTGTCCACCTTCCTGGTCACCATGCTGGTCACCGACCTGGGATGGAGCCTGGTGGAGGCCGGCGTCCTGATGTCGAGCGTGCAGGTGGTGGGCATGATCGGCCGCGTGTCGTCGGGCATGGTGGCCGACCGGCTGCTCGGCGGCATCGGCACGCTGATCGGGCTCGGCCTGGTGACGGCGTCGCTGGCCCTCGGCACCGGGCTGCTCAGCCCCGCCTGGCCGCCGGCGGCCGTCTACGCCACGCTGGTGGCGTTCGGCGTCGCGGCCCTGGGCTGGAACGGCGTGTACCTGGCCGAGGTGTCGCATGCGGCCCCGGCGGGCCAGATCCCGCGGGTGATCGGGGTATCGCTGTTCTTCACGTATGGCGGCGTCCTGGTCGGGCCGCCGGTGTTCGCCGCCCTGCACGGCACCATGGGCAGCTACACCGCGACCTATGGCTTGGCCGCCTTCCCCGCCCTGGTGGGCGTCGCCCTGCTCATCCGGGCGCGCCGCGCCTAGACCGGTTCGGCCATCAGGGGGGCCTCCGTCGGTACCGCCGCCGGCAGCAGGGCGCGGAACACCGAACCGCGGCCCGGGGTGGAATCCAGCGAGAGCTCGATGCCGAGCAGCACGGCCAGGCGCCGGACGATCGCCAACCCCAGGCCCAGTCCCTTGGTGCGATCGCGTTCGGGATTGCCGAGCTGGGTGAACTCCTCGAAGATCTCGGTGCGCGCCTCGGCGGGAATGCCCATGCCGCAATCCCACACCTCGACGGCAATGCGGTCACCGCGGCGGCGGCACCCCACCAGGATGCGCCCGGACGGCGTATAGCGCAGAGCGTTGGACACCAGGTTGCGGACGAGGCGTTCGAGCAGGACCGGGTCGGACTCCACCTCCTCCCCGCACGGGACCACGCGCAGCTCAAGCCCCTTGCGCTCGGCCTGGGGGCCCCATTCGACGGCGATCTGCTCCAGCAGGGTCGCAAGCTTGAAGCGCTGCGGCTTCGGCCGGACGGTGCCGGCCTGCAGGGTGGAAATGTCGAGCAGCGCATGCAGCAGCCCCTCGCCGCCCTCCAGCGCCTTCTGCGCCATCGCGAGCACCGCGCGGTTGTCGTCGCCGATCCGCTGGTTGAGCACCTCGAGGAAGAGGCGCAGCGCCTGGAAGGGCTGGCGCAGGTCGTGGCTGGCGGCGGCCAGGAAGCGCGTCTTGGCCTGGTTGGCGCGCTCGGCCTCCTCCTTGGCCTGCAACAAATCGATGGTCCGCTCGCGCACCCGGCCTTCGAGCTCGCGGTTGGCGAGACGGACTTCCTCCTCGGCCAGCTTGCGCTCGGCAACCTCGCGGGCGAGATCGTCGGGGCTGGGAAGAGCCAGCACCTTGGGGATGAGCGGCCACAGCAGCGCCGCCGTGATGATGGATACCAGGGCCGTCGCCGCCTTGGCCCATCCCTGCACCCAGTAGATCGGCGTCCAGAGGGTGATGATCGACAGCACGTGGGTGGTGCCGCAGGCGACGACGAAGGCGGCGAAGAACAACAGCACCCATCGGTACTTCTGGGACCGCCGTTTGAGCGCGTAGATGATCAGCGCGAGGGGGATGGAGTAATAAGCGAGCGCAGTGACCGAGTCGGCGGTCACGTGCAGCCAGAGGAGCGCCGGATCCAGGGCCAGGCACACCGAATGGGGCAGCAGGAACAAGGGGTACTCCAGGCTCGGGACACGCCTGGTACAAAATGGCTATCGGCCAGGCGGGGCGGTATCCCCCTTATGGTATAGATCAACGCCGGACATTGCGCATCATGTCCACGATCACCCCGGTCGCCACCTCCACCAGCAGCACGTCGAGACCAACCTGATGGTACTCGTAGCCGGGCCGCGGCTGCAGGCGGGCCGCCAGGCCGTCAGGCAGCTTCTTGGCGATGCCGGGCGGCAGCGGCTTGCCCTGGGCGAGGCGCTTGCGCATGCCCGGCGGCAGGGTGTCGGAGGCAAGCACCGCCCGGTTGTCGCGGTAGTAGTCGCGGATCAGCGCCCGCTCCATGGCGGTGATCACCACCGCGCCCACCGCCTCGACGCTGCGGTCGTCGCGCTCTTCCTGCCCCCCGCGGTCATTGCCGCCGTGGGGGCCGTGTCCGTGCGGCTTGGCCGAGGCCGGCGCGGCCAGGGCGGCAAGGACGACAACGGCAACTGCAAGCCTCACCATCGGGCACCTCTCAAGATCGCTGCCACACTACCCCCTTGGGGAAGACGGGCGGAACTGGACGCCCGGCAGCCTTGACAGGTCATGCCATACCGAGATGGCGGGATTGTGGATGTTCGCGTGGGCGATAAAAAGAACGGCCAGACAGCATCGCGTGGATGCCCGGAACAAGTCCGGGCATGACGGTCGCCGAACGGATGCGGCGGACCAAGCTGCATGGCCAAAGAAAAGGCCGCGTCCCTCGCGGGACGCGGCCCGGGCGGCGGGGCTGGCCCGCCTACTTTTTGCAGACCACCGGCTCGGCGGCGATCAGGTGCTGGTGCAGGCCGGCGTCCTTCTGGGCGTCGAGGCCCATGGCGACGGCCATCAGCTGGGTATAGAAGACCACCGGGATGTTGAAGTCGGTGCCGTACTTCTTGTTGATCTCGGGCTGGAACATCTCGAGGTTGGTCTGGCACAGCGGGCACGGCGTGCTGATGACGTCGGCGCCGGCGGCCTTGGCCTCGTCGAGGATGTCCTTCATCAGGTGCAGGGTCTTCTCGGGGCTCATCACCGCCACCGAGCCGCCGCAGCACTTGGTCTTACCCTTGAACGGCACCGCCTCGGCCCCGCAGGCCTCGGTGAAGTCGTCGAGGAAGGTGGGGTCGTCGTAGGTCGCCCACTTGCCGCCGCGCTCGGTGTTGGCGAACGGGCGCACGGTCTGGCAGCCGATCCAGCCGGCGACCTTCAACCCGTTCAGGGGCTTGGTCACCTGGGCCTTGACGGCGTCCATGCCGATCTCGTTGACGATCACCTCGCAGGCGTGACGGACGTTGAGCGAGCCGTCATAGGACTTGCCGGCCTCGCCCAGCGCCTCGTTGATTTCGGCGCGGGTGGTCTCGTCGTCGCGGATCTGCTCGTTGGAGTGGTGGGTGTTGAGGTAGCAGGCGGCGCAGGGCGTCACCACGTCCTCGTCGCCGGCCGATTTGGCGTTGGCGAGGTTGCGCGCCGACATGGCGGTCACCGGCAGATGGCCGCCGCAGATGTGGCCGACCGAGGCGCCGCAGCAGTTCCAGTCCTCGATGTCGCGGAACGCGACGCCGAGCTTGCCCATCACCGCGCGGAGCGAAGTGTCGAGATGCGCGCCGGTGGCCTGGCTGGAGCACCCCGGATAGTACGACATGGTCTTGGTCATGGCGATATCACCCTACTTCGCGTGCCGCGCTTCGATCTCGGCCGCCTTGGCCAAGATCTTCTGCAGCTCACCGGTGTTCTTGCACTTGTGCGGCATGCCGAGATGCATGCGCTTGGTCTTCACGAGGCCCATGGCGATGGGCAGGTTGGCCATGCCCTTCTTGTAGCCTTCGCCGATGCCGAAGCTGAAATAGTACTTGGCGGTGACCAGGCGCTCGTCGGTGCGGCCGTACTTGGTGGCCGACCACCAGAACGCCTCGGCGAAGCGGTTGTTGTCGGTCGCCTTGGCCTCGGCATAGCCCTCGCGCACCGCCACGGTGGCGAGGCCGTGCAGCACGTACTTGACCGGCACCTTGCGCGGGCAGCGCACCACGCAGTTGTAGCAGGACACGCAGTTCCAGATGGTGTTGGACTTCAACACCTCTTCCTTCATGCCGGCCCGGATCATCATGAACAGCTTGCGCGGCCCGTAATCCATCTGCGAACCGATCGGGCACGAGCCCGAGCAGGTGCCGCACTGCATGCACAGCGCCAGCCGGTCGCCGCCGTCGACGTTCTGGTAGACCCAGCGGGCGAAGCTGAGGTCGTACTTCTTGGCGGGAGTGGGAGACATGGCATTCATGGCTCAGAACCCCTTGAACGGATTGAAGCCGATGGCGGTGATCTGGTCGACAAAGTCGTTGATCACCTTGGGCAGGCGGTCCGAATCGGCGATGGACGCCTCGGTCTGGACCACGCGCTCGGGCTCCAGCATCATCGACTTCAGGGTCTCGCCGACCTTGCCCATGCGCTCGGCCGCCATGGCCGACCCCTTGACGAAGTGGCACTGGTAGTCGTCGCCGGGCTTGCAGCCCATCAGCATGACGCCGTCATAGCCGACCGACAGCGCGTCGGAGACGCACAGCAGGCTGACCGAGCCCAGGCAGCGCACCGGCAGGACGCGGACGTGCGCCGACCACTGGTTGCGCTTGATCGCGGCCTGGTCGAGCGCCGGGATGGCGTCGTTTTCGCAGGCGATGATCAGGATGCGCGGCTTGCCCGAGAACTCGTCGGGGATCTTCACCGACTTGATCTGGGTGGTCAGCATCTCGACCGAGTAGTTGTCGAAGCTGATGGTGCGCACCGGGCAGGCGCCCATGCAGGTGCCGCAGCGGCGGCAGCGGGTCGGGTTGACCTGCGGGTATTCCTGCTCGTTCTCGTCGATGGCGCCGAACGGGCATTCCACGGTGCAGCGGCGGCACTTGGTGCACTGGTTCAGGTTGATCTTGGGGAACGACAGGTCGCCGACGCGCGGATGCAGCGCGGCGCCGGCCGCGGCCGAACGCACCGCCTGCACCGCCTTCAAGACGGCGCCGGCGGCATCCTCGGCGGCCTCGGCCCAGTCCATCGGACGGCGCACGGGACCGCAGGTGTAGATGCCGGTGCGGCGGGTCTCGTAGGGGAAGCAGATGTAGTGCGAGTCGGCGAAGCCGTCGTGCAGCACCGGCAGGTGCGGGCCCTGGCGATACTGCAGGTTCAAGAGCGGGCCGCCCTCGGGGGTGCACTGCTCGCGCTTGGCGTGCTCGGCCGGGGCCTCGCCGGCGTAGCCGGCCACCTTGATCGGGGCCTCGGGATCGACGTCGCCGATCAACTGCTCGGCGCCCTTGTCGGCGGCGGCCTGGTCGGTGTTGGTCGAGTTGGGCACCATGCCGGTGGCCAGCACCACCATGTCGAGGCCGGCCAGCGGGATGTCTTCCTGGACCAGCTCGTCGGCCACGGTGACGGTGAGGTCGGCGCCGACGCCCTTGACCTTGCCCTTGATGAAGATGACGCCGGCCTTCTGGGCCGAGCGATAGAGCTCCTCGCCGACGCCGGGGGTGCGCATCTCCTCGTAGATGACATAGACGTTGGCCGCCGGATCCTTCTCGATCACCTCCAGCGCCTGCTTGAGCGAGGTCGAGCAGCACACGCTCGAGCAATACGGCAGGTGGTTGGGATCGCGCGAACCGGCGCACTGGACGAAGGCCATCGACTTGACCGGCTTGCCGTCCGACTTGCGGGCGACCTCGCCCTTGGCCAGCATCTTCTCGAAGTCGAAGTTGGTGACCACGTCCGGCGACGCGCCGTAGCCGAGATGGCCGAGCTTGGTGGCGTCGTAGGGACGCCAGCCGGTGGCGATGACGATGGCGCCGACGTCCTCGACGCCGCCGTCGGCGAAGGTCACCGCGAACTGACCGGGCATGCCGGCGGTGCGGGTGACCAGGGCGCCCATCTTGACGGTGATCTTGCCGTTGCCCTTGACCTTCTCGGCCAGGGCGCCGACGTCGTTGGCTTCCGGCTTGTCGTAGGGGGGACGGTGCGGCAGGCGCTTGGACGCCTCGACGGCGTGGCCGCCCAGGCGGTCGGAACGCTCGACCAGCAGCACGTCGTGGCCGAGCGCGGCGGCCTCCAGCGCGGCGGTCAGGCCGGTGACGCCACCGCCCAGCACCATGATGCGCTGGGAGAACTCGCCCTCGATCCAGGGCGTCGGCAGCGACACCTTGGGGGCGTGCGACAGCGCCATGCGCAGGTAGTCCTCACCCAGCATCTGGGTGTCCTCGTCGCCGGCCGGATGGCTCCAGGTCACCTTCTCGCGCAGGTCGCAGCGGATCACCTGGGCCGCCGGCTCGAAGGCGAAGCGGTCGGTCATCACGCGCGACGAGCAGGCGGCGACCACCACCTGGTTGACGCCGGCCTCGACGTCGGCCTTGATCAGGTTGACGCCCTCGTCCGAGCACAGGCAGGCGTGGGTCTTGGGCTCCAGCTTGTATTCGGTCTTGGCCACGCCCTCGAGCGCCGCCATGTTCAGCGACTCGCCGATGGCACAGCCGCTGCACAGATAGACGCCGGTCTTCCTCTCGCTCATTTCTCTCTCCTCCCCGGCATCAAGCGGCCGACACCACGCGGATGGCCTTCAAGGCCGCCGCGGTGGCGGATTGCACCGACATGGACACGTCCAACGCCCCGGTGGCGACACCGGCGCCGATGGACTCGCCCTCGGGGAAGACGAAACCGTAATCGTCGAACTCGGCGGCGATCTCGGGCTTGCCGCCGGCGGCCAGCGACGGCTGCATGCCGGTGGCCAGCACCACCAGATCGTAGGCCTCGGCGTAGACCTCGCGGGTCAGCGTGTTCTCGCCGCACACCACCGGATTGCCGTCGGCGCCCATCTCGATGCGGGCGGGCTTGGACTTGACGAAGCGGACCTGCGGGTCGCGCTTCAGGCGCTGCACGAAGCTTTCCAGCTTATCGTGGGCGCGGATGTCGATGTAGTACACGTCGACGGTGGCGTCGGCGTACTGCTCGCGGACGTAGGCGGCGTGCTTCATGGACGCCAGGCAGCAGATGCGCGAGCAGTAGGCCAGGTGGTTGAGGTCGCGCGAGCCGGCGCACTGGATCAGCGCCACCCGCTTGGGCTCGGCCCCGTCGGACGGACGCACGATCTTGCCCTTGGTCGGGCCGTCGGGAGAGGCGAGACGCTCCATCTCGACGTTGGTGACCACGTTGGGGATGTCGGCCCAGCGATAGGCGGTCAGGTTCTCGGCGGGATACGGACGCCAGCCGGTGGCCCAGATGATGGCGCCGACCTGCAGGTCGAAGGAGCCTTCCTTCTCGTCGAGGTCGATGGCGCCCACCTTGCAGGCGGCCTTGATCTTCTCGCCCTCGGGGGTGCCGACCACGCTGGAATCGACGACGTAGCGCATGGGGAAGGCCATGGTGTGCGGCAGATAGGCCGCCTTGACCTTGTCCATGTTGTAATTGTGCGCGTTGGGGACCTCGCTCTCGGCGGCCTGGGCGCAGTCGCCGCAGGCGGTGCAGTTGGTCTTCACGTGCCGGGGCTGGGTCTTGACGGTCACCGTGTAGTTGCCGGCACCACCCTTGATGGCGGCGACCGTCGACATGGTGAACAGGCTGATGCGCTTCGACTTCTTGATGCGCTGGTAATTGATTTCCAGGCCGCAGGTCGGATGGCACAGCTTGGGGAAATACTTGTTCATCTGGGCGACGCGGCCGCCCAGGGTGGCGGTCTTTTCGATCAGGACCACGTCGTGCCCGGCCTCGGCGGCCTCCACGGCGGCGGTCACACCGGCGATACCGCCGCCCACGACCATGATCGTGCGGCTGCGGGGTGTCGATTCGGTCATGCTCCCCTCTCCTGGCTACATCCGTCTGCGGTAAGGCCCCCTCCCCGGTCGGGGAGAGGGCCGCCCGTGATCTATTTCAAGGACTTGTAGTAATCCTGCAGGATCGCCACCACTTCCGGGCGGCTGAACTCGGGCGGGATCGGCACGCCCGCGCTCAGCATCTCGCGCTGCTTGGTGCCCGAGATGTTGACCTGGTCTTCCTTGCCGTGCGGGCAGGTCTTGGCGGTGGCCATGCCGTAGCACTTCTTGCAATAGAAGGTGATGTCGATCTTGAGCGGCTGGGTCTCCAGCGCGCCCGGCCACAGGGTGTCGAAGATGTGCTGGGCGTCGAACGGGCCGTAGTAATCGCCCACGCCGGCATGGTCGCGGCCGACGATCAGGTGCGAGCAGCCGAAGTTCTGGCGGATCAGCGCGTGGATCAGGGCCTCGCGCGGACCGGCATAGCGCATCTCGATGGGATAGCCGGCCTGGATGACGGTGCCCGGCACGAAGTAGTGCTGGATCATCGCGTCGATGGCCTTGGTGCGGGTCTCGGCCGGAATGTCGCCCGGCTTCAGCTTGCCCAGCACCTGGTGGATGAACACGCCGTCGCAGACTTCGACGGCGATCTTGGCCAGGTGCTCGTGGCTGCGGTGCATGGGGTTGCGGGTCTGGAACGCCGCCACCTTGGACCAGCCCTTCTCGGCGAACACGGCGCGCGACTCGGCCGGACGCAGGTACAGGCCCTTGTACTTGCTCGGGTACTCGCCCTCGGACAGCGCCTGGACGCGGCCGGCGAGGTTGACCGGAGCCTGCTCGTTCACCTTCTGCACGCCCGGATGGGCCGGGTCGGTGGTGCGGTAGACGTGCTGGTTCTCGAAATTCTTGTCGATCTCGTACTTCTGGGTGACTTCCATCACCGCCATGATCTCGCCGGTCTCGGCGTCGACCAGGGCCACCTCTTCCTCGAGCTTGATGGAATCGGCGAGTTCCTTGGTGGCGGACAGGGTGATGGGGATCGGCCAGAACAGGCCGTTGGCCATCTTCATGTCGGCGCACACGCCTTCCCAGTCGGCCTTACCCATGAAGCCGTCGAGGGGGGTGTAGGCACCCATGGCCATCATGATGACGTCCGAGGTTTCCCGGCTCGTCATCGGAATCTTCTTCAGAGACTGAGCGCGCTTGAGGACTTCCTTGCGCTCGACCTCGGGCAGCAGCAGGGGCTTCAAAGACCCGCCGCCGTGAGGCAGGACCAGCTTGGACATACTCCCTCTCCCTCATTTTTTGTACGGGGTGTGTTCACCCTCGTGCGGAGTATCATAAATCCCTTAAATGAGGCGCCCTTTCCACAAGAATCTTCTCATTTAAGCAAATTCATTATATTTCAAGGCATTGCCTTTGGCCTTGGCCACCGGATAGCGGGTGCCGTTGACCTCGATCTTGGCGGCCGCGGCGGCGGCGAGATCGATGCCCGTGCGCTCGCACAACAATAAAAGATAGAGAAAGACGTCGGCGCACTCTTCGCTTAGACGGGAGCGCACGCCCTCGTCGGCCATGGCGGCCTCGACCTGCTCGTCGGTCTTCCACTGGGCGATCTCCAGCACCTCGGCGGCCTCGAGCGCCAGCGACAGCATCAGGTTCTTCACCGTGTGGAACTGTCCCCAGTCGCGGGCGTCGCGGAAGGCGACGAGGCGCCGGGTCAGCTCGGCGATCGACGGGGCATCACCCCCCTCGCCGCCCCGGTCAACAGGGCTGACCTTTCTCGACTCTTTTGTGTTTTCCGTCATTTCCGAACCGTTATTACAAAGGTTCCAAACGCAATGAAATTGTCTTGCGGCGAGCTGTACGTCACGAGTTGCAAATATGTCAAACACGTAATATGAATGGAGAAGCTGTGGTCGAAATGGGGCGTGGACAACACGCCCCTGCTCCGTTTTTGACCACGCCTGAGGGAGAGACCCGCCGAGAGGCAACAGGGGAGGTTTTAATGCCCACGTTTGTGCATACCGACAAGTGCGACGGCTGCAAAGGCGGCTCGGTCACCGCCTGCATGTATATTTGCCCCAACAACCTGATGAAGCTCGATACGACCCGTATGAAGGCTTTCAATCAGGAGCCCGACCAGTGCTGGGAATGCCAGTGCTGCGTCAAGGCCTGCCCGCAGCAGGCGATCGAGGTTCGCGCCTACCAGGACTTCGTGCCGATGGGCGGCGCCGTGATCCCGATGCGCACCGACACCGCCATCATGTGGACCATCAAGTTCCGCGACGGCGAAGTGAAGCGCTTCAAGTTCCCCGTGCGCACCACCCCGGTGGGCTCGATCGACCCCTACGCCGGCAAGCCGGGCGCGGGCGATCTCGACAGCCCGCTGCTCTTCACCGAGGTCGGCAAGACCCTGCCGACCATCTGAAGACCGGCGCGTCAGCACTCTAGGGAAGGAATACTCATATGACCGAATATACCTTCGGCAATCCCGAGATCATCGAGATTGAGACCGACATTCTGCTCATCGGCGGCGGCATGGCCTCCTGTGGCGCGGCCTACGAGGCCAAGCGCTGGGCCGGTGACGACGTCAAGATCACCCTGGTCGACAAGGCCGCGCTGGACCGCTCCGGCGCCGTGGCCATGGGCCTCTCGGCCATCAACACCTACCTCGGCCCGGACCGGGACCCGCAGGATTACTGCCGCATGGTGTCGGCCGACCTGATGGGCATCACCCGCGACGACCTGGTGTACGACGTGGGCCGTCACGTGGACGATTCGGTCCACCTGTTCGAGGAGTGGGGCCTTCCGGTGTGGAAGGACAAGGGCTCCGAGGGCGTCGCCCTGAAGGACGGCGGCAAGCCGGTCCGTTCGGGCAAGTGGCAGATCATGATCAACGGCGAAGGCTACAAGACCATCGTCGCTGAGGCCGCCAAGAAGGCCCTGGGCATCCAGAACATCATCGAGCGCTGCTTCATCGTGAAGCTGCTCCTCGACCAGAACGAGCCCAACCGCATCGCCGGTGCCGTCGGCTTCTCGGTGCGCGAGCACAAGCTGTACGTCTTCAAGGCGAACGCGATCCTCGATTGCTGTGGCGGCGCGGTGAACCTGTTCCGTCCGCGTTCGACCGGCGAGGGCAACGGCCGCACCTGGTACCCGGTGTGGAACGCCGGTTCGACCTACGCCATGGCGGCCGAGGTCGGCGCCGAGCTGACCATGATGGAAAACCGCTTCGTGCCGGCCCGCTTCAAGGACGGCTACGGCCCGGTGGGCGCGTGGTTCCTGCTGTTCAAGTCGCAGGCGGTCAACGCCTTCGGCGAGAACTACGTCATCAAGAACGCCGACATGCTTAAGGACTTCGCTCCTTACGACAAGGCGACCGTGGTGCCGACCTGCCTGCGCAACCACGCCATGCTGAAGGAGATGAAGGAAGGCCGTGGGCCGATCTTCATGGACACTCCGACCGCCATGAAGAAGCTGGCCGAGAAGATGACCCCGGCCGAGATCAAGCACCTCGAGGCCGAGGCTTGGGAAGACTTCCTCGACATGTGCATCGGCCAGGCCGGTGTGTGGGCCGGCATGAACATCCGTCCCGAGCAGAACATGTCCGAGCTGATGCCGACCGAGCCCTACCTGCTGGGTTCGCACTCCGGCTGCTGCGGCATCTGGGTGTCGGGTCCCGAGGACATCAACTCGCCGGCCGAGTGGAAGTGGGGCTACAACCGCATGACCACCGTGCAGGGTCTGTTCACCGCCGGCGACGGCGTGGGCGCCTCCGGCCACAAGTTCTCGTCGGGCTCGCACGCCGAGGGCCGCATCGCCGGTAAGGCGATGGTCAAGTTCGTCCGCGACCACAAGGGCTTCAAGCCCGCGCTCAAGGGCGACATCAAGGCCATCACCGAGGAGATCTACAAGCCGGTCCGCACCTACCTCGAGCACCGTGAGAAGACCACGGCCGAGGACGTGAACCCCAACTACATCCTCCCCCGCCTGCTGCAGCAGCGTCTGCAGAAGCTGATGGACGAGTATGTGGCCGGCACCTCGACCTACTACAACACCAACAAGGTGATGCTCGAGACTGGTCTGCACCTGCTGACCATGCTCAAGGAAGACTCGCAGAAGATGCGTGCGAAGGACCTGCACGAGCTGATGCGCGCCTGGGAGAACTACCACCGCATCGTCGCGGCGGAAGCCCACCTGCGTCACATCCTGTACCGCGAAGAGACCCGCTACCCGGGCTTCTTCTATCGCGCCGACTTCCCGAAGCTGGACGACGCGAACTGGAAGGTCTTCGTGAACTCCCGCTTCGACCCGGCGACGGGCGAGTGGGCCATGAAGAAGGTCCAGCATGTCGACCTCGTGACCAAGCGTTACGAGGGCCAGGGCCACTAAGCCCTGCGACGACGGTCAAGGAAGGGGGCGCCGGGCATCCGGCGCCCCTTTTTCTTTGCAGCCACCCCCTGCCCCCACCCCTGCCCTCCCCAGGCCGAGCCGGGAGAGGGAGTGGATTTAGTCTCCAGACCTCCCCCAGCTCGGCTGGGGAGGGGCGGTGGCTGCCGGCAGACTGCTATTCGCCGGCACCTTGGGCCTCGCCCTTCCGGCGCGCCCGCATCGCCCGCACGATGCGGCGGTCGGGCACCAGCCACATCAGCGCCACCAGTACGTAGATCGCTTGTGAGATACGGCTGTCGAGGAAGGCGGCCGGGATCGCGGTGCCATAGAACAGCAGCGACAGCTTGCCTTTGAGGTCCTTGCCCACCGCCGCCGCCAGCAGCGAACCGTCGCCCTGGATCAGGATGATGGTCCGCTGCAATCCCCAATAGGCGAAGGCCGCCATCAGCAGCACGACGCCATAGAGCGCGGTCGGCGCCGGGGCGAAGTGGTTTTCCCCCATCCAGCCGGTGGCGAACGGGATCAGCGACAGCCAGAACAGCAGGTGCAGATTGGCCCACAGGATGGCGCCGGTGACCCGCTCGGTGGCATGCAGCATGTGGTGATGGTTGTTCCAGTAGATGGCGACGTAGACGAAGCTGAGGACATAGCTGAGAAAGACCGGGATCAGGGGCAGCAGGGCCGTCGGCCCCGCCTCGTGCGGCACCTTCAGTTCGAGCACCATGATGGTGATGATGATGGCGAGCACACCGTCGCTGAACGCCTCCAGCCTACCCCGCCCCATCGCCGCCCCCGCACGTCATGTCAGGAACGGCGGGCGTTCCAGGGCGGCACAGTCCCAGTGGCCGCACTCTGCCGCCGCCTCGTAGGTGCGCTGCAGGAAGGGCATCACCGCGTCCTCGGGAACCGCCTCGGCGCGGATGTCATCGTAGGGCAGGACAAACTCGCGCCATTCCGCGCTGTAGAAGGCGGCGGCCGGCGCCACCGCCGCCGCCGCGAAGCCGGGCGGCTCGGGGTAGGCGTAGGCGTAGAAGGCGGCACGGCCGAAGCCGCCGTTACCCGGCCAGAACCCGCAACTGCTGACCTCGTGCGAATAGGCCTCGCGCACCACCCAGTCGGCGAGATTGGGCACTCCGCCCGGATGGGGCGGCGCCGTGCGGCCCGAGAAGCGGGTCACCGCGAGGTCGAAGCTGCCCCAGAAGAAGTGGACGGGGCTGGCCTTGCCGAGGAAACGGCCGCGGAAGGCCTTGAGCAGCCGGTCGGCCTGCAGCAGCACCTGCCAGAACCGGTGCGCGTAGGCCGCGTCATAGGCCGCGTGGTGGTGGTCGGCCTCGAAGGGGACGGCATCCACCACCTCGCACGGCATGGTGGCGATCTCCACCGCGATCCCCAGCCCCCGCAATCGCCCCATGATTTCGCGATGGAAGTCGGCGACGCTCATCGGCAGCAAGGCAAAGGCGTCGGTGCGCCCGTCGCTCACCAGGATATTCAGGCGGTGGTCGATGAAGTCGAAGTCGATTTCAAAGCAGAGCTCGCCGTAAGGGATGGGCGAGGTGGTAAGGCCGCGGCAGGTCACATAGAGCGGCACGTGCCACCAGTGATTGGCCATCGGCGCCAGCGCCAGGCGGACCTTCCCCACCACCTGCGTCCACAGATGCAGGGTCGCGCATGTGTCCTGCCACTCCGCGAACGGCAAGGCAGGCCAGGCACTGGACTGGCCGAGCTGCATGCCCCACCAACGCCGCATGGCCCAGCTTGTTCCGCCCTGCCGGAACGTCGGGTGGCCCACTCCTTTGTATGGCGTTCGGCCATCCGACTTTGCTAATGTAGCGACCCAACAAGAATCAACAGGGAAACGGACAAATGACCGACACGCCGCGCACCTCCGAGGATGAAGAGCTCGACGAACTCGACATGGAGGCCCAGCGCCCCAACCTCAACGACGTCAACGTCGAGATGGAGGTGTTCGACGCGGTGCGCGGCCAGTCCGCCTTCCCGGTCCAGCCCGTCCGCCTTACCGCCGAGGACACCTTCAACTTCTCGTGCCACAAGGGCGTGGGCTGCTGGAACAAGTGCTGCCACGGTGCCGACATCACGCTGACGCCCAACTGCATCCTGCGCCTGTCCAAGCGGCTGAACCTGCGTCCCGCCGAGTTCCTCATCGAGTACACCGTGCCCGCCATCCACGAGAAGGCGGACATGCCGGTGGCCAAGATGAAGATGGGCGGCGAGGACGGTCGCGGCGCCTGCCCCTTCAACACCCCCGACGGCTGCTCGGTCTACGAGGACCGTCCGGCCACCTGCCGCTACTACCCGCTCGGCATGGTGTCGGTGAAGATGAAGGACATGGAGGGCAAGGAAGACTTCTTCTTCCTGGTCAAGGAGGAGCATTGCGAGGGCCATTGCCAGAGCAAGACCCAGAACGTCGGGCAGTTCCGCGCCGAGCAGGCGGTTGACGACTACGAGCGGGTCAACCGCGGCTGGGTCGACATCCTGATGAAGATGGCGTCGTGGAAGGTGCTGGGCGGCCCGATGGGCAAGGCGCCCACTCTGCAGACCAAGAAGATGTTCTTCATGGCCACCACCGACATCGACCAGTTCCGTCGCTTCGTCCTCGAATCGCGCTTCCTGTCGGCCTACGACATCGCCCCCGAGGCGGTGGAGATCGTCAAGACCGACGACGAGGCGCTGCTGCTCCTGGGTTACGACTGGCTCAAGAACGTGCTGTTCAACGAGCCGACCATCGCGCTCAAGGAAGACGTGATGAAGGCGGCGGTCGCCAAGGCCCGCGAGGCCATGGGCGCCGCCTAAAGGCGTCATTGCCGGCTGAAGGAAGGCGCTCCGGGATACCGGGGCGCCTTTTTCAATGGCGCGGCGACCTCCCCCGCCATGCCCGGGCCTTTTCGCAAGCACGCACCCGGGCGGGATTGCCGACCGCGGTCGCCCCGGCCGGCACGTCCCGCGTCACGACGCTGCCGGCGCCGATCACCGCGTCGTCACCGATGGTCACGCCGGGCAGGATGATCGCCCCGCCCCCGATCCAGACATGGCTGCCGATGCGCACCGGCCGGCCGAATTCCAGCCCGGCCCGCCGCGTCGCGAGGTCGCGGGGATGGTCGGCGGCCAGGATCTGGACGGCCGGGCCGATCTGGGTGCCCGCATCGATCGTCACCTCGACCACGTCGAGGATGACGGAGTTGAAGTTGAGGAAGGCACCGGCGCCCAGGCGGATGTTGAAGCCGCAATCGCAATGGAAGGGCGGGCGGATCACCGCCCCCTCACCGACGAAGCCGAGCCGTTCGGCCAGCAAGCGCTGGCGGATCTCCGCCGTCTGGCCGAGGCTTGCATTGTAGCGGGCCAGCCACTGGTGGGTCGCCGCCAATGCCGCCTGGATGTCCGGCGCACCGGCATCGTAGAGTTCGCCGGCCATCATCTTGTCCATCTCGGTGTGCACGCTTTCCTCCTGCCGATGGCTTGTGCGCCATCCCCCGCCATCCCCACATGGGCAAGCATGGCACATTACGTCCCCCTGCTGCTTGGTGGCGCCCTTGCCCTGGTCGTCATCGCCTTGCTGACCGGCGTGAGCAGCTTTGTCGTGGGCGGACCGTGGTACCGCCGCAACGCCAACCGCCTCATGAACCTGCGGGTCGGGCTGCAGGCGGTAGCCGTCCTGCTGCTGGCCTGGGCCGTCTATCTGGCGACCTGAGGCGTCCCCATCGGGGTGATCCGCCACAGCCGGCCGTTGCCGGCATCGCCCACCCACAGGCTCTGTCCATCCGGGGAGAATGCGAGGGCGCTCGGCCGCTCCAGGTTGGCCGCAAAGGAGACCGTCTCGCCATTGGCGCGGTTGGTGAAGGAGATGCGCCCGGTGTGAGCCTGTCCCGGCACCCGGGTTTGCGACGGGGCGAGCGCCACATAGGCCTGACCGATGCCGCCGAAATCGGGGGAGCGCGACACCGCCACCGCTCCGCCCTCACCGTCAAGGGTGGCCAGCGGCGCCGGCGGCGGGTTGGGATAGTCGGCGAGCTGCGGCTCCGCCATCGCCAGCTGGCCGCTGAAATCGGGCCAGCCGTACCACACGCCGGGCACCGCCTCCCACAGCAGGTCGGCCGAAGCCATCTGGGGGACAGGGGCGGAGGGCCTGCGCACGTCGTCGCTGACCAGCAGCCGGCCATCGGGCGCGAAGGCGAGGCCGGTCGGATCGGCGAAGCCCCATGCATAGACCTCGACATCGCCGTGCTCGGGATCGATGCGCAGGACGGCGCCGGTGCACGGCACCTCTCCCTCCACCCGACCGCCGCGGCGCAGGCGGATATCCTGGCAGGGAATGGGCTTGCCGACGGCCGGGGTGGCGGCCACCCCCAGATAGAGCCGGCCGTCCCCGCCCGCCACCAGCGGCCCCAGCGTCCCGCCCGCGGGCAGATTGGCGACCGCCGGCACCAGCCCGCCGCCGGGGTCCACCCGCAACAAACGGCCGCCGAGCGGGCCGCCCGCCTCCGCCACGTAGAGGCGGTCGTTGTGCCAGGCGGCTCCCGTCCACGGCCCATTGCCACCGCCCTGGGCGACGGGGTCGAGGCTGCCGTCGCCCGCCACCCGGCTCATGCGGGCGGCGCTGCCCTCCAGGACGTAAGGCGTGCCCGCCCCGTCGAAGACGATGGCGCGGGGATCCGCCACCTTCTCGGCCATCAGCCGGGCGCCATAGCCCGCGGGCACCACCGGGGTCCCTGCCGAGATGGCGGAGCCGACCAGGGGCGCCGGGCTCTCACCCGGTGGCGGCGCAGCGGTCGGCGCCTGGGCGCAGGCGGTGAGGGCAAGCACCAGGGCGGCAGGCATTCGGCGCACGGGACCCTCCCAATGCTATCTGACCCTGAGGTGGCGCCCCCGTCCGAGCGGGCAAGCCTCTCCCGGCGGGCACTCCTTTTTGCTCGTTGCGCCCCTTTCGACGAGGACGCATCATCCGCGCGCATCGTCTGACCTGGGGACATCATGGAAATCTTCCTGCAAGCCGTGCTGCTCGGCATCGTCGAGGGCCTCACCGAGTTCCTACCGGTCTCGTCGACCGGCCATCTGATCCTGCTGGGCGACATGCTCGGCTTCGAGGGTCCGCCGGGCAAGACGTTCGAGATCGTCATCCAGCTCGGCGCCATCCTGGCGGTGTGCGTGGTCTACTGGAAGAAGCTGCTGGGGGCGGCGGTCGGCGCCCTCTCCGACCCCACCGACCGCGCCTTCGTGCGCAACATCCTGATCGGCTTCCTGCCCGCCATGGTGGTGGGCGCCCTGGCCTACAAGGCGATCCGGGCGCTGCTCGACTCGCCGGTGGTGGTGGCGGTGGCGCTGGTGGCCGGCGGCTTCGTCATCCTCGCCCTCGAGCGCCGGATCCATAAGCCGCGCTTCCTGGCGGTCGAGCACTTCCCGGTGCCGCTGGCGTTCAAGATCGGCGTGTTCCAGTGCCTGGCCATGATCCCCGGCGTGTCACGCTCGGGGGCGACCATCATGGGAGCGCTGCTGTCGGGAGTGGAACGGCGGGCCGCCGCGGAATTCTCGTTCTTCCTCGCCATCCCGACCATGCTGGGGGCCACCGTCTTTTCCGTGTACAAGAACTGGGCCCAGTTGTCCTTCGACAACGCCAGCCTGATCGCCGCCGGCTTCGCCTGCGCCTTCCTGGCCGCCCTGGTGGTGGTGCGCGCCGCCATCGCCTTCATCAGCCGCCACGGCTTCGCCCCGTTCGCCTATTACCGCATCGGCTTCGGCGCCGTGATGCTGGTCCTGCTGCTGACCCGCTGAGCGGGTCCCGTCCCAGCCCCCCTGTCATCCTGAGCGTAGCGAAGGATTTCTTCAGCCATCGATGAGATCCTTCGGTCGCTTGGGCTTCCTCAGGATGACAGTTGGCCGCCGGCCGTGAAGGGGGCGGCCCCGGCGATCACACTCCCTTCACGCTCCCCGTTATCCTGAGCGCAGCGAAGGATCTGGTCGGACACTGACGAGATCCTTCGGTCGCGGGGGCTCCCTTAGGATGACAGGGGATGGGCCATCGGCCGTGAGGGATGCGACCCCACGATCACTTCCCCCGTCAGCCTGAGCGCCTCTCCCCGTCATCCTGAGCCGCCCTCGTCATCCTGAGCAGAGCGAAGGATCTCTTCGGCCATCGACAAGATCCTTCAGTCGCCGCGGCTCCTTCAGGATGACAGGGGATGGGCCCTCGGCCGCGACGGATGCGATCCGATGCCCGGCCGATAAAAGCCCCACGTCCAAAGAAGCCCCACGTCCAAAGAAAAGGGCCGCTGGTTTCCCAGCGGCCCCAAGTCGGTCGGAAAAGGAGTGTCCGTAGCCCTTAGTGGGCGGCGGCACCCTCGGCGCCCAGGCCGGTCTCGGACCGGATGGCCTGCGCCTCGTAAGCCGCGCGCTCGTTCTGCGCCCGCTCGCTGTTGTCCATGACGGAGAACAGCCAGGTGGCGATGAAAGCGACGGGCATGGAGAACAGCGCCGGGTACTTGAAGGGGAAGATCGCGGTCGGGTTCTTCATCACGTCGACCCACACGGTCGGGCCGAGGACGGTAAGAAGAACGGCCGCGCCCAGGCCCATGAAGCCGCCGATGACGGCGCCACGGGTGGTCAGGCCCCTCCAGAACATCGACATCACCAGGATCGGGAAGTTGGTCGACGCGGCGATGGCGAAGGTCAGGCCCACCATGTACGCGACGTTCTGCTTCTCGAAGATGATGCCCAGGAACACGGCGATCACGCCGAGGCCCAGGGAGGCGATCTTCGACACCATGACTTCGGTGCCCTCGGTGCTGCGGCCGCGGGCGAAGACGTTGGCGTAGAGGTCGTGCGAGATCGCCGACGCGCCGGCCAGCGCCAGGCCCGACACCACCGCCAGGATGGTGGCGAAGGCCACGGCCGAGATGAAGCCGAGGAACAGGTCACCACCGATGGCGTGGGCCAGGTGGAGGGCGGCCATGTTGTTGCCGCCCTTGAGGCCGGTGATCTTACCCGCGGCGTCCTTGACCAGGTACAAGTCGGAGCCCGAGCCGTACACCAGCAGGATGGCGCCGAAGCCGATGATGAAGGTCAGGATGTAGAAGTAGCCGATGAAACCGGTGGCATAGAACACCGACTTGCGGGCTTCCTTCGCGTCCGGAACGGTGAAGAAGCGCATGAGGATGTGCGGCAGGCCGGCGGTGCCGAACATCAGGGCCAGCGCCAGCGAAATGGCCTCGATCGGGCTGGTCACCAGGGTGCCGGGCTTCATGATGGCGAGGCCCTTCGGATGGACCTTGGCGGCCTCCGAGAACAGGGACTCGAACGAGAAGCCGACATGGGCGAGCACGCCCAGCGCGATGAAGGTGGCGCCGCCCAGCAGCAGGCAGGCCTTGATGATCTGCACCCACGTGGTGGCGGTCATGCCGCCGAAGGTCACGTAGACGATCATCAGCGCGCCGACCAGGATGACGGCGTACATGTAGTCGAGACCGAACAGCAGCTTGATGAGCTGGCCGGCGCCGACCATCTGGCCGATCAGGTAGAAGATCACCACCACCAGGGCGCCGGTGGCCGCGAAGGTGCGGACCGGGGTCTGGGCGAGGCGGTAGGAGGCGACGTCGGCGAAGGTGTACTTGCCGAGGTTCCTGAGGCGCTCGGCGATCAGGAACAGGATGATCGGCCAG
>JBLNCP010000024.1:0-45280 GCA_050260775.1 Solirubrobacterales bacterium | reverse complement strand
GCTCCATCCGGGGCCTCCTGTCTGGGGCTGATGTGTTTGGCGACAATCAGCTTTCCTCAGACAGCCCGGATGGGCAATCACCCTAACTCAACTGAACAACCTCGCTGGACGCCACAACTAGGCCGCTCCCTCGCAGAGCTCGTCGTCATCGCCGGGCTTGACCCGGCGCTCCCGGGGGCTCCGCCGAACGTCAGGTCAGCGGCGCCACGTGGATGCCCGCGTCAGGCGCGGGCATGACGGCGATCGATTTACAGCAGGGCGTACTGGTTGGCGCCCGCCTTGGCCTTGGTGCGGGCGGCGGGGCGCTTGGCCTTGACCTCGGCGGTCTGGCCGCGGGCGCGCGCGAGGTCGGCCCGCATCAGCTTGTCGAGGGCCTGGTCGCGGTCGGCCTTGGCTTCCTCGAGTTCGGCGGCCAGCGCGGTGGCGGCCACGCCCAGGCGCCGGTTCTCGGCCTCGTGGCGCAGCCGACGGGCCTCCAGTTCCTGTACGCGGGCGGCGAGGCGGGCGGCCTCGTCCCGGTTGCCGGCGGCCTGCTCGTGCAGGCCGGCCATCTGCGCCTTCAGGGCCAGGATCTCGGTATCGCGCGTCTCGATCACGTCCTTGAGGGCGGACAGTTCGGCGCGCAGGCGGATGGCCGCCGCCGCCTCCCGTGCCGCATCGGCGAGGTTGGGGGCGTCGTTCGCAGTCTGCGGGGCCGGGCCGCGGCTCTGCTTGAGCCGCTCGTTCTCGGCGCGCAGGTGGCGGATCTCGTTGCGCAGGTCGAATACCGCGTCTTCCAGGTCCTCGATGTGGGCCTGCTGGCTGCCGGCCTGGGCCGGGGCCGGGCCACCATCGGCGACGCGGCGGGCGAATTCCACGAAATCCATGCCGTGGGTTTCCATCAGGCGCCGCGCCGTCCGGAGCGCATGCAGCGCCTCGGCCTCGTTGTCCGAGGCGGCGAGTGCCAGCACCTTGGCAAGCTTCTGGGCGTCCATGCCGAAATCTCGTGGTCGAAACAGCTGAAGACACAGGATATTGGCGGCCACGGACTCCCTCTGGCAACAGGAAAATCGCCGGAATCGTGTCCCTCCGGTTTGATCCGATCGACCAACTGACCTATGGTGATGGTCATACCAGCGAGGAGGGGCGATGCCGATCGTGTGGCGGGAGCAGATGAGCGTGGGGGTGAAGTCCATCGACCAGGACCACCAGCAGCTCATCGCGTTGATCAACCAGTTCGAAAAGCTGGCGAAGCGGGCGGTCACGCTCGACGGCGACAACGAATCCGAGGCGCGCACCCTGCTGGGCCGCCTGCAGACCTATGCCCGCGAGCACTTCGCCCGCGAGGAGCGCCTGCAGAAGATGGCGCTGTATTCGGGTCTGGCCGAGAACAAGCACGACCACGACAAGCTGTCGAAGGTGCTGGCCGACATGATCAACCGCTTCCAGTCCGACGGCCGCGACGATGCCAAGCCGGTGAGCTCGACCGAGATGGTGGCCTTCCTCAACGACTGGCTGGTCAACCACATCATCAAGGTCGATCTCAAGATGCGCGGCCACAGGTTCCCGCCTGGGGCGTGGTAGGCGTAAACCCTCTTTAACGAAACGGGCGCTAAGCTTGCCCGAAGCACGACGAGGGGGCGCCAAGCCTCCCGCGGGGACGTCAGGATTGTTTCCCATTCACCGATTGGAGAAGCTCCGGTGAGCGACGCGTCCCTGATTGCCCGCATCCGCACCCTGATCGACCGCGCCCACGGCGACCGCCGCGAGATCGTGCTCGCCATCCTGGCCCGCTGCGGCCTCGGCCGCGAGGCGGCGCTGGAAGCGCTGGCCCACCCCGGTACCGATCCGGTGGGCGTCATCCTGCAATATGCTGGCGAGGAGCACGGCTTCGCGCTGCTGGCGGTGGAAGAGGCGCTGGCGGCGGCCTGAGGGGCGTCGCCTCAAGCGTTCCCATGCGTCGTCCCGACCGGTGCCGTCCTGTCGGCGTCGACGTATGAGGTCCCTCGCGTCCGCTCGGGATGGCAAATTAATGGGCGACGATCAGTCGTCGCCCATCTTGAGGGCGGCGAGGAAGGCCGATTGCGGGATTTCGACCTTGCCGAACTGCCGCATGCGCTTCTTGCCTTCCTTCTGCTTCTCCAACAGCTTGCGCTTGCGGCTGACGTCGCCGCCGTAGCACTTGGCGAGCACGTCCTTCCTCAGCGCCGAGATGGTCTCGCGGGCGACGATGCGGCCGCCGATGGCGGCCTGGATCGCGATCTGGAACATCTGGCGCGGAATCAGTTCCTTGAGCCGCTGGCAGATGGAGCGGCCGCGGCTTTCCGCGTTGGCGCGGTGGACGATGAAGGCCAGCGCGTCGACCGGCTCGGCATTCACCATGATCGAGGTCTTGACCAGATCGGATTCGGCGTAGGAATCGATCTCGTAGTCGAAGCTGGCGTAGCCGCGGCTGATGGATTTCAGGCGGTCGTAGAAGTCGAACACCACCTCGTTGAGCGGCAGCTTGTAGACCGCCATGGCGCGGTTGCCGGCGTAGGTGAGGTCGATCTGCTGGCCGCGGCGTTCGGTGCACAGCTGCAGGATCGAGCCCAGGTACTCGTCGGGCACCATGATGGTGGCCTTGATCCACGGCTCCTCGATGTGGTCGATGCGGGCCTGGTCCGGCATGTCGGCCGGATTGTGCAGCTCCATCATCTCGCCGTTGGTCAGGTGGACGCGGTAGACCACCGACGGCGCCGTGGTGATGAGGTCGAGGTTGAACTCGCGCTCGAGACGCTCCTGGATGATCTCGAGGTGCAGCAGGCCGAGGAAGCCGCAGCGGAAGCCGAAGCCCAGCGCCGCCGAGGTCTCGGGCTCGTACTGGAAGCTGGCGTCGTTGAGGCGCAGCTTGGCCAGGCTGTCGCGCAGATCCTCGTAATCGGCGGCGTCGACCGGGAACAGGCCGCACCACACCACCGGGATCGACGGCTTGAAGCCGGCCAGCGCCTGCGGCGCCGGCTTCTTGTCGTCGGTGATGGTGTCGCCGACGTTGGTGTCGGCGACCGCCTTGATGCCGGCGGTGATGAAGCCCATCTCGCCCGGCCGCAGCTCGTCGCACTTGATCATCTTCGGCGTGAAGTAGCCGACCGAATCCACTTCGTAGGCGGCGCCCGTGGCCATCATGCGGATCTTCTGGCCGCGCTTGAGCACGCCGTTCTTCACGCGGACCAGGATGATGACGCCGAGATAGGCGTCGTACCAGGAATCGACCAGCAGCGCCTGCAGCTCGGTGTTGTCCTCGCCCTCGGGCGCGGGCAGGCGGGTGACCAGGGCCTCCAGCACGTCGTCGATGCCGATGCCGGCCTTGGCCGAGATCATCACCGCGTCCGAGGCATCCAGGCCGATGACGTCCTCGATCTGCTGCTTGACGCGCTCGGGCTCGGCGGCGGGCAGGTCGATCTTGTTGAGGACGGGCACGATCTCGTGGCCGGCGTCGATGGCCTGGTAGACGTTGGCGAGCGTCTGCGCCTCGACGCCCTGGCTGGCGTCGACCACCAGGATCGACCCCTCGCAGGCGGCGAGCGAGCGGCTGACCTCGTAGGCGAAGTCGACGTGGCCGGGCGTGTCCATCAGGTTGAGCTGATAGGTCCTGCCGTCCTTGGCCTTGTAGGTCAGGCGGACGGTCTGCGCCTTGATGGTGATGCCGCGCTCGCGCTCGATGTCCATCGAGTCCAGGATCTGGTCCTTCATCTCGCGCGCCTCGATGGCGCCGCAAGCCTGGATCAGCCGGTCGGCGAGGGTCGACTTGCCATGGTCGATGTGGGCGATGATGGCGAAATTACGGATATGGTCGAGCTTGGTCATAGCGGTCCGGTCATGCGAAACCCGACGGAACATAGGGCGTTCGTCGCGGTTTGGAAAGAAGAAGGCGCAATGCCGCGGCCGCCCGGTTGGGGATGCGCTTTCGCGTTCGGCCGGGCGGGAGTAGGATCATGGGGCCGGCAAGGAGGATCGCCATGCTGTTCGACCGCAAGCACCCGCCGCGAGGCGTCCCCGACACGGGGCCGTCCGCTGGTCACCAGTCGGGCGGCCATCCCGATGGCACCGACGGCTGCCCCGAGACCAGGCTCGCCCGCCACCGCAACCGCATGGCCGGACTGTGGGCGGCGGAACTGCTGGGCCTGCTGGGGCGGGCCGCGCACGACTATGCCGGCGAACTCGCCCATGCCCACGAGCATCAGCCGGACGACGAGAGCATGGTGCGTCGCCTCGAGCGCGACCTCCAGGGCAAGGCCTCGGCCCATGAGATCCGCGAGAAGCTCGCCCACCTGCTGCACGAGGCCAAGCGCCAGTTGCTGCGCGAGGACAGGCCGCACGACCAGCCTTGAGAGGGGGCAGCCCTGAGGGCCCTTCGCCGCTTGAGCGCCTTGTGGGCCGACGGGCGTCCGGCCACATCCAGGGGTAGGCGCCAACCCTGGAGAGGAGGTTCCCATGAAGGCGGCGATCGTGTTCACGGGCGGCGGACCGTTGGCGGTGCTCACCGCCTACGATTCCCTGGAGGATCCCGACCTGGTCCGGCGGCTCGAGGCCAAGGGCTTCTATAAATACATGGCGTTCGAGGTGCCGCTGGACGAGGTTCGCCAGTGCTACGGCGCCCATTACCAGCAGATCGTGGACGACTACACCCAGCCCGAGGAACTGAAGATCCTCGACGAGGACGGCAACCGCATCTTCCGCATGATCCCCTTCGCCGATTTCGGCCCCGGCATCGCCCACGAGGAGCGGAATGTCCGCACGCAGAGCGTCCGGCCCGAGGATCCTGCGGCTATGATCTGAGCCCTTTGGGGGCGAATTACTGGAGCGAAAAACTCCTCTTATGATAAAGTCCCGGCATTGGATTGCCCGGGGGGAGAGGCATGCTTCGCAACATGCCCATCGGTCGGCGGCTCAACGTCATGGTGGTCGTCATGCTGGCGGCGCTGGCGTTGGTCGCGTGGGGCGGCTTGGCCGAAATCCGCGACCGGCTGGCATCGGAGCGGCAATCCCAGGTGCGCACCCTGGTGGAGGTCGCCATGGGGCACCTGCGCCACCTGCACGCCCTGGCCGAGGCCGGCAGCCTGTCCGAGGCGGAGGCCAAGGAGCGCGCCATTTCCATGGTCGCGGCCATGTCGGTGGGGGCCGACTACCTGTGGATCAACGACCTACGCCCGCGCGTGCTGTGGCATCCCAACTCCGAGCTGATCGGGCGTGACGTCGGCGACTACGTCGATCCCGACGGCCGGCGCATCTTCGCCGAGTTCGTCGCCCGGACCGCCGAGGGCCACGGCGCCTTCGTCGCCTACAAGTGGCCCAAGCCGGGGGGCGTGCGCCCGCAGCCGAAGATGTCCTACGTCGAGCGTTTCGCCCCCTGGGGGTGGATGGTCGGTTCGGGTACCTACATCGACGACCTCGATGCCGTCTACAGCCAGGCGATGATGCGGTTTTCGCTGTTCGCCCTGGCGGCCGGCGTCGTTGCCACCCTGCTGGTCTGGGGACTCGGGCTCAGCATCACCGGGCCGCTCGCCTCGGTGACCCGCACCATGCGCACCCTGGCGCGCGGCCAGGATGCCGAGGTCCCCGAGACCAACCGTGGTGACGAGATCGGCGAGCTCACCCGCGCCATGGCGATCTTTCGCAACAGCCTGGCGGAGCGCGAGCAGGCCCGGCGCGACCACGAACAGGTGCTGCGCGAGGCCAAGACGGTGTTCGACCATATCTCCGAGGCGGTGATGGTCACCGACGTGGACAACCGCATCAAGCTGGTCAACCCGTCCTTCACGCGCATCACCGGCTACGCCCCCGGCGAGGTGGTCGGCAAGACGCCGTCCTTCCTGTCGTCGGGCCGGCACGAGCCCGCCTTCTACCGCGCCCTGTGGGACGAGTTGGCGCGGACCGGCGAATGGCACGGCGAGATCTGGAACCGCACCAAGTCCGGCGACGTCTATCCCGAATCCCTTTCGATCGCCGAGATCCGCGACCCCACCGGCGGGCTGCACGGCTACATCGCCACCTTCCTCGACATCACCGACCGCAAGCGCAGCGAGGCGCGCATCCGCTGGCGCGCCGAGCACGACGTGCTGACCGGCCTGGCCAATCGCGCCCAGTTCAAGGCCCGCCTTGCCGACGCCGTGCGCGTGGCCCGGGTGGACGGTGGGCTGGTGGCCCTGATCTACGTCGATCTCGACCACTTCAAGCCGGTCAACGATTCACTTGGGCACGCGGCGGGCGACAAGGTGCTGCGCCGGGTGGCCAAGCGCCTGAGGGGGCTGGTGCGCTCGGGCGACGTGGTAGCGCGGATCGGCGGCGACGAATTCGCCATCATCGTGCCGGGGCTGGCCAAGGGTGAGGATGCCGAGCGCATTGCCGGCAAGGTGGTCGCCTCGCTCAATTCGCCGATCCGACTGGAAGAAGGCGCGGTCGACATCGGCGCCAGCGTCGGCGTGGCCTGGTTTCCACAGCACGCCAGGGACATCGACGAACTGGTCGAGGCCGCCGACTGCGCCATGTACCAGGTCAAGTCGCGCGGCCGGAACGGCTGGAGCGTTCCCTGCGCCGGTCAGGCGGCGGTGGCCGAGGGCGGCGCCACCGGACGCTAGGGGCATTTCCGTCCCGCGCCGAATTGCACTAGAGTGGCGGCCCGCCATTTTCGGAACCCGCCATGAGCCCGACCCATTTCCTTCCCGCCGTGCGTCTCTCCTATGCCCGCCTGCGTTCCGACGCGCCGGCGCTGATGCGTGCCGGCCTGCCCGCCATGGTGATCGGGTTCGCGGTGCCGGCCATCTCGCTATTGCCGTTCCCCGGCGCCGACCTGATGGCCATGGTGCTCAACGCGCTGGCCTTCGGCGTCTTCGGGGTCGCCTGGATGCGCTTCATCGCCGCCGGGGAGGCGCCCGGCCGGCCGGTCCATCTGCGCCTCGGCAAGCGTGAGATCATGGTGGCGGTATTCAGCGAGATCATGGGCATGTTCACCGCCGTGCCGCTGATCCTCACCGCGATGATGACCGACGCCACCGGCACCCACGAATGGGCGCCGCTGCTGGGCCCGGTGGCGGTTCAGCTGTTCCTGGTGCTGATGGGCGCCGCCTACCTGCTGCTCCCCGATGCCGCCCTGGCGGTGAAGGGCCAGCCCGGCCGTCGCCTGCACGAGATCGTCCAGGCCGGCGGTCTGTCGGTGGGCATCGCCTACGTGCTGGCCGGCCTGCCCTTCACCCTGGTGGTGGTCCTGGTCGGCGCCCTGGTCCCGGCCCCCGAGGGCCTGCCCGCGCGCCTGGCGCTGCAGGGCGTGGTCCTGGTTCCCTCCATCCTGTCGGCCGCCGCCGGCTGGGGCGTGCTGGCCATGTGCTGGAAGGAATTGAAGGCGGCCTAAGCCGCGCCTTTCTGTCATCCCGACGACCGTAGGGAGGAGGGACCTCGTCCGGTGCCGCTTGGGCGTCGACGCACGAGGTCCCTCGCTCACGCTCGGGATGACGGTATCGCTCACTCCGCCGCCTGGGCCGGGCTGTTGCTGCCCGGCTTCCATCTGAGCACCGGGGTGCGTGCCGCCAGGGTCTCGTCGAGGCGGCGGCGCGGGGTCAGGCGGGGTGCCGCCTTGAACTCCTCGCCGGCGCCGCCGTCCTTGGCCTTCTGCGCCAGGGCGCGGACCACCTCGATGAAGGCGTCCAGCGTCTCCTTGCTCTCGGTCTCGGTCGGCTCCATCAGCAGGGCCCCGTGCACGACCAGCGGGAAGTACATGGTCATGGGGTGGTAGCCCTCGTCGATCAGCGCCTTGGCGAAGTCGAGGGTGGTGACGCCGGTTTCCTTGAGGAAGCGGTCGTCGAACAGGCACTCGTGCATGCAGGGGCCGTCGAAGGACGGGCTCAGCACGTCCTTGAGGCGGGCCAGCAGGTAGTTGGCGTTGAGCACCGCGTCGGTCGAGGCCTGCCGGAGGCCGTCGGCGCCCATGGACATGATGTAGGCGAGCGCGCGGATGAAGACGCCGAACTGCCCGTGATAGCCCTTCACCCGGCCGAACGGCTTGGCCTCGGGCACCTCGGCGGCATGCTCGATCAGCTTCAGGCCCTGGGGCCCGTGCACCACGAAGGGCAGCGGCGCGTAGGGGGCCAGCTTCTCGGACAGCACGGTGGGGCCGGCGCCGGGGCCGCCGCCGCCATGGGGCGTCGAGAAGGTCTTGTGCAGGTTGATGTGCATGGTGTCGACGCCGAGGTCGGCGATCCTCACCCGGCCGACGATGGCGTTGTAGTTGGCGCCGTCGCAGTAGAAGAAGGCGCCGGCGGCATGGGTGGCCTCGGCGATCTCCAGGATCTCGCTCTCGAACAGGCCGCAGGTGTTGGGGTTGGTCACCATGATGCAGGCGACGTCGGGCCCCAGCTTGGCCTTGAGCGCCGCGATGTCCACCCGGCCGATCTCGTTGGCCGGCACCGGATCGACGGTGAAGCCGCACATGGCGGCCGAGGCCGGGTTGGTGCCGTGCGCCGATTCGGGCACCAGCACGCGGCGGCGGTGGCCCTCGCCGTGGTCCTCGTGGTAGGCGCGAATGGCCATCAGGCCGCACCATTCGCCGTGGGCGCCGGCCGCGGGGCTCATGGCGACCGCCGGCATGCCGGTCAGGCCCTTGAGCCACTCGGCCAGGGCGTCGATCACCTCAAGCGCGCCCTGGACGGTGCTTTCGGGCTGGAACGGGTGGAGGTCCACCAGGCCGGGCAGGCGCGCCATCTTCTCGGACAGGCGCGGGTTGTGCTTCATGGTGCACGAACCCAGCGGATAGAAGCCGGTGTCGATGCCGTAGTTCTTCTGCGACAGCCGGGTGTAGTGGCGCACCACCTGCGGCTCGGACAGGTCGGGCAGGCCGATGGCGCCCTGGCGGCGGCAGCCGGCCAAGCGGTCCTCGTCGACCGGCGGCGGGTCGGGCAGGTCGATTCCGGTGCGCCCGGGCGAGCCCAGTTCGAAGATCAGCGGCTCCTCGATCATCAGGCCGCGGTTGCCGGAGACGGTCTTGCTGTCGGCCATGTCACATCACCTCGGAAAGGGCGGACACCAGGGCGTCCATGTCGGACTCGGTGTTGGTCTCGGTGGCGGCCAGGATCAGGATCGGTTTGAGTTCGGGCCAGTCGGGATAGAAGCGCGAGGCCGGCACGCCGCCCAGGATGCCCTTGTCGGCCAGGCGGTCGACCATCTGGGCGGCATCCACCTCGTCGCCGAGGTAGAGGGCGAATTCGTTGAAATAGGAATTGGGCAGCACGCGCACGCCCGTGAGGCGCTTGAGCTTGCCCTCCAGCTGCACGGCGGCGGCGTGGTTGAGCTCGGCCAGCCGGGTCAGGCCGGTCTCGCCCAGCAGCGTCAGGTGCATGGTGAAAGCCAGCGCGCACAGGCCCGAGTTGGTGCAGATGTTCGAGGTCGCCTTCTCGCGGCGGATGTGCTGCTCGCGGGTGGACAGCGTCAGCACGAAGCCGCGCTTGCCGTCGACGTCGACCGTCTGGCCGGCCAGGCGGCCGGGCATCTGGCGCACGTACTTGTCGCGGGTGGCGAACAGGCCGAGGCCGGGACCGCCGAACGACAGGCCGACGCCCAGCGACTGGCCCTCGCCGACCACGATGTCGGCGCCCATGGCGCCGGGCGGCGCGATCAGGCCCAGGCTGACCGGGTCGGCGACGGCCACCACCAGCAGCGCGCCCTCGGCGTGGCAGGCCTCGGCCAGCGGGGTCAGGTCCCTGACGCCCCCAAAGAAGCCGGGGTTCTGCACCACCACGCAGGCGGTGGTGGAATCGACGCGGCCGATCAGGTCCTCCATCCCCAGCGGGTCGGGGGCCAGGGTCTCGGCCTCCATCTCGGTGTACTTCAGCACCGTCTCGGTGGTGCTGCGGTAATGGGGATGCAGGCCGCCCGACAGCAGCACCTTGCGCCGCTTGGTCACGCGGCAGGCCATCACCGCGGCCTCGGCGCAGGCGGTGGCGCCGTCGTACATGGAGGCGTTGGCCACGTCCATGCCGGTCAGCAGCGCCACCTGGGTCTGGAACTCGAACAGGTATTGCAGGGTGCCCTGGCTGACCTCGGGCTGATAGGGGGTGTACGAGGTCAGGAACTCGCCGCGGGTCAGCAGCTGGTCCACCGTCGCCGGGATGTGGTGGCGATAGATGCCGGCCCCGATGAAGAAGGGGGCGCAGCCGGCCGACAGGTTCTTGATGGCCATGCGGTTGAAGGCACGCTCGACCTCCATCTCCCCCTGCGAGCGCGGCAGGTCGAGCGGCTGGTCCAGCCGGGCGGAGGCGGGCACGTCGCGGAACAGCGCGTCGACGTCCGTGGCGCCGATGGCCCGCAGCATGTCGCGGCGGTCGGCGTCGGTGTGGGGCAGGTAGCGCATGGGCTCATCAATCCTGATTCGTCGTCCCGAGGAGCGGCGTGACGAGGGATCTCATTCCCACGAGATCCCTCGGCCGCGCCTCGGGATGACACATGAAGCGAAACGTGTTCAGTCCAGCGTCTTGACGTAGGCGTCGTAGGCGGCGCGGTCCATCAGGTCGGCCAGCTCGCCCGGGTTGGCGAGCTTGACCTTGAAGAACCAGGCCTGGTCCTCGGGGCTCTCGTTGACCAGCCCCGGCTGGTCGTCCAGCGCCGAATTGCCCTCGGTGACGGTGCCCGAGACCGGCGAGTAGACCTCGCTGGCCGCCTTGACCGATTCCACCACGGCGGCCTCGCCGCCCTTGGAGAGCGCCTTGCCGGCGGCCGGGGTCTCGACGAACACCACGTCGCCGAGCGCGTGCTGGGCATAGTCGGTGATGCCGACGGTGCCGATCTCACCCTCGACGCGGATCCACTCGTGGTCCTTGGTGAAGCGAACCTCGCTCATGGTGATCTCCCCTTTAGGCCTTGTGATAGCGGTGTGGAACGAAGGGCATCGGCACGACCTGGGCGTCGAGCGCCTTGCCGCGCACCACCAGCTTGACCTTGGTGCCGTCGGCGGCGAAGGCGGCCGGCACGTAGCCCATGGCCACCGGGCCGTCGGCCGAGGGGCCGAAGCCGCCCGAGGTGATCTCGCCGATGACGTTGCCGTCCAGGTCGGTGATTTCGGTGTGGGCGCGGGCCGGCGCCCGGCCGTCGGGCTTGATGCCGACGCGCCTGCGCGAAGCCCCCTCTGCCAGCTGCTTCTGGATCACGGCCGCCCCGGGGAAGCCGCCCTGCTCGCGCCGGCGCTTGCCGATGATCCAGGCCAGGCCCGCCTCGACCGGGGTGGTGGCGGTGTCGATATCGGAGCCGTAGAGGCACAGCCCGGCTTCGAGGCGCAGCGAATCGCGGGCGCCGAGGCCGATCGGCGCCACCTCGGGCTGGGCCAGCAGCATGTCCGCCAGCCGTCGGGCCTGGTCGGCGTGAACCGAGATCTCGAAGCCGTCCTCGCCGGTATAGCCGGAGCGGGTGATGATGCAGGGAATGCCGGCCAGGGTGGCCTCGCGGATGCTCATGAAGCCCATGTCGGCCACCGCGCCCAGCCGCGACAGGCAGGCGGCGGCGGCCGGGCCCTGCAGCGCCAGCAGCGCGCGGTCGGCCAGCACGCGAACCTGGATGCCGGGTTCGAGGCCGGCCTTCAGGTGGGCGATGTCGGCCTGCTTGCAGGCGGCGTTGACCACCACGAACAGCCGGTCCTCGGCCAGCTTGGACACCATCAGGTCGTCGAGGATGCCGCCCTGGTCGGTGGTGAAGACGGTGTAGCGGGTGCGCCCGACGGCGAGCCCCTGCAGCTCGCCGGGAACCAGGGTTTCCAGGGCCGCGTCCGGACGGGGGCCGACCAGCTCGACCTGGCCCATGTGCGAGACGTCGAACAGGCCGGCCTTGGCGCGGGTGTGCAGGTGCTCGGTCAGGATGCCGGCCGGGTACTGCACCGGCATGGCGTAGCCGGCGAAGGGGACCATCTTGCCCCCGAGCTCGCGGTGCAGCGCGTCGAGCGGGGTGGTCAGCAACGGGGTGTCGTCGGGATGGCTCACGGTTCCTCCCAGGAATTCGGGGCGCACTGATGGCGTAACGCCATGTGCCCCCCTCTGTCGCGGAACCTGAAAGATTCACCCCCCTTGCGGGGCGGCTTACATCGTCGGTGGGCGCTTTCGCGCCGCTTTCCAGAGAGTCATCCCCCCGCGGTCCTTTTGCCTGAGCGTTTCCAGGGGCGGTTGCGCCTTCGGCGCCGGCCGTCCTCGCTAAGGCGGGCGGCCGGTCTCTCCCGACGGGGATCGTCTGTGGGCGGGAGTTTAGCCGGCGACGCGGCGGAGTCAACGCCCGAGAGTTACGAAATGGTTAACGGACCTTGCGGTTGCGCTCCAGCTCTTCGGCCGAGGTCTGGAAGCCCAGGTAGATCTCGTACTTGTCGATGACGTCCTTGTCCTTGACCGGGATGGCCATGGTCACCGGCTCGTCGGTGTGCTGGACGTAGTTGGCGCCCTCGGGGAAGGTGACGGAAATCGGGAACACCCCCTTGGCGTCCGGCGACGGATAGAAGTAGGGGATCGCCACGAAATAGGACAGCTTGGCGGTGCGGTCCGTGAGCGCCGGGCCGCGCTGCACGCCGAACTTGACCTGGATCTCGACGTTGGCGCCCTTGTCGTCGTAGCTGCAATTGCCCGAGAAGCCGATGATCTCGGCCTCCGCCTCGACGTCGGTGAGATCGCGTCCCTTGCCCTCGCGGTACTTAACCACCTTGGCGGCGTCGCCCAGGACGTAGATGGGCGGGCAGGGCGGCGGCGGCTTCTTCTCGGCGAGGACCGAGCACGAGGCCAGCAGCGGCAGGGCCACCACGGCGGCGAGACGACGGAAAAGGCGGCGGGACATGCGGGAACTTCCTCGGGCGGGGCCATATCTGATAAGTGTCGCCGACTTTAGAGAAGCCGGCGCCCGCACACAAGGTGGGTAAGCCTCGCATCCAACGGATGGACGACCTATGACCATGCGCGCTCCGACGTCTCCCCGGCGGCCCGCCCTGACGCCCGCCTTGACTATCGTGCTGGCCAGCCCGCGCGGGTTCTGCGCCGGGGTGGACCGCGCCATCCACATCGTCGAGCGCGCCATCGAGAAGTTCGGGGCGCCGGTCTATGTCCGCCATGAGATCGTGCACAACCGCTTCGTCGTCGACTCGCTGAAGGCCAAGGGGGCGGTGTTCGTCGACGAGCTCGACGAGGTTCCCGACGGTCTGCCGGTGGTGTTTTCGGCCCACGGCGTGCCGAAGAGCGTGCCCGAGGCGGCCGAGGCGCGCGGGCTCGACTACCTGGACGCCACCTGCCCGCTGGTGACCAAGGTCCACCGCGAGGCCGAGCTCCACCATGCCATGGGCCGCCAGATCATCATGATCGGCCATGCCGGCCACCCCGAGGTCATCGGCACCATGGGGCAGGTGCCCTCCGGCGCCGTGCTGCTGATCGAGAATGTCGCCCAGGCCGAGGCAGTCGCGCCCGCCGCCCCCGACAAACTCGCCTTCATCACCCAGACCACGCTGTCCGTCGACGACGCCGCCGCCATCACCGCGGTGCTGCGCCGGCGCTTTCCCGACATCGTCGGGCCGCGCAAGGAGGACATTTGCTACGCCACCACCAACCGCCAGACGGCGGTGAAGACCATCGCGCCCCATTGCGACGCGGTGATGGTGATCGGCGCCCCCAATTCCTCGAACTCCAAGCGCCTGGTCGAGGTCGCCGCCCGCGCCGGCTGCCCGCGCGCCATCCTGGTGCAGCGCGCCGTCGAGATCGATTGGGCCGGCCTGTCGGAGATTACGCGGCTGGGCATCACCGCCGGCGCCTCGGCGCCCGAGATCCTGGTGGAGGAGGTCATCGCCGCGGCGCGTGAGCGGTTCACGGTGACGATCGAGGAGATCAAGGTCACCGACGAGACGGTGGCCTTCAAGCTGCCCGCCCAACTGCTTGATTGACAATTTTTGCCATTGGACCAAATCTCGTGGGAGCAGGAGGGCCCCATGCCGACGATGAACGTCAGTCTGTCCGCCGAATTCGTCGATTTCGTCGAGGGGCAGATCGCCAGCGGTGAATACGGGACGGCGAGCGAGGTTGTGCGCGACGCCCTCAGGCTGCTGAAGCGGGAAGCGGCGGTGCGTGAGGAAAAGCTGGCTGTCCTTCGCAGAGAGATCTCCATCGGCCTTGAACAGGCGAGAACCGGCCGGCTTTCGGACCGTTCGGTCGCCGAGATCGCCGCGTCATTGCGGGATCCGGAATGAAGCCTTGCCGGCTGACCGAGGCGGCGGCGGCGGATGTCGCGGACATCCTCCGTCAGACGAGGCGCCAGTTCGGCCCAGTCCAGCAGGAAACCTACGCGAGGATCATTGAAGCCGGCACCCGGCTGGTGGCCGAGGACCCTTGCCGGGGCGGGGCGCGCGAGCGGGCGGAGCTGGCCCGGGGCCTGCGGTCGTTCCATCTGGAGCTGGCCGCCGGCCGGTTGGGCGGCGCGTCGCACGTCCTTTATTACCTCGACGAACCCGAGGCGGTGATCATCGTCCGCATCCTTCACGAGCGGATGGATCCCGATCGCCACCTGCCCTAGTCGGGCCCCCTTCCCAAACCCGGGTGGCTGTCGTACCTTCCCGCGTCGCGCTGCAACAGGGACCACGGGGGCAATGGCGGTCTACACGGAAGTCTCGGACGAGGAGCTGGAAGAGTTCGTCGCCGACTACGACATCGGCGAGGTGGTGTCGTTCAAGGGCATCGCCGAGGGCGTCGAGAATTCCAACTACCTGCTTCAGACCGATCGCGGCTCCTACATCCTCACCCTGTACGAGAAGCGCACGCGCCCCGAGGACCTGCCGTTCTTTCTGGGGCTGATGGAGCATCTGGCCGAGCGCGGGCTTGCCTGTCCGACCCCGCTCCATGCCCGTGACGGCCAAGCGCTCCGCCAGTTGTGCGGCCGGCCCGCCGCCATCATCAGCTTCCTGAAGGGCATGTGGCCGCGCCGGATCGACACCCGCCATTGCGGGCCGTTGGGCGCCGCCATGGCCGAGATGCATCTCAAGGGCGCCGATTTTCCGCATGCGCGCGCCAACGACCTGTCGGTCGCCGGATGGCGCCCGCTGTTCGAGGCGGCCAAGGCCCGCGCCGACGAGGTCAAGCCGGGCCTCGCCGCCTTCATCGAGGCCGAACTCGCAATCCTCGAAGCGCAATGGCCCTCCGACCTGCCGGTCGGGCTCATCCACGCCGACCTGTTCCCCGACAACGTCTTCTTCCTGTCCGACCGGACCACGGGCCAGGAGAAGGTTTCGGGCATCATCGACTTCTACTTCGCCTGCACCGACGCGCTGGCCTACGACATCGCCATCTGCCTCAACGCCTGGTGCTTCGAGCCGGACAGCAGCTTCAATGCCACCAAGGCGCGCCTCATGCTCAACGGCTACCGTCGCGTCCGTCCGCTGGAGGCCAAGGAACTGGCGGCGCTGCCGCTTCTGGCCCGCGGCGCCGCCATGCGCTTCCTGCTCACCCGCCTGTACGACTGGCTGAACACCCCGGCCGGCGCCTTCGTCAAGCGCAAGGACCCGCTCGAATACTACCGCAAGCTCCGGTTCCATCAGGGAATCGGCGGCCCCGGCGCCTACGGCATCGAATGAGCGAGGATCCGGTCGTCGAGCTGTTCACCGACGGGGCCTGCAGCGGCAACCCCGGTCCCGGGGGCTGGGGCGCCATCCTGCGCTTCAAGGGGGTGGAGAAGGAGCTCAAGGGCGGCGAGCCCATGACCACCAACAACCGCATGGAAATGATGGCGGTGATCGAGGGGCTCAACGCCCTGACGCGCCCGTGCGCGGTGGCGGTCTACACCGACAGCGAATACGTCAAGAAGGGCATGACCGAGTGGCTGCGCGGCTGGAAGGCGCGCGGCTGGAAGACCGCCGACAAGAAGCCGGTGAAGAACGACGACCTCTGGCGCCGCCTCGATGAGGCGGCCGCCCGCCATCGTGTCACCTGGCACTGGGTGCGCGGCCATTCCGGCCATCCCGAGAACGAGCGTGCCGACCAGCTTGCCCGCGACGGGGCACGCGAGGCATCCGGACGCTCCTGATCCTGCCACCATCGGATTACCGCATCGTCCGCATTGGGAAACCCTGCTGTTGCGCCTACTTGTGCAGCAACAAGGGAGGTGCTCGTGGCCAGGCTCGTGATCGTGTCCAACCGCGTTGCCCTGCCCCGCAAGGGCGCCAAGGCGGGGGGGCTTGCGGTGGCGCTCCGGGAAAGTCTGGAGAAGCGCGGCGGCCTGTGGTTCGGCTGGTCGGGCGAGGTGGTGCCCGATGGGGCGCCGCCATCGGCGCGGGTGATCACCCAGGGGCGCATCACCTACGTGACCATGGATCTGATGCGCCAGGATTACGACGAATTCTACAACGGATTCTCCAACTCGACCCTGTGGCCGCTGTTCCATTACCGGCTGGGGCTGCTGGAGGTCTCGCGCCGCAGCTACGAGGGCTACCTGCGGGTCAATGCGCGGTTCGCGCAGACGCTGGCGCCGATGATCGAGCCCGACGACGTCATCTGGGTGCACGACTACCACCTGTTGCCATTCGGCGAGGAACTGCGCCGGCTCGGGGTCAACAACCGCATGGGGTTCTTCCTGCACACCCCGTTCCCGGTCCCGGAGATGCTGGTGGCGCTGCCCGGCCATCGCCGGCTGATGCGGGCCATGTGCGCCTACGACCTGATCGGCTTCCAGACCGCCGACGACGTGCGTGCCTTTACCGGCTACGTGAGCGGTGAGGCTCGTGGCGAGGTGGGCGAGGATGGCCGCTTCCGCGCCTACGGCCGGTGCGCCGAGGCCGCCGCCTACCCGATCGGCATCGACGCCGACGCCTTCTCGCAGCTGGCGCGCGAGCGCGCCGACGCGCTGGAGACGCGCCGTCTGAAGGAATCGCTGCGGGGGCGGCGGCTGATCCTGGGCGTCGAGCGGCTCGACTATTCCAAGGGCCTGCCCAACCGCTTCGAGGCGATCGAAGCCCTGATCGAGACCCACCCGGAACTGAAGGGCCGCTTCGAGTTCATGCAGATCGCGGCGCCGTCGCGGGAGGAGGTCGCCAAGTACCGGGCGCTGAAGCGGCAGCTTGAAGGGGTGGCAGGACGCATCAACGGCCGCTTCTCGGAATTCGACTGGCAGCCCATCCGCTACATCAACAAGGGGTACAGCCGCGCCACCCTGGCCGGCTTCTACCGGGCCGCCTGCGTCGGACTGGTCACGCCGCTGCGCGACGGCATGAACCTGGTGGCTAAGGAATACGTCGCCGCGCAGAACCCCGACGATCCCGGGGTGCTGGTGCTGTCGCGCTTCGCCGGGGCCGCCCGCGAGCTGGTGTCGGCGCTGATCGTCAATCCCTTCGACGTCGACGAGGTGGCGGAAGCCCTGGCGCAGGCCCTGACCATGCCGCGCGACGAACGGATCGAGCGTTGGCGCGCCATGATGGACGTGGTGGAGACCAACACCGTCGAGGCCTGGCGCGACGCCTTCCTCGCCGACCTCACCGCCGGCTTTGAGGCCGAGGGAGAGGCGGAGAGGATCGACGCGGAATACGGCTTCGGCATCGAGCCGGCGCAGCCGCCCGGAGGCTACCTGCCGATGATGCCGCCCCGGGCGGTGTGATCGGCGGCCGGATCGGTCAGCGGGCGGCCACGCCGTTGGCCGCCGCCGTGTTGAGGGCGGTGACGACCTCGTCCTCGGTCAGCAGCTCGGACAGCGGGATGCCATCCGGAGCCCCCGGTCCGTAGACGGCATTGAAGGGGATGCCGTAGCGGCCGAACGAGGCCAGGTAACGCGAGATTCCCTCATCGGGCCGCGTCCAATCGCCGCGCATGGGCACCATGGTGGGCAGCGCCAGCCGCCGCGCCACTTCGCCGCGCTCCACCACCGTCGCCTTGTTGACCTTGCAGGTGATGCACCAATCGGCGGTCACGTCGACGAAGACCACCTTGCCCTCGGCCACCAGTTTCGGAATGGCGGCGGTGTCGAGCGGCTGCCAGGCCACGCCGGCGCCATGCTCCCGGGCCTGGCCGTCGCCGTCGGCCAGCCCGACCTGGAACGGCGCCACGAAGGCGAAGCCGGCGAGCGCCAGGGCGGCGACGGTGGCGGCCGAACGGGTCGCCTCCGGCAGCCGGGTCCGCACCGCCAGCATGGCGATCGCCGCCGCCAGCGCCCCGCCCACCATCACGGCCGACACCGATCCGGCCTGGGCCGCCAGCACGGCGAGCAGCCAAGCCGCGGTGGCCACCAACGCCACCGCCAGCACCTTCTTCAGAACGATCATCCAGCGCCCGGGCTTGGGCAGCCGCTGCGCCGCGGCCGGCCAGGCGGCGACCAGCAGGAACGGTGCCGCCATGCCGAGGCCCAGCATGGCGAAGATGGCGAAGATCTCGACCGCGCCCCGGGCCAGCGCGAAGCCCACGGCCGTGCCGAGGAAGGGCGCCGAGCAGGGGGTCGCCAACAAGGTGGCGAAGGCGCCCGACAGGAAGTGGCCGAACCGGGTGTGGTGGGGATGGGCCCGCCCGCCGGTCATCAGGAACGAGGGCAGCGGGATCTCGAACAATCCCCACAGGTTGGCGGCGAACAGGGCCACCAGGGTGGCCATGAACGACAGGAAGCCGGGCTGCTGGAACTGGATGCCCCAGCCGACCGCCGCACCGGCCGACTTGAGTGTCGTCGCGGTGGCCGCCAGCGCCAGGAACGAGGCGACGATGCCGGCGGCGGAGGCCAGGAAGGCTCCGCGCACGTGGGCGCGCTCGCCGCCGCCATGGCCGATGACCCCGACCACCTTGATGGAGAGGACGGGCAGCACGCACGGCATCAGGTTGAGGATCAGTCCGCCCAGCAGGGCGACCGCCATCATGGCCGCCAGACCGGCCAGGCCTGCCGACGGCTGGGCACTGGTGGCGGCGGTGGCCGGTGCCGGCACCGCGCTGGCCTCGAGCGAGCGGTTGCCGTCCACCACGGTGACCGTCACCGCTCCGTCGGCCAGTGCGCGCTGCAGGGTTCCGGCCACCACCGGCGCCTGGATCACCGCCCGGCGGCCTCCGTCCGACAAGGTGACGCGCGGTTGGTCGAAATTGGCGACCTCGGGCGGCTCGACGAACAGGTCGGGGTGGTCGAAGGGCTCGCTGGCGGTCACGGTGACCCGCAGGGCGCCGTCGCCTTCGGCCTCGATGCCCGCGACGGCAAGGCCGTGGCGGGCGCCGTCGCCCGGCACCAGCGCGGCGAAGCGGCCGATGTCATGGGCGAAGGTGGACGGCGTGGTGGGGCCGGCGGGCAGGCCGAGTTCCAGCGCCGCCTGCATGGGGACGCAGATCTGGGCGCAGGCCAGATAGTCGAGGCGAGCCTTGGCCCGCACCGCCGCTCCCGGCGACGGCACGGGGACGTCCAGCGGCAGGATCACCTCGCCGGAATAGCCGTGGTTCTGCAGGCCGGCCAGCACGAAGCGCTTGGGCGCCGGCCAGAGGATGCGCGGATCACCGAGGTTTTCCGAAGCGCTCCAGTCGATCTTGGGCGGGTAGCCGGCGTCGCCCGGGGTGCGCCAGTAGATCTTCCATCCGGACTTGAGCTCGAAGTGGAGGCCCAGGCGCAGCAGCGCGGCGTCCCCGCTCGTGGTGGTCGCCGAGACCAGCCGGACGCGGCCGGCTTCGTTGTCCGACCAGTCCGAGGCTCCGGGCTCCGCCGCCCGCACCACCCCGGGCAGCAGCAGCGCTGCCGCCGCAATCGCCTTCCAAATCCGTCGCATCGCATGTTCCAAGACGTAGGACGCGGCAACAACACCAGAGCGCCGCCGTATATGTCAACTGAACAGCCGGTAATCCGCGGCTCCCGACCCGCGCGGCGCGCGAAGGGGCGGGGTTGCTTTCCCCGTTCGACCGGCATATGTGTGGGGGCATGCCCATGCAGACCACCCAAGGCTATCTTGCCGGACAATTGCTGATCGCCATGCCGCAGATGCGGGATCCCCGCTTCACGCGGACGGTGGTCTATCTGTGCGCCCACAGTGCCGAGGGCGCCATGGGCATCGTCGTCAATCGCCTGTTCGACGGACTGAGCTTCCCCGAATTGCTCGAGCAGCTCGACATCGATCCGACGCCGCGCTGTTCCGACGTGCAGGTCCATTTCGGCGGCCCGGTCGAGGGCGGGCGGGGCTTCGTGCTGCATTCGGCCGACTACATGCACGAGACCTCGATGATGGTCGACGAGCAGGTGGCGCTGACCGCCACCGTCGATGTGCTCAAGGCCATCGCCGACGGCATGGGGCCGGAGCGCAGCCTGCTGGCGCTCGGCTATGCCGGGTGGAGCCCGGGCCAGCTCGACGCCGAGATCCGCGAGAACGTCTGGCTCAACGTGCCGGCGGATGGCCAATTGCTGTTCAGCGGCGACATCGAGCACAAGTGGGAAAACGCCATCCACAAGCTCGGCATCGATTTCGGCTCGCTGTCCGGCGAAGTCGGCCACGCCTGAGCCTCAGGCCTTCGGCACCTGCACCCAGAAGCACGAGCCCTTGCCGGGGACGGAGGACACTCCGACCTTCAGGTCGAGGTGCTGTGACAATCGGCGCACGATGGACAGGCCGAGCCCGACTCCGCCGCCCCGCTCGCTGCCGCGCCGGAAGGGCTCGAAGATCGCCTCCCGGATCTCGGGCGTGATGCCGACGCCGGTATCCCACACCTCGATGCGGACGCCGTTCGTGACCCGGCGGCACCCGAGCACGATCCGGCCCTGATCGGTGTAGCGCAGGGCATTGGACAGCAGGTTGCGGACGATGCGGGAGAGCAGCGCCGGGTCGGTCAGCACCATCACCGAGCACCGATGATAGCGGAACCGGAGCCCCTTGGCCTCGGCTTGGATGAGCGTTTCCTCGGCGAGATGGTCGAGGACCCGGGCCATCGGCACCGGCGACGGGGGGCGGGGCGCGCCGCCAGCATCAAGGGTGGTGATGTCCTGAAGGCTGGCCAGGGTCTCGGCCATGGATCTGAGCGACCCGATGGTGCGCTCGACCAGCGGGCGGGCGGAGTCCGGCAGCGCCCTCCGCTGCAGCGTCCCCAGGAACAGTTCCGCCGCCTGCAGCGGGTGCGCGAGGTCGTGGCGCACCGCGGCGATGAAGTGCGACTTCTCGGCGTTGGCGCCTTCGGCGGCCATGCGGGCCAGCTCGACTTCCGCGATGACCCGGTGGTAGCGGCACACCGCGGCGGCGAGCAGCAGCATGGTCACCGCCGTGGCCGACAGGAACAGGTCGATGAGGACGACCCGCTGGGTCAGCGTGCCGATGACGAACAAGCCGTGCCCGGTCGTCGCCCCGCCCAATCCGGCCGTGGCCACGATCGCCAGCGCCAGCGACGTCCCTTTCGGTCCGGTGCGGAGGGCGGCCCAGATCAGGGGGGGAAACACCATGAACCCGAGCGGAGGACCGACCCACGAAATATCCAGCGGGTGCAGGATCAACCCTGACGCCACCAGAGCCAGAAGCAAGGTGGCGATCAGCACCGGGATCAACTCGAGCGCGTGGGCGCGCTGGTTGACGTGCGGCAGCCCCCAGGTCAGCGCCACCGGTGCGATCACGAGAACCCCCATGGCGTCGCCCAGCCACCACGTCGCTGCCGCCGGCGGGAGATGCGCCCACTCGATGATGCCGGTCCACGCCAGGGCGGCGGGGCCGACCATCGCCGAGCTGATCGGGGCCAGCAGCACCGCCTTGCCGATGAAGTCCAGCACGCCCGCCACCCGGCAGAAGTCCACCTGGTCGGTGGGGCGGCACAGCAATTGATAAGCGACCAAGGTTTCCGCCATCGACCCGACGGCGATGACCGCGGCGGCCAGCAAGGGCTCGCCGTGGGTCAGCGAGACGGCGAACTGGCCCAGCCACACCGCCGGCGCGTAGCGCCAGCCCCAGATGACCACCGCCGATACGGCGATGCCTTGGGACGGCCACACCGGTGCCACCGACGAGCCCGGGATCGTCAGCATCAAGCCGGCCTGGGCGGCAAGCCAATATCCGACCGCGAGCGCCAGGAAGCGCACCAAGGTCCGCCCTGCCGCGGGAAGGTCGTTCCACGCGTCGGCCATCATCATCTCATGGGTGTGGACGTCCGATCATGATACGCGCGCCGCGCATGCCCCGTGAGGACGCGTCCGGGGGATCGCCTTGGAAACTTGAGGTTCAGAAGAGGCTGAGTTGGTCACCTTGACGGGGTGGCCGATGGAATTTGTCCGTCTCCAAAGCGAAGCCGCGGGGGGAGAAGCCCAGCCTGCGGAAGGCGAGGCGGAAGCGGTTCGCCAGCAGCTCGGCGTGGGCGCCAGTGCCGGTGAAGCGTCTTCCCCAGCTGGCATCGTAGGCCTTGCCGCCGCGCGCCTGCGCCACCAGCGACATCACGTGCCGGGCCTTGCCGGGGAAATGGGTGTCCAGCCACTCGCCGAACAGGTCCTTCACCTCGTCGGGAAGGCGCAGCAGGATGTAGGCCGCCTGCCGTGCCCCCGCCGCGTGCGCCGCCTCCAGGATGCGCTCCAGTTCGTGGTCGGTGACGAAGGGGATCACCGGCGCCACCAGGACGGCGGTGGGGATCCCGGCCGCCGCCAGCTGGCGGATGGCATCCAGGCGCTTGGCTGGGGTGGCGGCGCGCGGCTCGAGGGTGCGGCACAGGTCGCGGTCCAAAGTGGTCACGCTGATCGACACATTGGCCAGGCCCTTGGTCGCCATGGGCGCCAGGATGTCGATGTCGCGGGTGACCAGATGGCTCTTGGTGGTGATGGTCACTGGGTGGTCGAAGGCCGCCAGCACCTCCAGCACGCCCCGCATGATGCGGTACTCGCGCTCGATCGGCTGGTAGGGGTCGGTGTTGGTGCCGATGGCGATGACGGCCGGGCGGTAGCGCGGCTGGCGCAACTCGGCCTCCAGCAGCTTCGGCGCATCCGGCTTGGCGAACAGGCGGGTCTCGAAATCGAGCCCGGGCGACAGCCCCAGATAGGCGTGGGTCGGGCGGGCGAAGCAATAGATGCAGCCGTGCTCGCAGCCGCGATAGGGATTGATCGAGCGGTCGAAGCCGATGTCCGGCGAGGTGTTGCGGGTGATGATGGTGCGGGCCGCGTCCACCGCCACCTCGGTCTTCAGCGGCGGCGGCTCGTCCTCGGCCAGCTCCCAGCCGTCGGCGAAATCCTCGCGGGTGTGGCGCTCGAAGCGGCCGCTGGCGTTGCTCACCGCGCCGCGGTGGGCGGGTCGGTTGGGGGCGCTCATGGCGGAAGGATAGAAGTGTTCCCGGAACGTTTCAAGTCCGACAGCCCACTTGCGCTGGCGCTGCGGGCGGTTAAGATCGCCCCAACCGGGGAGGAAGCAATGGCGGCCAAGGAATCGCGCATCGTCGGCGTCGGCAGCGCCGAGTTCAAGTTCGAGCGCGGCATGCCCGACAAGGAGCGCAAGATCGGCGACCGCAAGCTGGTGGCGGTGTGGACCGCCCCGCTCGAGACCACCGACGGCAAGATCCACACGGCGACGGTCAACGAGTTCGACGACGGCATCCTCTATGGCCCGAGTTCGGTCCCCGGCACCTTCAGCGACTTCCCCGGCGCCGCCGCCGCCGAGGTGACGGTGCGCTGGCTGGAGCTGGCCAACGAGGGGCTGGTGTCCAAGCTCAAGCGCCAGCGCGAGGTCATGATGGCCGCCGCGGTGGGGCTCGCCGCCCTGGCCATCGTGCTGGTGAGTTTCCGGTAGGCGATCCGAATCTTTCCGCGCTTGACTCTCTTTTCCCCCCGCGTATAGTTTCGCCCTCTCGCGCCGGGTGGGCCTGGCGCGCCAAGCTCATTTTTTGCGTTGGGACGAATTCGATGTTCGCAGTCATCCAGACCGGCGGTAAGCAGTACAAGGTGGCCAAGGACGACGTGATCCGCGTCGAGAAGCTGCCGGCCGAGGCCGGTGCCGAGGTCGTTCTCGATCAGGTTCTCATGGTCGGCGAGAAGATCGGCGCGCCGCTCGTGTCGGGCGCCAAGGTCACCGCGACCGTGGTCGCGCAGGCCCGTGGCGAGAAGATCATCATCTTCAAGAAGCGCCGCCGCCAGAACTCGCGCCGCAAGAACGGCCATCGCCAGGACATCACCATCCTGCGCATCACCGACATCGCCGCCGGCTGAGCCGTAGCGGTCAGGTTTTTGGAGGAGTAGATCCATGGCTCACAAGAAGGCAGGCGGTTCGTCCCGCAACGGCCGCGACTCCGCGGGTCAGCGCCTTGGCGTGAAGAAGTTCGGCGGTGAGATCGTCATCCCCGGCAACATCATCGTGCGCCAGCGCGGCACCAAGTTCTATCCCGGCGCCAACGTCGGCATGGGCAAGGACCACACCCTGTTCGCGACCACCGCGGGCAAGGTGCTGTTCCGCCACAAGGCCGAGGGCCGCACCTTCGTGTGCGTCGAGCCGCTGCCGGAGGCCGCCGAATAAGGCTGTTCTCCGCCTGAAGGTTATTCGGAAAAGGGGAACGGTCCGTCCGTTCCCCTTTTTCCGTTTTTCAATCGAGTATCCTTCCCCGGGCATTCGGAGCGAGCGACAGCGAGCGGCTGGCGCATTGAGCGCCCCGGAGCGAAGCGAAGGTCAGCCAAGCGTGCGGATGCACGCGCCCGGCGTTTGAGGGAAAATGATCAAATGAAGTTCCTCGACCAGGCCAAGATTTTCGTCAAGAGCGGTGACGGCGGCGCCGGGTCGTGCAGCTTCCGGCGCGAGAAGTACATCGAGTTCGGCGGTCCCGACGGCGGCGACGGCGGCCGTGGCGGCGACGTCATCGTCGAGTGCGTCGCCAACCTCAACACCCTGATCGATTTCCGCTACCAGCAGCATTACAAGGCGCAGAAGGGCCACCACGGCCAGGGCCGCAACAAGACCGGCGGCAAGGGCGACGACATCCTCATCCGCGTCCCGGTCGGCACCCAGATCCTCGACGAGGACAAGGAGACGGTGCTGGCCGACCTCACCCATGCCGGCGAGCGCATCGTGCTCTTGCGGGGCGGTGACGGCGGCTTCGGCAACGCCCATTACAAGACCTCGACCAACCAGGCGCCCCGGCGCGCCGACGAGGGCTGGCCCGGCCAGGAAATGTGGATCTGGCTCAGGCTCAAGCTGATCGCCGACGCCGGCCTGGTCGGCCTGCCCAACGCCGGCAAGTCCACCTTCCTGGCGGCGGTGACCCGGGCCCGACCCAAAATCGCCGACTATCCCTTCACCACGCTGCATCCCAACCTGGGCGTGGTCTACCTGCAGGGCGAGGAGTTCATCCTGGCCGACATCCCCGGCCTGATCGAGGGCGCCCACGAGGGCGCCGGCATCGGCGACCGCTTCCTCGGCCACATCGAGCGCTGCCGCGTGCTGCTGCATCTGGTCGACGGGACAGGGGACGACGTCGCCGAGGCCTACCGGGTGGTGCGCGGCGAGCTCGAAGCCTATGGCGGCGGTCTCGACGAGAAGCCCGAGATCATCGCCCTCAACAAGTGCGACGCGTTGACGAGCGAAGACATCAAGGACAAGCTCGCCGCCCTGGAAGAGGAAGCGGGGCAGAAGGTGTTCACCCTGTCGGGCGTCTCGGGGATCGGCCTCAAGGAGGTCCTGGGCGGGCTGGCCAACCATATCCGCGAGGCCCGCGCCGCCGAGCCCGACGTGCTGGCCGCCTCGGCTGCCTTCGGCCAGGGCAAGCGCCCCACCCCCGGCTTCATGTCGGGCCAGGCCGAGGAAGAGGAGGAGGACGAGTGGGTGCAGAACGCCGACGGCTCCTGGAGCCCCCTCGATGCGGATGACGACGACGAAGAAGACTGAAGAGGGTTGAAGCCGTGAACCCGGTTGCCGACGCCAAGCGCCTGATCGTCAAGATCGGCTCGTCCCTGCTGGTGGACGAGGCGACCGGGCACGTGCGCCGCCAGTGGCTCGACAGCCTGTGCGATGACGTGGCGCGCTGCCGCGCCCGCGGCCAGGAGGTCATCGTGGTGTCCTCGGGCGCCGTCGCGGTGGGCCGCCGTCATCTCAACCTCACGCCCCCCCTTCGCCTCGACGAGAAGCAGGCGGCCGCGGCCACCGGCCAGATCCGTTTGGCCCACGCCTACCAGGAATCGCTGGCCCGCCACGGCCTTACCGTGGCGCAGGTGCTGCTGACGCTTGAGGATTCCGAGGACCGGCGCCGCTATCTCAACGCCCGCACCACCCTCGACACCCTGCTCAAGCTGGGGGCGGTGCCGGTCATCAACGAGAACGACACGGTAGCCACCGCCGAGATCCGCTTCGGCGACAACGACCGCCTCGCTGCCCGCGTGGCGCAGATGACCGAGTGTGACGCCCTGGTGCTGTTCTCGGACATCGACGGCCTCTACACCGCCGATCCGCGCCGGGACAAGACCGCCGAGTTCATCCCGGTGGTCGGCGAGATGACCGCCGAGATCGAAGCCATGGCCGGCGATCCGGGTACCGGCTACGGCTCGGGCGGCATGGTCACCAAGCTGGTGGCGGCCAAGATCTGCATGGGGGCCGGCTGCGCCATGGCGATCACGCTGGGCCAGTCGCTCAATCCGCTGCAGGCCATCGAGGCGGGGGCGCAGCGCGCCACCTGGTTCCTGCCCAAGGCCGAACCCCACGCCGCCCGCAAGCGCTGGATCGCCGGCTCCATGGCGCCGGCCGGCGCGGTGTTCGTCGATGATGGCGCCTGCAAGGCGCTGGCCCTGGGCAAGAGCCTGCTGCCGGCCGGCGTCACCGCCGTCGACGGCGAATTCGAGCGCGGAGACTGCGTGCTGGTGCGGAGCCCGGACGGGCGCATCCTCGCCCGCGGCCTGACCGCCTATTCGGCCGAGGACGCCCGACGGATCCTGGGCCGCAAGTCGGCCGAAATCGAGGCGGTGCTCGGCTACCGCTACCGGGACGAACTCATTCATCGCGACGACATGGTGGTGGACTCATGAGTACCGACATCCAGACCCTGATGACCGAGCTGGGCCAGAAGGCCCGCGCCGCCGGCCGGGTGCTGGCGCAGGCGCCGTCCGCGGCCAAGGACGCCGCGCTCAAGGCCGCCGCCGTCGCGCTCAGGGCCGACATGGCCGCCATCAAGGCCGCCAATGCCCAGGACATGGCCGCCGGCGAGGCCAAGGGCCTCGGCAAGGCCATGCTCGACCGCCTGATGCTGGACGACAAGCGCATCGAGGCCATGGCCAAGGGGCTCGAGGACATCGCGGCGCTGGCCGATCCCGTCGGCCGCGTGCTGGCGGAATGGGACCGCCCCAACGGCCTTCGGATCCAGCGCGTCGCCGTGCCGCTCGGCGTCATCGGCATCATCTACGAGAGCCGGCCCAACGTCACCGCCGACGCCGCCGCCCTGTGCCTCAAGTCGGGCAACGCCGCCATCCTGCGCGGCGGCTCCGAGAGCTTCCATTCGTCGGGCGCCATCATGGCCAGCCTGCGCAAGGGCATCCTGGCCGCCGGCCTGCCCGAGGATGCCATCCAGATGGTCCCCACCACCGACCGCGAGGCGGTGGGCGTCATGCTGACCATGACCGCTTACATCGACGTCATCGTGCCCCGCGGCGGCAAGTCGCTGGTGGCGCGCGTGCGCGAGGAAAGCCGCATCCCGCTGTTCCAGCACCTGGAAGGCATCTGCCACACCTATGTGGACGCGGCGGCCGACCTCGGGATGGCGCGCAGCGTGGTGATGAACGCCAAGATGCGCCGCACCGGCATCTGCGGCGCCACCGAGACCCTGCTGGTCGACCGCAAGGTCGCCGCCACCCATCTGCCCGTGCTGGTCAAGGACCTGCTGGACTCGGGCTGCGAAGTGCGCGGCGACGACGCCACCCGCGCCGTCGATCCCCGCGTGGTCGCCGCCACCGACGAGGACTGGCGCACCGAGTACCTCGACGCCATCATCTCGGTGAAGGTGGTCGACGGGGTCGACGAGGCGGTGCGGCACGTCAACACCTACGGCTCGCAGCACACCGAGAGCATCGTCACCGCCGACCCCAACGCGGCCGAGGCGTTCTTGAACGGCTGCGATTCGGCTATCGTGTGCTGGAACGCCTCGACCCAGTTCGCCGATGGCGGCGAGTTCGGCATGGGCGCCGAGATCGGCATCTCGACGGGGCGCATGCATGCCCGCGGCCCGGTCGGCGTCGAGCAGTTGTGCACCTTCAAGTACAAGGTCCTCGGCAATGGCCAGGTGCGGGCGGGCTGAGAATCCCAGGATCCGTCACCCCCGCGAAGGCGGGGGTCCACGTGTCCGCGGGTCTCGGCGGTCGGGCTCCTGGATCCCCGCTTTCGCGGGGATGACGATGCAGGGAGCATGGTGATGGCTGCAGCATCGTCACCCAACCCCTGGGGCGGCCGCCAGCGTCGGCGCGTCGGGCTGTTGGGCGGCTCGTTCAACCCCGCCCATGCCGGCCATCGCCATGTCGCCGAGCTGGCGCTGGCCCGGCTGGGGCTGGACGAGGTGTGGTTCCTGGTCAGCCCGCAGAACCCGCTCAAGCCGTCCGCCGGCATGGCGCCGCTTGACGAAAGGCTCGCATCGGCCCGGGCGGTCGCCGCCGGGCATCCGCGCATCAAGGCCACCGACATCGAACAGGCGCTGGGCACCCGTTACACGGCCGATACCCTGCGGGCATTGAAGATCCGCTTCCCCGAAACCCGCTTCGTCTGGGTGATGGGAGCCGACAATCTTGCCCAGATCTCGCGCTGGGACCGCTGGCTGTGGATATTTTCAGCCGTCCCGGTTGCGATCCTGGCCCGTTCTCCCTATTCTCAAAAGGCACTGGCAGCCAAGGCGGCCCGTCGGATGGCCCGTTTCCGGGTCGCGTCTCCGCGCGGGCTGGCGGATCGCAGGCCCCCGGCGTGGGTCTACCTCCACACCCGGCTTCATCCCGCCTCGGCGACCGCCATCCGCATGATGCAAAAGGAGAAAAGACATAAAACCCCGATCTAGGACCGCTTCCTTGAAAGCGGAGGATCTGGTCGACCTCGTCCTCGGCTCGCTCGACGACGACAAGGCCGAGGACGTCACCGTCATCGATCTGCGCGGCAAATCCAGCATCGCCGATCACATGGTCATCGCCACCGGCCGGTCGTCCCGCCAGGTGGTCGCCATGGCCGAGCACCTGATGGAAAAGCTGAAGCATGTGGGCTTGGCGGTTGGCGCCGAGGGCATGCCTCAGGGTGACTGGGTGCTGATCGACGGCGCCGACATCGTCGTCCATCTGTTCCGCCCCGAAGTGCGCGCCTTCTACAATCTGGAGAAGATGTGGGGCGTGCCGAAGGTGGACGTGGGCGGCCTCACCGCAGCCGCCGGCACGTCGGCCGCTGCGCTGGCGGCCCCCGTGGCCTGACCCGCGGCAGACCAGGGATCAAGGAGCGGCCGCCGGGATCCGGCGGCCGAAAGCCCCGATGCGCATCTGGCTGGCCGCAGTGGGCCGGGTCAAGCCCGGCCCCGAACTCGACCTCTACACCCAGTACGCCCGCCGCCTGACCCCCGCCCCGGTGGTCAAGGAGGTCGAGGAGAAGCGCCCGCTGCCCGTCGCCGAGCGCATGGCGCGCGAAGCCGAGTTGCTGCTGGGCGCCGTGCCCGCCGGGGCGGTGGTGGTGGCGCTGGACGAGCGCGGCAAGACCATGGATTCGCCGGCCTTCGCCACCCGGCTGGGGCAGTGGCGCGACCAGGGGACGGCCGACCTCGCCTTCCTGATCGGCGGTGCCGACGGCCACGCCGACGCGGTGCGGGCCCGTGCCAACCTGCTGCTGTCGCTGGGCGCCATGACCTGGCCGCACATGCTGGTGCGCGCCCTTCTCGCCGAGCAATTGTGGCGGGCGCAGGCCATACTCGCAGGACATCCCTATCACCGGGTCTGACGGCGTGCTCGTATGAGAGCATGCTTGAATTCGCCGTGCCGCCGCGCGAGGATTGGCCCCTTAAGGCAAGGGGAGTGATCGAGGGTGGACGGCGACATTCCACCGGATGAACTCAAGGACTTCGAGGAATTCCGCGCCAAGGTGAAGGGGACCAACATCAGCGGCCAGACGCTGCTGGCGACGGACTACCTCAACCACTTCAATGAGATCGTCATGCTCTTCGACATGCTGCCGGACATGCCGGACATGATCGAGGAGTGCAAGCTCTGGCAGCCCAAGGGCTACAAGGAGCACTTCGCGGATTCCACCTTCTCGGACCGCCAGCTGGCCATCGAGGCCTACGACCGGGTGCCGACCAAGTTCCGCCGGCCCTTCGAGGAGACCATCGGCCAGCTCAACGAGCTGGTGCGCGGCTCCATCGCGCGCCTCGACGCCGACATCGCCCAGGGTGCCGACCCGGAAGTGCTGCACGAGACCTGCCGCGCCGTCTCGCGCGCCGCCCAGGCGCTGATGGACTGCGCCTCGGCCATCATCCACGGCTCCGACCGCGCCATGGCCCAGGCGGAAATCGACGGGCTGCTGGGGCGGTAGCCGTTACGGCCGCCGATTGGTGCAACTCGGATACGGGGCCTTCTCGCCCGGGACCACGGGGCAAAACCCGATTGGTGCGAGCTGCCGGGCACGATCCGACCATTTGGGCGCGTCGAAGCCGATTGCCGTGGCGGACGCCGGCCCTCGGTCGGCCCACTGCACGGTGTAGTAGTCGGCGGTCCCTTTGATCACGATGATGAGCGCACTCTCGCTGTGCAGCTTACCGTCGCCTTCGATGCTGCCGATACTGCCGCAACTAATCACCGCGCCGAAGGCGTCATGACCATCCACCTTGGTGATGCCCACGTTGGTGGCGGCGAACGTGTTGGGGCAGGCCCGCTGGAAGCCGGCGGCGATGCCGCCGGTGAAGATCTGGGGGGTCAGATCGGCTTTGGATGACAGCCCCTGGTAACCGCTGATCGTCACCATCTCGGTCCAGCTTTCAACGGTCTCACCGTTCGGGACCAATTCATGGATGTAGTGGGGGCCCTGGGCGTTCTCGAACTTGGACGAGAAACCTTGCGGAGCCGACAGTGTCACCAGCTCGCTGTACACCGGAATGACCATGCGGGCCGGCCGGGGGTCGGCGGCACCGGCCAACGAGGGCGACAGCGCCAAGAGGGTGACAGCTATAGAGGCTTTCCGGCGCATGGTCATCTCGCTTTGGTTGCTGCGCCAGGATATGCCTGCGCCTACGCCGTGACCAGCCCGTTTACCCTTTCCCGCAGAACCGGCAGCACTTCTTCGGCGAACCATGGGTTCTTCTTCAGCCACGCGGTGGTGCGCCAGCTCGGGTGCGGCAGCGGCAGGAAGTCCGGCAGATAGTCGCGGAAAGCCCGCACCGTCTCGGTCATGGTCTTGGTCCGCCGGTCCTTGAGGTAGTAGGTCTGGGCGTAGCTGCCGACCAGCAGCGTCATCTCCACCGCCGGCAGCAGGGTGCGCAGCACCGGGTGCCAGGTCGGCGCGCATTCCGGCCGCGGCGGCAGGTCGCCGCCGCCTGGCGCCCGGCCGGGGTAGCACAAGCCGGTGGGGATGATGGCGATGCGGGCGGGGTCGTAGAAGGTCCCGCGGTCGAGCGCCATCCAGTCGCGCAGCCGATCGCCCGAGCGGTCGTTCCACGGGATGCCGGTCTCGTGCACCGCGGTGCCCGGCGCCTGGCCGACGATCAGCAGGCGGGCGGTGGGCGAGATGCGGAACACCGGCCGGGGGCCGAGGGGAAGGTGGCCGGCGCACAGGGTGCAGGCTCGCACCCGGGCGCTGATGTCCTCGAAGCCGTCCATGGGATCGTTATGGAGAAGGCGGCGGCGCTTGTCACCCGCGCGGGCGGGCGAAGACCGCCTATTCGTGCTCGGCCTCGGGGCCGGCCTCCACGTCGATCGGCACGCCCGGCTGCAGCTTGGAGCAGCGGATGGCCAGGGCGCTCTTGACGTGGCTGATGTTGGGGGCGGCGGTCAGCTTGGTGGTGAGGAAGCGCTGATAATCGTCCCAGTCCTGGGCGACGATCTTCAGCAGGAAGTCGGTCTCGCCGGCCAGCATGTGGCACTCGCGGACCTCGGGCCAGGCCAGCACCAGCTCCTCGAACGCCCGCAGATCGGCCTCCGCCTGGCTGTTGAGGCCGACATGGGCGAAGACGGTGACGTTGAAGCCCAGCGCGCCGGGATCGATCTCGGCATGGTAGCCCTTGATGTAGCCGGCCTCTTCCAGCGCCCGCACCCGGCGCAGGCAGGGCGGCGCCGAGATGCCGGCCCGCCGGGCCAGTTCGACGTTGGTCATGCGACCGTCGGCCTGCAGATCCGCGAGGATGCGGCGATCGATGCGGTCAAGCTTGACCCGTTGCATATTAGGGAACTCCAAACGGCGAGCGTTTCACGAAAGAATATTACCCCGGTTGGCAGCGGACGCCAAGCGCGCAATTACCGCACCGCAATGCGAGGGGCGCATGGCGGCGGGATCGGGATCGCTTCCCCGCACGACCCCTGGGGAGTCTCGGCGCCGGTCAGCGGCTTGGGCGGGGTGAGTTGCGAGTGAAAATCGTTATTTGGCGCGGGTTGGGAGCCATTCTTGAAATCATTCCATCTTGCATGCTGGCCGGACAGCGATTAGATTTGCCTCACCAATTCAACGCCCACCCCCGAGGGAGCAAAACGGATGACCGAGAATCCCACCAGCCTCGTCGGCTCCAACGCGCCGGACTTCACTGCCCCGGCCGTGATGCCCAACAACGAGATCAATCCGTCCTTCAACCTGAAGGCCTATCTCAACGGCTCGTACGGCCTGGTGTTCTTCTATCCGCTCGACTTCACGTTCGTCTGCCCGTCCGAGATCCTCGCCCACGATCACCGGATCAAGGCCTTCGCCGAGAAGAACGTCAAGCTGATCGCGGTCTCGGTCGATTCCCACTTCACCCATCTCGCCTGGAAGAACACGCCCGTCGACAAGGGCGGCCTCGGCAACGTCCAGTTCCCCATGGTGGCCGACCTGACCAAGGACATCGCCAAGTCCTTCGGCGTGCTGCTGCCGGGCGGCGTCGCCCTGCGCGGCTCGTTCCTCATCGACCCTGCCGGAGTCGTCCAGGTGGCGCATGTCAACAACCTGCCGCTCGGCCGCAATGTCGACGAGATGCTGCGGCTGGTCGATGCGCTGCAGTTCCACGAGGAGCACGGCGAGGTGTGCCCGGCCGGCTGGCAGAAGGGCAAGGCCGGCATGAAGGCCAGCCCCGAGGGCGTCGCCGAGTACCTGTCGGCGCACGGCAAGGAGCTGTAAGCGTCCGCTCGCGTCGTTGGGGGAGGGACGGGCCCGCCGGCTCGCCCTCCCTTTTCTTTGCCGCCACGCGCTCGGCCGGCTTGCACCAAACCCAAGCTCTTCCCTATTCTGTGCCCATTCTTAACGTCGGGGATCTCTCATGGCCGTCCACCGCACCAAAGTCCTGATCCTGGGTTCCGGCCCGGCCGGTTGCACCGCCGCCATCTATGCGGCGCGCGCCAATCTTGAGCCGATCCTGGTCGCCGGCCTCCAGCCGGGCGGGCAGCTGACCATCACCACCGACGTCGAGAACTATCCCGGGTTTGCCGACGCCATCCAGGGCCCCTGGCTGATGGAGCAGATGCAGAAGCAGGCCGAGCACGTCGGCTGCACCTTCCTCTACGACACCATCGTCAGCGTCGACCTCAGCAAGCGCCCCTTCGTCGCCAAGGGCGATTCCGGCGATGAGTACGTCGGCGACACGGTGATCATCGCCACCGGCGCCTCGGCCCGCTGGCTGGGCATCGAGTCCGAGCGCAAGTTCCAGGGATTCGGCGTCTCCGCCTGCGCCACCTGCGACGGCTTCTTCTTCCGCAACAAGGAAGTGGCGGTGGTCGGCGGCGGCAATTCGGCGGTCGAGGAGGCCATCTACCTGGCCGGCATCGCCTCGAAGGTGACGCTGATCCATCGCCGCGATTCCTTGCGCGCCGAGAAGATCATGCAGGACCGCCTGTTCGCCAATCCCAAGGTCAGCGTGGCCTGGGACAGCGTCATCGACGAGATCGTCGGCACCGACAACCCGCCCGGCGTCACCGGCGTGCGCCTGAAGAACATCAAGAGCGGCCAGACCTCCGAGCTCTCCGTCGACGGTGTCTTCATCGCCATCGGCCACTCGCCCAATACCGAATTGTTCAAGGGCCAGCTGACGCTGGACGACGAGAACTACCTGGTGACCAAGCCCGGCACCACCAGCACCAACATCCCCGGCGTGTTCGCCGCCGGCGACGTTCAGGACAAGGTCTACCGCCAGGCGGTGACCGCCGCCGGCACCGGCTGCATGGCGGCGCTGGAAGCGGAACGCTTCCTCGCCGTGCATGGACACGCGGCGCAAGTTGCGGCAGAGTAGCCTTTCGTATAAGGGGCCCGCTGCCGGCATCAAAAGGGTGCCGGCCTCGCGGGCGGGGGAAGGAGCCCGTTAGGGGATCATGGACTGGGACAAGCTCAGGGTATTCCACGCCGTGGCCGAGGCGGGGAGCTTCACCCACGCGGGTGAGGTGCTCAACCTGAGCCAGTCGGCGGTGAGCCGTCAGATCAGCGCCCTCGAGGAGAGCCTGAACCTGCCGCTGTTCCATCGCCATGCCCGCGGCCTCATCCTCACCGAGCAGGGCGAGCTCCTCTACAAGACGGCGCGCGAGATCTTCTCCAAGCTGGCGATGACCGAGGCGCTCCTGACCGAGAGCCGCGAGCGGCCGCAGGGGCCGTTGAAGATCACCACCACGGTGGCGTTCGGCTCGCTGTGGCTGACGCCGCGGATCAAGGAATTCCTCGACCTCTATCCCGACATCGCCGTCACCATGGTGCTCTATGACGGCGAGCTGGACCTCGCCATGCGCGAGGCCGACGTCGCCATCCGCATGATGCCGCCGCGCCAGCCCGACCTCATCCAGCGTCATCTGCTGACGATGAACTACAACGTCTACGCCGCGCCCGAGTACCTCAAGAAGCACGGCATGCCCAAGAGCCCGGACGATCTGGACAACCACCACATCGTGGTCTACGGCGACGACGCCCGCGTGTCGCCGCCGGTGTCCAACGTCAACTGGCTGCTGGCCGCCGGCGCCGATCCGTCGCGGCCGCGCCGCCCGGTGCTCGAGGTCAACAACATCTACGGCATCTACCGCGCCGTGAAGTCGGGCCTCGGCATCGCCGCGCTGCCCGACTACATGAGCACCGAGGCGGAGAACCTGGTGCACGTGCTGCCCGAGCTGCATGGGCCCAAGCTGGACGCCTATTTCGTCTATCCGGAAGAATTGCGCCACTCCAAGCGCATCACGGTGTTCCGCGACTTCCTGCTCCACAAGATCCAGGAAAGCGCCTGATCTCTCGGGCCGAGGCCCGATGTCTTGTGGATAACCCCGCCCAAAGTAGGGGCAAAACCCCAGAAACTGCCCGTTTGTTATGCGGAGTGCGCATGCCACTGCCGACATTTTTCAGATGGTTGCGCCCCCGGACATGCCGTAAACAAGGACCATGGTTGTTGCGCTGCAACACCATCGAGTTCGGCGGGGCTCCGCCTCGCCCGTTGCCCCGGGTGCAATGCCCGGGTTTTCAGGGTCCTCGGACCCTACGTCTCCTAGACGTGAAGCCTCCCTGTTTGACTTAGCCCCGTGGGAAACCACGGGGCTTTCTTTTTGGCCTGGCGCCACAGTCAGGGCATTTCGCAACAAATGCGCGCGCTGGTAGTCGCGGCGAAGTAGTGGGGCTTTCCCCAGTGTTCGGGCGGGCCAGCCACTCACATGCAAATTGCCTTAAATTTTTCAGCGGCTACCAAGTCTTGGCGAGGGGCTTGTTGCGGCATTCTCGGGCAAACGCCGTATGCGCCCCGCCCTGAAACGTGCGATACTTGCCACAATTTCGCCAACGTTCATGCCCGCGGATGGGTATCGAAAGGGTGTGTCATGGCTCAGCTCCAATACAGTAATTCGCAGGACGCTTTCGCCGACCTCGGGTCCTCCTGGTATGCCGACGCCACGCTCCGCGTGCGGTCGGACGGGGCTGGGCGATATGCCTTTCTGTCCGGCACCACCGCATTGGTGACCGAAGAGGGCATCAACTCCAGCATCTTCACCGTGAGCAAGGTCGTCGTCGTCGACTTGGGCGCGGACGACCCCATGCTCGAGCCGACCGCCGCCAATGCGGCGCAACTGCTCGGCCTTGGCACCCAGACCGCGGTGGCGCAGGGCCTGTCGCTGCGGCTTGGCGATCTGCTGAACGATCCGTTGGCCGTGTTGACCCTGGGCGCCGACACCGTTGACGGAACTGCTGGCGACGACACGCTCTACGGCGGGCCGGGCTCCGACACCATCGCGGGCGGAGACGGGACTGACACCCTGCAGCTGTCGGGCCGGGCGGGCCTATACTCGGTGGTCAACGACGGCAAGGGCACCCTGACCATTACCCGCGCCGCCTATACTGCCGTGCATCCGATCACCGGCGAAACGGTCACCTACGCCGCCGCCACGGACAAGGTCACCGGGGTCGAGTACCTGGAATTCACCGACCAAGACACCGGCGAGATCGTTACCTACGCGGTCGACGGCTTCAGCCAGACGGGCGATGGCGATGTGATCGGCGGCTACGGCAACGATTCGCTGACCGGCGGGGCGGGGTCGGACACCTTGGACGGCCGGGCTGGCGTCGACGCCATGAAGGGCCTCGAGGGCGACGATACCTACTTCGTCGACGACGCCAAGGACACCGTGACCGAGGCGGCCGACACCGATGACTATTACGGCGGTATCGACACCGTCATCTCCCGGATTACCTATACCCTCGGGGCCAACGTCGAGAATCTTCAGCTGCTCGGCCGTAATGCCATCGACGGCACCGGCAACAATCTCAACAATACGATCACCGGCAATGCCGGCGCCAACAAGCTGAGTGGCGGCGGCGGCGATGACTACTTTTATGGCGACGGCGGCAACGACACCATTGACGGCGGTGCCAACACCACGGTGATCGACGAGTACAACGGCGGCGACACCGTCTATTTCTACGGCTCCGAATTCGATTATGTCATCGCCAGCGACGGCAAGGGTGGCCTCACCTTTAGCCGCCAGGCTTACACCAATGAATATGACCAGGACCGCGCCGCCTTCACCACCAAGGTGACCGGGATCGAGCGCGTGGTGTTTGGCGATGGCACCATCGCCATGGTGGCTGCCAAGATCTTGGACGCGTCGAAGGGCGACGACCTGATGGCGGCGGGATACGGCAACGACGTGCTGACCGGCACCAGCGGCGACGACGAGCTCAACGGCAAGGTCGGCGCCGACAAGATGAGCGGCTCGTTCGGCAACGACACCTACTATGTCGATGACGCCAAGGACACCGTGACCGAGGTCGCCGACAATCTGACCACTGGCGACATGGGCGGCGACGACACCGTCAACGCCTCGGTGTCGTTCGTGCTGGGCAAGAACCTCGAAAACCTGGTGCTCACCGGGGCGGGCAAGATCGACGGCACCGGCAACGAGAAGGCCAACAGCCTGATCGGCAATGCCGGCGCCAATAAGCTGTCCGGCATGGACGGCAACGACTACATCGTCGCCGGCGGCGGCAACGACGTCATCGACGGCGGCAAGAACACCGCCGACGGCGACGTCGTGCGGCTGATCGGCTCGTTGGCCGACTACACCGTTACCAGCGACGGCAAGGGCACGCTGACCTTCGTCCATCCCGACACGTTCACCGACGCCGACGGCATCGACCGGCCGGCCTTCACCGTGACGGTCAAGGGCGCCGAGACCATCGAGTTCGAGGACGGCTCCAGCTACAGCACCATCGGTCGGAGCATCGCCGACGGCAGCGAGGCCGGCTTCGGCAACGACACCATCACCGGAACCGCCGACGCCGACGAGATCGACGGCTCGGTCGGTGCCGACAAGATGACCGGTCTGGGCGGTGACGACATCTATCATGTCGACGATGCCAAGGACGTCGTCGTCGAGGCGGCGAACCAGGGGACCGATGTCGTCTATTCGACGGCTGCCGCCTACACCCTGGCGGCCAATGTCGAGAACCTTTACCTGACCGGCCATGGCCGCAACGGCACCGGCAATGGCGTGGCCAATTACATCGAGGGCAATGAGCTTGCCAACAGCCTGTCGGGGATGGCGGGCGACGACACTCTGGTCAGCAACGGCGGCGCCGACGTCCTCGATGGCGGTGACGGCACTGACCTCGCCATTCTGGCCGGGCTCGAGGGCGATTATGTGGCCACCAAGGACAGCTCGGGCGCCCTGATCTTCACCATCCCGGCCGAACTGGACGACGTGGGCGGCATCATCACCCCCGCCTCTTCCATCAAGGTCACCAAGGTCGAGACCATCCAATTCGGCGACGGCACCGAGATCACCACCCTCAACCAGACCATCGACGCGACGCACGGCGGCGACCTCAGCGCCACCGGCTTTGGCAACGACATCGTCAAGGGCACCGCCGACGCCGACGACATTGACGGCCGGCTCGGCGCCGACACCATGAGCGGCGGCGGCGGCGACGACGTCTACCACGTCGACGATGCCAAGGACGTGGTCAGCGAGGTGGCGGGCCAGGGTACCGATACCGTCTATTCGTCGGTGTCGTTCACTCTGGGCGCCAATGTCGAGCACCTGACCCTCACCGGGGCGGCGGCAATCAGCGGCACCGGCAACGGCGATGCCAACAGCCTCGTCGGCAACGCCGGCGCCAACACCCTGAAGGGCATGGGTGGCAACGACGTGCTCGCCGGCATGGGCGGCAACGACACCCTCGACGGCGGCGACGGCAGCGACCAAGCGGTGTTCGACGACAGCGCCGACGCCTTTGACATCACGGTGGGGACCGGTGGCGCCTACACCCTGGCTCACCGCGTCGTCAACGACGACGGCAAGGTCTCGGTCGACTACCGGGTCAACCTGATCGGCATCGAGACGGCCACCTTCGGCGACGGCTCGACCATCCACTTCGACGCGCAGACCCTGGGAGAGACCGACGACCTCACGGCCGGCGGCTACGGCAGCGACCGCCTGACCGGCGGCGCAGCGTCCGAGACCCTGGATGGCGGCTATGGCGCCGATGCCATGGCCGGCAATGGCGGTGACGACACCTACTACGTCGACAACACCGGCGACAGCGTCACCGAAATCGCCGACGGCGGCGAGGACACGGTCTACTCGTCGGTGACCTTCACCCTGGGGGCCAATGTCGAAAACCTGGTGCTGTCCGGCTCGGCCGCCATCAACGGCACCGGCAACGAAGGTAGCAACACCATCATCGGCAACAGCGGCATCAACGTCCTCAACGGCGGCGGCGGCAGCGACGTGCTGTCGGGCGGTGGCGGCAACGACACCTTCATCGGCGGCAGCGGCTTCGACACCGTCCAATTCGAAGGCACCCTCGACCAATACTCCGTCGTGATGGGGGCGGACGGCGTCGCCACCATCACCCGCACCATCCTGGTCGAGGATGCCGACACCGGCGAGCAGGTGTCGGTTCAGGCCGACGTGGTTCGGTTTGACGCGCTGACCACCGAGTTGGCGACCTTCGAGGACGGCGAGATCCATTTCGACGATCGCGTCCTGGATGCGGCGCAAAATGACGACCTGGCCTCGGGCGGCTACGGCAAGGAAACCATCATCGGGTCGATCGGTGATGACACCATCGACGGCGGGTATGGCGTCGACACCATGACCGGCGGCGACGGCAACGACACCTATTACGTCGACAATCAGAACGACAAGATCGTCGAGCTGGAAGACGAAGGTGGAGACACGGTCTACGCCTCGGTCAGCTACACGCTCGCCGATAATCTCGACGACCTGGTTCTCCAGGGCAGCGCCGCCATTAACGGCACCGGCAACGCGCTCGCCAATTCCATCACCGGCAACGAGGGCGTCAACGTCCTCAATGGCGGCGGTGGTGCCGATGTGATGGCCGGCGGCGGCGGCAATGACACCTTCATCGGTGGCGACGGCGTCGACACCGTGATGTTCGAGGGCGCGCTGACCGAATACGTGATCGACCCGGTGCAGGACGCCAACGGCTATGTCACCGTCAAGCACATCGTCGCGGATGAATTCGGGGAGCCCACCGGCACCTACGACCAGGTGCTCAAGATCAAGAACGACGTCGAACTGCTGCAGTTCGACCAGATTGTCCATTTCGATGACCAGGTCATCGACTTCGCTGATACCCCCGCCTTGGGCGGCTATGGCCACGACACCATCACCGGGACCGAAAACGGCGACGAGATCGACGGCGGCTGGAACAGCGATTCCATGATCGGCGGGGCGGGCGACGACACCTACTACGTCGACAACGCCAACGACGCCATCACCGAGACCGGCGAAGAGGGCAGCGGTAATGACACCGTCCACACCACCGTCACCTATACGCTGGGCGCCAACGTCGAGAACCTGACCCTTGAAGACGGCGCCGGTGCCATCAACGGCACCGGCAACGGCCTCGCCAACACCCTCACCGGCAACGGCGCCGTCAACACCCTGGACGGCGGGGACGGCAACGACACCCTGAGCGGCGGGGGCGGCAACGACACCTTGATCGGCGGCGGCGGCACCGACACCGCGACGTTCGACGGCAATCTCGATGACTACACCCTGACGCTGGCCTATGACGCCACCACCGCGGCAGTCACGTCCGTCAAGGTGATCAATCAGGCCAGCTTTGAGACCGTCACCGTCACCGGGGTCGAAATCATCCATTTCGGTGACGGGTTCGACGTGCACTTCGGCGACCGCATCCTTGATGCCGACCAGGGTGACGACCCCCAATCGGGAGGCTACGGCAAGGAGACCATCTACGGCGGCGTGGGCGATGACTTCATCAACGGCGGCTATGCGGCCGACACCATGATCGGCGGCGACGGCAATGACACCTACTACGTCGACAACACCGCTGACGTGGTCAGCGAAGTGGCCGGGCAGGGCGACGACATCGTCTATGCCACCGCGACCTACACGCTGGGCGCCGAGGTCGAGTCGCTGGTGCTGACCGGTACCACGGCCATCAACGGCACCGGCAACGCCACCGACAACACGCTGACCGGCAACCTCGGCGTCAACACCCTGTCCGGCCTGGGCGGCAACGACACCTTGATGGGCGGCGGCGGCAACGACACGCTGATCGGCGGCGACGGCACCGATGTGGCGGTCTTTAACGGTGAGTTGTCCGAGTACACCGCCACGTTGGCCAGCGGCAAGGTGACGCTGAGCCGGGCCGCCTATTCGGAGCTCAATGACGACGGGGTCATGGTCCTGCGCCCCGCCTTCACCGCGATCCTGGACTCGGTCGAGACGGTCCGCTTCGCCACGGAACTGGGCGACATCGACATCGGCGTCGCGCCGGTCAACACCACGGGCGACGGCGAGATCCTCGGCAGCTTCGCGGCCGATACCCTCAAAGGCGGGGCCGGGGGGGACATTCTGAACGGGTATTGGGGCATCGATACCCTGACGGGCGGCGACGGCGACGACACCTATTATGTCGACAACTCGAAGGACGTGATCACCGAGGTCGCAGACCAGGGCTACGACATCGTGTTCGCCAGCGATACCTATACGCTGGGGGCCAATGTCGAAGACCTGACCCTGGAAGGCGGCAAGGCCATCAACGGCACCGGCAACGAGCTGGGCAACGTCATCGAGGGCAACGCGGCCGCCAACGTCCTCTCCGGCATGGCGGGCGACGACACCCTCTATGGCCATGGCGGCAACGACACCATCGACGGCGGCGCCAACACCACGGTTGTCGATCAGTTCGAGGGCGGCGACCACGTGGTGTTCGAGGGCAACCTCGAAGATTTCTGGATCACCAGCGACGGCACCACCGTCAAGGTGACCCACGCCGCCGAGCAGGTGTTCGACGACCTCACCGGCACATGGACCACCATCCCCTCCTGGACCGCCTCGGTTACCAAGGTCGAGTTCTTCGACTTCGACGACCAGACGGTTCAGATGGCGCCGATGACGATCACCGCCGACAGCGGCATCGATTTCATCGGCGGTTTCGGCAACGACACCATCACCGGCACCGACGGCGGCGACGAGATCAATGGCCGCGCCGGTGGCGACACGATGACCGGCGGACAGGGCGACGATCATTACACCGTGGATGATGCCAAGGACGTCGTGAAGGAATCGCCCGACAGCGACCTGACCGGTTATTATGGCGGCTACGATTCGGTCGATGCCTATGTCACCTACACGCTGACCGCCAATGTCGAAGACCTGACCTTGCTGGGCAGCGCCAAGGATGGCACCGGCAACGCCTCGGCCAATACCATCACCGGCAACGCTTTCGCCAACAAGCTATCCGGCATGGGCGGTGACGACACCCTGATTGGCGGTGGCGGTGCCGATACCATCGATGGCGGCGACAACTCCAACGTCCTTGATGGTGGCGGTGACACCGCCGTCGTGCAGGGCTTCGAAGAGGATTACACGGTCACCAGCGACGGCACGACCGTGAAGCTGACCCATGCGGCCTACCTGGAATGGGACGACATCCTTGGCGAGGATGTGCTGCGCCCGGCCTACACGGTGACCATCACCAAGTGCGAGTACATCACGTTCGAGGATTCCGGCACCACGGTCACCACCATCGCCCAGAAGATCGACTTCAACGAAGGCGGCGGCGAAGCCGGTTACGGTAACGACACCCTGCAGGGCAGCGACGGCGACGACATCCTCGACGGCAGGGCGGGCAACGACGTGATGAATGGGCGCTACGGCAGCGACACCTATTACGTCGACAGCGCCAAGGACGTTCTCACCGAGGTCGCCTCCACCGCTGACATGGACGGTGGCTGGGACGTCGTCTATTCCAAGGTTACCTGGACCTTGGGCGCCAATTTCGAGGACCTCTACCTCGACGAGGCGGGCGGGGCCACCGGAGGCACCGGCAACGACCTCGACAACGTGATCACCGGCAACTCCTTCGCCAACAAGCTGGTCGGCGGCAAGGGCAACGACCGCCTGATCGGCAACGGCGGCGACGACACCATCGACGGCGGCGCCCACAGTGCCGGCGGCGGCGACACCGCCTACTTTGCCGGCCTGGCGTCCGAATACTTCATCGGCGCCGACGCCAAGGGCGTCATCCAGGTGATCTCGAATGGGACCTGGAACGACGACCTCGGCACCATTTCGGCTCCCTGGACCGCCAAGGTCACCGGCGTCGAGTTCTTCGAGTTCGACGACGTTACCCTCGATTACGTCAAGATCAACACCACGGGTGACGGCGAGGTGTTCGGCAGCCTGAGCGACGACATCCTGCGCGGGGGCGAGGGCGACGACATCCTCTACGGTTTCGCCGGGGCCGACACGATGATCGGCGGCAGGGGCAGCGACACCTACCATGTCGACAATGCCAAGGACGTGGTCACCGAGGTGGCCAATTCCGGCGATCCCGACGCCGTGGATCAGGTGGTCAGCATGATCACCTACACCTTGGGCGCCAACCTCGAGAACCTGAGTCTGGTGGGCACGGTCGCGCTCGACGGCACCGGCAACGCCCTCGACAATTGCCTGGTGGGCAATGCCGGCATCAACAAGCTGTCGGGCGGTGACGGCAACGACACCCTTTCCGGCATGGGCGGAAACGACACGCTGACCGGCGGCAACGGCCAGGACGTCTTCCGCTTTGCGGCCGGCGACGGTAACGACGTCATCACCGATTTCACGATGGCCGCCGGCAACAACCAGGATCACATCGACCTGTCGGAATTCGGCTTCATGGACTATGCCGATTTCCGGGGGGCCGGCGGCAGCATCGTCGAGGACGGCAAGAACACCAAGATCAACGTCGCCTACGAAGACGAAGAGGGGAACGCTCACGTGCAGTCGATCGTTCTCAACAACATCGTCAAGGCCGACTTCATGGCCAGCCTCAACTCGGTGATGTTGTTCAACGGGTTTTAACTGAATTTAGCGTGCATACCTTCAAGGCCCGGCTAACGCCGGGCCTTTTTGTTTGGGGTTGGTGCCTTTGGGGTCTCGCGTCCCCGTTCGCCTGACCGAAGGGGGAATCCCGCCGCCAATCGTGCGTGCCTTCTCCATGCGTCATGACCCCGCCGGGCGGCCCCGCCTCCGGACGGAGGGTGCGTTCGCGTTCGGTTTGGTCCGAACGGAGACCGCGGCAATGCCGCCTGCCAGGGATGCGCCCCTGTGGGCGCGCACGATATCCCGTCGGGGAATGCGGGACGCATGCGTGATGCCGCGCGCCCGGACCTCAGCTCTTCAGGGAATGGACCATGGCCACCGTCAGCACCACTTCGGGAACCATCAGCAACGACCTCCTCAGCGGCACCGCCAAGGCCGACCAGATCGACGCCGGGGCAGGGGATGACACCGTCAGCGGCGGCGACGGCAACGACCGTATCTGGGGTGGCGACGGCAACGATGCGTTGAGCGGCGACGCGGGCAATGATTACCTCGACGGCGGCAGCGGCAACGATACCCTCGACGGCGGCCTCGGTAACGACGACCTGCGTGCCGGCGGCGGCGACGACCTGCTGCTCGGCGGGGCGGGCAACGACCAGTTGCGGGGCGGCGACGGCAACGACAGCCTGAACGGCAGCGACGGCAACGACATCCTGTTCGGCGATGCCGGCGACGACGTTCTGCAGGGTGGAGCCGGCGACGACGTGCTTAATGGCGGCGCCGGCACCGACGTGGCGGTCTTCTCCGGCTCGGCCGGGCAGACCAGCTTCACCCGCAACGCCGACGGCACCGTCACCGCATTCGGGCCCGACGGCACCGACGTCCTGAAGGACGTGGAGGGCGTGCGCTTCTCCGATCATCCCGACCTGACGTTCTTCATCGATGGCCGCAACAACGGCCCGGTCGCCGCCAGCCACCAGGCGAGCGGGACCGAGGATACCTGTGTGACCATCGATCCGGCCGAATTGCTCAAGGGGGCCTGGGACTTCGACGGCGATACCCTCTCGGTCGCGGCCATCCGGGTGGTGACGCCCAATTGCGGCTGCGTCGAGCAGGCCGTGGACGGCAAATGGCTGTTCACGCCCGCCGCCGATCTGTTCGGCAAGGTCACCCTCGAATACACGATTGCCGACGGCCGCGGGGGCACCACAACCGCGCAACTGGTCCTGACCCTGGCCGGGACCGAGGACGAGGCCAGCGCCACCGGGCTTGCCGCCTCGGGCGACGAGAGCACCACCAGCGCCGCCACCGTAGTGAAGGGTACGGTGGTGGCCGTCGATCCCGACGGCGCGATCACCGGCTACGCCCTGGTGGCCGACCAGGCCAGCCACCACGGCACGCTCACCGTGGCGGCCGACGGCTCCTACGTCTTCACCGCCGAAAGCGCCGACTGGAACGGCTCCGACAGCTTCAC
>JBLNCP010000023.1:0-165914 GCA_050260775.1 Solirubrobacterales bacterium | reverse complement strand
GCTCCATCCGGGGCCTCCTGTCTGGGGCTGATGTGTTTGGCGACAATCAGCTTTCCTCAGACAGCCCGGATGGGCAATCACCCTAACTCAACTGAACAACCTCGCTGGACGCCACACCTAGTCCAGGCCGACCACGCTGCGGGCGAACTCTTCGGCGGCAAAGGGCCTGAGGTCGTCAACCTTCTCGCCGACGCCGATGGCGTGGACCGGCAGCTTGAACTTCTCGGCCAGCGCCACCAGCACGCCACCACGGGCGGTGCCGTCCAGCTTGGTGAGGATCAGGCCGCTGACGTCGACCATGTCCTTGAACACCTCGACCTGCGAGTGGGCGTTCTGGCCGACGGTGGCGTCGAGCACCAACAGCACCGAGTGCGGCGCCGTCTCGTCGTGCTTCTTGATGACGCGGACCACCTTGGCCAGCTCTTCCATCAGGCCGCTCTTGTTCTGCAGGCGGCCGGCGGTGTCGATGAACAGCAGGTCATCGCCGCGTGACTTGGCCTCGGCCATGGCGTCGAACACCAGGCCGGCGGCGTCGGCGCCGGTGTCGCGGGCGATGACCGGACAGCCGGTGCGGTCGCCCCACACCTTGAGCTGCTCCACCGCGGCGGCGCGGAAGGTGTCGCCGGCGGCCAAGCTGACCTTGAGCCCCTCGGCCTTGTAGCGCTTGGCCATCTTGCCGATGGTGGTGGTCTTGCCCGAGCCATTGACGCCGACCACCAGGACCACGTGCGGCTTCAGGGCGGGGTCGATGACCAGCGGATGGGCGACCGGGGCCAGGATCTGGCCGATCTCCTCGGCCAGCGTCGCCTTGATCTCCTCGGCCGAGACGTCCTGGCCGAACCGGCTCTTGGCCAGCCGCTTGGTGACCCGCGCCGCGGTGGCCACGCCCAGGTCGGCGGTGATCAGCAGCTCCTCGAGCTCCTCCAGCGCCTCGTCGTCCAGCTTGCGCTTGGTGAACAGGTCGGCCAGACCCTGGGTCAGCTTGGAAGATGATTTGGACAGGCCCGCCTTCATGCGGGCGAACCAGCTCTGCCCCCCGACCGCCTCGGTCTGGGCCTTGTCCGCCTGCTCGGCCAGTTCCTCGGTCACGGCGAGGGTTTCCGCCTCGGCGGCATCGGCGGCGATGGCGTCGGATTCCAGGGCCACCGGCGCTTCGTCGCGAGAGGTGTCGGGTTCGGTCCCGGTGACGTGTTCGGTCCCGGGAACGGAGGGCTCGGGCGGTGTCGGCGTGTCGTCCTTGCGTCCCCACAGGCGGCCGAAGAAACCGGTCTTGCTCATGTCGTCTCCCCCGCGACCAGCGTCGCGCCGTCGATCGCCGTCACCTTGGCCCGCACGATCGATCCCACCGGCCCGGAAACCCGGACGGGCAGGTAGTGTTCGCAGAATCCCTCGCCGTCCTTCTCCACCAGCACGGCGGCCTCGCGCCCCAGGCGGGTGGACAGGAAGGCGGCCAGCGCGGCCTCGCCCTTGGCGCGCAGCCGGGCGGCGCGCTCCTTGACCACCTCGCCCGGCACCTGCGGCATCCTGGCCGCCGGGGTGCCCGGCCGCCGCGAGAAGGGAAACACGTGCAGGTGGGTGAGGCCGGCCTCGTCGACCAGCTCGAGCGAGCGGCGGAACATGTCCTCGTCCTCGGTGGGGAAGCCGGCGATGATGTCGGCCCCCAGCGCCACGTCGCCGCGCAGGCTCCGCAGCCGCGCCGCCAGCGCCAGCACGTCGCCGCGGCCGTGGCGGCGCTTCATGCGCTTCAGGACCATGTCGTCGCCGGCCTGCACCGAGAGATGGAAGTGCGGCATCAGCCGCGGTTCCTCGGCCACCACCCGCAGCAGGTCGTCGTCGACCTCGACGGGATCGAGCGAGGACAGCCTGAGCCGCGGCAGCTCCGGCACCTGCGCCAGCAGCCGCCGCACCATCTGGCCCAGCGTCGGGCTGCCCGGCAGGTCGCCGCCATAGGCGGTGATGTCGACGCCGGTGAACACCACCTCCTGGAAGCCCTGCCCGACCAGGGAGCGCACCTGCTCGACGATGCGGCCCATGGGGACGCTGCGGTTGGGACCGCGCCCGAAGGGGATGATGCAGAAGGTGCAGCGGTGGTCGCAGCCCTGCTGGACCTCGACGAAGGCCCGCGCGCGGCCCTCGAAACCGGACACCAGGTGCTCGGCGGTCTCGCGCACCGTCATGATGTCGGTGACCACGATGCGCTCGGCCGGCGGCGCGGTGAACACCTCGGGCTGCATCTTGTCGGCGTTGCCGAGCACCTGGTCGACCTCGGGCATGTCGGCAAAGGATTGCGGATGCACCTGGGCGGCGCAGCCGGTCACCACGATGCGGGCGGACGGATTGTCGCGCCGCAGCTTGCGGATGGTCTGGCGCGCCTGGCGCTCGGCCTCGGCGGTGACGGCGCAGGTGTTGACGATCACCGTCTCGACCCCGGTGGCGGCGGCCTTGGCGTGCTCGCGCATTACCTCCGATTCGTAGGCATTCAGGCGGCAGCCGAAGGTGACCACCTTGGCGCCGTGGGGATCGGCGTCCTTGCTCATGGCAGCAGGCTGGGATCGAGCGTGCCGGTGAAGGCCAGCGCCACCGGGCCGGTCATCAGCACGTGGTCGTCGGGCAGCCATTCGATGGTGAGGTGGCCGCCGTCCAGGATCACCTCGGCCTTGCGGCCGGTGAGCCCGCGCCGCGCCGCGGCGACCAGGCTGGCACAGGCGCCGGTGCCGCAGGCCCGGGTGATGCCGGCGCCGCGCTCCCACACCCGCATGCGGATGCGGTCGGGGGCCAGCACCTCGACGGCCTCGATGTTGGCCCGCTCGGGGAAGAAGGAGTGGTTTTCCAGCGCCGGCCCCAGCGCGGCGAGGTCCACCGCCTCGGCATCGGGGACGAAGAACACCGCGTGGGGATTGCCCATGGACACGCCCACCGGATCCTGCAGGGCGCCGATGCCGATGCCCAGGTGCAGGGTGTCCACCGCCTCGGCCACCGGGATCTCGCGCCAGTCGAGGCGAGCCCTGCCCATGTCGACGGCGACCTCGGCGGGGCCGCGGGATTCGGCATCCAGCAGGCCGGCGCGCGTTTCGATCACCACCTTTTCGGCGCCCTTGTCGCGCATCAGGTGCCAGGCGACGCAACGGGTGGCGTTGCCGCAGGCCGAGACCTCGGAGCCATCGGCGTTCCAGATGGTCATCCACGCGTCCGACACGCGGTTGCGCGCTGCCTCGATGACGACCAGCTGGTCGCAGCCGACGCCGGTATGGCGATCGGCGATGGCGCGCACGCTCTCGGGGGTGAGGACGAGGGGCGCCATGCGCGCGTCGAGAACGACGAAATCGTTCCCGAGCCCGTGCATCTTCAGGAAGGGGCGGCCGGCGGCACTCATGACTGGCGTTATATGGGGGCCGGGGGGCGCGAGTCCAGCGCGCCGGTCACGCGGGAGTCAGTGCGTCCGATGGGCGGCGAAGGCGATCTTGTCGATCCAGGCCAGCAACAGGGCGGACACCACGAAGGTCATGTGGATCGCCACCAGCGCCACCAGCTTGTCGTTGGCGACGTCATTGATGTTCATGAACGCCTTCAACAGGTGGATGGACGAGATGGCCACGATCGAGGCCGCCACCTTGATCTTCAGCGTGCCGGCGTCGACCTTGCCCAGCCAGGACAGGCTTTCGCTCTCGGCGGCCACGTCGAGCCGCGAGACGAAGTTCTCGTAGCCGGCCAGGATCACCATGACCATCAAATTGCCGACCAGCACCAGGTCCATCAGGGCCAGCGCCGCCAGGATGAGGTCGTTTTCCTGCATGGCGGCCAAACCCGGCAGCAGGTGCAGGAACTCCTCGGCGAACTTGAAGATGAACAGCAGCAGGACGCCGGCCAGCCCGAGATAGAGCGGCGTCAGCAGCCAGCGGCTGTTGAACAGCAGCCGCTCGACGGTGTCCTCGACGAGGTTGGGGCGCTTCTGGTGCATGCTCATCGAATAGCCGAACGCGAGCCCGGGCTCAAGCCACCCGATCAGGCGGCCGGCTTCCTCAGCCACTGACTGATGTCGGGCTCGTCGATCTGGTCGGGGCGCAGGTTCTCGGCGGCGTAGTCCTTCCACACGCCCGAGGTCAGGAACAGCTCCCACAGGTCGGGATCGATGTGCTGGTCCTTGACCATGAACGACATGATCTTGAGCGCCTCGGACAGGGTCTTGGGCTTCTTGTAGGGACGGTCGGCGGCGGTCAGCGCCTCGAAGATGTCGGCGATGGCCATCATGCGGGCCGGGATCGACATGTCGTCCTTGGACAGGCCCTTGGGATAGCCCTTGCCGTTCATCATCTCGTGGTGGCCGCCGGCCCATTCCGGCACCCGGTGCAGGTTCTTGGGGAAGGGCAGCGCCTTCAGCATCAGGATGGTCTGGATGATGTGGTCCTGGATCTTGAACCGGTCCTCGGCGGTGAGCGTCCCGCGGCCGATGCACAGGTTGTAGACCTCGCCCAGATTGTACTTCACCTCGCCGGGCTTGATCTTGAAGCCTTCGGCGTCGTAGCGGGCGTAGTCGATGGGGGTGTCGTGCGGGATGAGGTGCCACGGCTTGTCCGACAGCATCGGCTCTTCCACCGGGACCTGGGATTCCTCGTCGGGGCGGCGCTTCATCTCGTCGATGGAGAGGCCCAGGTGGTCGTCGATGGTCCGCGTCCACGTCATCTGGGCGATGCCCTTCAGCCGGTCGATGCGGTCCTGCGCCATGAACTCGCCGCCGACGTTGCATTCGGCCACGAAGGCGAAATCGTCGTCGAGCTGAGCCAGGCGCTCGTCCAGCTTCTGCTTCAGCGTGTCGGCGTCCTCCTCCTCGGCCAGCACGGCCTGCAGGTAGTCGATCACCGCGTCACGCTTCTTGACCTCGAAGCGCATCCGGACCTCGTGGATGCGGTTGTAGATGGTCTCGAGCTTGGTCGCCTTGTCGACGATGTATTCCGGGGTGGTGACCTTGCCGCAATCGTGCAGGCCGCCGGCGACCTCGAGCTCGTACCACTCGTCGTCGGTCAGCATGAAGTCCTTGAACGGACCGTCGGTGGCCTGGCAGGCCGCCTTGGCCAGCATGGTGGTGAGGGTGGGGACGCGGTTGCAGTGCCCGCCGGTGTACGGGCTCTTGGCGTCGATGGCGCCGGCGATCACCTGGATGAAGCTCTTGAACAGGGTCTTCTGGGCGTCGATCAGGCGCTGGTTGTCGAGCGCCACCGCCGCCTGGCTCGCCAGGGCCTCGATCAGGGGCGTGATGTCGGGGCCGAAGGCGATGACCGTGTTCTTCTTGTCCCGCGCGTTGATCAGCTGCAGGACGCCGATCACCTCGTTCTCGTAGTTCTTGAGCGGCACGGTGAGGAACGACATGGACCGGTAGCCGGTCTTGGCGTCGAACGCCTTGGTGCCGGAGAAATCGAATTTGTCGACGTCGTAGGCGTCGGCGATGTTGACCGTGATGCCCGACAGCGCGCAGTAGCTCGAGACGTTCTTGTGGTTGGGGTTGCCGTCGTCGTCATGCAGCTTGAGCGGCGGGAACGGGATGGGCTTGCCGGTGGTGCCGCCCATGGCCACGTCCAGCGTGTCGTTCAGCATGATCTCGAACTTGAGGGCCTTGCGGTCCTCGGTGACGAGGTAGAGCGTGCCGCCGTCGGCATTGGTCATGGTCTTGGCGCCCTGGAGGATCTTCTCCATCAGGCGGTTGTGGTTGCGTTCGGCGGATAGCGCGATGCCCAGCTCGATCAGCGTGCGGTAACGCTGCTCCTGGGTGGCGGCTGCGGCCATGTCCTGCTCCTGATTCCCGTCCAGCGGGTTAAATTACCCGGATTTGTGCATAGCGCCAAGTCGGGCAAGTGCCCGAGAGGCACATGATTCAGGGGCCAACTTGACGCCGCCGGGGCGAAAGGGTTCTCTAGCACCGACCCGAACGGGAGGACCGATTGCCGTACGATTCCTTGCGCGATTACATGCGCCGCCTCGAGGAGACCGGACGCTTGGTGCGCGTGTCGGCACCGGTGTCGCCCCACCTGGAGATGACCGAGATCCAGACCCGCCTCTTGGCCGAGAACGGCCCGGCGGTCCTGTTCGAGAACGTGGTCAAGCCCGATGGCAGCAAATATGCCATGCCGGTGCTGGTCAACCTGTTCGGCACGGTGGAGCGCGTCGCCTGGGGCATGGACCGCGACCCGGCGCAACTGCGCGAGGTCGGCGAGACGCTGGCGTTCCTCAAGCAGCCCGAACCTCCGGGCGGCTGGCGCGAGGCGCTCGACATGCTGCCGATGCTCAAGACCGTGATGGCGATGAAGCCGAAGACGGTGGGCTCGGCGCCGTGCCAGCAGGTGGTGCGAACCGGCGACGAGGTCGATTTGTCGGCGCTGCCGGTCCAGGGCTGCTGGCCGGGCGAGCCGGCACCGCTGATCACCTGGCCGCTGGTGGTGACCCAGGGCCCCAACACCAAGGAAGACAAGCGCGACGTCTTCAACCTCGGCATCTACCGCATGCAGGTGACCGGGCGGAACACCACGCTGATGCGCTGGCTGAAGCACCGCGGCGGCGCGCAGCACTACCAGCGCTGGGCCGGCGCCAAGCGCGAGCCGATGCCGGCCGCCGTGGTCATCGGCGCCGACCCCGGCACCATCATCGCCGCGGTGACCCCGGTGCCCGAGACCCTGTCGGAATACCAGTTCGCCGGCCTGCTGCGCGGGCGCAAGGTGGAGCTGGTCGACTGCAAGACGGTGCCCCTGAAGGTCCCGGCCGAGGCCGAGATCGTCCTGGAAGGCCACGTCATGCTCGACGAGTTCGGGCCCGAGGGGCCCTACGGCGACCACACCGGCTACTACAACAACGTCGAGGATTTCCCGGTCTTCCGCGTCTCGGCCATCACCATGCGGCGCGACCCCATCTACCTGTCCACCTTCACCGGACGGCCGCCGGACGAGCCCAGCGTGCTGGGCGAGGCGCTGAACGAGGTGTTCATCCCGCTGCTGACCCAGCAATTTCCCGAGATCGTCGACTTCTGGCTGCCGCCCGAGGGCTGCAGCTACCGCATCGCCGTGGTGTCCATGAAGAAGGCCTATCCCGGCCACGCCAAGCGCGTGATGTTCGGCGTGTGGTCGTTCCTCAAGCAGTTCATGTACACCAAGTTCGTCATCGTGGTGGACGACGACATCAATGCGCGGGACTGGAAGGACGTCATGTGGGCGGTGTCCACCCGCATGGACCCGGCCCGCGACATCACGGTGGTCGAGGGCACCCCCATCGACTATCTGGACTTCGCCAGCCCGGAAAGCGGGCTGGGCGGCAAGCTCGGCATGGACGCCACCAACAAGTGGCCGCCGGAGACCAAGCGCGAATGGGGCGTGAAGATCCGCATGGCCGAGGACGTGGTCGAGCGGGTCAGCGCGCGGTGGAGCGAACTGGGCCTGCCGGGGTCGGGCAAGCCGATCTGGCGCTGATCCTAAGGTCTGTACCCGAGGGCACATACAAACCGTTCACATCCTGTCGCACAGATCGACACATCGCGCCTCAACTTGCGGGTGGCCGGGATGTGCGTTGCGCCACAAGATGCACGGCAGAAGACGACTGTGCCTTGAGGGGATGCCATGATGAACGCCGTTGCCGAACTGCCGGAGCGCCCGTCGCTTCGCTACAAGGTCAGCGATCCGTTCGTTGCCGAAGTGATCGCCATCGTTGCCGCCGAGTTCGGCCTGACCGAACGCGAGATGATGACCCACTCGCGCGACCACCGCCTGTGGAAGCCGCGCATGGCCGCCATGTACTATGCCCGCCTGCTGACCCAGTGCTCGCTTCCCGAGCTGGGCCGGGTGTTCGGCGGACGCAGCCACACGACGGTGCTCCGCGCCTTCCGCCGCTGCCGCGAAATGATCGACCACGACCAGGCCTGGGCCGGCCGCATGGACCGCTTGCTGGTCAAGCTGGTCGAGAATATCGTGGCGCCCCGTCTGTAAGTGTCGTTTGACGGAAAAGCCCGCCGGTGCCACCACCGGAGACGGGCCTTTCCCAGGGGATGAGATGGCGCGGATCGCGGTTGTCGAGGACGAGGCTTCGCTGAGGGCGGACGTGGTGGAATACCTGTCCGCCTGCGGCCATGACACGGTCGGCTGCGGCGATGGCGTCGCGCTCGACCAAGCGCTCCGCACCGCGCCGGTCGACATCGTCGTGCTCGACATCAACCTCCCCGGCGAGGACGGGTTCTCCATCGCCAAGCGGCTGCGTGACGCCTCCGACGTGGGCATCATCATGCTGACCGCGCGCAATGTGAACATCGACCGGGTGGTGGGCCTGGAGATCGGCGCCGACGTCTACCTGACCAAGCCGGTCGAGCTGCGCGAACTGGAAGCCCAGGTGCGCACGCTGGCCCGCCGCCTCAAGGTGTCGCAGGCCACCCCCGCCACCGCCGGCGCCGCCTTGCCGGCCGGCGAAGCCTGGATCTACGACGAAGTCGCCTGGGACCTGGTCGCACCCGGCGGCGCCCGCGTCAAGCTCACCGCCAAGGAGCGCGTGTTCGTCACCCTGCTGGTCACCGAGCCGGGGGCGCCGGTGTCGCGGGCCGACATCTTCAAGGCGCTGGGCAAGCGGGAATGGGACCCCAGCGACCGCTCCGTCGATTCCATGGTCCGCCGCCTGCGGGCCAAGGCCGAGGAGGCGGTCGGTCGGCCGCTTCCCGTCGACGCCGTCCACGGGGTCGGCTACGCCTTCACCGCGCCGGTCAGCGTCCGCTGATGGCCACGGCCGATCGCAAGCTCCGCCTATCCGACAAGCCGCGGCCGTCCGCGCCGCACGCGCTGCCGCCCTGGCCGGTGCTGGTCGTCGACGATGACGAGCAGGTCCACGCCATGACCCGCGTGCTGCTGCGCGATTTCAGCTTCGACGGGCGCGGCTTTTCGGTGCTGTCCGCCCACTCCGCCGCCGAAGCGGCCCGGCTTCTCGCCGACAGCCCCGACATCCCGGTCGTGCTGCTGGACGTCGTGATGGAAACCGCCGATGCCGGCCTCAAGCTGGTGCGCACCATCCGCGACGAGCTTGGCAACGACCGCGTCCGCATCATCCTGCGCACCGGCCAGCCCGGCGAGGCACCGGAACGCGACGTGGTGCTCGGCTACGACGTCAACGACTACAAGAGCAAGTCGGAACTGACCGCCCAGAAGCTGTTCACCGCCCTGGTCGGCGCCGTGCGCTCGTGGCGCGACATCGTCGCCGTCCGGCGGCTGAACGCCGAGCTGGCCGAACTCAACGCCTCGCTGGAACAGAAGGTCGCGGACCGCACGGCGGAGCTGGAGCGCGGCAAGGATGCCCTGGGGCGCGCCAAGGAGCTGGCCGAGACGGCGCTGGAGCGCGAAAGCGCGGCACGGCAGCAATTGCGGCAGTTCCTGTCCATGGTGTCGCACGAATTCCGCACCCCGCTCGCCATCATCGATTCGGCGGCGCAGATGCTCCTGCTCAAGGACGCGGATCGCCGCACCAACTCGCGGCCACGCCTCGACACCATCCGAGGGGCCGTCCGGCGCCTGGTCGATCTGATCGACACCTGCCTGGCCGACGAGCAGCTGGAATCAGGCCGCATGGTGATGAACGAGGCCGTGGTAGATCTGGCGGCCCTGCTCGCCGTCACCTGCGCCGCGCAGGAGGGCCACGACCGCATCCGCGTGACCGTGTCCGACCTGCCGCCGGTGTGGGGCGACCCCGGCCTGCTCGCGCTCGCCCTCAACAACCTGGTCGGCAACGCCCTCAAGTATTCGGGCCCGGACGGCCCGGTCGAGGTCGCGGCGGAGAATGGCGGCGAGGGCGTGGTGGTCCGGATCACCGACCACGGCATCGGCATCCCGGCCGCCGACCTGCCCCGCATCTTCGATCGCTTCCACCGCGCCGCCAACACCCTCGGCGTGCCGGGCTCGGGGATCGGCCTGCACATGGTCCGCCAGATCGTCGAGCTGCACGGCGGGTCCATCGAGGCCGAGTCCGCGGTCGGACAGGGATCGACCTTCACCCTGCGCCTGCGCCCGGCGCCGAAGGACCGGGCGGCACAATAACTCCACCCTTGGACGAAGGCGGCTTGAGCGGCCAGGGATCGGCTGATACCCTTGCCGCGCTCATCGGCATCCGCCCCAAGAAAGCAGATGATCATGCTCGCCAAATCATATCGCGCCTTCAAACGGGACTTGGACGAGAAGGGGATCATCTTTTCCTTCTCGGGCTACATGTCCGAGGGGATCCTCTTCTCGCTCGGCGACGCGCTGCGCCAGAAGATGGCGCTCGAAGACACCAACGTCACCACCATCAAGAAGGTGTTCTCGGTCTTCGTGGAGCAGGCCCAGAACATCATCCGCTATTCGGCCGAGAAACTGACGGGGGGCGACGGCATGGGCGTCGAGCTGTCGTCCGGCGTGGTCACCATCGGCAGCGAGAACGGAAAGTTCTTCATCCTGTGCGCCAACACCGTCCTGGACGAGGATGTGCCCCGCCTGCGGCAACGCCTGGAAATGCTGCGCGGCATGGACCGCGACGCCATCAAGGCCTACTACAAGGAGCAGTTGCGCGAAGCGCCCGAGGAGAACAGCCGTGGGGCGACCATCGGCCTGATCGAGATCGCGCGGCGCGCCAGCGAGCCCTTGGAGTTCGACTTCGACCCCATCGACGGCGAGCGCTCCTTCTTCGTCCTCAAAGTCTCCATCTGAGGGAACCATGGAAAACCTGAAGATCGCCGGCACCGAGCGTTCCCCCGCGGTGGATTTCGATTGCGCGACCGGGGTTTTCACCCTCAAGGGCGAGTCCTATCCCGAGGATGCCTCGTCGGTGTTCGGGCCGATCTTCGCCACGCTGGAGACCTTCCTGGCCAGGACCACCCGGGACCGCCTCCGATTCGACATCGAGCTGATCTATTTCAACAGCTCGAGCGCCAAGGCGCTGATGAACATGTTCCAGCTGCTCGAGCGGGCGGCCGGCCGGGGCATCGCCGTCGAAGTGAACTGGATCTTCGCCGCCGAAGACGAGACCATGAAGGAATTCGGCGACGATTTCTCCGAAGACCTTGAGCACGTGACCTTCAACCTCGTCTCCATCGACCCGTGAGCGGCCGCAACGGCTTCAGCCTGTTCGATGCCGAGGAGCGCGCCCTCGCCGACGCGGAGGCCCTGGGCGACCGACTGGCCGAGCTCCCCGCCGACCTGCGCGAGGGGGTCGAGGCGCTGATCAAGGCCTATCGCCGCGGCGTGCGCGAGCAGCGGCGGCTGGTCAAGGTCAGCGACCGCCTGCAGGCGCAGCTCGCCTCGGTCAACCAGGAACTGGCGCGGCGCACCGCCGAGGCCGAGGAAGCCCTGGCCCGGTTGCGCGAGGCCCAGGAGCAACTGGTGCAGACCGAGAAGCTGGCCAGCCTCGGCGCCCTGGTCGGCGGCGTCGCCCACGAGATCAACACCCCCGTCGGCATCGCCCTGTCCTGCGCCTCGCACCTCGCCGATGCCACCGCCACCGTCCGCCGCCTCTACGAGGGCGACGATTTGGGGGTCGACGACTTCCGGCGCTACCTGGACACCGCCTCGGACACCTCGCAGCTGATCGTCGGCAATTGCGAGCGCGCAGCCGACCTGATCGGCAGCTTCAAGCAGGTGGCGGTCGACCGTGCCAGCAGCGAACGCCGGCGGTTCGACCTGGCCGAGACCATCCGGGAAACCGTCTCGAGCCTGATGCCCGGGCTGCGCCCGACCGGGCACCGCGTGCTCATCGACTGCCCGGAGGGCCTCGTCGTCGACGGCTATCCCGGAGCGCTGAGCCAGGTGCTGACCAACCTGGTGATGAATTCGGCGGTGCACGGCTTCGAGCCCGGCATCGCCGGAACCTTCACGGTCTCGGCGGCCCGCCAGGGAACCGGCGTGCGGCTGGTCTATGCCGACGACGGCAAGGGCATCCCCGAGGAACACCGCAACCGCGTGTTCGACCCGTTCTTCACGACGCGGCGGGGATCGGGGGGAACCGGGCTCGGCCTGCACATCGTCCACAACTTGGTGGTCGGGCCGCTGGGCGGCACCATCGCGCTGGACAGCGCCGTTGGGCACGGCAGCACCTTCACGATCACCTTCCCCCTGGCCGCGCCGGAGGCACCGGCCTGACGGCACCTTCCCGCTAACCGCCCCCGAGACGGCGGCCTGAAGTCAGGATCGGGCCAAGGCTTAAGATTGGGGACGCGCCTGCGGCCGGAAGGCGAGGAACGTCATGTCGTCGCGCCGGCGTTCATCGCCGCGCCAGCGCGCCAGGCGTTGGAACAGCGCATCCATCTGCTCGGTGAGGGACAGGTCGCCGACCTCCTCCAGCGCCGCCTGCAACCGGTTGCGGCCGAACAGGCGGCGGGATTCGCCCCCCACCTGGTCGGTCACACCGTCGGTGTAGAGGTAGAAGGCCGCGCCGGCGGTGATGGGGATCTCGTGCGCGGTGAAGCGATAATCCTCGGGACTGTCCAGGTAGCCGAGGCTCATGCGGTCGCCGCGCAGGAAGCGGAAGCCGCCCTCGGCGCTCACCAGCAGCGGCAGGTTGGCGCCGGCGAAGGTCACCGTCCCCTTGGCGCGGTCGACGACGCAGACGCCGGCATCGAGGCCGTCGTTGGAGACCGCGCTGTCGCGGTCCTGCCTGAGCGCCGTCTTCACGAGGTGGTTGAGCTGGGTCAGCATCTCGGCCGGGTCCTCGTGGCCGTGGTGGTGCAGGATGCGGCTGAAGCTGGAGGCGACGACCGCGGTCATGAAGGCGCCCGGGACGCCGTGGCCGGTGCAGTCCATCACGGCGATGACGCCCTTGGACCCGAACGAGCCGGCCCAGTAGTAGTCCCCGCCGACGATGTCGAGCGGCTGCCATCCCACCGAAAGCTCGTCGACCACCCCGACCAGCGCCCCCTGGTCGGGCAGCAGCGCCGTCTGGATGCGGGACGCGTAGCGGATGCCGTCATTGACGAAGCGGTTGGCCTTCTCGAGTTCGGAATTGGCGAGGTTGAGCTGTGCCAGCGCCCGCTCCACCCCCTCCTTCTCGCGGGCCAGTTCCGCAGTGCGTTCGCTGACCCGCCGCTCCAGGTCGCGCGCCAGGGCAGCGAGTTCGTCCTCGGCCTTGTCGCGCCCGTCCAGTCCCTCCTGCGAGCCGACCAGCATGGCGTTGACGGTGCCCACCAGCAGGCCGAGCTCGTCCTTGTCGTGGCGGCGCGGCAGGTCGATCAGGAAGGCGCCGGGGCGCGCGGGATCCACCTTGGCGATGGACGCGGTGATGCGGATCAGCGGCTTGGTGAACAGCGCGTAGAAGGCGGCGACCACCAGCACGCACAAGGCGACCGCACGGGCGATGCTGGTCCAGACATTGGCCCGCACCCGGGCGAGATAGCGGTTCATCAGGGCTTCGGGGGCCAGCCGGACTTCCAGCGTCCCCACCGCGGCGACGTCGCCCCCCTTTTCCAGCGGCAGCGTCAACACCGCGATGTCACCGAACAGCGTGCCGGCGAGGCCCGGCAGCGGGGTCGCCACCGCGGCCCGCTCGAAGATGCCGAGCTGACCGCCGTAATTGTCCATCAGCCGCGCCTGCGCGACGGCGGGATCGAGGGCAAGCCCGCCGACCACCTCGCCGGCCAGCTCGGGCGACAGCTGGTAGGCGGATTCGATGGCCAGCCCACGCACCAACTGCATGTCGGCGGCCAGCTTCTGGGGCACCCCCTCGTACAGGGCGCGGTAGTCGGACAGCAACTCGTACGCGCTGCTGGCGAGGCCGAGGGCCAGCGCGATGGCCAGGGTCAGGAAAGCCTGCTTGAACGACAGGCCGTCCAACATCCGGACTTGGAAAGCTCCGGTTGTAGGCTGCGGTCGCGGCTGGCTCCGGACGTGATGCACTCATATCCCTTTCATGAATGGCCGCATTGTGTGAAAAGCGTCGCGATCCGTCCAGTCGAAGTCACATTCGCATGCGACGGCGTTACAATTCGTCACCGTCGGCGTCGATGCGCGGGGGTTGCAGGTCGGCGGCGGAACGGGCTTAAGTGTCCCGTTGGGGGAGTGGAGGCTGGAATGGAGCCCGGCAACATCATCGATCTGGCGCATGAGCGGCGGCGGAGGGGACCGCGGTTCAACGGGCGCCTGATGGACATTTTGGAGGTGAGCCGCGACCTGGTCTGCATGTGCCGGGCCGGCGCCATCACCGCCATCAACGGCGCCGGGGTGCGCATGATGGGGGCCACCACCGCCGAAGAATTGATCGGCCGGCGGATCATCGACTTCCTCATTCCCGAATACGGGCCGGTGATGGACCTGTTCCTGGCCGGCAAGGCCAGCGAGGACAAGCCGGTTCCCATCCGCCTGGTCGGGCTCGACCGCACCTTGCGCGACGTGGAGATGCAGGTCTACCGGGCGCGCGAAATCGCCCCCGACGCCACCATCATCGTGGCCCGCGACCTGCCGGGCGGGGACAGGCCGGCCGACCGCCTGCCCGCCGCCGCCGGCGGATTGTCCAGCCTGGTCGAGCACGCCATGAACCTCGTCTGCCATGTGGTCGACGGGCGCATCCGCTACGTCAACCGCGCCGGAGTGCGGATGCTGGGCGCCCTCGATGCCGAGGCGCTGACCGACCTGTGCATCGCCGCCATCTTCCACGCCGATTACGCCGAGGTCTTCACCGGCGACCTGCTCGACAGCATCGTCTCCGAGCGGGATGGGGTCCCCATGCGCCTGCGCCGGCTGGACGGCACGATGCTGGACACCCTGGTGGTGGTGACCAAGCTGCCGTCGGCGGCCGGGCTGGAACTGATGGTGGAGGCGCGTGACATCACCGCCCACAACCACGCGGTGATGGCGCTGCGCCGCTCGGCCGACACGCTGGAGATGCGGGTGGCCGAGCGCACCCGCGAGGTCGCGGAGCAGCGCGCCCTGGCCGAGGAACTCCGCTCGGTGGCCGAGGAATCGCAGCGCTTCTCGGAAAGCCTGCTCGACATGATCCCCGGCCCGGTCTGGTACAAGGACGCGCGCGGACGGCTGGAAACCTGCAACCGCGCCTTCCGCGAGCTGTTCGGGTGCGACCCGGTCGCCGACCCGGCGACGGCGGACGGCATCTGCGCCGCCATGCCCGCCGAGGACGTGGCCACCGACGTGGAGCTCTTGGCCGGCGGCCGCGATTATGCGGCATTCGAGGCGGCCCTCGACATCGGCGGCGGTCGCCGGCATGCCCTGGTCGTCAAATGCGCCTACCTCGACGAGGAGGGACGCCCCGTCGGCGTGCTGGGCGTCATCACCGACATCACCGAGCGCAAGCAGATGGAGCGGGAGCTGCGCCGCCTCGCCACCACCGACCCGCTGACCGGCGCCGCCAACCGGCGCCATTTCATGGGTCTGGCCGGCAGCGAGGCCGACCGTGCCGCGCGCTACCATCATCCCCTTTCGGTCCTCATGGTCGACGTCGACCACTTCAAGCGGATCAACGATTCCCACGGCCATGCCGCCGGTGACGAGGCGCTGAAGGTCCTGGTGGCCAGCTGCGGATCGGTCCTGCGCGACGTCGACGTGCTCGGCCGCCTGGGGGGCGAGGAATTCGCCGTCCTGCTGCCGGAAACCGACGCCGACGGCGCCCATGAGGTGGCCGAGCGGCTGCGGCAGGCGGTGGCCGCCATCCGGGTGCCGCTCGCGGACGGCGGCGACCTGGGCTTCACCTGCTCCGTCGGGTTTGCCGCGCGCCCCCCCGGCGGCGAGGAGACCTTCGAGGCCATGATGAAGCGTGCCGACCAGGCCCTGTACCGGGCCAAGCAGGCCGGCCGCAACCGCGTGGAGGCGGGGTAGAACTCCGGCCTTCCTCGCCTGTTTGCCCGAACGAACAGGCGAGGAAGGCCCATGGACCCCGATGCGCAGACCAAGCTGCCGGCCATCACGCTTGCAGCCATCGGCGTCGTCTACGGCGACATCGGCACCAGCCCCCTCTACACCCTGCGTGAAGCGTTCGGCCCCGCCGGCGGGCTGAGGCTGGAAGAGCGGGCCGTCCTCGGCGTGCTGTCGCTCATCTTCTGGACCCTGATCGTGGTGGTCGCGCTCAAGTACGTCACCGTAATCATGCGCGCCGACAACCGCGGCGAAGGCGGCGTGCTCGCCCTGTCGACGCTGGCCCGGCGCGGTCTTGGCGAGACCGGGCGGCTGGGGACCGGCGCCCTGGTGCTGGCCATCGCCGGCGCCTCGCTGTTCTACGGCGACGGCGTCATTACGCCGGCCATCTCGGTGCTGTCGGCGGTGGAAGGACTGCGCGTCGCCGCCCCGGTCATGGGGCACATGGTGGTGCCGGCGGCAGTCGTAATCCTGGTGGGCCTGTTCCTGTTCCAGCGGGTCGGCACCGGCCGCGTCGGCCGCTGGTTCGGCCCGGTGATCTGCGTCTGGTTCGGCGTGCTCGGCATCCTGGGCCTGGTGTCGATCGTCGAGACGCCTGCCGTGCTGCGCGCCCTATCACCCTCCCATGCCCTCGACTTCTTCCTGGCCTACCGTTGGCAGTCCTTCATCGCGCTGGGAGCGGTGGTGCTGGCGGTGACCGGCTCCGAGGCCCTGTACGCCGACATGGGGCATTTCGGACGCCTGCCGATCCGCATCGCCTGGTTCGGGCTGGTGCTGCCCGGCCTGGTGCTGAACTATTTCGGCCAGGGGGCGCTTCTGCTCAGGGAACCGTTGGCGCTGGAAAACCCGTTCTACCATCTCGCCCCGGGATGGGCGCAGCTACCGCTGGTGGTGCTGGCCACCTTCGCCACCGTCATCGCCAGCCAGGCGGTGATCTCGGGCGCCTTCTCGCTGACCCGGCAGGCGGTGAACATGGGTCTGCTGCCGCGCATGGAAATCCGCCACACCGCCGAGGAGGCCGCCGGCCAGGTCTACGTCCCCCGCGTCAACTGGCTGCTGATGGGGGCGGTCATCGCCCTGGTCGCCGGCTTCGGCTCGTCGAGCGCCATGGCGGCGGCCTACGGCATCGCCGTGACCGGCGCCATGACCATCGACGGGATCCTTGCCTATGTGGTGGCACGGACCCTCTGGCGGTGGCGGCGCAGTACGGCACTCGCCGTCTTCCTCGCCTTCATCACGGTCGACCTCGCCTTTCTCTCGGCCAACTCCATGAAGATCCCCGCCGGCGGCTGGTTCCCCCTGGTCCTGGCCGCCGGTGTGGCCACCCTGATGGCCACGTGGCTGAAAGGACGCAACGCCCTGTTCCGGAAGATTCACGCCAACGCCATGGGGCTTGAGGAATTCTCACGCTCCCTCGAGGCCAGCCGCGTGCTCCGGATCCCCGGCACCGCCGTCTTCCTGTCCGGCCGCCTGAACGTCGTGCCGCGCGCCCTGCTGCACAATCTCAAGCACAACCAGGTGCTGCACGAGCGGGTCGTCATCGTCACCGTGGTCAACGAGGACGTGCCCAGGGTCAACGACCAGAGGCGCTTCATCCACCGCGATTGGGGCGAGGGCATCCATAGCCTGTTCCTGCGCTACGGTTTCATGGAATCGGTCAATGTCCCCGAAGCCCTGGCCCGCCACGGTTTCATCGCCCCGGAAATCGAGATGGGGACCTCCTATTTCCTGTCGCGCGAGATCCTCATCCCCTCGGACGAACCCGACCTGCCGCCATGGCAGGAGCGCATCTTCATCATGCTGAGCCACGCGTCGCTGTCGGCCACCGAATTCTTCTGCCTGCCCCCCAACCGTGTCGTCGAGCTCGGCACCCAGCTCCGCATCTAACCGTTGCCCCTTGCCAGGGGGCATCCTCGGGTCATTAATAAATTGGGAGGATGGGCAGGGGGAAAATCGCTCAATGGCAGAGTTGACGCTCCGTTTACGGTCGCTTTTGTCGCCGCGCCGCCGCCTGTGGGCGGCCGGGCTGATCGCGGCTGTGCTGGCGGTCGTGACGGCCGGCCTGTGGCTCCCCGGCGCCGGCCTGCGCTGGGGCGTGGTCGAGGGCCTGCGGCGGATGGGCATGGCCGAAGTCTCCCTGGCCGATGCCGACCTGTCGCTGTTCCGCGGCGCCGTCGTCATCAAGAGCGTGGTCGCCCGCGCCTCGCAGACCGAAGCGCGCCCGTTCGACCTCGCCGGACTGATCCTGGATTTCCGCTGGAAGCCCCTGCTGTCGCGCCGGGTCTCGGTCGAGGCGCTGGAACTGGACGGCGTCAACATCGACGTCCGCCGGGACGGACAAGCCTGGGTGATCAACGGCCTGCCCATGGTGGTCTCCGCGGCGGCGGGCGGGCCGGCGTGGAGCTTCGACGCCGACCGGCTGCGCCTGACCAACAGCCGGCTCTCGTTCAGCGACGGCGGGCTTGCCGCCACGGTCGAGCTCGACGAACTGGCGGTCGACGACCTGCGCAGCTGGGATCCCCGGGTCCCGCTGGCGTTCCGCCTCAAGGGACGCCTCAATGGCGCCCCGATCAGCCTGGAGGGGACGGCAACGCCGTTCGCCGGCGAGCCGGCCTTCACCGCCACCGTCAAGACCGATGGCCTGGACCTCGCCGGCCTGGGTCCGCTGGCGGCCGGCATGCACCGGCTGGCCGGCACCATCAATTCGGATCTGGCGATCACCGGCCGGGTCGAGTCCAGGGGCATCCCCGTGGACGTCAAGGGGGAGGTGCGGGGCACGGGGCTGGAGGCCGCGACCGCCGGCGTCGCCGTCGCCCTTGCCGACGCCGGATGGCGGGGGACGCTTCGTTTGGGCTCCGACGGCGCGGCCCGCGCCGAGGGCAGGATCGAGCTCGGCGTCGGCTCGGTACAGATCGGCGCCACCCGGACCGAGCAGCGCCGTGCCGCCGCCGAGGGAGTGTTGACGCTCAAGGACGGGGACGTTGCCGGGTCGCTGGACGGCTGGATCGAGGGGGTAGCGGCCCGCCAGCCGTCGCGCGACCTGGCGGCGGCCGACCGGCTCGATTTCAAGGGACTGGCCCTGTCTCCCGACGAGGGCGTCGTGATCTCGCACCTGGACGCCAGGGGCGTCGGCGCGCTGGCGAAGCCGGGTCGTGACGGGCATCCCTGGCGGATCGAGCTGCGCCAGGGCAGCGCCGACCGGCTGGCGTTCGGACCGGATGGCGGCGTTACCGCCACCGAGATCGCCCTGGCGGGCGCCACCGCGCGGCTGGTGCGGACGGAAGACGGTTTCGTCGGATTCGAGGGCGGCGATGCGGACGAGGAGCGGCCGCGGCTCGCCGTCGGCCGGCTGCGGCTGTCCGGCGGCCGCGTCGAGTTCGAGGACCGCACCGCCAGCGATCCCGTGCGGCTGGCGCTCGACCGCATCGAGGCGGGCGCCCGCGGCATGGATTCGTGGCAGCCCAACCGCGACACCCCCTTCACCATCAAGGCCCGCATCGGCGATGGCCGCGTCGATGCCTCGGGCTCGGTGCGCCCCTTCGCCGAACTCCCCACCGGCAGGGTCAAGGGGACCGTCAAGGCCCTGGAGCTGCCGCCGCTGTCGCCCTACGTCGCCGACCTGCTGGGCGTGCGCCTGCACACCGGCCACTTCGACGGCGAGCTCGCGATGGCGGTCGACAAGGGCGCGCTGGACGGCACCATCGAGCTCACCCTCTCGAACCTGTTCATGGACCCGCCCGACCCCGACGCGCCGCTGGTGGCCAAGGTCGACATGCCCATCGGGACGGTGCTTGACCTGCTGCGCGATTCCGACGACCGCATCCGCCTGACCGTGCCGGTGCGCGGCGACCTCGCCAACCCGGATTTCGATGTGAGCGACGCCGTGGCGCAGGCGGTGGGCGGCGCCCTGAAGTCCACCGTCTTCACCACGCTGAAGGTGGCGTTCCCGGTGGTGGCGCTGTTGTCCTACGCCATCGACGAGAGCGCGAACCCCCGGCTGTCGCTGGAGCCGCTGTCCTTCGCGCCGGGTGATGCCGTCCTCGACGCCGCCCGGCACCGCACCCTGGCGGCGGTGGCCGAACTGATGCGCCGGCGCCCGGCCATCAAGCTGACCTTGTGCGGCTCCGCCAGCATTCCGACCGATTGGCCGGTCCTGCTCGAACGCCGCCGCATCGAGGAGCTGGGCCTGCTGGCCAAGCTGCAGAAGATGGTGGGCGCCGCCGCCAAGCCAGAGGACACCACTCCCGACCGCGACGCGCTGGCCTCGCTGGCCGACCGGCGGTCGCAGGCGGTCAAGGGCTGGCTGGTGGACGAGGCCGGCATCGACGCCGGACGCCTGTTCACCTGCCGCCCGAAGGTGGAGGAGCAGCCCAAGGCGGGTCCGCGGGTCGACCTAGTGCTGTGACCGTCCCGCCGCGGCGCGCAGGATGGCGGCACCGAGCAGCGCCGACGCCAGCGAGCCCGCCAGCACCCCGAGGCGGACCCCGGCGCCGTGGGCGCCGCCATCGGGGAAAGCCAGCATGCCGACGAACAACGACATGGTGAAGCCGATGCCGGTCAATACCGCCACCCCATAAAACTGCGCCCAAGTCGCGCCCTCGGGCAGGCGGGCGAGGCCGGTCCGAATCGCCGCGGCCGCGAAGGTCATCACCCCCACTTGCTTGCCCACCAGCAGCCCCGCCGCGACACCGAGGGGGACGGGGTCGGCGAGCGCCGACAGGTGCAGGCCGCCCAGCGCCAGCCCGGCATTGGCAAAGGCGAACAGCGGCAGGATGGCGTAGGCCACCCAGGGATGCAGGCGATGCTCGAGCCGGCCGTCATCCAGGGGGATGAGCAAGCCGAGCGTCACCCCGGCCAGCGTGGCGTGCACCCCCGACTGCAGCACGCAGGCCCACAGCGCCAGGCCGACGGCGAGGTAGGGGGTAAGCCTGCGCACCCCGAGACGGTTCATGGCCGCCAGCCCGGCAATCGCCAGCGCCGCCAGCGCCAGCGCGGTGCCCGACAGCTCGCTGGTGTAGAACAGGGCGATCACCACGATGGCGCCCAGATCGTCGATCACCGCGAGCGCCAGCAGGAACACTTTGAGCGACGGCGGCACCCTGGACCCCAGCAGCGACAGCACGCCGAGGGCAAAGGCGATGTCGGTGGCGGTGGGGACGGCCCAGCCGGCAAGGGCCGCGGGATCGTTGCGATTGATCGCGGCATAGACCAGGGCGGGGGCGATCATGCCGCCCAGCGCGGCGATGGCCGGAAGCGCCGCCTGCCCCCAGTTGGACAGTTCGCCGGTCATGACCTCGCGCTTGATCTCGATGCCGACCAGCAGGAAGAACACCGCCATCAGCCCGTCGTTGATCCACATGACCAGCGGATGTCCGCCCACCGGCAGCTCGACGAAGGCCTGGTAGTGGGGGCCGGCGGGGCTGTTGGCGAGGATGAGTGCCAGCGCCGCAGCAGCCGCGAGCACGATCCCGCCGCTGGCTTCCAGGCCGAGAAAGCGCCTGAGCGCGTCCGAGAGGGTGGCGATCGTCATCGCCCAATGGTAATGACGCCACCCCTCCTTTCAAGCCTGGGCCCGAAATCGTTGGCCTTGCGGGCCCCTTATCTGCTATACGTCGCGCCACGGGCCAGACGGCCCACGGATTTCTTCCGGACTGCACGCGGGCCGCGTATCGCGCCCTTGTCCGGAAACTCCCCCCAAACTCCCCGCTTCCCGCTGGTCGCGTGCCCGCCGGGCGCCCCATAATCCCCCGCCAGGCTTCTCAGGCAGGGCGGTGGACCCGTTTGAAAGTAGACCCAACTTGACCATTCAGTTTTCCGACCTCGGCCTGATCGAGCCGATCCAGCGCGCCGTTGCGGCCGAAGGCTACACGACGCCGACCCCGATCCAGGCCCAAGCCATCCCGCACCTGCTGGAGGGGCGCGACGTCCTTGGCGTCGCCCAGACCGGCACCGGCAAGACCGCCGCCTTCGCGCTGCCGATCCTGCACCGCCTGACCGAGAACCGCACCCGCGTCGCCCGCAAGTCGGCCCGCGCCCTGATCCTCACCCCCACCCGTGAGCTGGCGCTCCAGATCGGCGAGGGCTTCACCACCTACGGCAAGAACTGCAAGCTGCGCCGCCACGTCATTTTCGGCGGCGTCGGCCAGAACCCGCAGGTCCAGGCGCTGATGGGCGGCCTCGACATCCTGGTCGCCACCCCCGGCCGCCTGCTCGACCTCATGGAGCAGGGCCACTGCTCGCTGGAATCCGTCGAGGTGTTCGTGCTCGACGAGGCCGACCGCATGCTCGACATGGGGTTCATCCGCGACGTCAAGAAGATCGTCGCCCGCGTGCCCAAGCAGCGCCAGACGCTGCTGTTCTCGGCGACCATGCCCGACGCGGTGGCCGAACTGGCCGCCGGCCTGCTGACCCAGCCGGTGCGCGTCGAGGTGACCCCGGTGGCCTCGACCGCCGAGCGCATCGACCAGCGCGTGCTGTTCGTCTCCCGCGAGGACAAGCGCCATCTGCTGCTGGACGTGCTGAAGGATGCCGCCATCGGCCGCGCCATCGTCTTCACCCGCACCAAGCACGGCGCCAACAAGCTGGCCGAGATCCTGATGAAGGGCGGCGTCAAGGCCGACGCCATCCACGGCAACAAGTCCCAGAACGCCCGCCAGCGCGCGCTGGCCGACTTCAAGGACGGCCGGATCAAGGCGCTGGTCGCCACCGACATCGCCGCGCGCGGCATCGACGTCGATGGCATCACCCACGTTGTCAACTTCGACCTGCCCAACGAGCCCGAGAGCTACGTCCACCGCATCGGCCGCACCGCGCGCGCCGGCGCCGACGGCATCGCCCTGTCGTTCTGCGACGCCGAGGAAGTGGCCTACTTGCGGGCCATCGAGCGCACCACCCGCCAGGCGGTGCCGGTGCACGACGACCACGCCTTCCACGCCGAAGGCATCCACCGCATCTACCAGACCCGCGCGGGTGGCGGTGCCCGCCCGGTGCAGGGCAAGCCGGCGCAGGGCCCGCGCAACGGCGCCCGTCCCCATGCCGCCCACGCGCCTGCCAAGGCGACCCGCCCGCAGGGCGCGACGCAAGGCCAGGGAGCCAAGCCCCAGGGTCAGGCCCGGCCTCAGACCCAGGGCGGCAAGCCCCAGGGTCAGGCCAAGCCCCAGGGTCAGGCCAAGCCCCAGGCCCCGCAAGCGCAGGCCAAGCGCGATGGCGGCCATCAGCCGCGCCACCGCGCCCAGGGCTGAGGTTGCCGTCATCCTGAGGAGCATCGCGACGAGGGATCTTGCGCCGGTTCGGCACGAGATCCTTCGCCCCGCTCAGGATGACAGGCGGTGAGGACAAGAGGATGCTCCAGCGCGCCCGCACCCTGCTCAAGGACGTCTTCGGCTTCGACGCCTTCCGGCCCGGCCAGGAGGAGATCGTCGGCGCCATCCTCGCCGGCGCCGACGTCATGGCGATCATGCCGACGGGAGCGGGCAAGTCGCTGTGCTACCAACTGCCGGCCCTGGTCGGCGACGGATTGACCGTGGTGGCCTCGCCGCTGATCGCGCTGATGCGCGACCAGGTGGCGGCGCTCCGGGCCACCGGCATCGAGGCCGGCGCGCTCAATTCCGCCAACGATCCGGCCGAGAACCGCCGCGTGCAGGACGCCCTGTTCGACGGTCGCCTCAAACTGCTCTACGCCGCCCCGGAGCGGCTGGCGCGGCCCGACACCGTCGACATGCTGCGGCGCGCCGGCATCCGCCGCCTCGCCATCGACGAGGCCCACTGCGTCTCGCAATGGGGCCACGATTTCCGCCCGGAATACCTGGCGCTCGGCCAGCTGGCCGAGGCGCTGGGCGGCGTGCAGACGGTGGCCCTGACCGCCACCGCCGACCAGGCGACCCGCGCCGATATCCAGGCCCGGCTGTTCCGCTCCGAACCCCGCCTGTTCATCGGCGGCTTCGACCGGCCCAACCTGTCGCTCGCCATGCGGGCCAAGAAGAACACCAAGGCCCGCATCGTCGATTTCATCGAGGCCCATCGCGGCGCCAGCGGCATCGTCTATTGCAGTTCGCGGGCGCGCACCGAGGAGATGGCCCGGTTCCTGTCGGACAACGGCCACCGCTCCCTGCCCTACCATGCCGGCCTGCCGCAGCCGGTGCGCGACGCCAACCAGGACGCCTTCCTGCGCGAGGACGGGCTGGTGATGGCGGCGACGGTGGCGTTCGGCATGGGCATCGACAAGCCCGACGTCCGCTTCGTGGTTCACGCCGACCTGCCCAAGACCATCGAAGCCTATTACCAGGAGATCGGCCGCGCCGGCCGCGACGGCCTGCCCGCCGCCACGCTGACCTTCTACGGGGTCGAGGACATCAAGCTCAGGCGGATGCAGATCGAGGACAGCCAGGCGTCCGACGATCAGAAGCGGGTCGAGCACCAGCGCCTCGGCGCCTTGCTGGCGCTGTGCGAGGCGCCGCGCTGCCGCCGCCAGACCCTGCTCGCCTATTTCGGCGAGAAGACCGAGCCCTGCGGCAATTGCGACCTCTGCCTCGAAGGCGCCCAGGTGTTCGACGGCACCGTCGAAGCCCAGAAGGTGATGAGCGCCATCCTGCGCACCGGCAGCCGCTTCGGCACCGAGCATCTGGTCAACGTGCTGGTGGGCAACGAGACCGATGCGGTCCTCCAGTACGGCCATCAATCCCTGCCCACCTTCGGCGTCGGCAAGGACCGTTCACGCGACCAATGGCGCTCGCTGATCCGCCAATTGTACGCCGCCGGGCTGATCTGGCTGGACTTCACCGAGTTCGGCCGCTGGTCCTTGACCGAGGAGGGCGCCCAGGTGCTGCGCGGCAAGGCCCGCATCGAGCTACGCGCCGACGTGCTGGAGAAGAGGTCGCGCAGCAGTCGGTCGGGCCGCACGGTGGCCCGCGACGATTCGCGCGCCGACCAGGTGGTGCTGGGCGAGCTCAAGGCGCTGCGGCGGACGCTGGCCGCCGACGAGGGCGTCCCCGCCTACGTGGTGTTCGCCGACCGCACCCTGATCGAGCTGGCCACCGTCAAGCCGGTGACCTTGAGCGAGATGGGAGCCATCCACGGCATCGGCCAGGCCAAGCTGGCCCGCTACGGCGCCCTGTTCCTCGACGCCATCGCCCGGGCCCGGTGAACGGTCGCGCTGAACCTTCGCGCCGCCGTCGGTGTTCCTTCGGGTATCACCAGACGGAGACGCACCCCATGGCGATGAAGATCAACCTGAACACCGCGACCCGGGGCGAGTTGGGCAAGATCAAGGGCATCGGCGACCAGTGCGCCCAGGCCATCATCGACTACCGCGCGGAGCACGGCCGCTTCTCGAGCGTCGAGGACCTCGACAAGATCCCGGGCTTCGGCAAGAAGGCGATGGAGCACCTGAGGGATCAGGCCACCGTCTAGGGTCGGTTACGTCGCTCCTGCCCGTACTCTCACTGGTCATCGCCGGGCTTGACCCGGCGATTCACGCGTTGCCGCGGGAGTTTCCCGGCAACGGATTGGGCGGCGCCCACGATGGCCGGGTCGAGCCCGGCCATGACGGCAGAGTTGTCAGTCTTCCTCGGCCACCGTCCCCTGGGGCGGGGTGATGCGGATCGAGGTGATCTGGTTGCGGTGGCGCCGCAGCACCTCGAAGCGGAAGCCGAAGAACAGGAACACCTGTCCGACCGAGGGGATCTGCCGCGATTCGTGCAGCAACAGGCCGGCGATGGTCGAGGCTTCCTCGTCGGGCAGGTCCCACTCGAATTGCCGGTTGAGGTCGCGCAGCGTCACCGTGCCGTCGACCACGTACGACCCGTCGGCCGCCGGCCGCACGCCGGCGACGGCGACGTCGTGCTCGTCGGAAATGTCGCCGACGATCTCCTCGAGGATGTCCTCGAGCGTCACCACGCCCAACAGCGAGCCGTACTCGTCGACCACCAGGGCGAAGTGCTCGCGCCGTTTGCGGAAGGCGGTGAGCTGCTCTAACAGGGTGGTCGAATCGGGGATGAACCAGGGCGGCGACGCCAGCGCCGCCACGTCGAGGGCGGCCATGTCGCCGTTGAGCGCGCGGACGGCGCGCAGCACGTCCTTGGCATGGACGACGCCGACGATGTTGTCGGGGTCGTCGCGCCACAGCGGAATGCGGGTATAGGGGCTGTTGAGGATCTGGTCGATCACCTCGGGGGCGGGTTGGCCGACATCCACCGCCACCGCGTTGCGGCGGTGGGTCATGACCTCGTTCACCTCGACGTCGTTGAGGTCGAGGATCGAGCGCAGCATCTTGCGCTCCTCCTCCACCTCTTCCTCGGCGGCGTGGACCTCGATGGCGCCCCGGAGTTCCGCCAGCGCCGCCTCGAGGTCGGTGCCCCTCACCGCGCGCGCCCCGAACAGCGACAGCAACGCGTCGACGAACAGGTGGATGCCGTGGATCACCGGCCCCAGCACCGTCACGAACACCCGCATCAGCGGGGCGATGACCAGCGCCGTCTTGTTGGCGTGCTGGATGGCGAAGGTCTTGGGCAGGATCTCGGCGAACACCAGCACCACCACCGTCATGATGGCGGCGACGTAGACCACGCCGGCGTCGCCGGCCACGGCGATGGCGACGCTGGTGGCCAGCGACGAGGCCAGGATATGGACCAGGGTGTTGCCGAGCAGGATGGAGCCGAGCAGGCGCTCCTTGCGCTGGTGCAGCCGGTTGACGAGGGCGGCGCGGCGGTCGCCCTCCTTCTCCAGCGTGTGCATCAGCGGCTTCGAGGCCACCGTCAGCGCCGTCTCCGAGCCGGAAAAGAAGCCGAGCAGCAGCAGCAGGACGACGATGGCGGCGATCTCGACCAGCATGGGCTCAGCCCCGGCAGAAGTCTTGCAACAGCGCCAGCACGGCCTGTTCCGGGACGTCGCGGGTGAGGAAGCTCTGGCCCAGGCCCTTGGCCAGCACGAACGTCACCTTGCCGTCCTTGACCTTCTTGTCGCCGGACATGTGGTGGAGCAGGCGTTCCGCGTCCCAGGCGCGCTGGCGCGACAAGCCGGTGGGCAGCCCGACCTTGGCGAGATGGCGTTCCAGACGCTCGGCGTCGGCGGCCGGGGCCAGCCCCAGGCGGACCGACAGGCGGAAGGCCATGACCATGCCGATGGCCACCGCCTCGCCGTGCAGCAATTCATCGGAGAACCCGGTCTCGGCCTCCAGCGCATGGCCGAAGGTGTGGCCGAGGTTCAAGAGCGCCCGCACGCCGCCCTCGCGCTCGTCGGCGGCGACGATGCGGGCCTTGGCGCGGCAGCTCACCGCCACCGAATGCCGGCGGGCCGCCTCGTCGCCCACCACCACCTTGGGGCCGTTCTCCTCCAGCCAGGTGAAGAACTCGGGGTCGTCGATGCAGCCGTACTTGACCACCTCGGCATAGCCGGCCAGCACCTGCCGCCGCGGCAGGGTCGACAGCGCGGCGGTGTCGGCCAGCACCAGGCGCGGCTGGTGGAACGAGCCGACCAGGTTCTTGCCATGGCGGGTGTTGATGCCGGTCTTGCCGCCCACCGAACTGTCGACCTGGGCGAGCAGGGTGGTGGGGATCTGCACGAAGTCGACGCCGCGCTGCAGGATGGCGGCGGCGAAGCCGGTGATGTCGCCGATGACGCCGCCGCCCAGCGCCACCACCATGGTGGAACGCTCGCAGCGGGCGTCGAGCATGGCGTCCAGCAGCGCTTCCAGGTGCGGAAAGTCCTTGGTGTGCTCGCCGTTGGGCAGGATGGTGTTGACGTGGGCGATACCGGCCTTGTCCAGCGAGGCCTGCACCCGCGCCAGGTAAAGTGGCGCCACCACGTCGTCGGTGACGATGAAGGCCCGCTTCGAGCGCATCAGCGGCTCCATGGCCGCGCCGGCGCCGTCGATCAGCCCGGAGCCGATGTGGATGTCGTAGCTGCGCTCGCCCAACTCGACGGTCAGCCTGTCCATGGCGGTCATCCCTTGTGCTCCAGATAGTCGGCCAATGCCCGGGCCACGGCGGCGACCGTGACCTCCGGCGCCTCGTCGGTGGTGTCGACCACGATATCCGCCTCGGCGTAGAGCGGATAGCGGACCTCCATCAGGCGCGAAAGGATCTCGCGCGGGTCGCCGGTCTTCAACAGCGGCCGGTGGTCGCGCCCCGAGGTGCGCTTGACCAGCAGGTCGAGGTCGGCCCTCAGCCAGACCGAGATGGCGCCGCCCTTGATGCGGGCCCGCGTCTGGGGGTCGCAGAAGGCCCCGCCGCCGGTGGCCAGCACGCAGGGCGGGCCGTCCATCAGCCGCGCGATGACCTTGCGCTCGCCCTCGCGGAAGGCGGGCTCGCCGAAGCGGGCGAAATAGTCGCTGATGGTGCAGCCGGCCGCCGCCTCGAACTCGGCGTCGGCGTCGAGGAAGGGGACCTTCAGGCGCGCCGCCAGACGTCGCCCGACACAGGACTTGCCGGCCCCCATCAAACCGACCAGGACGATCGCGCGGCCGATCCGACCCGCCAGCTCCTCGCCGGGCGGGGGCGTGTCATTACTCATAATGGCGCGGCCCCGATTGATCGGCGGGATCGACACCGATACACTGCCCCAGATTCGCCATCGTCGGGCCCTAGCTTTCCCTTGTGCGGGCGGCAGCGGTGGATCCGCCCTCCTGCGCTTTTATCCGCCCGGCCCCGGGCCTGTCCAGAAAGTCATACCAAGGTTCAGCGAAAGACCATGAGCAAGCTTGCCGGAATGCTGGTCGTCCTCGTGCTCGCCGTCGTCGTCGGCGGGGGCGTCTTCCTCGCGGCGTGGGATGTCCCCGCCCCCTCCGCCAAGGTCGAGAAGGTGATTCCCGATGAGCGCTTCGCGCGCTGATCGGCGGGTCGTCCGTCTGCTGGCCGCCGGACTGCTGACGTTCGCCGCGCTGCCCGCCAGCGCGCAGGCTCCCGTGCGCCTGGTGCCGTCCGACCCGGCGGCGCCGGTGCTGCATCCCCCGGCGGAACTCCAGCCTGAGCGGCGGGTGGAACTGCCGCACGGCCGCGCCGTCGGCGGGGTCGAGGTGCATGCCCTCGAGGCGATGAGCCCGGAATCGGTGGGGACGCTGGAAGCCCGCCAGGGCGCCTTCTCCCAGGACATGTGGGCCGGCACCTCGGCCAACGTCGTCCGCCGCCTGCTGCCGCTGCTGCCGGGAGCCTCCGGCATCCAGGCGGTGCGTGATCTCGAGCGCCGCCTGCTGCTGACCGCCGCCGCCGCCCCCCAAGGTGCCGATGCGGCGCGTGCCAACGGCGCCTCCCTGGTCGAACTGCGCGCCGAACGCCTGATGGCCATGGGCGACGTGGAGGGGGTGGCGGCGCTGGCCAAGGCCGCCCCGTCCGCCGCCATCAGCCCCAATCTCGCCCGGCTGAAGCTGGAGGCGCTGTTCGCCACCGGCAACCTGGATGCGGCCTGCGCCGAAACCGCCGCCGGACTGGCCCAGGGCGCCGACGGCATGCTCGCCAAGGCCCAGGCCTTCTGCCATCTCGCCGCCGGCCGCACCTCCGAGGGCAACCTCGCCGTCGACCTGCTGCGCGAACGCAAGGATCCCGACAACGCCTTCATCGCCGCCGCCGAGGTCCTGTCGGGCCTGCCGCCGGCCGCCCACGCCAAGCTGTCGCTGCCCAAGCCCGAGCCGCTGCACGTCGCCGTCTTCCGCGCGGCCAAACTGCCCCTGCCGGCCGATGCCGCCGCCAACGCCTCGCCCGCCGTGCTGCGCGCCATCGCGCTGTCGCCCGCCGAGACGCTGGATTCCCGCCTGGCCGCCGGTGAGCGTGCCGAGGCGCTGGGCGGGCTCGATGCCGCGGAACTGAGGAAGCTCTATTCGGAGGCGCTGTTCACCCCCGAGGACATGTCGGGAGCGCTGGCCAAGGCCGAGGCCGGCGGACCGCGCGCCCGCGCCCTGCTCTACCGGCTGGCCGCCGACATGAAGGATCCCGGCGTCCAGGCCCAGATCGTCGCCCGTGCCCTTGATCTCGCCACGGTGAGGGGCGATTTCGCCGCCGCCGTGCGCGTGTTCGCGCCGCTGCTGAGCGAGATCCGTCCCGGTCCCGAGAATACCGCCATCGCCGCAACCCTGGCCAAGGCGCTTTATGCCGCCGGCCGTCCGGAGGCGGCGGCCAAGTGGCAAGACGTCGCCCTATCCGGCCCCGACACCCACGCGGGCGACCGGCTGTGGCCGTATGCGGCGGTCTACAGTGCCGGCGGGCAGCACCCGCTCTCGACCACCGGCTATGCCGCCTGGCGCGCCACCCAGGACGGGGTGCCGGCCGAAAAGGCGCGTCGCCGCGCCGCGGTGCTGCTGTCGGTCCTGAGCGGCCTGGGCGGGCGCGTGCCCGACGCCGCCTGGCTCGACGCCCTCGACCTGCCCGCCGCCGGCCCCAAGCCGGCGCTGTTCGCCCTGATGCAGGGCGGCGCCCTCGAGGCCCGCACCGGCATCACCGTGCTCGCTACCCTGGCCGCCCTGGGCGACGCGCCGGCCGACAAGGTCGACGTCGTCACCCTGTCCGAGGCGATCAGCGCGCTCGCCGTGGTCGGACTGACCGCCGACGCCCGCAAGCTGGCGATCGAGGCCCTGCTGGCCAACGGGGTGTAGGCGGGCATCCGGGCGATGTCGCGCCACGCGGAGGCCTTCCTCGAGATGATGTCGGTCGAGCGCGGCGCCTCGGCCAACACGCTCGACGCCTATCGCCGCGACCTCGCCGACCTGGGAACCTTCCTGAAGCGGCGCGGCCGGGAGGTGGTCGCCGCGACGGAAGAGGACGTCGCCACCTACCTGCGCCATCTCGCCGATGCCGGCATGGCCACCCGCACCCAGGCGCGGCGCCTGTCCTGCCTTCGGCAATTCTACGGCTTCGCCTATGCCGAGGGCTGGCGCCGGGACGACCCCACCAGCCGGCTCGACGGACCGCGGCTCGGCCGACCGCTGCCCAAGGTGCTGACCGAGGCCGAGGTCGAGGCCCTGCTGGCGGCCGCCCGCGCCCTCAAGCCGCCGCAAGCCGAAATGACGACGGCCCTGCTGGAGCTGCTCTACGCCACCGGCCTGCGCGTCTCCGAGCTGGTCGGCCTGCCGTTCGCCACCCTCGCCCGCGACCCCGAAATGATCGTGGTGCGCGGCAAGGGCTCCAAGGAACGCATGGTGCCGCTGTCGCGCCCGGCCCGCGAGGCCGTGGCGGCCTGGCTGGCCGTCCGCGCGCAGCTGCTCGGCAGGAAGGCGTCGAAATGGCTGTTCCCGTCCCACGCCCGCTCGGGTCACCTGACGCGGGCCGGCTTCGCCCAGATGCTGCTGAAGGTCGGCATGCATGCCGGCATCGATCCGCGCCGGCTGTCGCCCCACGTGTTGCGCCATGCCTTCGCCACCCATCTTCTCGCCCACGGCGCCGACCTGCGCGTCGTCCAGGAGATGCTGGGCCATGCCGACATCGCCACCACCGAGATCTATACCCACGTCCTCGACGAGCCCAAGACCCGGCTGGTGCAGCTGCACCATCCGCTGGCGAGAAAGTGAGGCCCCCGACGAAGCCGCCGCTGGACCTTCCCCGCATCATCGGCCACCGCGGCGCCGCCGGCCTGGCGCCCGAGAACACCCTGGCCTCGTTCGCGCTGGCCGCCGAACTCGGCTGCCGCATGGTCGAGTTCGACGTCCGCCTCTCCGCCGACGGCGTGCCGGTGGTCTTCCACGACGATACCCTGGATCGCTGCACCGCCGGCCATGGCCCGGTGCGGGCCCGCACCGCCGGGGAGCTGGCGGGCCTCGGGGTCGCCACGCTGGCCGAGGTGCTCCAGCTGTGCCGGTCGCGGGGGCTCGAGGTCAACATCGAGATCAAGCCCGATCGCGGCGACGAAGCGCGGACCGCCAAGGCGGCCATGGCGGCGGCCACGGCATCCTGGCCGCACGCCCTGCCGGCGCCACTGGTGTCCAGCTTCAGCCCCCTGGCCCTGGCGGCCGCCGCCGAGGCCGTGCCCGGGTGGCCGCGGGCGCTGCTGGTGGAACGCGTTCCCGCCGATTGGCGGCGCCGTGTCGAGGCGCTGGGCTGCGTGGGCATCAATGCCGCCCACCGGTGGCTGTCGGCCGGCCGGGTGGCGGAGGTGAAGGCGGCGGGATACCTGCTCGGCGCCTACACCGTCAACCGCAGGATGCGCGCCGAGGCGCTGTGGACACGCGGCGTTGATGCCATTTTCACCGACCGCCCGGACATACTCCTCCACGGCTAAAGTCTTATGTGGTCAATCCGGGCGAGGAACGATATACCTGCGCGCTAGGACGCCGTCAGACCGTCCCCAGGCAGATGACCCCACGGAGTACCTTTCGCTTTGAAAACCCTTGAGCCCATCCTCATTTCCGGCCGTGAAGTGCTGCCCCTGGTCGAGGGCGGCAAGGGTATCAACGTCTCCAACGGCGAGAGCTCGGGCGCCTGGGCGGCCTCGGGCGGCGTCGGCACGTTCTCCGGTGTCAACGCCGACACCTATGACGAGAACGGCAAGATCATCCCGATGGTCTATACCGGCAAGACCCGCGGCGAGAAGCATCGCGAGCTGATCGAGTTCGGCATCAAGGGCGGCATCGCCCAGGCTCGCGTCGCGCACGACATCTCGGGCGGCAAGGGCCGCCTGCACATGAACGTGCTGTGGGAGATGGGCGGCGCCGAGGAGATCCTCCACGGCGTGCTCAAGGGGGCCAAGGGGCTGATCCACGGCGTCACCTGCGGCGCCGGCATGCCCTACAAGGTGTCGGAGATCGCCGCCGAGTACGGCGTCTACTATTATCCGATCGTGTCTTCGGCGCGCGCCTTCCGCGCGCTGTGGAAGCGGGCCTACCACAAGCAGGCCGAGCTGCTGGGCGGCGTGGTCTACGAGGATCCGTGGCTGGCCGGCGGCCATAACGGCCTGTCCAATTCCGAGAATCCGGAAAAGCCCGAGCCGCCCATGGGCCGCGTGCTCGAGCTCCGCAAGACCATGCGCGAATGCGGCGTGTCCGACCGCGTCCCGGTGTTCATGGCCGGCGGCGTGTGGGCGCTGGAGGAGTGGGAGGACTGGATCGGCAATCCCGACCTGGGCGCCGTCGCCTTCCAGCTCGGCACCCGTCCGCTGCTGACCCAGGAAAGCCCGATCTCGGACGCCTGGAAGCAGCGTCTGGTGACGCTCAAGCCCGGCGACGTGCTGCTGCACCGCTTCAGCCCGACCGGCTTCTACTCGTCGGCCGTGCGCAACGGCTTCATCCAGGAGCTGGTCGACCGCAGCCACCGTCAGATCGCCTACTCCACCGAGGCGGTGGGCGAGCATGAGGCGGCGCTGCCGATCGGCGCCCGCGGCCGCAAGGTGTGGGTCACCCCCCACGACAAGCAGCTGGCCGAGGGCTGGATCAAGGCCGGCTTCAGCGAGGCGCTGCGCACCCCCGATTCCACGCTGATCTTCGTCGACCCGGTCAAGGCCGAGGAGATCCGCAAGGACCAGGTGGACTGCATGGGCTGCCTGTCGCAGTGCGTGTTCTCGAACTGGGCCCAGAACGAGGCCGGCACCACCGGCAAGAAGGCCGATCCGCGCTCGTTCTGCATCCAGAAGACCCTGCAGAACATCGGCCACGGCGGCGACGTCGAGCACGAGCTGATGTTCGCCGGCCACAACGCCTACCGGTTCGGTTCGGACCCGATCTACGCCGACGGCTTCATCCCGACGATCAAGCAGCTGTTCGACCGCATGCTGACCGGCAAGTAGGCTTCGGCGGCAACGTAATGATCGTGCAAGGGCGGCTTCGGCCGCCCTTCCTCTTTCCGGCCTGGGGCGGCTGCGGCCGCCCTTGCTCTTTCCGGCCTGGGGCGGCGGCGGTCGCCCCTTCCCCTTTCGGGGTAAAGGTCTTCCCCCCGCTTGACCGTGCCTCCCATATCGAAAGGCCAGCCAGCCGAACGGAGGAGCGTCATGGCCGAACCCCGCCCCCTCGCCCCCCAGCCCGAGGCCCGTCCGCTGGGCGTCCAGCCGGAGCCCGACACCGACGAGGTGCGCGAGGCGGTCGGCCTGTTTTCCGATGCCCACGCCATGGAACTGGGCATCCAGGACCTCCTGACCCAGGGCTTCAGCCACGCCGATATCTCGGTCCTCGGCGGCGAGCGCGCCATCCGGGAGAAGCTGGGGCATCGGCTTGAGGACACCGTGTCGGCGGCCGACGAGCGGGATGTGCCGCGGCGCAACTACGTCGAGCCGGAGAGCCGCATGGAAGGCCGCGGCGCGCTGGCGTCGATGCTGGGATATTTCGGCGCCGTCACCGCGCTGGGCCTCACCTTCGCCACCGGTGGCGCCGCCGCGGTGGCCATCGGCGCCGCCCTGGCGGGGGCCGGTGCCGGCGCCGGGCTGGGAATCGGCCTGGGACGGATCTACGACCGCCGCCTCGCCCATGAATTCGAAGGGCAGGTGCAGAAGGGCGGCATCCTCGTATGGGTGCGTGTGCGTGACCAGGACTGTGAACGCCGGGCGTGTGACATCCTTGCGCGCAATGGCGCCCACCACGTGCACGCCCATGGCGTCGCCAGTTGACCAAGGTCACGGACAAACCCGGGCCGACCTTTATTTTTCAAGCTGCTGTATGCTAGTTTTGAGCCAGTAGCCTTTTAAACCGTGCAGGTCGGCCCAATATCATGACCATGGTTACCGTACGCCCTTATTCCCAGGCGCTCGATCGCCTTCGCGCCGCCGGCCTGCGTCCCACGCGGCAACGTCTGGCCCTGGCCCGTCTGCTCTTCGACGGATGCGACCGCCACATCTCGGCGGAACAGCTCCATACCGAGGCGCTGTCCAGCAACATCCGCGTGTCGCTGGCCACGGTCTACAACACGCTGCACCAATTCACCGATGCCGGGCTGCTGCGCGAGATCGTGGTGGACGCGGGGCGGTCGTATTTCGACACCAACACCAGCGACCATCACCACTTCTTCTACGAGAAGTCGGGCAAGCTGTGCGACATCCCCGGCGAGATGATCGGGGTCAGCAAGATCCCCGAGGCGCCCGAGGGCATGCGCATCAGCCGGGTCGAGGTCATCGTCCGCATCGACGGCTGATCCCTCCTCTTGATCGAACCGGCAAGGGCGCCCCAGGGGCGCCCTTCGTCGTTTCGGCCCCCCGTTTCGGTTACCTGCCCTCGATCACCGCCTCTACCGTCGCGATGGCGCGTTCGCCGGCCCAGTCCTTGGCGCCGAAACCGTCCCATGCCACCCGCCCCTCGGCGTCGACCAGCAGCGAGGTCGGCAGCAGCGCGTCGGGATAATCGGCGGGGTTGCCGGTATAGAGCGCCAGCGCGTCGATGCCGTTCCTGTGGAACCACCGCGCGACCGCCGGGGCGCCGCCGCGGTCCAGCGCCACCGCCACCACCTGGAAGCGCTCACCCCCGAGCCGGCGCTGCAGTTCGGCGATCGACGGCATCTCGGCGACGCAGGGCGGGCACCAGGTGGCCCACAGGTTGACCAGCACCACCTTGCCCCGGAACTCCCCGAGGGTGCGCGGATGCCCGTCCGCATCGGCGAAGGCCAAGGGCGGCGCCGCCGGGCGTTCCGCCACCGGGCGGGCGCCGATGGCCGCCGTCAGGCTTGGGTTGGTGGACGAACCGGTGTAGCTTATGGGCCGTTCGGGGATCACGACCCACAGCGCAACCGCCAGCGCCGCCAGCAGAGCCAGGCCGGCGCCGACGAGGGCGAGTCTGGTTCCCGAAATCTTTCTGTCCCCCATGTCCGCGTCCCCAACGACCTTCTTGTCCATTGCCCAGGTATCCATGAGCGACAACCAGACGCCCGCAGCCCCGCAAGCCTCGTCCCCCCATGCGTCTTCCATGTGGGGCGGCCGCTTCGTCGGCGGCCCGGCTGCCATCATGCAGCGGATCAACGCCTCCATCGACTTCGACAAGCGCCTGTACGCCCAGGACATCCGCGGCTCGAAGGCGCACTGCCGCATGCTGGTGAAACAGGGCATCATCACCGCCGCCGACGGCGATGCCATTCTGGCGGGCCTGGACACCGTCCTGCAAGAGATCGAAAGCGGCGCGTTCCCGTTCTCGGTGGCGCTGGAAGACATTCACATGAACGTCGAGGCGCGGCTGGCCGAACTGATCGGCGACGCGGCCGGGCGCCTGCACACCGCGCGCTCGCGCAACGACCAGGTGGCGACCGACTTCCGCCTGTGGGTGCGCGACGCCATCGACGGGATGGACGGCGCCCTGGGCGAGCTGATCGCGGCGCTGCTGGTCCGCGCCGACGAACACGCCGCCACCGTGATGCCGGGCTTCACCCACCTGCAGGCCGCCCAGCCGGTGACCTTCGGCCACCACCTGATGGCCTATGTCGAGATGATCGGCCGCGACCGCGGCCGCCTGCGCGACGCCCGCAAGCGGCTCAACGAGAGCCCGCTCGGCTCGGCGGCGCTGGCCGGCACCTCCTTCCCGATCGACCGGCATTTCACCGCCGCCGAGCTGGGCTTCGACGGGCCGATGCGCAATTCGCTCGACGGCGTGTCCGACCGCGACTTCGCCCTGGAATTCATGGCCGCCTGCTCGATCTGCGCCGTCCACCTGTCGCGCCTGGCCGAGGAACTGGTGATCTGGACGTCGGCGCAGTTCCGTTTCGTCAAGCTGTCGGACGGCTTCACCACCGGCTCGTCGATCATGCCGCAGAAGCGCAACCCGGATGCCGCCGAACTGATCCGCGCCAAGACCGGCCGCGTCATCGGCGACCTCAACGCCCTGCTGATCGTCATGAAGGGTCTGCCGCTGGCCTATTCCAAGGACATGCAGGACGACAAGGAGCCGACCTTCGAGGCGGCCGACACCATGGAGCTGGCCATCGCCGCCATGACCGGCATGATCCGCGACATGACGGTCAACACCGACGTGCTGAAGGCAGCCGCCGGCGCCGGCTTCACCACCGCCACCGACATCGCCGACTGGTGCGTGCGCGAGCTGAAGATCCCGTTCCGCCGCGCCCACCACGTCGCCGGCTCGCTGGTCAAGCTGGCCGAGGAGAAGGGCTGCGACCTGCCCGATCTGTCGCTGGCCGAGATGCAGACCGTCGAGCCCGGCATCACCGAAGCGGCGCGCGCCGTGCTGTCGGTCGACAGCTCGGTGGCCAGCCGCACCAGCTTCGGCGGCACCGCGCCGGAACGCGTGCGCGAGGCGGTGGCTGCGGCCCGCCAGCGCACCCTGACAGGGGAGGCCCGATGATCCGCACCCTGACGCTGCTGGCCCTGGTGCTGTCGCTCAGCCTGTCGCTGGCGGCATGCGGCCGCAAGGGAAAGCCGATCCCGCCCGAGGGATCGATCTATCCCCGCCATTATCCCAACGTCACTTTCCCCGAAGGGGGCCAGCCGATGCCTGACGTCGAGCCGGGCCGCCTGCCGTCGGAGATCGAGTACGAATGAACCACTTTCAGTATCGTGGCGGCCAGCTTCATGCCGAAGGGGTGGCCGTGGCCGAGATCGCGCGCGCCGTCGGCACCCCGTTCTACTGCTATTCCACCGCCACCCTGGCCCGCCATTTCACCGTCTTCACCGACGCCCTGAAGGCGGCCGGGCTCGACGCCACCGTCTGCTACGCGCTCAAGGCCAACCCCAACATCGCCGTGGTCCGCACCCTGGCCGAACTGGGCGCCGGCGCCGACGTGGTCAGCGAGGGCGAACTGCGCCGTGCCCTGGCCGCCGGCGTGCCGGCCGGCCGCATCGTGTTCTCCGGCGTGGGCAAGACCCGGCACGAGCTGGAATTTGCCGTCGCCAAGGGCATCATGCAGATCAACGTCGAGTCCGAGCCGGAACTCGAGATGCTGTCGCAGGTGGCGGCCGAACGCGGCGTCACCATGCCGATCGCCTTGCGGGTGAACCCGGACGTCGACGCCGGCACCCACGCCAAGATCACCACCGGCAAGAAAGAGAACAAGTTCGGCATCGAGTGGACGCGCGCCCATGAGGTCTACCGTCGCGCCCGCGCGCTGCCCGGGATCGACGTGGTCGGCATCGCCTGCCACATCGGCTCGCAGCTGACCGACCTCGCCCCCTTCCGCGACGCCTTCCTGCGGGTGCGCGACCTGGCCGCCATCCTCAGGGCCGACGGCTTCGACATCCGCCGCCTCGACCTCGGCGGCGGCCTCGGCGTGCCCTACGAGCCGTGGGAGAACGAGATGCCGCCGCCGCCGGCGGACTACGCCAAGGTGATCGCCGAAACGCTGGGCGACCTCGGCTGCCGCATTGTGCTGGAGCCCGGACGCGTGTTGGTGGGCAACGCCGGCATCCTGGTGTCCAAGGTCATCCACATGAAGGAAGGCGCGACCCGCACCTTCGCCATCGTCGACGCCGCCATGAACGACCTGATGCGGCCGGCGCTTTACGATGCCCACCATGCCATCGTGCCGGTGGCCGAGCCCGAGGCCGGCGCCGAGAAGCGCCCCATGGACGTGGTCGGGCCGGTGTGCGAGACCGGCGACACCTTCGCCCGCCAGCGCCTGCTGCCGCCGCTGTCCCCGGGTGACCTGCTGGTGTTCGGCACCGCCGGGGCCTATGGCGCCGCCATGTCCTCGACCTACAACTCCCGCCCGCTCATCCCGGAAGTGTTGGTGAACGGCGACCAGTTTGCGGTCGTCCGCGCGCGCCCCACATACGAGGACATGCTGGCCCTGGAGGCCCTTCCCGACTGGCTGTGAGGAGCACCCCTTCGGATGAGACCGCTTCCCCCACCCCCGACCGAGCTGCCCGAGGCGGGCGAGGGGGGTTGCGGCGGCCGGAGGGATGGCGGACGGCGCCTGGAGCGGCGGCTGCGCCTGGCCCGGGCCGTGCTTGCGTGGGAGCGGCTGTGGCCGCTGCTGCTGCCGCCGCTGGCGGTGGCGGCAACCGGGCTGTCGCTCGCCCTGCTCGACGTCCTGCCGCTGCTGCCCGGCTGGGTGCACGCCTTCGTGCTGGCCGGCCTCGCCGGCGTCCTCGGCTATCTGCTCGCCCGCCTGTGGATCCGCTTCCGCCCCCCGTCGCTTGAGGAGGCGGCCCGCCGCCTCGAACGGGACAGCCGCCTCGACCATCGCCCGCTCGCAGTGCTCGTCGATCGGCTTGCGGGTGAGGCCGACCCCCTGGCCGAGGCCCTGTGGCAGGTCCATCGCCGCCGCATGAGCGAGCTGGCGGGCCGAATGAGGCTGGGCTGGCCCGCTCCCGGCATGGCGGCCCGGGATCCCTGGGGCCTGCGGGCCGCCGTCCTGCTCCTGCTGGTCATCGCCGTCACCGTCGGCGGACGCGACGCGCCCCGGCGCATCGACCGGGCGGTATCGCCGCCGGTCCATGCCCCTGGGTTCACGCCCGATGACCTGGAGGTGTGGATCACGCCCCCCGCCTATACCGGCGCCCCGCCGATCCGCCTAATGCCCGACCGTGCCCAGAAGGACCCGGTCGGCGTGCCGGCCGGCAGCACGGTGCTGGCGGTATTGGCCGGCGGCTGGGGCACCGCCCGGCTGGTCATCGACGGGGATGACGCGCCGTTCGAGCGTGAGCCCGGGACCAAGACCCAGCGCATCGAACGGCGGTTGGAGGCGGGGCGCCGCCTCGCCGTGCGCCAGGCCGGCCGCACCCTGGCTGCCTGGCCGATCGCCGTGACCCCCGACGCCCTGCCGTCGGTGGCCTTCACCCGCCCGCCGGAGGCCGGCGAGCGCGGCCGTCTGCGCCTCGATCTGGCGGCCTCGGACGATTGGGGCCTGGCCGGGGTCAGCGTCGCCATCCGCCGCTTCGACCAGCCCGGGGAGGAGCCGCTGGTGGTCGAGTTGCCGCTGCCGGGCTCGAAGCCGCGCACGGCGGACTTGTCCAGTTGGCAGGACCTCACCGCTCACCCCTGGGCCGGGCTGCCGGTCACGATGACTCCGGTGGCGACCGACGGCCTGGGGCAGAGCGCCAGCGGCGAGCCGGTGACCGTCACCCTGCCCGAGCGCGGCTTCAATCACCCCGTCGCCCGCGCCCTGGTGGAGCAGCGGCGCCGCCTCACCGAGGACCCGGCGGCGGCGCCCGATGCCATCGAGGTGCTCGACCGCATCCTGGACCAGCCCCAGTCCTTCGGCGGCGACCTCAAGGCGTTTCTGGCCATCTCGGCGACCCGGTCGGCCCTGTTCGCCGAGCGCTTCGACCTGGCCGAGGTGCAGGACCTGTTGTGGAACGCCGCCCTGCGCATCGAGGACGGCGACCTCGCCGATTCCGAGCGCACCCTGGAAGAGGCCCGGCGCGAGCTGGAGAAGGCACTGGCCGAGGGGGCGACGCCCGAGCGGCTCCAGGAACTGGTCGACCGCTTCCAGGCGGCACTGGAGCGCATGCTGGACGCCCTCGCCCAGCACATGGCCGAAACCGGTCAAGCCCCGGCGGAGATGCAGGCGGGCGACCGCATGCTCACCCAGGACGAGCTGCGCCAGATGCTCGACAGCATGCGGGACATGGCCGCGACCGGCGCGCGCGACGCCCTGCACCAGATGCTCAAGGACATGTCGCAGATGATGGCGGGGCTGCAGGCGGCGACGCCGCAGAAACCCAACGGGCCCGCCGTCCAGGCCCTGCGGGCCCTCAACGACCTCGCCAAGCGTCAGCAGCAACTGCTGGAGCAGAGTTTCCAGCAGTCGCAGCAGGGCGGGCAGGGCTCGTCGTCATCGGGAGAGGCGGGGTCGAGCCCGTCCGGCGAGGGCGGGGCGGCCGGCGGCAGCGCCGCCGCCCAGGAAGGCTTGCGCCGCGCCCTGGGCGACGTGGCCCGGCGCCTGGGCCAGGCGCTCGGCGACGTGCCCGACGGGCTGGGCCAGGCCGACAAGGCGATGACCGACGCCGCGGGCGCCCTCCGCAAGGGGCAGTGGGACGACGCCGCCGATGCCCAGGGCGAGGCGCTCAAGCACCTTCAGGACAGCGCGCAGGAGGCGATGGACCGGATGGGCACGGCCGGCGCGGGCCCGTTCGGCCTGGTCCCGCATGATCCGCTGGGCCGTCCGACCAAGGACGGGTTCGGCACCGGCGACGATGGCACCACCCGCATCCCCGACCGCGCCGAGGTGAAGCGGGTCCAGGAAATTCTGCAGGAGCTGCGCCGCCGCGCGGGCGACCCGATGCGGCCCGAGCCCGAGCACGACTACCTGCGCCGGCTGCTCAAGCAGTGGTGATTACTTGTCCTCGGCGGGATCGACGAAGAGGACGTTGACCTCGACGGCGTTGGGATCCGGCCGCTCCAGGATGATGCGGAAGCCGGCGGTGCCCGAGGGGTCGAGCACGGTGACCGGCGGCGGCGCGGTCTTTTCCTGAACCACCGCCTTGTTGGCGTCGAGCAGCACCAGCTTCATGGTCGGCACCGGCCGCTGGCGGTCGGAGACGTTGGCGATGACGCCGCGCACGATCAGGACTTCATTGTCGTTGTGGACGAAGCGTTCCGGCGTGCCCGCCGGGCGCAGCTCCAGGCCGGCCCCGGCCTTCTCGCGGCGCAGGCCGACGTCGGTCAGCAGGTCGTGCGCCGGCGGCCACAGCTCGACCACCCTGTCCTGGAAATAGTAGGCGCCGCCGCCCAGGCCGGCGAGGACCAGCAGCAGCACCACCAGCCACAGCGCCCCGGTCCCGCCCTTCTTGGCTTCGGGCGCCGCGAACACGCTGGGAATGGGCTCGGGCCCGGGGGCGTCGAGGTCCAGGTCGGACGGACGGCCTTCCGCCGACATGCGCGGCCCCAAATCGGGGATCGGCGGATTGTCGAGGTCGAGGTCGAGGTTGGCGGTCACCCGGTCGGCGGCCGACGGCGGCGCCGGCGCGGCGATCGGCTCGTCGTCCAGATCCGACGGCGAATGAACCGGCCGGAAGTCGTCCTCCATGCGCGGCGGAGCGGCCGGCGGGGTCGGCGGGAAAGAATTCTCATCCAGGCCGAATTCGTGAGCGGGAGCCTGGGGCTGGACAGGGGCCTGGTGCCACTTGTGGCCGCACTTGGCGCACTTCAGCTTTCGGCCGGTCGGGCCGAGAGCGTGATCCGGGACGGAAAAGTTGGTGGCGCAGTTCGGGCAGCTGATGAGCATGTGCGGAAGCGACCTGCCGAGACGATCTTCCTTATAGGCCGATCGTCGGGCCAACACAAGCGCGCGCTGGACGAAGCCTCGCCGCCCATGTCATCCTTCCGCCCCGTCGGGAGAAGCAGCCGTGCGCAACCGAGCACGTGGGGAACACATCATCCGTTTCGAAAGCGTCGGCCTGCGCTACGGTCTGGGACCGGAAGTCTTGCAGGACGTCAGCTTCGCGCTGCCCGCGGGGTCGTTCCATTTCCTTACCGGCCCGTCGGGGGCCGGCAAGTCCTCGCTGATGCGCCTGATGTACCTGGGATTGCGGCCGACGCGCGGGCGCATCGTGCTGTTCGACAAGGACATCGCGCTCACCAAGCGCTACGAACTGCCGGCGTTGCGGCGCCGCGTCGGAGTGGTGTTCCAGGATTTCCGTCTCATGGACCACCTGTCGGCGCTCGACAACGTCGCGCTGCCGCTGCGGGTGCGCGGCGTCAAGGAATCCGAGGTGCGCAAGCACGTGCCGGAATTGCTGTCGTGGGTCGGGCTGGCCGACCAGCTGCACGCCAAGCCCTCGACGCTGTCGGGCGGCCAGAAGCAGCGCGTGGCCATCGCCCGCGCCGTCATCGGCCGCCCCGACCTCCTGCTCGCCGACGAGCCGACCGGCAACGTCGACGACCACATCGCCGTGCGCCTGCTCTATCTGTTCGAGGAATTGAACAAGCTGGGGACGACGGTGCTGATCGCCACCCACAACGAGTCGCTGGTCAGCCGGTTCGAGCATCCCCGCCTGCACATCGAGCACGGCACCGTGCAGAAGGTCGCCTAGATGCTGGGGCGGCGCTCCGATCTTCCCCTCAAGGGCGACTCCACCAGCCGCTTCTTGCCGTGGCTGGTGGCCCTGATGACCTTCCTGTCGGCCATCGCGGTGGCCGGCGTCTTCGCGCTTAACAGCCTGATCGCCCGCTGGGACCATGACGTGTCCGGCACCCTGACGGTGCAGGTCGCCCCGGTCGGCGGCGAAGGCGGCGAGCAGCTGACCGACGAGCGGGTGCGCCAGGCCTCGGACCTCATCCGGCGGGTCCCCGGCGTGCTCGCCGTCCGCGCGCTGGACAAGGGCCAGACCATCGCCTTGCTGGAGCCCTGGCTGGGCAGCGCCGAGGTGGTGCAGGACCTGCCGCTGCCGCGCCTCATCGACGTCAGCGTCGACGTGGAAGTGACGATCGACCTGGCCGATGTCGCCGACAAGCTGGCCCGCGCCGTCCCCGGCGCCAGCCTCGACGACCATCGCGTCTGGCTGTCGCGGCTGATCAATCTCTCCCGCACCATCCAATGGCTGGCCATCGCCATCGTGGTGGTCATCGGGTTCGTGACCTCGGCGACCGTGGTCTACGCCACCCGCACCGGGATGGCGGTGCATTACGGCGTCCTCGAGGTGCTGCACCTCATCGGCGCCCAGGACGACTACATCGCCCGCCAGTTCGCCGACCGCGCCTTCGCGCTGGGCTTCGCCGGCGGCCTGATGGGCCTGGCGATGGCGGTGCCGGCGCTGGCCGCCATCGGCATGGCGGCCCGGCGGGTGGAAGGCGGGTTCCTGCCCGACCTGTCGCTGCCCCTGGCCGGGGTGGTGGTGATCGGCCTGCTGCCGCTGGCCTCGGCCGTGCTGGCCATGCTGACCACCCGGCTGACCGTCCACGGCACCCTCGCCCGCATGCCATGACGGCGCCGCGGCCTCCCTTCTTCCAGCTCCTGAGGACGGCCGGACTGGCCACCGGAACCCTGGCCGGCCTGGCGCTGGCCTGGAGCCTCGGCTTCCTGTGGTTCGTCGCCAGCGTCCCCGCCGCGGTCGAGGACCGCTCCACCCCCACCGATGCCATCGTCGTGCTCACCGGCGGCAGCGAGCGGCTCGCCACCGGCGTGCAGCTGATGGAAGAGGGCCTGGCCCACAAGCTGTTCGTCTCCGGCGTCCACAAGGATGTCGACGTGGCCGAGATCCTCAAGCTCGCCCACGCCGGCCGGTCCGAGATCGCCTGCTGCGTCGTGCTGGGCTATTCGGCCGGCGACACCGTGGGCAACGCCGCCGAAACCGCGGCGTGGATGACGGGGGAGCGGTTCCAGTCGGTCCGCCTGGTCACCGGCGCCTACCATATGCCGCGCAGCCTGCTGGAATTCCGCCACGCCATGCCCAAGGTGGCGATCGTGCCCCACCCGGTGTTCCCCGACGCGGTCAAGAGCCGCGAATGGTGGCGCTGGCCCGGAACTGCGGCCTTGCTGGCGACCGAGTATTCGAAGTATCTGGCTGCAGTGATCCGCCACTGGTTCCTGCCGAAAAGGGTTGCCGCCCCGTGACCGCGCTCCGTTCCGCCCTGTTCCTGGTGCTGTTCTACGCCTGGACCCTGCCGCTTGCCGTCCTCTACCTGCCGGTGCTGGCAGCGCCCCGCCCGGCCATGCTGCCGCTGGCCCGCTTCTGGCTGAAGGGGGTGCTGGGACTGCTCAAGCTCTGCACCGGCATGTCGTTCGAAGTGCGCGGCCGCGAGCATCTCCCCGCCGGGCCGGTGATCGTCGCGGCCAAGCACCAGTCGGCGTTCGAGACCTTCGCCTTCCATCTGGTGTTCGACGATCCCGCCTTCGTGCTCAAGCGCGAGCTGACCTGGATCCCGTTCTTCGGCTGGTACCTGGCCAAGACCGGCGTGATCGCCATCGACCGCGCCGCCGGCACCAAGGCGCTCAAGGCCATGGTCAAGGGGGCCGAGGGCGCCAAGGCGGAGGGCCGCCCCATCGTCATCTTCCCCGAAGGCACCCGCACGCCGCCGGGCACGCGCGCGCCCTATCATTCCGGCGTGGCCATGCTCTACGGCGCGCTGGGCGTGCCGGTGGTCCCGGTCGCCCTCAATTCGGGCCTGTTCTGGCGCAAGCGTGGCTTCGCCAAGCGCGCCGGCACCATCACCATCGAGATGCTGCCGCCCATCCTGCCCGGCATGGACCGCAAGGCCTTCATGGCCGAGCTGGAAAGCCGCGTCGAGGAGGCCACCGACCGCCTGGTCGCCGAGGCCCGCAGCCGCTTCCCCACCGTGGCCGAATAAAACCCGGCCACAAATTCCCGGCGCCAAACGATTCCCCGCCTGTGGATAAGGTTGTGCATCCGCACCGCCGCCGCCCCCTTTCGCCCTTGTGGATAGCCGGGGTAACCCCAAATGCCTCAGGGGAATCAACGACTTGCCTTGTGGAAACATAAGGAGAACAAAGCGCTGTTGACGAGGCTCCGGGGGCCGACCTAGACTTCCGCGCTGCCCGGCCGAGAGCCAGGAAATCAGCGCATTTTCGACAATTTCCATGGATCCGGGCGCATGCCGGACCCATCCGCGGAGAACACCCGATGACGCAGGTTGCCGCCATTTCCCAGCAGATCTGGGACATGAAGTACCGGTTGAAGAGCCCGGACGGCACGCCTGTGGACAAGACCATCGAGGACACCTGGACCCGCATCGCCCGCTCGCTGGCCCAGGCCGAGGCCGAACCCGCCGCCTGGAGCGACCGCTTCTACCAGGCGATGGAGGGGTTCAAGTTCCTGCCGGCCGGCCGCATCGTCTCAGGCGCCGGCACCGAGCGCCGCGTCACCCTGTTCAACTGCTTCGTCATGGGCGACATCCCCGACGACATGGCGGGGATCTTCGAGCACCTCAAGGAAGCCGCGCTGACCATGCAGCAGGGCGGCGGCATCGGCTACGACTTCTCGACGCTTCGGCCCAAGGGGGCCCAGGTCAAGGGGGTGGGCGCCGACGCCTCGGGGCCGCTGTCCTTCATGGACGTGTGGGACGCCATGTGCCGCACGATCATGAGCGCGGGCTCGCGCCGCGGCGCCATGATGGCGACCATGCGCTGCGACCACCCCGACATCGAGGCGTTCATCGACGCCAAGCAGGAGCCCGGCCGCCTGCGCATGTTCAACCTGTCGGTCCTGGTCACCGACGCCTTCATGGAGGCGGTCAAGCAGGACGCGGCGTGGGAGCTGACCTTCAAGGGCACCGTCTACAAATCCATGCCGGCGCGCCAGTTGTGGGACAAGATCATGCGCGCCACCTACGCCTACGCCGAACCGGGCGTGATCTTCATCGACCGCATCAACCGGCTGAACAACCTGCATTATTGCGAGGAGATCCACGCCACCAACCCGTGCGGCGAGCAGCCCCTGCCCGCCTACGGCGTCTGCCTGTTGGGTTCGGTCAACCTGGCGCGGCTGGTGGTCGACCCGTTCGAGGACGCCGCCCGCCTCGACCTCGACGAGCTCAGGCGCATCGTCCAGGTGGCGGTGCGCATGATGGACAACGTCATCGACGTGTCGCGCTTCCCGCTGCCCGCCCACGAGCACGAGGCCAAGTCGAAGCGGCGCATCGGCCTCGGCATCACCGGGCTGGCCGACGCGCTGCTGCTGTGCAACGCCCGCTACGGCGGCAAGGAGGCGATCCGCCTGACCGAGCAATGGCTGGCGGCGCTCCGGCGCGAGGCCTACCTCGCCTCGGTGGAGCTGGCCAAGGAGAAGGGCAGCTTCCCGCTGTTCGACAAGGACAAGTTCCTGGCCGGCGAGAACGTGCAGAGCCTCGACGAGGACGTGCGGACCGCCATCGCCGCCCACGGCATCCGCAACGCCCTGCTGACCTCGATCGCGCCGACCGGCACCATCTCGCTGTTCGCCGACAACGTGTCGTCGGGGCTCGAGCCGGTGTTCAGCTTCGCCTACACCCGCAACGTGCTGCAGCGCGACGGCTCGCGCCGCGAGGAGGAGGTCACCGACTACGCCTACCGCCTGTTCCGCCGCCTGAAGGGCGAGGGGACGCCGCTGCCGTCGCATTTCGTCGACGCCCAGCGTCTCAGCCCGGGCGACCACGTGGTGATGCAGGCCGCCGTGCAGAAGTACGTCGACAGCTCGATCTCCAAGACCATCAACGTGCCGGAAAGCATCTCGTTCGAGGCCTTCCGCGACGTCTACGAGCAGGCCTACGAGTTGGGCTGCAAGGGCTGCACCACCTACCGCCCGAACGACATCACCGGCTCGGTGCTGGAGGTGAAGAAGACCGGCGAGACCGCCAAGGCCGAGGCCGACGAGCCGCAGCTGCCGCTGGAGAAGCCCAAGCCGCGGCCCGAGGACCACCTGGAGGCCGGCGCGGTCATCCACCTCACCCGCCCGCTCGACCGCCCCGAGGCGCTGCCCGGCTCCACCTACAAGGTGCGCTGGCCGGAAACCGACCACGCCATGTACATCACCATCAACGACATCATCCAGGACGGCCGCCGCCGCCCGTTCGAGGTGTTCATCAATTCCAAGAACATGGAGCACTACGCCTGGACGGTGGCGCTGACCCGCATGATCTCGGCGGTGTTCCGCCGCGGCGGCGACGTCGCCTTCGTCGTCGAGGAGCTGAAGGCGGTGTTCGACCCCCGGGGCGGCCAGTGGGTGGGCGGCAAGTACGTGCCCTCGCTGCTCGCCGCCATCGGCGAGGTCATCGAGCGCCACATGATCGCCATCGGCTTCGTCGCCGACCCCAAGGCGGCGCGCGAGCCGCCCGAGGCCCGCGACGACCGCGGCTATGACAGCCGCCAGGTGGTCAACATGGAGGGAACGCGCCTGCGCCACTGCCCGAAATGCAACCAGCCGGCGCTGCTGCGCTCGGAAGGCTGCGACACCTGCACCTCGTGCGGCTATTCGAAATGCGGGTGAGACAACCCACCGTCACCTGAGGAGCGCCGTGACGAAGGATCCCTTGCACGACCGCCAGAGATTGCCGGACGAGATCCCTCGCGATGCTCGGGATGACAGGGGGTGATGGGATGACCAGTCTCCGCATCGACAAGTGGCTGTGGTTCGCGCGCTTTTTCAAGACGCGCAGCCTGGCCGCGTCGGTGGTCGAGGCGGGCGAGGTCCGCCTCAACGGGGTGGTGGTGGTCAAGGCCGCGCAGGGGGTGCGGGCCGGTGACGAGCTGGTGTTTCCCACCGGCAAGCGCTGGCGGCGGGTGACGGTGCTGGCGCTGGGCGAACGCCGCGGACCCGCCCCGGAAGCCCAGGCTCTGTACCGCGAGTTGGACCCGCCGCCGCCGGCCGAGGACGACTGATCGGTCCTTCCGCCTGGAATTCGCGCGAAATGTCCTTACACTCTCGCGCGCCTGTTCATCGCCAAGGATGCCCGCCCCATGGAGTGGCTTACCGATCCCCAGATCTGGCTCAGCCTGCTGACCCTCTCGGCCCTCGAGATCGTACTCGGCATCGACAATCTGGTGTTCCTGGCCATCCTGGCCGACCGCCTGCCCGAGGCGCAGCGGCCGCAGGCCCGCCGGCTCGGCCTCGCCTTCGCCCTGATCACCCGGTTGCTGCTGCTGGCCTCGCTGGCGTGGATCGCCGGACTGGTGGAGCCGGTGTTCACCCTCTTGGGCCAGCCGGTGTCATGGCGCGACATCATCCTGATGGGCGGCGGCGTGTTCCTGCTGGCCAAGGCCACCCACGAGATCCACGGCTCGCTGGAAGGCGAGGACGAGGGCGAGCCAGAGCCCGGCGCCATCAAGGCGGCGGGCGCCGGCTTCGCCGCCACCATCCTGCAGATCGGCATCCTCGACATCGTCTTCTCGCTGGATTCGGTGATCACCGCCGTGGGCATGGCCAGCCAGTTGTGGGTGATGGCCGCGGCCGTCGTCCTGGCGGTGGCGGTCATGCTGGTCGCCTCGGGACCGCTGTCGGCCTTCGTGTCCAAGCACCCCACCGTCAAGATTCTGGCCCTGTCGTTCCTGCTGCTGGTGGGCATGAGCCTGGTGGCCGACGGCATGGGCTTCCACATCCCCAAGGGCTACCTCTACTTCGCCATGGGCTTCTCGGTGCTGGTGGAGGCGCTCAATCTGGCGGCGCGGCGGCGGCGCAAGCCGGTGCGGCTGCGCCACCCCGTGCCCTGACGGAGCAAGACCCTAAAGTCCGAGGGGTTGAGCCGCGAAAGCGCCTATGCTATCGCTTCGCCGCTCGGCCCTGCTGGAGCCTTTCACCATGATCGGCATGTTCAAGGACTTGCTGTCGCGCCGTGACCACACGGCGGACCCTGGGGCGCGCATCCGGCTGGCGGCGGCGGCGCTGCTGGTCGAGGCGGCGTCCCTGGACGGGCATCTGGACGAGTCCGAACGTATCCGCATCCTCAAGCTGCTGCGTGACCGCTTCGGCCTGGGCGCCGAGGATGCCGAGCGGTTGTTCGCCGAGGCGGTGGCCGAGACCGAGCGCTCGGTCCAGCTGGTCGGGTTCACCCGCACGATCAAGGACGCCTTCGACTACGACGAACGGGTCCGCCTGATCGAGATGCTGTGGGAAGTGGCCTACGCCGACGGCCACCTCCACGATTACGAGGCCAACCTGGTGCGCCGCATCGCCGGCCTCGTCTATGTTGCCGACCAGGATTCCGGGGCGGCGCGCAAGCGCGCCATGGGCCGCCTGAACCTGGGCGAGGGGCTCGTCTGACGAGCCGGAGAAGGTTCCTTCGGAGTGGAATGAAATGACCTACGTCGTCACCGAGAACTGCGTGAAGTGCAAGTACCAGGACTGCGTCGAGGTGTGCCCCGTCGACTGCTTCTACGAGGGCGAGAACTTCCTGGTGATCAATCCGGACGAATGCATCGATTGCGGCGTCTGCGAGCCGGAATGCCCGGCCGAGGCCATCGTGCCCGATTCCGATCCCAGCGCCGCCAACTGGCTGGGCGTCAACCGCGAATACGCCGGCTCGTGGCCCAACATCACCCGCAAGGGCGAGGTGCCCGCCGACGCCGATGCCTGGAAGGACAAGCCCGGCAAGGCCTCGCTGCTGTCGCCCAACCCCGGCAAGGGCTGAGGCCGCGGGGGCTTCCCCGTCGTTCGCCGGGCGTGCGTCCGCCGACCGCCCAACCGCCGATGGACCCGGCCACCCCGAGGGGGTAGCCGGGTTTTTTCCCTGGTCCCAAACGGGGCCTTCATGCTATAAGGGCAAGTCCGTCGAACTGTGCCGACGGCAAGCCGTTTGGCGAAAGCCCGCGGCGGCATTCGCGCCGCCCACCAGTGGACAACCGAAGCGATCACCCCGCCCGTCGCAGACGAGGTCGGATTCCCTGTTGCTTCCAGGGACCGACCGCGCGCGTCGTTAGGGGCTCACCCGAGGAATGTGACCCGATGTCGAGCACGACTTTCATCGAAGGCGACTACGTCGTTTATCCGACCCATGGCGTGGGCCAGGTCGTCGCCATCGAGAACCAGGAAATCGGCGGCATGAAGCTGCAGCTGTTCGTCATCACCTTCGACCGCGACCGCATGACGCTGCGCGTGCCGGTGGCCAAGGCCCACAAGTCGGGCCTGCGCAAGCTGTCGACCCGCTCGGTCATGGAGACCGCGCTGTCGACGCTCAAGGGCCGCGCCAAGGTCAAGCGCACCATGTGGAGCCGCCGCGCCCAGGAATACGAGGCCAAGATCAATTCCGGCGATCCGGTGTCCATCGCCGAGGTGGTGCGCGACCTCCACCGCAACGCCAACCAGCCCGACCAATCCTACAGCGAACGCCAGATCTACGAGGCGGCGCTGGAGCGTCTCGCCAGCGAGCTGGCGGCGGTCGAGCGCATCGACACCGAGGCGGCCACCGCCAAACTCGAGCAGCTTCTCGAAGCCGCCTGAGGCTCGGGGCTCCGCCAAGACGCCTCGATGTCCTGCAACGGTCCCGTTGACCATTCGTCCGCACCCTGCGACAGTGCCCAACCGGCGGGCGTGACTCCCGCCGGTCTTGGGGAAGACCAGGGGGTTTGAGCGGCGTCGTGTCGGATACCAACATCTTCGCCACCATGCGCGGCGGCGGCCGCATCTGGGCGATCGCCGCCATCCACGGCGAGGCTGCGCGGCTGCGCGCCCTTCATCAGCATCTGACCGCGGAACTGACCCCCGGCGACCAGGTCGTCTATCTCGGCGACTACCTGGGCTACGGCCCCGAGGTGCGCGCCACCATCGACGAAATGCTGACCTTCCGCCGCGCCTTCATCGCCCGTGACGGCGTCGAGGTCGATGACGTCGTCTACCTGCGCGGCGCCCAGGAGGAGATGTGGCAGAAGCTGCTCCAGCTCCAGTTCGCCCCCAATCCGGTGGACGTGCTCCGCTGGATGGTCGACCACGGCATCGCCCCGACGGTGACCGCCTACGGCGGCAACGTCGACGAGGGCTTCGGCGCCGCCCGCGAAGGGATTCTGGCGCTGACCCGCTGGACCAGCGCACTGCGCCAGAACATGCGCGCCTGGGACGGCCACACCTCGCTGATGAGCATCCTCAGGCACGCCGCCTTCACCGACGACGGCCAGTTGCTGTTCGTCCATGCCGGCCTCGACCCATCGCGGCCGCTGTCGGCCCAGATGGACGCCTTCTGGTGGGGCTCGGCCGGCTTCGAACTGCTGGACCAGCCCTACGGCGGCTTCCGCCTGGTGGTGCGCGGGTCGGACCGCCGCCGCGGCGGCGTGCGCGTGGGCGCCTTCACCGCCAGCCTCGACGCCGGCTGCGGCTGCGGCGGCCCGCTGACCGCCGCCTGCTTCGGCGCCGACGGCCAGATCCTGCAGATGATCGAGGGCTGAGCCGCCCCACCCACCCGTCATGCTCGGGCCTGACCCGAGCATTTAATGCGTCCTTGCGGTGTCGCCTGGATCGCCGGGTCAAGCCCGCCAATGACGACGGGGCTCGTCGGCTGCGCTTGGCCGGGATGACGGTTTGGTGACGGCAGGACTTACAACACGATCTTGACCTTGCGGCCCGGCGGCGGCTCCTCGCCGGCCGCCAGCCCGTTGATGACGCGGAAGTGCTCGGCCTTGCGCTCCAGCACCATGCGCGCGGCGAGGGACTCCGCCGTGTCGCCGCGCCCGACCGTCACCACCCGCACCCGATAAGGCTGGATGGCGGCGCGCTCGGCCGGCGACAGGGCGCGGAAGCTGTAGGTGGTGCGCTTGAGGTCCTCGCCCAGGCTGGCGGTCAGCTGCGGCGGCGTGACGAAGGTGAAGCGGGTGATGGTCTCGGGATCGAGCCGGATGGCGACCAGGCGCACGTCGAGCGGGCCACGGCGGGTGCGGGCGCGGGTGGTGGCGGTGGCCGCCGGCAGGCCGTTGACCTCGATCCGCTCACCGTTGGCGAGCTCGGCCCTGGGCATCCACGACCGCATCAGGTAGGTCGCCATGTCGGCGACGCCCCGCCCCGGCGCGGCGTCAAACACGATGGCGGCGCCGGCCGGGTTGCGCCCGGTCACCGCCTTGTCGCCGTTGACGAGGCGGAAGCCGGGCGGGACGTCGAAACGGAAGCCCATCTGGGGATGCAGGAAGCTTCTGTCCCGCACCATGCCGTTGGCCGGATCGTCCCCCCACACCAGACCGTCGATGCGCTCGAGGAAGGTCTCCTCGCCCAGCGCTCCCTGGGGCGGGGCGCCCAGGGTCTGGTGGATTGCCGCCTCGACCCGGTCGACGGTGCGCGGGTGGGTGGCCATCATGTGCACCTCGTCGACGCTGTCGGGATCGCGCCCGGCCATGATCGCCTCGAGGCGGGAATGCTCGCGCAGCTTGGTCAGCATGGACACCATCGCCCGCGCGTTCCAGCCACCGCGGCTCATGTAGCGCACGCCGAGGGAATCGGCCTCGAACTCGTTTTCCCGCGAATAGGCCTGCAGCCAGGCCGCCCCGCCCAGCGAGGCGAGGTCGGCGACGCCGGAACTCCCGACCACCGCCCCCAGCAGGGTCGCGCCGAAATTGGCGGCCATCGCCCGGCTGTATTGCTGGGCGGAATGCCGCGCGAGGATGTGGCCGAGCTCGTGCCCCATCACGCCGGCCATCTCCGCCTCGTTGGACACCAAGCCCAGCAGCCCGCGGGTGATGTAGACGTAGCCGCCGGGGACCGCCATGGCGTTGACGATCTCGGTGTCGAGCACGGTGAAGCGGAACTCGGCCCCCGGGGTCTCGGTGCGCCCGCCCAGGCGCTGGCCGACGCCCGCGACGTAGGCCGACACGGCGGGGTCGCCGTAGACGCCGTTGAACTGCTTGAGGATCTGCGGGTGGCTGTCGCGGCCCATCTTCCTCTCGTCGTCGGCCGACAGCAGGTTGAAGTGCTGGCTGCCGTCGCCCGGCGACACCTGGCATCCGGACAGCACGGGGGTGGCGAGGCCGGCAAGGAGGGCGGCAAGGGTCTGGCGGCGGGTCGGTCGCATGGGATATCCGGGGCGCGTTGGATGGCTGATCCGTTCGCGCCCCAGGATACCGCCGAAGGTTCTATCCGGCCACCACCAGCTTGACCTTCTGGCCGGGCCGCACGCCCTGTCCGGCGGCCAACCCGTTCAACACCCGGAAGCGCTCGAGCCGGAAGCGATCGGCCGGCGCCATGCCCTCGGCCAGGCTTTCCGCCGTGTCCCCCGCCTTCACCGTCACCACCTTGATGTGCTGGGCCCGGATCAGCGCCTTGTCCTCGGCCGTCAATGGCCTGAGGCTGGCCACCGCCTGCTGGAATTCCCGGTCATACTGGTCGGGGCCGGGCGGCGTCACCAGCAGGAAGCGGTAGATGCCGCCCTGCGGCCGCGCGATGGCGACGAGGCGGACGTCGGCGGGCCCGTGCTCTGTCTCGGCACGCCCGAGGCCGGTGGCGCCCCGCATGCCCGACACCGTGAAGGTCTGGACTTCACGCAGTCCCAACTGCCCGCCCCAGTCGTGCGCCACGTAGGCGGCCATGTCACCGCTGCCCTTGGCGAGGTCAAAGCGCAGCAGCGACCCCGACGGATGCTGGGCGATCACCGCGTCCTCGCCGTTGACCAGGCGGAAGCCTTGCGGCACGTCGAAGCGGATGCCGAGCCCCGGATGCAGGAAGGTGTGCCCCCGCACCACCCCCTCCTTGGGATCGCCGCCATAGAGCAGGCCGTCCACCCGCGCCAGCAGCTCGTCGCGCCCGAGGGCGCCGCCGGACGGCGCGCCGGCGACCTCGGCCAGGGCCTCCTGCACCCGTTCGGCGGTCCGCGGGTGGCTGGCGAAGAAATCGAACTGGTCGACGCTGTTGGGGTCGCGCCCGGCGACCTCGGCATCGAGCCGCGTCTTGGCCAGCATCTTGTCGAGCATGGTGGCCATGGCGCGCGGGTCGTAGCCGGTCGCCGCCAGGGTGCGGATGCCCAGGGAATCGGCCTCGCGCTCCTGATCGCGGGAATAGCCCTGCAGCCAGGCCGCGGCCCCCAGTTGCGCCAGTTCGGAGACGCCGGGCTGCCCCACCACCGCCCCCAGCACCCCGACCACCAGGTCGGTGACGGTGGATCGCGTCACCCGCTGGGCGGTGTGGTGGGCCTGGACGTGGCCGATCTCGTGGGCCAGCACCCCCGCCAGCTCCGCCTCGTTGTCGGCGAGGCCGACCAGGCCGCGGGTGACGTAGACGTAGCCGCCCGGCAGCGCCATGGCGTTGACCACGTCGCTGTCGAGCACGGTGAAGCGGAAATCGCGCTGGTCGCCCTGGGAGAACTTGGCGAGACGCGTTCCGACGCCGGCGACGTAGGCCTGCAGGTCGGGATCGTCGTAGGGGCCGCCGAACTGCTTGAGGATCTCGGCATGCCCCTCCTGGCCCATGCGCTGCTCCTGCTCGGGCGAGACCAGGTTGAAGCCCTCGCGCCCCTGGGCACCGTCGCAGGCGCCGAGCGCCACGGCGAGACCGATCGCGAGGGCGGCAAGGCGGCGTGGGCGGGGCATGGCGGCTCTCCGAGGGGACACCCCAGGGATGTGGTCGCGGACACGCCTGGGCGGCAAGTCCCTCTTCGGATGTCAGCGGGGAGGCGCGCCCAGCACCGCCAGCACCGTTTCCGGATCGAGACGCACGTCGAGCCAGCTGGCGCCCCAGTGGAGGTGGGGGCCGGTGGCGCGGCCTGAGGCGCCGACCGCCCCGATGGGCTGGCCGCCCACGACCCTCTGCCCCTCGGCGACCGTGATGGCCGACAGGTGGGCGTACACCGTCTGCAGGCCGAGGCCGTGATCGATCATCACGGTTTGACCGGTGAAGTACATGTCGGGATGGGCCAGGGTGACGACGCCGTCGGCCGCCGCATGCACCGGCGCCCCCTGGGGTGCGGCGAAGTCGGTGCCGGAATGGGGGGCGCGGGCCTCGCCGTTGAGGATGCGTTGGCTGCCGAACACGCCGGAGACCACGCCCGCGGCCGGTTGCGCCAACCCGGCGAGGAACAAGGCGGTGGGCGTGATCACCGCCCGGCGCGCCGCCACCAGCTCGTTCTCGGCCTTGATGCGGGCGAGTGCCTGCGGGTCGGGCGTCACCTTGGCCGGCGGCAGGCCGTCGATCTTCTGCACCGGCCAGTCCCGCCGCGCCACGCTGAGCGTGCGGGTCTCGTCGCCGACCTGCAGTGTGGCGTTCGCGGGTGCATCCCAGCCGAACCCCAGCAGGAAGCGGCCCTCGCCGTCCACTGGCACCGGCTTTCCGTCCAGCAACACGCCGGCGCCCGGTGCGGCACGGCCGAGCAGGATGCCGCCCTGCTCCGCCCGTCCCGCGAGCTCGAACGCCGCGGCGGGCAGGGCCAGGCAGGCCAACAGAAGACCGAGAAACCAACCGCGTCCCATCATCCGCTCCGGGTGCCGTGCAGCCCCCATGTTAGCAGAACCACCAGCACCACCGCCCCCATCTGATGCGCGGTCGCCAGCGCCACCGGCACGTGGTTGACGATGGTGGCGATGCCAAGCGAGGCCTGCAGCCAGCTCCACGCCGCCGCCGGGGCGAAGCGACGGCACCTGAGGGCCAGCACGGTCAGTGCGATCACGCTCGCCACCGCCAGTCCCCGGTGGGTGAAATGGACGGCGCCGCGGGCATGGAGCGCATCCCAGCCGTCGTCCGGCAACCAGAGCCCGTTCATCAGCGGAAAGGTGTCGGCGACCAGCCCGGCCTTGAGGCCGGCGACGAACGCGCCCCAGGTGATGGTGACTGCCACCAGCGCCGCCACCGCCCAGGCGAGGCTGGGCGCCGTCCGCGCCGCGCCATACCGAAGATCGAGGGCGGTCCACACCAGGGCGACCAGGATCGCCAGCGCCGCCACCAGATGGGCGGCGAGGCGGAAGTGGCTGACCTCCGGCACGTCGACCAGGCCGCTGGCCACCATGAACCACCCCAGCCCGCCTTGGAACGCGCCGAGGCCCAGGATGAGCAGAAGCCGGCGCGCCAGCCGGCCGTCGATCAGCCGCCGCCCGGCGAACCACGCCAGCGGCAGCGCGAACGCCACCCCGATCAGCCGCCCCCACAGGCGATGGACGTATTCCAGCCAGAAGATGCCCTGAAAGCCGGCCAGGTCCATGCCGGCATTGACCAGCCGGTATTGCGGGGTGGCACGGTAGAGGTCGAAGGCCTGCTGCCACTCCGCCTCGGACAGCGGCGGCAGGAGACGATGGGGGTTCCACTCGACCATGGACAGGCCGGACCCGGTCAGGCGCGTCAGCCCGCCGAGGCCCACCATCACCGCCACCATCAGGGCGCAGGCGAACAACCACCATTGGACCGAAGGCGTGGAACGGCGCATGGGAAAATCCCCTTTCGGGGTGGATATGGCACCGCGGATGCGCCTGGAACAGGGCCGACCGAAAGCCTAAACTGAGCGGCATGACGGATCCCGACCTAGGCTTCGGCATCTCCTTTCCCGACCTCTACCGCCGCGAGGGGCTGGAGCGGGTCGATGCGGCCTTCTTGGCCGAACTCGCCTTGGCCGACCCGGCGCTCCACGCCCGGCTGCTCGCCGCCCGCGCCGGCCAGGAGCCCGACCCGTCGGGGCTGATGATCGCCCTCGGGCCCCATCTCGACGATTTCCTCGCCCAGCTCTTCAATATCCGCGGCGAGGTCACCGCGCTCCGGGGCCGACACCTGGCCCTGGCCCCCCTGTTCGCCTGCAAGCGGCTGTTCGTGCAACGGCGCGCGCTCAAGGAGGTGAAGGACGCCGCATCCCTCGACGGCGCTGCCCTGGCGCGGGCGCTGTCGGACCGCCTGGGCGGGGCGCTGACGGAACAGGCCTTCGCCACCGCGGTGATGGGCTGGCTCGACGACGAGGCGGCGCACGCCGACGACCTCGCTTTGGCCGCCGCCTACGCCGCCTGGAGGGTGGCGGCGGCGCCGGGCGGCGTGCTGTTCCATGTGCACGGCAAGCACGATCCCTTGGCCTTGGTTCCATGCGAGCGTGACGGCAACGTGCTGGCCGGCCTGCCCGGGCACCAGCGCCGGCGCGACGGCTTTGCGCTCACCGATCCCGGCACCGACCTCGCCGGGGCCCTCGACGAGGTCGATTACTGCATCCTGTGCCACCACCAGGGCAAGGACAGCTGCTCCAGGGGCTTCCGCGACCGCAAGAGCGGCGACATCGCCGTCAATCCGCTCGGCGTGCGCATGCAGGGCTGCCCGCTGTCCGAGAAGATCTCGGAGATGCACGAGCTCAAGGGCCAGGGGCTGGCGGTGGCGGCCCTGGCGGCGGCGGCGGTCGACAATCCCATGGTGGCCGGCACCGGCCATCGCATCTGCAACGACTGCATGACCGCCTGCATCTACCAGGGCCAGAACCGCGACCCGGTCGACATCCCGCAGGCCGAGACCCGTACGCTCAAGGACGTGCTCGCCCTGCCCTGGGGCTTCGAGATTTATTCGCTGCTGACCCGCTGGAATCCCCTCAACTTCGCCCGCCCGCTGCCGCGCCCCGATTCGCGGCGCAAGGTGCTGGTGGTCGGCCTCGGCCCCGCCGGCATGACGCTGGCCCATCACCTGATGCAGGAAGGCCATTGGGTGGTGGCGGTGGACGGGCTGAAGATCGAGCCCCTCGACCCGTCCCTGTCGGGGGTCGATCCCTTGGGCGCCCGCGTGCCGTTCCGCGCCGTCCGCGACATCGCCGAGTTGTGGGAGCCGCTGGACGCCCGCACCATGGCCGGCTTCGGCGGCGTCGCCGAATACGGCATCACCGTGCGCTGGGACAAGAACTTCCTGAAGGTGCTGCGGCTGCTGCTGGAACGGCGCGAGCAGTTCGCCCTGTTCGGCGGCGTGCGCTTCGGCGGCACGCTGTCCTTCACCTCCGCCTTCGCCATGGGCTTCGACCACGTGGCCTTGAGCATGGGCGCCGGCAAGCCCACCGTGCTCGACATGGAGAACGGCCTCGCCAAGGGCGTGCGCCAGGCCTCGGACTTCCTGATGGCGCTGCAGCTGACCGGGGCGGCCAAGGCCGATTCGCTCGCCAACCTGCAACTGCGGCTTCCGGTGGTGGTGATCGGCGGCGGGCTGACCGCCATCGACACCTGCACCGAGGCCCTGGCCTACTACCCGGTGCAGGTGGAGAAATTCCTGTCCCGCTACGAGACCCTGGCGGCCGAGCGCGGTGAAGCCGCGGTGCGGGCCGTATGGTCGGACGAGGATACCCTGATCGCCGACGAGTTCCTTGCGCACGCCCGCGCGCTCAGGGCGGCGCCGGATTCCGGCGCCCGCCGGGCGCTGCTCCACGCGTGGGGCGGCGCCACCATCGCCTACCGCCGCCGCCTGATCGACAGCCCCGCCTACCGCAATCACGAGGAGGTGACCAAGGCCTTCGAGGAGGGCATCCGCTTCGCCGAGGGCCTGACCCCGGTGGCGGTGGCGCTCGACCGCTTCGGCGCCGCCCACGGGCTCGTCGTGCGGAACGCCGAGGGCAGCGAGGCCGAGCTGCCCGCCCGCTCGATCCTGGTCGCCGCCGGCACCGTGCCCAACACCACCCTGGCCCGCGAGAGCATCGGCATCACACTCGACGGCAAGTACTTCCAGGCGGTGGACGAGGACGGAATCCCGGTGTCGCCCGAGCGCTCGACCAAGCCGGCCGTCCCCCAGGTGCTGATGGCCAAGGACGGTGCCAGCTTCTTCGGCGACCTGCATCCCAGCTGGGCCGGCAACGTGGTCTCGGCCATGGCCTCGGCCAAGCTGGGCTATCCGGTGGTCGACCGCGCCATCGCCCGCCGCAAGCCGTCGCCGGTGACGCCGGAGGCGCTGTTCGCCCGCCTGAACGACGCGCTGCGGGCGCGGGTGCATGACGTCTACCGCCTGACCCCCACCATCGTCGAGGTGGTGGTGCGGGCGCCGCTGGCGGCGCGGGCCTTCCGCCCCGGCCAGTTCTACCGCCTGCAGAATTTCGAGACCCTGGCCGCCAAGGTGGACGGCACCACGCTGGCGATGGAGGGCCTGGCGCTGACCGGCGCGTGGACCGACATCGCGCAAGGCCTCGTCGGGCTGATCGTGCTGGAGATGGGCGGCTCCTCGGACCTGTGCGCCACCCTGCGACCCGGCGAACCGGTGGTGCTCATGGGCCCGACGGGATCGCCCACCGAGATCGGCGAGGACGAGACCGTGCTGCTGGCCGGCGGCGGCCTCGGCAACGCCGTGCTGTTCTCGATCGGCGCCGCCATGCGGGCCGAGGGCTGCCGCGTGCTGTATTTCGCCGGCTACCGCACCGCCGCCGACCGCTTCAAGGTCGCCGACATCGAAGCCGCCGCCGACGCGGTGGTGTGGTGCGTCGACAAGGGCGCGCCGTTCGTGCCCGGCCGTCCCCAGGACAAGGCCTTCGTCGGCAACATCGTCGAGGCGCTGGTGGCCTATGCCGAGGGCCGCCTGGGCGCGGCGCCGATCCCGCTGGCCGAGGTCGACCGCGTCATCGCCATCGGCTCGGACCGCATGATGGCGGCGGTGGCCCGCGCCCGCCACGCGGAGCTGGCTCCCTACCTGAAGCCGGGGCATGTGGGCATCGGCTCCATCAACTCGCCGATGCAATGCATGATGAAGGAAATCTGCGCCCAGTGCCTGCAGCGCCACGCCGACGGCAGCGTGGTGTTCAGCTGCGCCAACCAGGACCAGCCGCTGGACGCGGTCGACTTCGCCTGCCTGCACGACCGCCTGGGCCAGAACACCGCCTGGGAAGGCCTGACCCGCCTGTGGGTCGACCGTGCGCTGAGAAAGGCCGGAATGCGGTAGCGATTGTCATCCCGAGCGACGCAGGGATCTCGTACCGGGGCCCCGGACGAGATCCCTCGTCGCGCCGCTCCTCGGGATGACGGAGAAATCACCCCACCGGCAGCGTGGCCTGGGGGGCCGCCACCTCGGCGATGGCGGGGTCCTCGCCCAGCTGCACCGATTCGATGCGGTCGGCGCGCTTGGTCACCTTGTCGGTGGAGATGCGGATCTGGCGGATGTCCTCGGACGCCTGGTCGAAATGCTTGCCGAGCGCCGCCACCCGGTCGTCGAGGCGGCCGACGTCGTCCAAGAGCGAGCGCACCTCCTTCTGGATCACCCCGGCCTGCTCGCGCATGCGGGCGTCCTTGAGCACGGCCCGGACGGTGTTCAGCGTCGCCATCAGGGTGGTGGGCGAGACGATCCACACCTTGGCGCGGAAGCTCTTCTCCACCACGTCGGGGAAGTTGGCGTGCAGCTCGGCGTACACCGCCTCGGAGGGCAGGAACATCAGCGCCGATTCGGCGGTCTCGCCCGGGACGATGTAGCGCTCGGCGATGTCGCGCACATGCTTGAGGATGGCGGTGCCGAAGGCGCGCCCGGCCTGCACGCGTTCCGCCTCGTCGCGGGCGTTCCGCAGCAGGTGGTAGGATTCCAGCGGGAACTTGGCGTCGACCGCGATGGGGCCCGGCGGGTTGGGCAGCTTGAGCAGGCAGTCGACGCGGCGACCTTCGCCGAGCTGGGCCTGGAATTCGTAGGCGAAGGGCGGCAGCACTCCCTTGACCAGGTCGGCCAGCTGGATCTCGCCGAAGGCGCCGCGCGCCTGCTTGTTGGACAGGATGTCCTGCAGGCTGACCACCTGGGCCGACAATTCGGTGATGTTCTTCTGCGCCGCGTCGATGACGGCCAAGCGCTCGCGCAGCTCGTGCATGGTGGTGGCCTGGCGGTGCGAGGCCTGCTGCAGGCCGTCATCCATCCTTTTGGACATGTCGGCGAGGCGTTCCTCCACCGCCTTGGCCAGGGCGCGCTCCTGCGCCTGCAGCCGCTCGGCCAGGGCCGCCTGGGCGGCGGCCTGGGTGTCGGCGAGCTGGGCAAGGCGGCCGGTCAGCGCCGCCTGGGCGCCGGCCACGCTCTCGACGGCACGGGCCATGGCCTCGGTCTGGCCGCGCCCGGCCTGGGCTCTGAGCGCCATGAAGCCGGCCAGGCTTAGCGCCAGAAGGGCCACCAGCCCCACGATCACCACCGTCGCGTCCACGTCTTATCCCTCCGATGCCACGGAACCGCCGGATTCATAGCATAGGACTGGCAGGAGCGCATTTCCGAGAGACCGCCCATGCCCAACCCTACCAAGCCCTCCCGCCTCGCCGTCTCGATCTCCGCCCTGGCCGCCTGCGCCCTGATCCCCCTGGCGCTTTACGCCGAGACCGTTTCGGGTCCCGGCGACCGCACCGGGCTGACGGTCACCGTCACCCAGGACGATGTCGGCCTGATCTCGGACCGGCGCAGCCTGACGCTGGACAAGGGATCGTCGCTGGTGGCCATCGAGGGCGTTGCGCGCGAGGTCCGGCCGGGATCGGCCCGGCTGACCGCCCCGGGAGTGGCGGTGCGGGAACAGGGGCTGGAACTGGGCGGCATCGAGGCCTCGCTGCTGCTGGCCAAGTCGGTGGGACGCGAGGTCACCGTGGTGTGGCGGGATTCCGCCGGCGGCGAACGTGAGGAACGCGTCACCGTGCTGTCGGCGGGTCCGGTGCCGGTATTCCGGGCCGGCGGCAAGGTGGTGGCCGGCACCCCGGTGCGCGTGCTCTACGATGCGCTGCCCCCCGGTTTGAGGCCGCTCCCCGCCTATACCGCCTCGGTGTCGTCCGACACCGCCGGCAAGCGCGAGGCCGAGCTGACCTACGCCGCGGCCGGCCTGTCGTGGCAGGCCGATTACACCGCCGATCTGGTCGACGACAAACTGATGCTGTCGGCCTGGGCGACGGTGACCAATGCCAGCGGCCTGGATCTGCCCGAGGCCAAGCTGCAGGTGCTGGCCGGCGCGCCCGCCCAGGCTGCAAAGCGGCCGCGCCCGGTGATGATGGCCCGCGCCGAGGCCACGATGGCCGCACCGGAACCGATGGCGCCCGAACGCCAAGCGGCCGGCCCCCATCACCTCTATGCCATCGGCCAGACGGTGACGCTGCGCGACGGCGAGTCGCGGCAGGTGGCGCTGCTGCCGCCGGCGGCGCTGGCGGTGGAACGCGTCCTCACGCTGGACCCCATGCCGCCCCAGGCGTGGCGCGGCCAGTGGCGCGAACCGGAAGCCCGGCATCCCATGATGGCGCTGAGATTCAAGAACACCCTGGGCCAGCCGCTGCCGGCCGGCATCGTGCGCATCGGCCAGAAGGGCGTGCCGCTGGGCGAGGATCACCTGGCGGCGGTCCCCGACGGCGGGCAGGGGCGCATCGCCGTCGGCGAGATGTTCGACGTCACCGCCCGGCGCCAGCAGACCGACTTCCAGCGCGTCGCCCCCGACGTCACCGAGGCGGCATGGGAAGTGCGCCTGGCCAACGGCGGCGACCGCTCCGCCCGGGTGGTGGTGCGCGAGGCCTTCGCCGGCGACTGGCTGGTGGTGGACGAGAGCGAGAAGCACGTGAAGGACGGCGCGTTCTCGGCCGCCTGGACCATCACCGTCCCCGCCAAGGGCGAGGCCGTGCTGAAATACCGGGCACGGGTCAAGGGATAGGGCGCCTCGACGCTTGACCTCGCGCGCGACCCGCCATATGTCACGGACGGATTACGCAATTAAGGTGTCTCGGCCATGGCGCTGCTTCCCATCCTCACAGCCCCCGACCCGCGGCTGAAGCAGAAGGCCGACCGGGTCGAAAAGGTCGACGACGAGATCCGCCGCCTGATGGACGACATGCTGGAGACCATGTACGACGCCCCGGGCATCGGCCTGGCGGCGCCGCAGGTCGGCGTCGGCAAGCGGGTGGTGGTGGTCGACATCGGCAAGGAAGAGGCCGACCGCCAGCCGGTCCGCATGGCCAATCCCGAGATCGTCTGGGTGTCGGACGACGACAACAGCTACGAGGAAGGCTGCCTGTCGGTGCCGGAGCACTACGCCCCGGTGGTGCGTCCGCGCGAGGTCAAGGTCCGCTACCTCGACCACGAGAACGAGATCCGCGAGATCCACGCCGACGGCCTGCTGGCCACCGTGCTGCAGCATGAGCTCGACCACCTCGACGGCGTACTGTTCATCGACCACCTCTCTTCGCTCAAGCGCAACATGATCCTGCGCAAGCTCTTGAAGTCGAAGAAGGAAGCGGTGGCGGTGCGGTGATGCGCCTCGCCTTCATGGGGACGCCCGACTTCTCGGTCCCCATCCTCGCCGCCCTCCTCGACGCCGGCCACGAGGTCGTGTGCGTCTATTCCCAGCCGCCGCGTCCGGCCGGCCGCGGCCACAAGGAGCAGCCGACGCCGGTGCATGCCTTCGCCCAGTCCAAGGGCATCGAGGTGCGCACGCCGAAATCGCTGAAAGCGCCCGAGGACCAGGCCGCCTTCGCCGCACTGAACCTCGATGCGGCGGTGGTGGCGGCCTACGGCCTGATCCTGCCCAAGGCGATCCTCGACGCTCCCCGCTACGGCTGCCTCAACGTCCACGCCTCGCTGCTGCCGCGCTGGCGCGGCGCCGCCCCCATCCAGCGCGCCATCCTGGCCGGCGACGCCGAGAGCGGCGTCACTATCATGCAGATGGACCAGGGCCTCGACACCGGCGCCATGCTGCTGACCGAAACCCTGCCGATCACCGGCGAGACCACCGCCTCGTCGCTGCACGACGCCCTGGCCGCCATGGGCGCCCGCATGATCGTGGACGCGCTGGCCCGCGTCGCGGCCGGCACCGCCGTCGCCACGCCGCAGCCCGAGGACGGCGTCACCTATGCCGCCAAGCTGGCCAAGGACGAGGGCCGCATCGACTGGTCCCATCCCGCAATTGCCCTGGAGCGGGCGGTGCGCGCGCTCAACCCCTGGCCCGGCGTGTGGTGCGAGGTGGGCGGCGAACGCCTGAAAATCCTGGCCGCCGAAGTGACGGCCGGAAGCGGTGCCCCGGGCAGCGTGATCGACGACCGCTTGGCCGTCGCCTGCGGCGAGGGAGCATTGCGCCTGACCCGGGTCCAGCGCGCCGGCAAGGCGCCCATGACCGCCGAGGAATTGCTGCGGGGATTTGCCGTGCCCAAGGGCACGGCGCTCGCCTGAAGGACGGCCATGCCCCGCTACAAGCTTCTGATCGAATACGACGGCACGCCCTTCCAGGGCTGGCAGCGGCAGGAGAACGGCATCTCCGTCCAGCAGGTGCTGGAGACCGCGATCGCGCGCTTCTGCCAGGCCGAGGCTTCGGTGGTCGCCGCCGGCCGCACCGATTCGGGGGTGCATGCCACCGGCCAGGTGGTGCATGTCGACCTGCCCCGCGACTTCCCCGCTGACCGGGTCCGCGACGGGCTGAACTTCCACCTGAAGCCCCATCCGGTGGCGGTGCGCGCCGCGGAGGCGGTGTCCGACGAGTTCCACGCCCGCTTCTCGGCGACGGGGCGCGCCTACCTCTACCGCATCGTCAACCGCCGGGCGCCGCTGGCGCTCGACCGCGACCGCGCCTGGTGGGTGCCGGTGCCTCTCGACGCCGACGCCATGCGGGAGGCGGCCGCCCGCCTGGTCGGGCACCACGACTTCACCACCTTCCGCGCCAGCGAGTGCCAGGCCAAGAGCCCGATGAAGACGCTGGACGTGCTCGACGTCACCCGCCGCGGCGACGAGATCACGGTGGTCACCGCCGCGCGGTCGTTCCTGCACCACCAGGTGCGCAACATGGTCGGCACGCTGAAGCTGGTGGGCGAGGGCAAGTGGTGCCCCGACGACATCCGCCGCGCGCTGGAGGCCCGCGATCGCAAGGCCGGCGGCCCCACCGCGCCGGCGGCAGGGCTCTATCTCACCGGAGTGCGTTACTGAAGGCTCTTGGGCGGCGCCACGCGCACGTCGAAGATGCGGCCTTCGTCCCAGCGGCAGTAGACCGGTACGGTGCGGCCGTCCTTGAGGTCGAAATACGCCCACACCTGCCCGTCGTTGACCCGGTACATCTTGAGGTCGGCGGCGGCCGGCACGCTTCCCTTGCGCGCCGCCGCGAAGCACTGGTCGATCAGTTCGGAGGCGGTCGGCGGCGGCGGCGGCGGCATGATGCAGGGCGGGGGTGGGGGCGGCGGCGGTTCCGAGGCGCAGGCGGCCAACGCGAGCATGGACAGGCAGAGCGCGGCTTTGCTGCGAAGCGTCATGGATGGTCCCCCCAAGGTCGTGGCGTCATGGTAGCGGAGGCCGGCGACCCGGCAAAGGGGTTGCGACCGTATTGACGGCTTGCCCCTTCCGTGAGGGAATCGCCCACCCGCAACGTCAGCAGGAGCGCGCCCCATGGAGAATTTCGTCTTCCACAACCCGGTCAAGGTGATCTTCGGCAAGGGGCAGATCGCCGCGCTGGGCCGGGAGATCCCCGAGTTCTCCCGCGTGCTGCTGGCCTATGGCGGCGGCAGCGTCAAGGCCAACGGCGTCCATGATCAGGTGGTCGCGGCGCTGACCGAGGCCGGCATCCCCTTCACCGAGTTCGGCGGCATCGAGCCCAATCCCCGCTACGAGACGCTGATGACGGCGGTGGAGATCGTGCGCGAGCAGAATCTGAACTTCATCCTGGCGGTGGGCGGCGGCAGCGTCGTCGACGGCTGCAAGTTCATCGCCGCGGCCGTTCCCTTTGCCGGCGATCCCTGGTCGCTCGCCACCGGCGCCAAGGTGCGCACCGCCCTGCCGCTGGGCGCCGTGCTGACCCTGCCCGCCACCGGCTCGGAGATGAACGGCTTCTCGGTGGTGTCGCGCGAGGAGACCAAGGAGAAGTTCGGCTTCGGCTCGCCGCTGCTGATGCCCAAGTTCTCGATCCTCGACCCCGAGACCACCTTCTCGCTGCCCGAGCGCCAGATCGGCAACGGCATCGTCGACGCCTTCATCCACGTGCTCGAGCAGTACCTGACCTTCCCCGCCGACGCGCCGCTGCAGGACCGCATGGCCGAGGCGGTGATGCAGACCCTGATCGAGGTGGCCCCGGCGGCCATGGCCACGCCGCCCGACTACCAGGCCCGCGCCAGCCTGATGTGGGCGGCGACCATGGCCCTGAACGGCCTGGTCGGCGTCGGGGTGCCGCAGGACTGGGCCACCCACATGATCGGCCACGAACTCACCGCTCTCACCGGCATCGACCATGCCCGCACCCTGGCCGCGGTGTGGCCGGGGGTGGTGGCGGTGCGCCGCGACGCCAAGCGGGCCAAGCTGCTGCAATACGCGAAAAGGGTGTGGGGCGTGTCCAACGGATCGGAAGACGGCACCATCGACCTCGCCATCGCGCGGACGCGGGCCTTCTTCGAATCGGTCGGCGTAGCGACCAGCCTGACGGCCGCCGGCGCCCCGACCAGCGTGGTGGAGGAAATCCCCGCCCGGCTGACCAAGCGGAAGGCTCCGTCGTGGGGCGAGCGGGGCGACATCGATCCCGACACGGTGCGCCAGATCCTGACCGTGGCCCTCAAGTAGCGCGCGCCCACTCCTTTGTGGTAGGAGGTCGGCGTCTTTCCTGAGGAGGCCGACCCCTGTCCGCTGACCCCCGCACCACCCTGGTTCTCGGCGGCGCCCGCTCGGGCAAGAGCGCCTATGCCGAAGGCCTGCTGGCCGGCCGGCCGGCGCTCTATCTTGCCACCGGGCAGGCCCTGGACGACGAGATGGCGGCGCGCATCCGCGCCCACCGCGACCGCCGCGGCCACGAGTGGGCCACCCTCGAAGAGCCGCTGGATCTCGCCGGGGCGCTGGACCGGCACGCCGACCGGCCGGTGCTGGTGGATTGCCTGACGCTGTGGATCTCGAACCTCATGCATGCCGGCCGCGACGTGGCGCACGCCACCGAAGAGCTGTGCGAGGTGCTGGCCGCCACCCCGCGGACGATCGTGCTGGTCTCCAACGAAATCGGCCTCGGCCTGGTGCCCGACAACCGCCTGGCCCGCGAGTTCCGCGACCATCAGGGCCGCGTCAACCAGCGGGTCGCCCAGGCCTGCCGCCGGGTGGTGTTCGTCGCCGCCGGCCTTCCCCTCATCCTCAAGGCCCCGATCTCCAAGGATAGTCCATGAGCCGCTTCCGCAAGGTTCCCGCCACCGTCATCACCGGCTTCCTGGGGGCCGGCAAGACCACGCTGGTCCGTCACCTGCTCGCCAACGCCCACGGCCGGCGCATCGCGCTGATCGTCAACGAGTTCGGCGATATCGGCGTCGACGGCGACCTACTGGCGTCGTGCGGCATCCAGGGCTGCCGCGACGAGGACGTCATCGAGCTGGCCAACGGCTGCCTGTGCTGCACGGTGGCCGACGAGTTCCTGCCCACCATGCAGAAGCTGCTGGACCGCGCCGACCCGCCCGACCACATCGTCATCGAGACCTCGGGCCTGGCGCTGCCCAAGCCGCTGGTCAAGGCCTTCCATTGGCCGGAGATCCGCTCGCGCGTCACCGTCGACGGCGTGGTGGCGGTGGTCGATGCCGCCGCCGTGGCCTCGGGGCGCTTCGCCGACAGCCCGGAGGAGATGGCCAAGCCCGATCACGACAACCCGCTGGAGGAGGTGTTCGAGGACCAGCTGGCCTGCGCCGACATGGTCCTGCTCAACAAGACCGATCTGGTGGACGCCGATGCGCTGGCCGGCGTGAAGGTGGTGGTCGGCGAGGGCCTGCGCACCGGCGTCAAGGTGCTGGCCACCCGCATGGGCGCCGTCGACCCGCTGGTGCTGCTGGGCCTGTCGGCGGCGGCCGAGGACGATCTGGATTCGCGCCCCAGCCATCACGATCTGGAAGACGAGCACGACCACGACGATTTCGAGAGCTTCGCCATCCATCTGCCCGAGATCGCCGACCCGTCGGAGCTGGAAACGCGGCTGATCGAAGCCATCGCCGCCCATGACGTGCTGAGGCTCAAAGGCTTCCTGGCGGTGGCGGGCAAGCCGGCCCGCGCCGTGGTGCAGGCGGTCGGCACCCGCATCGAGCGCTATTTCGACCGCCCCTGGAAGCCGGACGAAATCCGAGCCAGCCGGCTGGTGGTGATCGGCCGCAAGGGCCTGGACCGCGAGGCGATCCAGGCGATGGTGATGGGTTAGCGCATGCACCTTCTTGCCGCCCAGCCGGGCAGCATCAGCGGCGGATCGGAAGCGGTCGACCTGAGTCAGAGTCCCGGCGACATCGTGATCCTGTCGGCCGCCGACACCGAGCTCGCCTGCCTGGCGGCCGCCCGTCGCCGCCTGGGACCCGCGCCCACCCTGCGTCTCGCCAACCTGATGCGGCTGGCCCACCACATGTCGGTGGACCTCTACGTCGAGCAGATCGTCGAGCGGGCCCGGGCGGTGGTGGTCCGGCTGCTGGGCGGCAAGTCCTACTGGCCCTACGGCGTCGAGCAGATCGCCGCCGCCTGCCGGCGCAAGGCCATCCCGCTCGCCTTCCTGCCGGGCGACGACAAGCCCGATCCCGACTTGATGCGGGAAGGCACCATGGCCGCCGCCGATTGCGAGCGGCTGTGGCGCTGGCTGGCCTTCGGCGGCATCGACAACGCCGAGCAGGCCTTGCGTTTCCTCGCGGGGCTCGACTGGCTGGAGCCGCGGCCGCTGCCGCCGGCCGGACGCTACGGGGACTTCGCCGACGATGGCCGCCCGGTGGCGGCGGTGGTGTTCTACCGCGCCCTGATGCTGGCCGGCGACACCGCCCCGATCGACGCGCTGATGGAGGCGCTGCGGCACCAGGGAGTCAATCCGGCGGCCCTCTACGTCCATTCGCTGAAGGATACCGTCTCGGCCGGGGTGGTGGAGAGCGTCCTGGCCGAGGCCAAGCCCGACGTCATCCTCAACGCCACCGGCTTCGCCGTCGCCGCCCCCGGCCGCCCGGAGGACACCCCCTTCGCCGCATCCGACTGCCCGGTGCTGCAGGTGGTGCTGGCCGGCGGCAGCGAGGAGGCGTGGCGCGACGGCACCCACGGGCTGGGCCCGCGCGACATCGCCATGAACGTGGCCCTGCCCGAGGTGGACGGCCGCGTCTTCACCCGCGCCGTCTCGTTCAAGGCCGCCGACCGTGACGACGCCACCCAGTGCGACATCGCCCGCCACCGCCCGGTGGCCGACCGCGTCCGCTTCGTCGCCGAGCTGGCCGCCCGCTGGTCCCGGCTGCGCCGCAAGCCGGCAAGCGCGCGCCGCATCGCCCTGGTGCTGGCCAACTATCCCAACCGCGACGGCCGCCTGGGCAACGGCGTCGGCCTGGACACCCCGGCCGGCACCATCGAGGTGCTGCGGGCCATGGCCGACGCAGGCTACGCCGTGCGCGACCTGCCCGCCGACGGCAACGCCCTGGTCGCGACGCTGCAGGCGGGTCCCACCAACGACTGGCGGGGGCTGGCGACGCGCGAGGTGCGCGAGAGCTTGCCCCTGCCCGACTACTTCGCCTTCTTCCATACGCTGCCGCAGGCGGTGCAGACGGCGGTGCGCGACCGCTGGGGCCCGCCCGAGGGCGACCCGTTCTTCAAGAAGGGCGCGCTGTCCTGCGGCGAGTTCCTGCTGCCGGTGATGCGGTTCGGCGCCGTCGCGGTCGGCATCCAGCCGGCGCGCGGCTACAACGTCGATCCATCGTCCAGCTACCACGACCCCGACCTGGTGCCGCCCCATAGCTACCTGGCCTTCCATGCCTGGCTGCGCGACGGGTTCGTCGCCGACGCCGTCATCCACATGGGCAAGCACGGCAACCTGGAATGGCTGCCGGGCAAGTCGCTGGCCCTGTCCGAGGAATGCTACCCCGAGGCCTGCCTGGGGCCGCTGCCCAACCTTTATCCCTTCATCGTCAACGACCCCGGCGAGGGCACCCAGGCCAAGCGCCGCACCGCCGCCGTGATCATCGACCACCTGACGCCGCCGCTGACGCGGGCCGAGAGCTACGGTCCGCTGCGCGAGCTGGAGCGCCTGGTCGACGAGTATTACGAAGCGGCCGGCCTCGACCCCCGCCGCCTCGCCGTGCTGCGCGCCGAGATCCTGAGCCTGACCGCCGTCGCCGGGCTGGACGCCGACCTCGGCATCAAACCGGGCGACGACCCCGACGCGGCGCTGGCCAAGCTCGACAACCACCTGTGCGAGCTCAAGGAACTGCAGATCCGCGACGGCCTGCACGTGTTCGGCCAAAGCCCCTCCGGCGACCAGCGCATCGACCTGCTGGTGGCGCTGGCCCGCGTGCCGCGCGGCACCGAGCCGGGCGACGCCTCGCTGCTGCGGGCGCTGGCCGACGATCTGGGCCTGGGGTTCGATCCGCTCGACTGCGTGTTGGGAGAGGCGTGGCCCGGGCCGCGGCCGCTGGTTCTGGCGGCGGTCAGCCCCCACCCCAACCCTCCCCCGGCCGAGCCGGGGGAGGGAGCCGCGGACACCCCCTACCCCGCGCCGAGCGTGGGGGAGGGAGCCGCGGACGCCCCCTCCCTCGCGCGGAGCGTGGGGGAGGGTTGGGGTGGGGGCATCTGGCGCACCCACGGCGACACCGTCGAACGCCTGGAGGCGCTCGCGCGCGCCCTGGTGGCCGGCGCGGTGCCCGACCCCGCCTGGACCCGCACGCCGGCGGTGCTGGAGACCATCCGCACCCGCTTGGCGCCCGCAATCGATGCCTGCGGAACCGCCGAGATCGCCGGGCTGCTGGCCGGCCTCGCCGGACGCTTCGTGGCACCGGGGCCCTCGGGGGCGCCGACACGGGGCCGCCCCGACGTGCTGCCCACCGGCCGCAACTTCTATTCGGTCGACACCCGCACGGTGCCGACGCCGGCGGCGTGGACCCTGGGGTGGAAGTCGGCAACCCTGCTGCTGGAGCGCCACCTGCAGGAACACGGCGACTGGCCGCGCGCCGTGGCGCTGACCGCCTGGGGCACCAGCAACATGCGCACCGGCGGCGACGACATCGCGCAAGGCCTGGCGCTGATGGGGGTGCGGCCGACCTGGGACGCCGGCTCGCGCCGGGTCACCGGCTTCGAGGTGCTGCCGGCCACCATCCTCGACCGGCCGCGGGTGGACGTGACGCTGCGGGTGTCCGGCTTCTTCCGCGACGCCTTCCCCGACCTCATCAACCTGTTCGATTCGGCGGTGCGCGCCGTGGCGGGGCTCGACGAGCCCGAGGACGTCAACCCGCTGGCCGCCCGCGTGCGCGCCGACGCCGCGACCCTGGGCGAGCGCCGCGCCGCCGCCCGCGTGTTCGGCTCGAAGCCGGGCGCTTATGGCGCCGGCCTGCAGGCGCTGATCGATGAGCGCGGCTGGACCACCGAGGCCGATCTCGCCGAGGCCTACGTGGCCTGGGGCGGCTGGGTCTATGGCGGCGGCGCCGAGGGCGAGGCCGGCCACCAGCTGTTCACCGACCGCCTGTCGCAGGTCGAGGCGGTGGTGCAGAACCAGGACAACCGCGAGCATGACCTGCTCGATTCCGACGATTACTACCAGTTCGAGGGTGGCCTCGCCGCCGCGGTCAGGCAGGCCTCGGGCAAGGCCCCGGCGGTGTGGCACGCCGACCATTCGCGGCCCGAAAGCCCGCGCATCCGCTCGCTCGAGGAAGAGATCGCCCGGGTGGTGCGCGCCCGCGTGGTCAATCCCAAGTGGATCAACGGCGTCATGCGCCACGGCTACAAGGGTGCCTTCGAGATGGCCGCCACGGTGGACTACCTGTTCGCCTTCGCCGCCACCACGCGGGCGGTCAAGGACCACCACTTCGACCTGGTGGCCGACGCCTACCTGGGCGACGAGGCCGTCCGCGAATTCCTGCAGACCAACAATCCCAAGGCCCTGGAGGAGATCCGGGCGCGCCTCAGGGAAGCGCTGGAGCGCGGATTGTGGCGCCCGCGGCGCAACAGCGTGCACGGGTTGCTGAGCTCGCCGTCATCCTGAGGAGCGCAGCGACGAAGGATCTCGTGGGCCCCCCAGATCCTTCGCTGCCGCTCAGGATGACCGAAAGGGGACGCCTACTTCGGCTTGACGTTGAAGCCGCCACAGCCGCCGCACTGGTAGACCATGGCGGCCTGCATCTTGCCGGCGTCGAAATTGTGCATCATCAGGCGGCCGCAATGGCCGCAGACGTAGTCGTCGCCGCCCATGCCGAGCATGGACACGCCGGTGTTGACCACGGGCCGCTCGCCGACGTCGTCGGGGGTGATGGCCGCCAGCACGATCTGGGTCATGGATCCTCGCTTGGAATGGGGTTACCAGCCGGCGACCGAACCGTCGCCGCGCGGGTCGGACGCGCCCTCGATCATGCCGTCGGTGCGCCGCAGCAGGGCGCCGGCATTGCCGATGGCCTCGACCGCATCGATGCGGTGGCCGAGGGCGGCCAATGCCTCGGTTTCCAGCAGGCCGCCCTCGACAGCCAGCCGGGTCCCCGCCACCGTGAAGCGCGGTGCCGAGACGGCGGCCTGCAGGTCGGACCCGCCGAGGATGGCGCGGGCGAACAGCTGGGCCTGCAGCTGCGGCTGGGCGTCGCCGCCCGACGAGCCCCACACCAGGGTGCGCCCGTCCTTGAGTCGCGCCAGCGCCGGCGCCAGCGCGCTCAGCGGCTTGCGTCGCGGCTCCAGCGCGTTGCGATGGCCGGGGTCGAGGGAGAACTCGGCGGCGCGGTCATGCCACAGGATGCCGGTGGCCGGCAGCACCACGCCGGAGCCGAACGGCTGGTGCAGGCCCTGGACACAGCTGACCGCGCGGCCCTGGCCGTCGATGACGCCGATCCAGGCGGCCTCGCCGCTGCGCTCGGGGAACAGCCAGTCGGCGGCACGCGTGCGGTCCACTTCGGTGGCCATGCGGTCGAGCAGCGGGTCGGACAGGTAGGTGGTGGCATGGACCGACATGCGGTGGGGGTCGGTGACGTGGACCTCGCGCACCCTGAGCGCCTGCTTGGTGGCTTCGGCCAGCAGGTGGGCCCAGCGCGTCGCGTCCGCCTCGGGCAGCTCCAGGCGTTGCGCCACGCCCAGCAGGATCAGGGCGGCCAGTCCCTGGGTCGGCGGCGCCGCGTTGAACACGGTGCCGGCCGGCAGCGACAGCGACAGCGGGCGGCGGCGCATGCCGCGGTGACGCGCGAGGTCGTCGGACCGCAGCGGCGATCCGGCGGCCTTCAGGTCCTCGGCAAGCATGCGGGCGACGTCGCCGCGATAGAAGTCGTCGAGACCGACGGCGGCGAGGCGTTCCAGCGTGCCGGCCAGCGCCGGGGCGGTCTGCACGTGGCCGGCCGCGGGAGCCTGCTTGCCCTTGACCAGGAAGTGGGCGGCGAACCCGGGGACCTTCTTGAGCGCCGCCAGCCGGGCAGCGGTGGCCTGCGCCTGGGCGCGGGTGACCGCGAAGCCGCCCTTGGCATAGGTGATGGCATCCTCGAACAGGCGGTCGAGCGCCATGCCGCCGCCCCAATGCGCCGACACGTCGAGCGCCAGGTTCCAGCTCGACACCAGCCCGGCGACGGTCGCCGCCGCCAGCGGCCCGGTGGCCGGCACGGCATCGACGCGCTCGTCGCGGTACAGGCCGGGATCGACCTTGCCGCCGGAGGCGCCGGAGCCGTCGATGGAGACGGGGGGCTTGCCCGGCTCGGCGATCAGCCAGAACCCGTCGCCGCCCAGGCCGCCCACCTGCGGCAGCACCACCGACAAAGTCGCGGCGGCGGCCACCGCCGCCTCGATGGCGTTGCCGCCCTCGCGCAGTACCGCGAGCGCGCTCTGCGAAGCGAGGTGGTGCGGGGTGGAGACCATCCCCCGCCGGGCCATCGGCGTGTGCATTTCGTCCCTTTCCGGTTCCGGTGCTGACGGTGGATTTTGCAAGGAAGATGGCCGCGCGTCCAGGGGAAGCACCGAAGCCGCGCGCACCGGGCCGTTAGAACTGGCACCAAGCGCCGGCGTGGTATCTAATCGCCGCCGTTCGACGTGAGGAGAGCGCCGGCCCATGAGCCACGATTACCGTCTTGCCGCCACCCTGCGGCTCGGGTGGGACGACATGCATCGCGATTGCCTGGCGCTGGCCGAGCGCCTGAGGCCGGTCGGGCCGTTCAAGGGCATCGTCGCCGTGGCGCGCGGTGGCCTGGTGCCCGCCGCCATCCTCGCCCGCGAACTCGACTGCCCGCTGGTCGAGACCGTGTGCATCGCCAGCTACGACGGCCGCGTCCAGGGCGGGCTGACGGTGCTCAAGGACCTACCGGGGGACGATGGCGCCGGCTGGTTGGTGGTCGACGACCTGGTCGATTCGGGGGCCACCGCCGCCGTGGTGCGCGCCATGCTGCCCAAGGCCCACTTCGCCACCCTCTACGCCAAGCCGGCCGGCCGCGCCCTGGTCGACACCTTCGTCGCCGAAATGGACCAGGAGGTGTGGATCGTCTTCCCCTGGGAAGCGGCGCCGGTGACGGAGGACGCGTGATGGCCTACAGCGAGAAGCGGATGGTCGCCTGGGGCGACTGCGATCCCGCCGGCATCCTCTACACCCCCCGGGTCTACGATTACTGCACCGAGGCGCTCGACAACTTCTTCCGCACCGTGCTCGGCTGCGACTGGGTCGCGCTGCTGGCCGGCGGCAACGGCCAGCCCATGGTCCACACCGAGTGCGACTACCTGAAGCCCATGCGCCCCGGCCTGGAGCTGACGGTCACGGTGACCGTCACCGCCACCGGCCGTTCCAGCGTCACCTACGCCATCGACGGCATGGCCGCCGACGGCACCGCCCATTTCCGCGCCCGCTACGTCGCCTGCTTCATCGACATCGAGAGCGGCGCCGCCGTGCCGATCCCCGAACGCTTCCGCGCCATCCTGGAGCGCGAACTCGCCGGGCATGGACAGTAAGATTAGTTTCTGCTAATACGCCGCGCCATGATCAGCCTCGTCATCATGAGCGACCTCCACGTGGAGAAGGGCCCCTATGCGCCCCCGCCGATCGCCGCCGACCTGGTGGTGCTGGCGGGCGACATCGGCTGGGGCCTGGAGGGCGTGCGCTGGGCCGCGGAACACCTCGGCGGCCGTCCCGCCGTCTATGTCGCCGGCAACCGCGAATACTGGCAGCACCCCGAGGGCACGGCGCCGCTGGCGGCGCTGCGGGCCGCCGCGGCCGAGGTGCCGGGGCTTCGCTTCCTGCAGGACGATGAAGCCGTGTTCGAGTTGCCCGGCGGGCGCCTGAGGGTGCTGGGCGCCACCCTGTGGACCGACTACACGCTGGAAGGCGACCAGGACGGCACCATGCGCCTGGCCCAGGAGCGCATGCCCGATTACAGGAACGGCCGCGGGCCGGACGGAGACCTGCTGACCGCCGAGGCGGTGCTGGCCTCCAACCGCGCCTCGGTCGCGTTCCTCGCCTGCCGGCTGGCCGAAAGCTTCGACGGCCCCACCATCGTGGTCAGCCATCACGTTCCGTCCGCCCGCAGCCTGAAGGCCCGCCGTCCCGAGCACGTACCGACCGTGGCCTCGGTCACCCAGCTCGATGCGCTGATCGAGGACACCGGGCCGGCGCTGTGGATCCACGGCCATACCCACTGGAACTGCGACTACCGTATCGGGCGGACCCGCATCCTGACCAACCAGCGGGGCGGCCCCGAGAACGAGGAATACGCCCCTCTGACCGTGGCGCTATGACCGCGCGCCGGCTCCAAATCCGCCACAATTTCGGGTGACAAAGGCACGCCCCTAGGGGGCGGAGACGCAGTCGCGACGATCAGTCGTTGGCCGCCTTGAGCACCGTGCGAGCCTCGTGCTCGTCGATCTGATGCAGGTCGGACAGATGCAGTTCCCAATTCTCGACGAATTCCTGGACCGCCAGCGCCAGGCATTCCTCGAGCGACTTGCCGGTCTCGGCGGCGAGCGCCTCGAGCCGGGCCTTGAGCTCGGTGGAAATGGTGACCGCGAGGGTTTCCATGGATTATTCCTTCTGCGCCGGTCCGTGCGGGAAGAGCCCACCTTACAACCATTGACACGGCGTTGCCAGTTCCGAGAGCCGCCCCCAGCGTGGTAAAAGCCCCCATGCCCGCCAAGACACCCCCTTCGCGCGCCTATGACGCGCCCCTCGATCTCGCCATCGATCCCTCCGACCGCATCCTGCCCAGCTCGGGCGAGCAAGGCCGCGGCCGGGGAAGCGGCGGCGGCGGCGGCAAGCGCCCGGAAAAGCCCAAGCGTCCGCCCAAGGAGCCCAAGCCGCGCAAGGCCAAGGGACGCGGACGGTCGTGGGGCAGGCGCCTGGTGCTGTGGGGCCTGACCCTGATGATCTGGGCCGGCATCGGCGTGGCCGGCATCGTCGCCTATTACGCCGTCGACCTGCCCGACATCGACCAGATGACGGCCACCACCCGGCGGCCCAGCGTGCAGTTCGTCAGCGTCGAAGGCGAGACCTTCGCCGCCTACGGCGACATCTACGGCCAGCCGCTGGAACTGGGCGAGATCTCCCCCTCGGTGGTGCAGGCGGTGCTCGCCACCGAAGACCGCCGCTTCTTCAGCCATTTCGGCGTCGACCTGTGGGGCCTCGCCCGCGCCTTCGTCACCAACATGCGCGCCGGCCACGTGGTGCAGGGCGGCTCGACCATCACCCAGCAGCTGGCCAAGAACCTGTTCCTCAAGCCCGACCGCACCATGAAGCGCAAGGTGCAGGAGGTGCTGATGGCGCTGTGGCTGGAAAAGCGCTTCACCAAGGAGCAGATCCTCACCCTCTACCTCAACCGCGTCTACCTGGGCTCGGGGACCTTCGGCGTCGACGCCGCCGCCAAGCGCTACTTCGAGGTCTCGGCGCGCAAGTTGACCCTGTACCAGGGCGCGGTGATCGCCGGCCTGCTGAAGGCGCCCAGCCGCTACAGCCCGCTCAACGACCCCGAGGCCAGCCACGCCCGCACCGTCGACGTGCTGCACAACATGGTGGAGGCCGGCTACATCGACACCAAGACCGCCGACATGGCGGCGCTGACCGGCGCGGCCCAGGCCAGCAAGCGGGCGGTCCCGGGCGGGCGCTACTTCGCCGACTGGGTGATGGCGCATCTCGACCAGTTCGGCGAGGTCGCCGGCAAGGACATCGTGGTCCACACCACCCTGGACATGGGGCTGCAGCGCAAGGCCGAGGCCGAGCTCAAGGCGCTGCTCGACCGCGAAGGCGGCAAGAGCAACGTCGCCCAGGGCGCCGTCGTGGTGATGAGCCCCGACGGCGCCGTGCGCGCCCTGGTGGGCGGCAAGGACTACGACGACAGCCAGTTCAACCGCGCCACCCAGGCGCAGCGGCAGCCGGGCTCGTCGTTCAAGCCCTTCGTCTACCTGACGGCGCTGGAGCGCGGTTTCCAGACCCACGACACCTTCGAGGACGCGCCGATCAAGCTCGGCAACTGGAGCCCCGGCAACTACAACGGCAAGTTCGAGGGTCCGGTCAGCCTTCACCGCGCCTTCGCCCAGTCCACCAACACCATCGCCGTCCGGCTGATCGAGGAGGTCGGGCCGTCGCGCGTGGCCGCCGCGGCCCGGCGCATGGGCATCACCTCGCGCCTGGGCGACGACGCCTCGCTGGCGCTCGGCACCAGCGAGGTCAACCTGCTGGAGCTCACCACCGCCTACGCCCCCTTCGCCAACGGCGGCATGGGCGTGTCCGCCTATGGCGTCGAGCGCATCACCGATCCCCAGGGCCGCGAGCTGTTCCGGCGCGAAGGCGGCGGCTTCGGCCAAGTGGTGTCGCCGTCGGTGCTGGCCGGCATGCACGAGCTGATGGAGGCGGTGATCACCGAGGGCACCGGCAAGAATGCCCGCCTCGACCGCCCCGCCGCAGGCAAGACCGGCACCACCCAGGATTACCGCGACGCCTGGTTCATGGGCTTCACCGCCGATTACGTCGGCGGCGTCTGGCTCGGCAACGACGACCAGCGCAACGAGATGAAGAAGGTCACGGGCGGCGGATTGCCGGCCCAGCTGTGGAAGACGGTGATGGTGGCGGCCCACCGCGGCCTCCCCGTCCGTCCGCTGCCGACGCCGCACCGCGAGCCGCCACCGGTGGTCGAGGACGGTCCCCTGGGCGGCTGGGTGAAGGGCGGCGAGGGCGGCGGCGGCGATCCGGTGCGCGCCATCGGCAACGCCATCGACGGACTGATCAACTCGCTGTTCGGCCGCTAGGCCAACCAACCGTCATCCTGAGGGGGCGCCCGCGACCGAAGGATCTTCTTGGACCCGGGCAACCTGCCCGGGTCAGGATGGCCGTGACACCCCGGCGGCCGGGCGCTATCTTCGGCGCATGTTGGACCTTCCCGAATTCGCCCCCGGCAGCGTCTGGCTGGTGGGGGCGGGCCCCGGCGACCCCGGATTGCTGACCCTGCTGGCGCTGCATGCGCTCGGCACGGCGGACCATGTCGTCACCGACGCGCTGGTGGACCCGCGCATCCTGGCGATGGCGCGGACCGGCGCCGAGGTGGAATCCATGGGCAAGCGCGGCGGCCGCGCCTCGCCCAAGCAGCCCGAGATCAACGCCCGCCTAGTCGAACTGGCCCGCCAGGGCAAGCGGGTGCTGCGGCTCAAGGGCGGCGACCCCTTCGTGTTCGGGCGCGGCGCCGAGGAGGCCTTGGGCCTCGCCGCCGCCGGCATCCCCTTCCGCATCGTGCCCGGCATCTCGGCCGGCATCGGCGGGCTGGCCTACGCCGGCATCCCGGTGACGGCGCGCGACTGCAATTCGGCGGTCTCGTTCGTCACCGGCCACGGCGAGGACGGCACCATCCCCGACGGCTTCGACTGGGACGCTCTCGCCAAGGGCTCGCCGGTCATCGTCTTCTACATGGCGCTCCGGCAGGTCGACACCGTGGTGGCCCGCCTGCTGGCCGCCGGCCGCCGGCCCGACGAGCCGGTGGCGGTGGTGTCCAAGGCCGCCACCCCCGACCAGGCGGTGCTGGAGACCACGCTCGCGCACCTGGTCGCCGACCTGGCGGCGCACCCGGTGGCTCCCCCCGCGCTTCTGGTGCTGGGCGGCGTCGTGGCCCTGCGCGACCGGCTCGACTGGTGGACGCCGGGCTGACCGCTTCGCTATTGTCGCCCGATGGATCCCTTCAGCCCCTTCCTGGCGGTCTGCCGCACCGCCGTCGCCGATAACGGCGGCCTGCTGGCCAGCCTGTTCTTGACCGGCCTGATCGGCAGCGCCAGCCATTGCACCGGCATGTGCGGGCCGTTCGTGCTGTCGCAGGTCGCCGCCCGCGCCGAGGCGCTGCCGGTAGCGCGCATGAGCGAGTGGCGCCGCCTCACCGGCGCGGCGCTGCTGCCCTACCATCTGGGACGCGCCACCACCTACGCCGCGCTGGGGGCGGTGGCCGCCGGCTTCGCCGGGGCGGTCGGCGGCCTGGGCGGCTTCCGCTGGCTGGCGGCCGGCCTGTTGCTGCTGGCGGCCCTGTTCCTGCTCGGCATGGCGATGCCCCGCGTCAAGGCCATGCTGTCCACCGAGGCGACCGGCGAAAGCTGGTGGAGCCGCGGCATCGGCCGCTGGGCGCGGCCGCTGTTCGAGAATCCGGTCGGCATCCGCGGCTGGCTGCTGGGCGTGGCGCTCGGTTTCATACCCTGCGGCTTGCTCTACGCCGCCCTGGCCGCCGCCGCCGCCAGCGGCGACCCGCTGGCCGGGGCGCTGGGGATGCTGGCCTTCACCGCCGGCACCGCGCCCGCCCTGGTCGCCATCGGGGTGATCGGCCACTTCGCCATCGGCCGCTGGCGCGAGGGCCTGTTGCGCTGGGCGCCCTTGCTGCTGGCCGTGAATGCCGTCATGCTGGGTGTCCTCGCCTGGCAGGTTCTCTCGTAACAAGGGCAAACGGATGAAGTCGCGCTACACCCTGGTCACCGTCATCGCAATCGCCATCGTGCTGGCGGTCGCCGTGGGGTCGCGCCTGGCCGTGTGGTCGGGGACCGGGGCGCAGCATGCCGGCGCGCCGGCGATCGGCGGCCCCTTCACCCTGGTCGACCACAACGGCCGCACCGTAAGCGACGCCGATTTCCGCGGCCGCTTCATGCTCATCTATTTCGGCTACACCTTCTGCCCGGACGTCTGCCCGACCGCGCTGGGCACGGTGGCGACGGCGCTGGACAAGCTCTCGCCGGCCGAACGGGCGCGCATCACCCCCATCTTCATCTCCATCGATCCCGAGCGCGACACCCCGGCCGCCCTCAAGGACTACGTCGCCGCCTTCCATCCCGACCTGGTGGGGCTGACCGGCTCGCCCGAGCAGGTCACGCCGGTGCTGAAGGCCTACAAGGTCTACTCGGCCAAGGTGAAGGGGGCCGATCCCCAGGCCTACACCATGGATCATTCCTCGATCCTCTACCTGGTGGGGCCCGACGGCCGCTTCGTCGCCCACTTTCCCCACGGCACCACGGCCGACGAACTGGCGGCCGGATTGCACCAGCGTCTGAACTAGGATGACCGCTCCCGGCTTGGTCCTGGCCGCGCCGTCGTCGGGCAGCGGCAAGACGCTGACGACGCTCGGCCTGCTCGCCCATCTGGTCGGGCGCGGCGTCGAGGTGGCCTCGGCCAAGGTCGGGCCCGACTACATCGACCCGGCATTCCACGCCGCCGCCACCGGGCGGTCCTGCCCCAATCTCGATGCCTGGGCCATGCGTCCCGCGACCCTGGCCGCCCTCGTCGCCGATTTGTCGGCCGGGTCCGAGCTGGTGGTGTGCGAAGGGGTCATGGGTCTGTTCGACGGCGCCGCCGTCGCCGCCGGCGAGCCCGCCGGCTCCACCGCCGACGTGGCGGCGCTGACCGGCTGGCCGGTGGTCCTGGTGGTCGACGCCCGCGGCATGTCGGCCTCGGCGGCGGCGGTGGTCGCCGGCTTCGCCCGCTTCCGCCCCGACGTGGCGGTGGCCGGGGTGATCTTCAACAAGGTGTCGGGCGAGCGCCACCGCCGGCTCGTCACCGAGGCCTGCGCGCGCGCCTGCCCCGAGGTGCGCGCGCTCGGCTGCCTGCCGCCGCTGACCTCGCTGGCCCTGCCCAGCCGCCATCTCGGGCTAGTCCAGGCCTGCGAACATCCCGACTTGGCCGGCTTCCTCGATGCCGCCGCCCGGGCGGTGGCCGCCCATGTCGACGTGGACGCGCTGCTGTCGCTGGCGCGGCCGTCCCCGCTCTCGGGCCGGGCCGACCCACCGGTGCCGCCGCTCGGCGACCGCATCGCCGTGGCCCGAGACGAGGCCTTCGCCTTCGCCTATCCCTGGCTGCTGGAGGCGTGGCACCGGGCCGGGGCCAGCCTGTCGTTCTTCTCCCCCCTGCGCGGCGAGGGACCGGCCGCCGACGCCGACGCGATCTACCTGCCCGGCGGCTATCCCGAACTCTACGCCGAGAGCCTGGCGGCGGGCGGGTTCCTGCCCGGCCTGCGCGCCGCCGCCGGCCGGGGCGCCACCCTGTTCGGGGAATGCGGGGGCTACATGGTGCTGGGGCGCACCCTCACCGACGCCGAGGGGCGCGCGCACGCCATGGCCGGGCTGCTGCCGGTCGACACCAGCTTCGCCAGCCGCCGCCTGCACCTGGGCTACCGCCGCGCCAGCCTGGGCTGGGACGGGCCGCTGGGGCGCGCCGGCCAGGCATTCCGCGGCCACGAATTCCATTTCGCCACCGTCACCGGCGAGGGCGACGCCCCGCCCCTGTTCACGGTGGCCGACGCCGCCGGCACGCCCTTGGGCTCCGCCGGCCGCCGGGTCGGACGGGTCATGGGCTCGTTCGTGCACCTGCTCGACCGCGCCTGAGCCAGCCCTTCACCACTCCTTCATCACCCTGCCCTATCGTTCCCGCTTGTGCACTGCAACATGCGAGAACGTTGTAGAAAGGCTTTGTCAATATTGCACACGGCACCCCTTGCTAAATAATTTTATTGCTTTCGCAATGGGGGATCGGAGACAAAATCCATAATTGGTGATACCTCCTTCGGGGAAGGGTTCGAATCGTGCTCTACCATATCCATGAACTGCAGCACGCCGCGTTTACCCCGTTCCGGCTGTTCGCCGAAGCGGTCCAGACCTTCTACAGCCATCCGTGGGTTCCCCTCTCCTACACCCAGTTCGGCCGGGCGATCGCCGCCGGCGCCGAACTGGTCGAGCGCACCACGCGCCGCTACCCCAAGCCCGAATTCGGCATCCATTCCACCAAGATCGACGGCGCCGAGGTTCCGGTGCGCGAGCTGGCGGTCTATCAGAAGCCGTTCTGCAACCTGGTCCACTTCCAGCGCCAGACCGACCGCCGCGATCCCCGCGTGCTGGTGGTGGCGCCGATGTCGGGCCACTACGCCACCCTGCTGCGCGGCACCGTCGAGACCCTGCTGCAGGACCACGACGTCTACATCACCGACTGGATCGACGCCCGCGACGTGGCGGTGACCGACGGCAAATTCGACCTCGACGACTACATCGACTACGTCATCGAGTTCCTGCACTTCCTGGGTGCCGACACCCACGTGCTGGCGGTGTGCCAGCCCTCGGTGCCGGTGCTGGCCGCGGTCTCGGTCATGGCCGCCGAGAACGACCCCCGCCAGCCCTGCTCGCTGGTGCTGATGGGCGGCCCCATCGACACCCGCATCAACCCCACCAAGGTCAACGAGGTGGCGCACGGCAAGCCGCTGTCCTTCTTCGAGAACTCGGTGATCCAGACCGTGCCCTACATCCATGCCGGCCGCGGCCGCCGGGTCTATCCCGGCTTCCTGCAGCTGCAGGGCTTCATGAGCCTCAACCCCGAGCGCCACGTGGGCGAGCACCTCAAGCTGTTCCACAACATGGTGCGCGGCGACGGCGATTCCGCCGAAAAACACCGCGAGTTCTACGACGAGTACCTGGCGGTGATGGATCTGCCGGCCGAGTACTACCTGCAGACCCTCAAGACCGTGTTCATCGAGCACCAGCTGCCCGACGGCAAGATGTCGTCGCGCGGCCGCAAGATCGACCCCGGCCTGATCCGCCACACGGCGCTGATGACGATCGAGGGTGAGAAGGACGATATTACCGGCGTCGGCCAGACCGAGGCGGCGCACAAGCTGTGCACCGGCTTGCCCGAGACCATGCGGAAGCACCATGTTCAGCCCAAGGTCGGCCATTACGGTGTTTTCAACGGCCGCCGCTGGCGCGAGGAGATCTATCCGCATGTCCGTGAGTTCGTCCGCACCCACGACCGCCTTACCGTTCTGGCGGACCAAGCCGCTCAAGGAAATGAGCGAAGCGGAGTGGGAAGCCCTGTGCGACGGCTGCGGGAAGTGCTGCCTTCATAAGCTGGAAGACGAGGACACCGGCGAGATCGCCTACACCAACGTCGCCTGCCGGCTGTTGAACCTCGGCACCTGCCGCTGCAAGGATTACGACAACCGCAAGCGGCACGTGCCGGACTGTGTGCGCCTCGACCCGGCCCAGGTCGGCTTCCTCACCTGGCTGCCCACCACCTGCGCCTATCGCCTGCTGGCGGAGGGACAGGACCTGCCCTGGTGGCACCCGCTGGTGTCGGGCGATCCCAACACCGTCCATCAGGCCGGCGTGTCGGTGCGTGGGCGTGTCATCGCCGAGAATCGGGCCGGGCCGCTCGAGCATCACATCGTCGAGTGGGTCGACTGACCGCGGTGGGCGACACGCTCCTCCTCGACCTCGGCGGCAAGAGCGTCGAGATCCGCATCAAGCGCTCCGCCGTCTCGCGCCGCATGTCGCTGCGCATCGATCCCGCCGTCGGCGCGGTGATGGTGCTGCCCCACCGCGCCAGCCTGGCCGAGGCCGGGCGTTTCGCCGCCGAGCACCGGATCTGGCTGGCCGAGCGCCTGGCGCGGCTGCCCGAGCGCATGCCGTTCGTTCCCGGGATTCGGGTGCCGCTTCTGGGGGTCGAGCACGTCATCGTGCACGAGCCGGCGGCACGGCGCGGGGTGTGGGTCGAGGACGGCACCATCCGGGTCTCGGGGCGCGAGGAGCACGTGCCGCGCCGGGTCGCCGATTTCCTCAAGGCCGAAGCCAAGCGGGTGATCCTGCCGCTCGCCCATGAGCTGGCCGCCCGCATCGAGTGCAAGCCGGGGCGCATCTCGGTCAAGGACACCCGCTCGCGCTGGGGCAGCTGCTCGGCGCGCGGCGACCTCGCCTTCTCGTGGCGGCTGGCGCTGGCCCCCGACTGGGTGATGACCTATGTGGTCGCCCACGAGGTCGCCCACCTGGCCGAGATGAACCATTCCGCCGCCTTCTGGACCGTGGTGGAGAATCTGGTCGGCGACTTCCGGCGCGCCCGCGGCTGGCTCAAGGCCCATGGAGCCCGACTGCACCGCTGGGGATGACACTCGCCGCTTGTCATCGGAGCCTGCCCGGCGGATCTTTCACGCCTCATTCCTCCGCCGCCGGGACACCCACATGCAACGCGCCGAGCCCCAGTCCCTCACCCTCAAGGTGCTGCTGACGGCGCTGGTGGCCTTCGGCCCGATCTCCACCGACCTCTATCTCGCGTCGCTGCCTGACATGGCGCGTTATTTCGCCACCGACGTCGCCACCACCCAGCTGACCCTGTCGGCGTTCCTGGTCGGCTTCGCCCTGGCCATGCCCATCTACGGACCGCTGTCCGACCGCTTCGGCCGCCGCCCGGTCATCCTGGCCGGAGTTGTCATCTACCTGGCGGCCTCGCTGTTCTGCACCCTGGCGCCGTCCATCGAGGCGCTGATCGCCGGCCGCTTCCTGCAGGCGCTGGGGGCCTGTTCCGGCCCGGTGGTGGGCCGCGCGGTGGTGCGCGACCTGTTTCCGCGCGACCAGGCCGCCAAGGTGCTGTCCTACATGGCCTCGGCCATGGCGCTGGCCCCCTTCGCCGCGCCGATCCTCGGCGGCTGGTTCCACGCCCTGTTCGGCTGGCGCTCGAACTTCGTGCTGCTGGCCGTGTTCGGAGTAGGCCTAGCCGTGGGCGCCTGGCGCATCCTGCACGAGACCAACACGCACAAGGACCCCGCCGCGCTCGATCCCCTGACCATGCTGGGCAATTACGGCACCCTGGTGCGCGACCCTGCCGTGCTGGCGGCGGTGTTCACGGTGGCGCTGGGGTTCGGCGGCATGTTCACCTTCATCTCGGGCTCGTCCTTCGTGCTGATCGACGTCCTCGGCCTCAAGCCCGAGCATTTCGGCTTCGGCTTCGCGGTGGTGATCGCCGGCTACATCGCCGGCGCCTTCTCGGCCGGACGCTGGACCGCGCGTATCGGGCTCGAGCGCATGATCGCCTGGGGGACGCTCGGCTGCGCCGCCGCCGGCCTGACCGGGACGGCCCTGGCCTGGGCCGGGGTGCAGACCCTGCCGGCGGTGCTGCTGCCCATGAGCCTGTATTTCTTCTCGTGCGGCCTGGCGCTGCCCAACGCCACCGCCGCCGCCATCGGCCCGCATCCGCGCATGGCCGGCGCCGCCTCGGCCCTGGTCGGCTGCATGCAGATGGCCGGAGGCGCGGTCGCCGGCTGGCTGACCGCCGCCTACTTCGACGGCAGCAGCCGCTCGATGGCGTCGGTCTGCGGCACGCTGGGCCTGGCCGCCTTCCTATCGTTCCGCGCCCTGCACCGGACACCGGCGCCATGACGGGCAAGCTGCGCAAGGGTTGGACCACCGGTGCCTGCGCCGCCGCCGCCGCCCGGGCAGCCTTCACCGCGCTGCATGCCGGCCGCTTTCCCGACCCGGTGACCGTCACCCTGCCGCAGGGCCTCACCCCCTCGTTCGCCCTGGCCCGCGCCGAGCTTACCCCCGCCTCGGCCACCGCCGGGGTGATCAAGGATGCCGGCGACGACCCCGACGTCACCCACGGCGCCCTGATCCTGGCCACCGTCCAACCGGCGCCCGCCGGCTCCGGCATCCGCTTCCGCGCCGGCGAAGGGGTGGGGACCGTCACCCTGCCCGGCCTGCCGCTGGCGGTGGGCGAGCCCGCCATCAATCCCGGCCCGCGCGCCCAGATCAGCGAGAACATCGCCGAGGCCGCCGTCGCCCTGGGTGTGGGCGCCGATGCGGTGGTGACGGTCTCCATCCCCGGAGGTGCCGCCCTGGCCGAGAAGACCATGAACGCCCGCCTGGGCATCGTCGGAGGGCTGTCCATCCTGGGGACCAACGGGGTGGTGGTGCCCTATTCCTGCGCCGCCTGGGTGCACTCGATCCACCGCGGCATCGACGTGGCCCGCTCGCTGGAGATCTGCCATCTCGGCGCCACCACCGGCAAGACCTCCGAGGCGGTGCTGCGGCGCGAGCTCAACCTGCCCGACCAGGCGCTGATCGACATGGGGGACATGGCCGGCGCCGTGCTCAAGTACCTGCGCTCGCACCCGGTGCGCAAGCTGACGCTGTGCGGCGGCATCGCCAAGCTGGCCAAGCTGGCGGCCGGCGAGATGGACCTGCACTCGCGGACCGTCGCGGTGGACATGGCCTTCCTGGCCACCCTGGTCCCCGAAATCGACCTGTCGGGCTGTTCGTCGGCCGCCCAGGCGGCGCCCCTGGCCGGTCCGCTGCTGGGCGACCGGGTGGCGCGCCGCGCCCGCGAGGCGGCGCTGGCGGTGCTGGCCGGCGGCACCGAGGTGGCGGTGATCGCCGTCGACCGCGCCGGCCACGTCGTCGGGAGGGCCGGATGAGGCGCGTCCTCATCCTGGGCGGCACCGCCGAGGCGACCGCCCTGGCCCGCGCCCTGGCGGGCCACGACGTGGTCACCTCGCTGGCAGGGCGCACCGACACCGTGCCCGACATCCCCGGCACCGTCCGCGTCGGCGGCTTCGGCGGCCCGGATGGGCTGACGGCCTACCTGCAGGCGGAGGGGATCGGCGCCGTGATCGATGCCACCCATCCCTTCGCCGCGCGCATCTCGGCAGCCGCCGAACAGGCGTGCACCCGCATCGGAATTCCTCGCCTGGCGCTGGTCCGTCCGGGCTGGCAAAGGCAGCCGGGCGACCGCTGGACCGAGGTCGACAGCACGGCCAAAGCGGCCGAAACCCTGCCCGCCATCGGGCGCCGCGCCTTCCTGACGGTGGGCATCCAGGAAATCGGCGCGTTCTCGAACGTCCGGGGCGTGTGGATGCTGGTCCGCCTGCTCGCCGCGCAGGACCTGCCGCTGGCCGATTACCGCGTGGTCACCGGACGCCCGCCCTTCGGCGAGGACGACGAGGCGGCGCTGATGCGCACCCATGGGATCGACGTGCTGGTGAGCAAGGCGTCCGGTGGCAGCGCCACCTCTGCCAAGATCGCGGCGGCGCGCCGCCTCGGCCTGCCGGTGCTGATGATCCGCCGGCCCGAGCCGCCGGCCGGGGATCAGGCCACCGACGTCGCGGCGGCGCTCACCTGGCTGGATCGTCTTTGGTCTTGAACCACGAAGACGGCGGGTAAAACGGCAAGTGCGCCAAGGACCGGCTGTCTTCGTGGTGATTCCTATTTCTCCGGCCGGAGCACGTGGGTGAAGGCGGCGTCGTAGAGCTTTGATTCGCTGAACTCGGCATTGCCGAACACCTTGCCGACCAGGATGAGGGCGGTGCGCGTGAACCCGGCCTCCTTCACCTTGTCGCGGATGTCGGCCAGGGTGCCGGCGACGAAGGCCTGGTCGGGCCATGACACCCGGTAGGCCACCACCACCGGGCAGTCGGCGCCGTAATGGGGGGTCAGTTCCCTGACCACGTGGGCGAGGTTGTTGACCGACAGGTGGATGGCGATGGTGGCGCGGCTCCTGCCCAGGGTGGCAAGGTCCTCGCCCTCGGGCATGCCGGACGAGCGCACCGCCGTCCGGGTGACGATCACCGTCTGGCTGATGTCGGGCAGCGTCAGTTCGCACTTCAAGGCCGCCGCCGCCGCCGCGAAGGCGGGCACGCCGGGGGTGACGTCGTAGGGAATGCCCAGCGCGTCGAGCCGCCGCATCTGCTCCGCCACCGCGCCGTAGATGGAGGGGTCGCCCGAATGGACGCGGGCGACGTCGAGCCCGGCCTCGTGCGCCGCCGTCATTTCGGTGATGATCTCGTCCAGGTGCATGGGCGCGGTGTCGATCACCCGCGCGCCGGGCGACGCCTCGGCCACCACCTCGGCCGGCACCAGCGACCCGGCGTACAGCACCACCGGACAGCGACGGATGAAGTTGAGGCCGCGGACGGTGATCAAGTCGGGAGCGCCCGGGCCGGCGCCGATGAAATGGACGGTCATGACACCTGACAGACTGGGTGGCGGGGCGGGCAGGATAGCGGCGGCGTTCCGCAAGGGCTAGGGGTCTGCCACCTTCGAACCGGGAACATTGCTTGGCCGGCTGGCATTTGCGTTTGCGGAACCCCGAGGAAAGGCCCCCAACATGAAACTCCCCCTCCTCTCGGCTGCCCTGGTATCGCTCAGTCTCGCCGTGGCGGTGCCGGCCGTCCGTGCCGCCGACGCCCCCGATGTCCAGCCGCCACCGGCCGCCGGCCAGGCCCTCGAGCCGTCCCCGGACGACGGGGAACTGGCCAACTTCGTCGCCGCCTTCGTGCGCCTGATCGGGGTCCAGCACGGCTACATGATGATGATCCAGCAGGAATCCGACCCCAGCCGCGTCGACGAGCTGACCAAGCTGGCGGTGGCCGACATGGAAGCCGCCGTCAAGCAGGACGGCATGAGCATCGACCGCTACAACCAGATCGCCCTGGCGGTGCGCGAGGATCCCGGGCTGCAGGACCGCGTCCAGGGCATCCTGGAGCAGCTCGCCTCCGATCCCTCCGCCGACCAGGACAGCGAAGCCCAAGGCATAGAATAAGTCAGATCAGGGCCCCAAGCGATGACTGCCAGCCCGCGCCGCAACCGCGCTCCCGTCTCCGAATCCGACCTGCTGGCCTACGTGGACGGCAGGCTGGATCCGGCGCGGCAGGCTGAGGTGGAGGCGCACCTGATCGCCCACCCCGAGGACGCGCACCGGGTCGCCGCCGACCTGGCGTTGCAGGAAGGCCTGCGGGTGCTATTCGGCCGGCCGACCCGCGCGGCGAAGCGCAAGCGCGCGGCCTGGCTGCAAAGTCTGGTGTTGGCCGCCATGGGTTTTGCCGGCGGCTGGTGGGCCGCCGTCGGGCTGGCGCTCAGGTAAGCTTCTTGGCGTAGCCGCGCGGCGTGTAGACCCGCGTCCCCGAAGCGAGGTCGAGCCGCCGGGACTCCGAGCTGCCCACCACCACCATGGTCAGCATGTCGGCCCGTTCGGGGGTCAATTCCGCCAGCGTAATGATATCGATGGTCTCGCCGGGCCGGCCGAGCTGGCGGGCCAGGATGACGGGCGTCTCGGCCGGGCGCCCGGTCAGCAGGATATCGCGGGCGCGGGCCAGCTGGTCGCGGCGGCGCTGCGACACCGGATTGTAGAAGCAGACGACGAAGTCGGCCTCGGCGGCCGCCTTCAGCCGCTTCTCGATGGTCTCCCACGGGGTCAGCAGGTCGGACAGCGAGATGGTGCAGAAGTCGTGGTTGACCGGCGCCCCGGCGCGGGCGGCGGCGGCCTGCAGCGCCGACACCCCCGGCACCACCGTCACCTCGAGTCGGTTCCATTCCGGGCGGCACTCGCGGTCGATCAGTTCGAACACCAGCGTGGCCAGGGCGTAGATGCCGGAATCGCCCGAGCACACCAGGGCGACCGTGCGCCCATCGGCGGCGAGATCGAGCGCCATGCGGGCGCGGTCGGCCTCGGCTCCCAGCCCGCTCTCGTGGCGGGTCTTTCCGGAGGCGGCATGACCCAGCAGGTCGAGATACATGCCGTAGCCCACCAGATCGCTGGCCTGGGCGATGGCGGACGAGGCTTCGGGCGTGCGCCAGTCGGCGGCGCCGGGGCCGATGCCCACCACGAACAGCCGGCCGCGAGGCCGGCCGACGGCGAGGGCGTCGATAGCCTGGGGCGCGCGGGCCACCGCCACCGTCGCCCGCTTCGACTTGGTCTTGGGCACCACCAGCTGGCCATCCGGCCCGGCAACAGCCAACGCCGCGCCCTCGGCGACGCCGGGGCAGCCGATCTCCTTCAGCACGATCTCGGACGGATTGGCCAGACGCGCGGCCTGCGCGTTGAGCTCGCCGGCGGTGAAGAAGCGGGCCGGCACCCCCAGCGAGCGGGCCAGCGCATGGACCGCCTGCTCGTCGGCCTTGAGGTCGACCGAGGCGACGCAGGCCACCGCGCCCGGGGCCAGGGCCTCGGCGGCCAGCACCTCGCGGGCCAGCGCCTCCAGTTCGGCCGGATCGGTACCGCGCTCGCACCCGACCCCAAGGGCGAGGACGGGCGGATGCAGCACCAGTTCGTCGTCGTCGGCATCGATGGCGCGATCGGTGACGCGAACCGCGAGCGAAGAATCGTCGGCGAAGGCGAGAGCGGACAGCCAGCCGGCTTCACCGGCCTCGACCTCGATGCGCACCGGCTCGCCGGCCAGCAGCGCGGCGGCGACCGGCTTGGCAGCCTCCGGGTTGGCCACCCGCCAGCCGGGCGGCGGCTCGTCCAGCGCCACCCCCAGCGAGAGATCGCCGGCGGTGGTCACGGCGGCGGGGCAACCGAGCGCGTCGGCCAGGGCACGGGCCAGCCGGTTGGCGCCGTGGTGGCCGCCCAAGAGCGGCACCACCGCCGACCCGTCGGGCGCCACCGCCACGACCGGCGGCTCGGCCCGCTTGTCCGACAGCAGCGGCGCCAGGGCGCGGATGAGAATGCCGGCGGCGCAGACGCCGATGATGGGGGTGCCGGCCAGGAACAGAGAGCGCAATTGGGCGGCCGTGTCGGTGAAGCTCTCGTCGGCCTCGATCCGGCCGGACAGTCCGTGCAGGCGGGCGCCCGGCAGGGCGGCGGCCACCCGGCGGGCGGTGGCGAGGGCGGCAGGGGTGACGAGGAGCACGGCAGCGGTCATGGACGGTCCTTGGACACCAGGATGAGCGAAAAATAGGGAGCGGTTTCGATCTCGGCCAGCGGCGCCAGCCGCTGCTCGGGCAGGCCGACGCGCTCGGCGAAGCGGGCGTGGCCGTCGAGGCCCAGGCGCGCCAGCACGCGCCGCACCTTGGGCAGATGGCGGCCGACCTTCATGATCACGGCGGCGTCGGCGGCGGCGAGCAGGCGCTCGATCTCGGCTTCGGGGCGGGTGGCGGGAATGACGGCCAGCGCCTCGTCGAGGGTGGCCAGCGGATGGGTCCAGGCGGCGGCGGCGGCCATCATCGCGGCGACGCCGGGCACCACGGCCACCGGGAAGGCGGGCCCCAGCTTGGCCAGCAGATGGATGAACGAGCCGAAGAACATCGGATCGCCCTCGCACAGCACCGCCACGTCGCGGCCGGCAGCCAAGTGCCCGGCAATCGTTTCGCAGGCGGTCCCATAGGCGGCCTCGGTGTCGTCGCGCTCGGGACGGAAGGCGAGGCGAATGGGGATCTCGATCTTGCCGGCGGAGATGTGCGGCGCGGCCACGGTCCGCGCCATCCCGTCGCCCTCGAGCGGCGCCGGCCACGCCAGCACCGGCGCCTCACGCAGGATCCGCACCGCCTTCAGCGTCAACAATTCGGGATCGCCGGGGCCAACGCCCACGCCGTAGAGGGTGCCAGTGGTCACGGCTTCACCCCCGCCCACTGGGTCACCGGCATGGCCGGGTGCCAGGTGTGGAAGCCGCCGGTGGGGGCCAGCCGCGCCACCGCCAGGCGGGTCATCTCGCCGCCGTGCGAGGTCCGGAAGGCGGCCAGCGCCACCTCGCCCTCGACCGTCACCGCGTTGGCGACCATGCGGCCACCGGATTTCAGCGCCGCCCAGCACGCCTCCAGCAGGCCGGGTGCCGAAACGCCGCCGCCGACGAACACCGCGTCGGGGTCGGTGTAGGGCAGCACGTCGGGCGCCAGCCCCTGGATGATCTCCAGCGACGGCACGCCCAGGAAGGCGGCGTTGCGGGCGATGTGGGCGGCGCGCGCCGGATGGGGCTCGATGGCCACCGCGCGGCCGCCCGCCCGCATCCATTCGATGGCGATGGAGCCGCAGCCGGCGCCCACGTCCCACAGCAATTGCCCAGGCAGCGGCGCCAGCGTCGACAGGGTGACGGCGCGGATCTCGCGCTTGGTCAGCTGGCCGTCATGGGTGAAGGCGTCGTCGGGCAGCCCGGGGACCAGCGGCAACGCCCGCGTCCCACGGTCCGCCGCCACCTCGACGGCGACCAGGTTGAGGTCGGCCTGGGCCTCGCGCCAGTCGACGACGCGCTCGGCCGGACCGCCCAGGTGTTCGAGCACGGTGATGGTGGAGGGGGCGAAGCCGCGCTCGGCCAGCAGGGCGGCGACCTTGGCCGGGGTGGCGCGGTCCTCGGACAGCACCAGCAGCCGGCGGCCGGGCGCGAGATGCAGGGCCAGCGCCTCGACCGGGCGGCCATGGGCGGTCAGGCACAGGCATTCGTGCAGGGCCCAGCCCAGGCGGGCCGCCGCCAGCGAGAAGGCGCCGACATGGGGAATGACGGTGAGCTCGCCCGGGAACCAGCGGCCCAGGGTGGCGCCGGCGCCGAACCACAAGGGATCGCCGGAAACAAGGACGACGACGTTGCGGCCACGCAATGAGTCAAGCAACGCCTTGCCTTCGGCGAAGGGCGACGGCCAGGGATGGCGCTCTGCCACGCCGGGGACCATCGAGAGGTGGCGCTCGCCGCCGACCAGTACCTCAGCGGTCTCCACCAGGGTACGCACCGCCGGGGCCAGGCCTTCGAGCCCGTCCTCGCCGATCCCGATTACGGTGAGCCAGGGCGTATTCATCCTTCCAGTTCCCCCGCCAGGGCGTTGACCGCCGCCGCCGCCATGGCGCTGCCGCCGCGGCGCCCGCGCACGGTGACGAAGGGCAGGTTTGAGGCGATCAGCGCCTCCTTCGACTCGGCGGCGCCGACGAAACCGACGGCGAAGCCAAGCACCAGGGCCGGACGCGGCGCGCCCTCGCCCACCAGTTCCAGCAAGCGGAACAGGGCGGTGGGCGCGTTGCCGACCGCCACCACCGCACCGCCCAGGCGGGGCAGCCACAGCTCCGTTGCGGCTGCGGAACGGGTGGTGGCGTCCCGCGCGGCCAGATCGGGAACCTGGGGATCGTTCAGCGTGCACACCACCTCGCAGCCCGCCGGCAGGCGGCGGCGAATGATGCCGTGCGCCACCATCTCGGCATCCACCAGCACCGGCGCGCCCGCGGCCAGCGCCGCCCGCCCGGCCGCCCCAGCCCCGTCGCTCCACGCCATGTCGGCGACCACGTCGGTCATGCCGCAGGCGTGCACCACCCGCACCACCACGTCCCGCATGTCGGGTGCGATCCGCTCCAGATCGACCTCGCGGCGGATGGCGGCGAAGGAGTTGCGGTAGATCTCGGCCGGGTCGCGGATCCAGTCGTACGGCTGGGAAGCCATGCGACGGCCTATTCGTCGTGATGGTGATGATGGTGGTGGTGATGGCCGTGGTGATGATGCCCATGGCCGTGGTCATGATCATGGTGATGATGATCATGGCCATGGTCGCCGTCGGTGCCGATGCCGCGCACGTGGTGGTGATGGCCGGCCTGCACCGCGCCGACCGAGGCCTCGTAGCCGACCACCTGCTCGCGGTACTTGCACAGCGAGCAGTTCATGGCGGTGTCGCCGGTTAGGCATTCCTCGACGCGCTCGACGAAGCTGTCGATCACCAGGGGGTGGTCGTTGAGGTAGGGCGCCTTCAGCACCTCGATGCCGGGGTTGGCGGCGGCTTCGTCGGCCCAGGCGTAGATGCGCTTGACCAGAATGCCGGTGAACAGGAAGTAGGGGAACACGATGATGCGGGCGTAGCCCAGCCGCGCCACCCGCTGGAGCGCCTCGTCCACCAGCGGATAGGCGACGCCCGAGAACGCGGTCTCGGCCCAGCCGAACCCCATGCCTTCCCACAGCATGCGCGCCACCTTGGCGACGTTGGAATTGGCGTCGGGGTCGTTGGTGCCGCGGCCGACCACCAGCAGCAGGGTGTCCTTGCGCGCGATGCCGGCCTTGCCCTGGGCCTCGGCCTCCTCGATGCGGGCGCGGGCGGCGGCCAGCAGCTTGGGATCGATGGCGAGCTCGCGGCCGAAGGTGACCGACAGCTCGGGATGCTCGGAGGCGAAGGAATTGACCTCCCACGGCAGGTCGTTCTTGACGTGGCCGGCGGCGAACAGCATGCCGGGCACCGCCAGGATGCGCTCGACGCCCTTGGCCTTGAGCGCGTCGAGGCCGTCGCGGATGACCGGGCGGGCGAATTCCAGGTAGCCGCTTTCCACGGCGTATTGCGGCAGGCGGTCGCGCAGGTGGGCCGCCAGGCGGTCGAATTCGGCGATGGCATCCACGTCGCGGCTGCCGTGCCCACAAATCATCACACCCGTCTTACCCGTCATTCCTTGGCCCGTCATTCGCCTGGTCCTTGCCTCTGAGCGTCTCAATGGCGCGCCGGCTGGTCCGTGCCTCCGGCCGGCGGTCGCGCGAGCGGACTATAGTGTCCACCCAGCGGCATTGTCAGGCCCAAAAGTGCCGAATATGCTGGCCGTCATGCTCCCCCTGTTCTCCCATTTCGGCCATGCTCCCGAAGGTCTTGTGCTGCTGTTCATGGCGCTCGCGCTCGACGCGGTGCTGGGGGACATGCCGTGGCTTTTCCGCTGGGTGCCCCATCCGGTGGTGGCGATCGGGCGCATCATCGCCGGCCTCGACCGCCGCCTGAATCGCGCCGACCTGCCCGACGCGGACCGCAGGGTGCGGGGCATCGTGCTGGTGGCGGTCGTGGGCACCGGCGCGCTCACCGCCGGGGCAACCATCGCCTTCGTCGCCCGCAGCCTGCCGCATGCCTGGCTGGTCGAGGTGTTCGTCGCCGCCACCCTGCTCGCCCAGCGCGGCCTGTTCGAGCACGTCCACGACGTCGCCCGCGCCCTGCAGGCCAAAGGCCTGGAGGCGGGGCGTTATGCGGTGTCGCGCATCGTCGGCCGCGATCCCCAGTCGCTCGACGAGCACGGGGTGGCGCGCGCCGCCATCGAGAGCCTGGCCGAGAACTTCTCGGACGCCGTGGTGGCGCCGGTGTTCTGGTACGCCCTGCTCGGGCTTCCCGGCCTGCTGCTCTACAAGACGGTCAACACGCTGGACAGCATGGTCGGCTACCGCAACGACAAGTACCGCGCCTTCGGCTGGGCCTCGGCCCGCCTCGACGACTGGCTGAACCTGATCCCGGCACGGCTGGCCGGGCTCGTCATCGCGTTTGCCGCCCTGTGCGCGCCCGGCGGCCGGCCGCTGGCGGCGCTGAAGACCATGGCCACCGACGCCCGCCACCACCGAAGCCCCAATTCCGGCTGGCCCGAGGCTGCCATGGCCGGCGCGCTGGGGCTCGCCCTGGGCGGCCCGCGCAAGTATCCCGGCCTGACCGTCGACGAGAAGTGGATCGGGGCGGGCCGGGCGCGCGCCACCGTCGCCGACCTGGACAAGGCGCTGGTCCTGTTCACCGTCGCCTGCGTCGTCGACGCAGGCCTCGTCGTTCTCGTGCTATGGGGGCAGGCATGACAGGCAGCAAGGTTCGCGCCATCGCGCTGATCGCCGTGTGCGAGGTGATGACGCTCAGTCTGTGGTTCTCGGCCACCGCCGTGCTGCCCATGCTCAAGCGCGAGGTGACCTTGAGCGCTTTCCACGCCTCGCTCTTCACCAGCGTGGTGGCGATCGGCTTCGTGTGCGGCACATTGACCAGCGCGATCCTCGGGCTGGCCGACCGCTGGGAGCTGCACCGCTTCTTCCGCGCCTCGGCCTGGGTGGCGGCCGCCGCCAACCTCGGCCTGCTGGTGTTCGAGCCGGCGTCGCCCGCGGTGCTGGTCTGCCGCTTCGTCACCGGTTTCTGCATGGCCGGCGTCTATCCGGTCGGCATGAAGATGGTGTCCACCTGGGCGCGCGGGGATATGGGGCTGCTGGTCGGGCTGCTGGTGGGCGCGCTGACGCTGGGCTCGGGCTCGCCCCATCTGTTCAACGCCCTGGGCGGCCTCGATTGGCGCCTGACCGTGACCGCCGCCTCGGCCTCGGCGGCGCTGGCCGGCTGGCTGATCGGCCGCGCCCGCCTGGGCGGCGAGCTGGCCAAGGCGCCGCCGTTCCAGCCCGATTACGTGCTGGAGGCCTGGCGCAACAAGGCGCTGCGCCTGGCCAACCTCGGCTATCTCGGCCACCAGTGGGAGCTCTACGCCATGTGGGCGTGGATCGGCGCCTTCCTGCAGGCCAGTTTCGCCCGCCACGACATCGCCCCCGTGTGGGCCAGCGCCGCCACCTTCGCCGTCATCGGCGTGGGCGGATCGGTGGGATGCCTGGTCGGCGGCCTGCTCGCCGACCGCATCGGCCGCACCACCGTCACCATGGCGGCGATGGCGGCCAGTGGCACCTGCGCGCTGCTCGCCGGCCTCGCCTTCGGGGCTGAGCCCTGGCTGCTCACCCTGCTGTGCGTGGTGTGGGGCGTGGTGGTGATCGCCGATTCGGCGCAGTTCTCGTCGAGCGTGATCGAGCTGTCCGACCGCGCCCATGTCGGCACCATGCTGACCACCCAGACCTGCGCCGGCTTCCTGCTGACGCTGGCCACCATCCACCTGGTGCCGATGCTGGCCAACGCCTTCGGCTGGCCGTGGGCGGTGGCGGCGCTGGCGCCGGGGCCCTTCCTCGGCGTCGCCGCGATGGCCGCCCTGCGCCGCCGCCCCGAGGCGATCAAGCTGGCGAACGGGCGGCGCTGACGGGCGGCCGGCGCTAGCGCCGGGCCAGCGCCAGCATGGCGTCGGTATCGAGGTGGCGGGCCAGGTGGTCGGCCAGGCGGTCGAGCACCTCGTCCACCATGGCCTCGTAGGCGATGCCCTCGGTGCGCCCCAGGAGCGAACGGCGGTAGGCATCGCCGGCGAACAGGCCATGCAGATAACAGCCCATGACGCGTCCATCCCGCGACACCGCGCCGTCGGGACGGCCGGCCAAACTCAGCATGGGCCGGGCGCAATCCGGCCCTTCGGTGCGTCCCATGTGCATCTCGTAGCCGGCGACCGGCAGCCCCGCGGCCTCGCCGTCCACCGCCGAGAGCACCTTGTCGCCGCTCATCACCGTCTCGACGTCGAGCAGCCCCAGGCCGGCCGCCTCGCCCCCCGCCGGCCCCTCTACACCGAGCGGATCCGACACCTTGCGGCCGAGCATCTGGTAGCCGGCGCAGATGCCGATCACCCGTCCGCCGCGCCGCAGGTGGGCCTGGATGTCCACGTCCCAGCCCTGGGCGCGCAGGAAGGCGAGGTCGGCGATCGTGGCCTTGGAGCCGGGCAGGATCACCAGGTCGCAGGCGGGGATGGCGCGCCCCGGCTCGACGAAATCCACCCGCACCCCGGCCTCGGCGGCCAGCGGGTCGAAATCGTCGAAATTGGCGATGCGCGACAGCCGGGGCACCGCAATGACGAAGTCGCCCTCGCCGCCCCCCTTGAGCGAGGCGGCATCCTCGGCCGGCAGGCGCAAGGCCTCGGCGAAGTAGGGCACGATGCCGAGGCAGGCGAGCCCGGTGCGCTGCGCGATGATGTCGAGCGCGGGGCGGAACAGCTCCGGGTCGCCGCGGAACTTGTTGATGACGTAGCCCTTGACCCGCGCCCGCTCGGCCGGCGGCAGCAATTCCCAGGTGCCGACGATGGCGGCGATGACGCCGCCGCGGTCGATGTCGCCCACCAGCACCACCGGCACGCCGGCCGCCTCGGCGAAGCCCATGTTGGCGATGTCGGCGGCGCGCAGGTTGACCTCGGCGGCGCTGCCGGCCCCTTCCACCACCACCAGGTCGGCGGCCGCCGCCAGCCGCTCGAAGCTTTCGAGCACCTTTGGGAGCAGCGACGGCTTGAGGGTGTAGTAGTCGCGCGCCGAGGCATTGGCCAGCACGCGGCCCTGCACCACCACCTGGGCGCCGATTTCCGATTGGGGTTTGAGCAGCACCGGGTTCATGTCGGCCACCGGCGCCACGCCTGAGGCCCGCGCCTGCAGGGCCTGCGCCCGGCCGATCTCGCCGCCGTCGGCGGTGACCGCGGCGTTGTTGGACATGTTCTGCGGCTTGAACGGGCGCACCTGCAAACCCTGCCGGGACCACAGGCGGCACAGGCCGGCCACCAGCAGCGACTTGCCGACGTCCGAGCCGGTGCCCTGCAGCATCAGGGCGGGGGGGCGGTCAGCGGGCAAGGACGTCCCTCAGGCGGTCGGCCTGGCGGCTGTCGAGGATGCGCCGCAGCAGGATGTCCTCGGGCTGGGGGTTGCCGCCGTAATAGGCGGCGTTCCAGGAATGCCGGGGCAGGATGCCCGCCCCCGCCAGGCTGGCGCCGCCATAGATCCCCACCGCCTTGTGGAAGGCGTAGATGTCGGCGCCGGCGTTGGTGGTGGTCGAGGCCTCGGCCCCGGCTCCGACCGTGGCCACCGCCACGCCCACGTCGGCGCCGGCCTTGAAGCGGTTGTTCATGATGGCGTCGAGCCCGCCCGCCGACATGATGACGTAGAGCACCTCGGAATCCTGCAGGCCGATCTGCAGCCCGAACGAGCCGCCGGCCACAGAATAGAACGCCGGTCCCGACCAGCGCCCGCCGCTGTCGCGGGTCAGCAGCACGCCGGTGCCGTATTTGGCGCCGAGCAGAAAGCCGCCCTTGACCAGATCGGGAACGATCAACACCGCCTTGGCGCGGGCCAGGACGTTTTCGAGGTCGCGGGCCATGGTGGTTTCCCGGCGCACGCGTTCCACCACCGAGGCGGCCTTGGCGACCATCAGGGTCTGGTCGGACACCACCTCGGCCCGCGCCGACCCGCAGGCGAGCGCCGCCACGACGGCCAGCGCGAACAAGCGTTTGATCATGCTCAGAACTCCACGCCCGGCTGGGCCTTGACGCCCTCGCGGAAGGGATGCTTGACCAGCGCCATCTCGGTCACCAGGTCGGCGGCCTCGATCAGCGGCTGCGGCGCGTTGCGGCCGGTCAGCACCACGTGCTGGCCCTCGGGCCGCGCCGCCAGCGCCGCCAGCACGTCGGCCAGCGCCAGGTAGTCGTAGCGCAGCGCCACGTTGATCTCGTCGAGCACCACCATGCGGTAGGCGGGGTCGGCGAGCATCGCGGCAGCCACCTCCCAGGCGCGCTCGGCGGCGGCGACGTCGCGGGTGCGGTCCTGGGTTTCCCAGGTGAAGCCCTCGCCCATGGCCTTGAAGGTCACCAGATCGCCGAAGCCTTCCAGCACCCGGCGCTCGGCGGTGTCCCAGGCGCCCTTGATGAACTGGACGACCCCCACCTTCATGCCGTGGCCGACGCAGCGCACCACCATGCCGAAGGCGGCCGTCGACTTGCCCTTGCCGGGTCCGGTGTGGACGATGACCAGGCCCTTCTCGCCCTGCTTTTTGGCCATCAGCTTGTCACGGCTGGCCTTCTTCTTGGCCATCTTCTCCTTGTGGCGGCGTTCGACGTCTTCGGTCATAACTGCGCTTCCCATCGCTACGAGGAATGTGGCCCGAGAATGTGGACCCGTGCGGCCGTGGCCGTCATCGCAATGATGCTTGCCGCAACCGGCGCCCGCGCGCAAGGGCCGCGCGTGGCTGCCGAATGGCTGGGCACGGAAACCGGTTCGGCCGGCGGGGTGGCGATCACCACCGACGGCGGCATCGTCGCCGCCGGCCGCGGCGCCCACGGCCCCCGCATCGTCCGCTTCGGCTCCGGGCTGCGCGTCCTGGAGGATTGGAGCATCCCCGGGTCCGACGCCTGGCCCAAGGCGGTGGCGGCACCGCCGGGCGCGGTGGCGGTGGTGGCCGGTCCGGCCGATCCGGTGGGACGCGAACACGGCATCGCCGTGTGGCGGCTGCGGCTGGAGCACGACGGCCGCCTGGGCCAGGACTGGATGCGCCGCTTCCGCCGCAGCGCGCTCGACGGCGGCACCGGCGCGGTCGCCCTCGACGACGGCGGGCTGGTGGTGGTGGGCTGGACCGGCGGACGGGACGGCCCCAATGGCGGCGCCTGGATGCTGCGGCTCGACCCCGACGGCGAGCCGACCTGGCGCCGCCTGGCGCTGCCGGTGGTCGCCGACGGGGTGTTCGAGGCCCGCGCCGCCGCCCGCACCGAGGACGGCGGCCTGCTGGTTGCCGCCTACGGCGCCCCGGCCGCCGGCGTGGCGGGTGGCGCCTGGGTCATGCACTTCGACGGCGACGGCAAGGAGCTGTCGCAGGTCGTGGTGGACGAGGCCGCCGACGAACAGCCCTTGGCGGTGGCGGCGCTGGCCGAGGGCTGGGCGGTGGCCGGGCGTATCGGCCCCGCCGAAGGCACAGGGGCGTCCGAAGCCTGGCTGGTCCGCTGCAGCGATGCCGGCCGCGTCCTGTGGGAACGGCGCTGGAGCGGCGACGGCCGCCTCACCGCCCTGGCCCCCCTGCCCGACGGCGGTCTGCTGGCGGCCGGCGCCCTCGGCGGGGAGCTGTTCCTCGCCCGTATCGATCCCGAGGGGGCAAGCGTGTGGGAGCGGCGCTTCGGCCGCGGCGCCGTCAACGGTCTGGCGCTGCGGGCGGACGGTGTGGCGGTCGCGGCCGGTGAGAAGCTGGTTTCGGGACGAACCCGCATGTGGGTGGCCGAGATCGCCTACTGATCGGCAAAGCCCGCCATCGCCCGGACCTCGGCGGCGGAACGGCCGGCTTCGCGCAGCGACGCCAGGGTCAGCGACTTGTCGCGCTTGGCGAAGCGGCGGCCGGTCTCGTCGGTGAGCAGGCCGTGATGGGCGTACTCGGGCACCGGCAGGCCCAGCAGGGCCTGGAGCAGCCGGTGCACGTGGGTGGCGTCGAACAGGTCACGGCCGCGGGTCACCAGGGTCACCCCCTGGAGGGCGTCGTCGACGGTCACCGCCAGATGGTAGCTGGTGGGGACGTCCTTGCGCGCCAGGACGACGTCGCCGAACAGGTCCGGCTGCGCCCGCTGGCGACCAGCCTCGCGGTCGTGCCAGTGAAGGGGGCCGGCGATGGCCGAGGCCCTGGCGACGTCCAGCCGGAGGGCATGGGGGATGCCGGCGTCCAGCCGGGCCCGCACCTCGGCCGGGTCGAGGCGGCGGCAGGTGCCGGGGTAGAGCACGCCCTCGGGGCCATGCGGCGCATGCCCGGACCGCGCGATCTCGTCCTCGATCTCGCGGCGGGTGCAGAAGCAGGGATAGAGCAGGCCCATGCCGGCGAGGCGGTCGAGCGCCGCCCGATAATCGTCCAGATGCCCGGACTGGCGCCTGACTGGTGTTTCCCACGTCAGGCCGAGCCAGGCGAGGTCCGTGAAGATGGCCTCGACGAACTCCTCGCGGCAGCGCCCGGGATCGATGTCCTCGATCCTGAGCAGGAAGCGGTTCCCGGCCCGCCACGCGAACAACGCCGAGTGGGCGTGCCCGAGGTGAAGCAGGCCGGTCGGCGAGGGGGCGAAGCGGGTGACGGCCGCGGAAATGCCGGGCTGGGGTTGGTGCATGGGGGGAAGAATACCATAATCAGGATGCGTCCCCACCCTGTCCGGAGCCCTCATGCCTGACACCACCCCTCGACTCGCCGGCCCCTCGGCCGAGCCCGCCTCCGGGCGGCCCGCCCGCCAGCTGGTCGTCCTGCTCCACGGCGTCGGCGCCGACGGCTCGGACCTCATCGAGCTCGCCCCCTACGTGGCGCAGTCGCTGCCCGATGCCGCCTTCGTCGCACCCCACGCCCCCGAGCCCTATGACCTCGCCCCCTTCGGCCGCCAGTGGTTCTCGCTGCAGGACCGCTCGACCCCGGCACTGGCGTCCGGCATCCGCACCACCGCGCCGCTGCTCGAGGCCTTCCTCGACGAGCAGCTGGCGGCGCGCGGCCTCGACGACAGCCGGCTGGCTCTCGTGGGCTTCAGCCAGGGGACCATGATGGCGCTGCATGTGGCGCCCCGCCGCGCCAAGGCTTGCGCTGCGGTGATCGGCTTCTCGGGCGCGCTGGTCGAGCCGGAGCTGCTGCCCGGCGAGATCCGCTCGCGCCCACGCATCCTGCTGGTCCACGGCGCCGAGGACGAGGTGGTCAATCCCGCCTGCCTGACCGCCGCCGAAGAGGCGCTGGCCCTCAACGGCATTCCCGTGCTGGCCGAGTTGCGCCCGGGCCTCGGCCATTCCATCGACGGGCCGGGCGCCGCCCTGGCCATCTCCTTCCTTCGGCAGGCGTTTGGTGAAGACGGTGACTAGGTCAAAACGGGGGTGGATTTGTCGATCGGATTACTATATTTTGCGATGACTGTTCGAGGGAGTGGGTATTGGTAGCTTTCCAAAGCTATCCCGCCCTGGTGCTGAACGCCGATTTCCGGCCGCTCAGCTACTATCCGCTTTCGCTCTGGCCATGGCAGGAGGCGGTGAAGGCGGTCGTGGCCGAAAGGGTCAACGTCGTCTCGGAATACGACCGCGAGATCCGCTCCCCCTCCTGGCGCATGCGCCTCCCCAGCGTGATCTCGCTCAAAGAATACATCTCGACCTCGCGCAGACCAGCCTTCACCCGCTTCAATGTTTTCCTGCGCGACCGCTTCACCTGCCAGTATTGCAGCCATCCTTTTCCGACCCAGGACTTGACCTTTGACCACGTGATCCCCCGCGCCCGCGGCGGCCGCACCACCTGGGCCAACGTGGTCACCGCCTGCGCCCCCTGCAACCTGAGGAAGGGCGCCCGCCTGCCACGCGAGGCCGGCATGATCCTCAAGCACATTCCCTTCCAGCCCTCCACCTACGAATTGCAGGAGAACGGGCGGTCGTTCCCGCCCAACTACCTGCATCAGTCGTGGCGCGATTTCCTCTACTGGGATAGCGAGCTCGAGCCGTTCTGATTAACGATTCGGAACCGGGACGGCGCTACACTCGGCGGCGACACGATTGCGGATGATTCCATGACCAAGGGCTGGCGCGACGCCTTCGCCGTCTACCTCGACCGCCGCGTTCTGATGGTGCTGCTGCTGGGCTTTTCCAGCGGGCTGCCGCTGCTGCTGACCTTCTCGACCCTGTCGGCCTGGCTGAAAAGCGAGGGAATCAGCCGCACCGCCATCGGCCTGTTCGCCCTGGTGGGGACCCCCTACGCGCTGAAATTCCTGTGGTCGCCGCTGATCGACCGGCTGCCGCTGCCGGTGGTGACACGCCTGCTCGGGCGCCGCCGCGGCTGGGGGCTGGTGATCCAGGCGGCCCTGATCGCCTGCATCCTGGCGCTCGGCGCGGTGGACCCCACCCGCGAGATCGGCCTGATGGCGGCGCTGGCGGTGGCGGTGGCCTTCCTGTCGGCCAGCCAGGACATCGTCATCGACGCCTACCGCGTCGAGATCCTGCCGCCCGAGCTGCAAGGCCCCGGCGCCGGCGCGGTCCAGACCGGTTACCGCATCGCCATGCTGGCGGCGGGCGCCGGGGCGCTCTACACCGCCTCGAGCTTCGGCTGGTTCGCCGCCTACGCCACCATGGCGGCGCTGTTGGGCGTCGGCATGCTGGTGTTCGTCTTCGGCCCCGAGCCGGCGGTGCGGGTGTCGGCCGCCACCGTGGAGCGCGAGCGCAAGGCGGCCGAATTCCTGGAGGCGCGGCCGCACCTCAGCGGACCGCTGGCCAAGGTCGCCGCCTGGCTGCACGGTGCCGTGATCTGCCCGTTCGCCGACTTCATGACCCGCAAGGGATGGCTGGCCGTCCTGGTCTTCGTCATCGGCTACAAGCTGGGCGAGGCGATGGCCGGCGCCATGGCCAACACCCTCTATGTCGAGCTCGGCTTCTCCCTCGACGAGATCGCCACCGTCAGCAAGGTGTTCGGCTTCGGGGCCACCGTGGCCGGCGGCCTGATCGGCGGCGCCCTGGTGGCCCGCCTCGGCGTCATGCGCGCCCTGCTGCTGTTCGGCATCCTGCAGTCGCTCGGCAACCTGTTCTACGTGTTGCAGGCCACGGCCGGGCACAACGTCTATGCGCTCGCGCTGTGCGTCGCCGCCGAGAACCTCACCGCCGGCATGGCCGGCTCGGCCCTGGTCGCCTACATCTCGGGCCTGTGCAACGTGGCCTATACCGCCACCCAGTATGCCCTGTTGTCGTCGCTCACCGCGGTGGGCCGCACCCTGTTCGCCTCGGCCAGCGGCAAGCTGGCCGACATGCTGGGCTGGGTCGACTTCTTCCTGCTCACCACGGTGGTGACGCTGCCGGCCCTGGCGCTGCTGCTGTGGATGACGCGGCGCCTGCCCCCCCGATCGGACGCGCTTGCCCGCACCGCCTAGCATTACCGTCGTCCATCCCCACCTGGATGGTATAATGCGTCCAGACCGCATGGCCGAGGTCACCCCAACGTCGGTTGCGCGGAAGGTGCTTTGGGGTATTCTCGCCGCAATGCGAAACGGGTTCCGGCAATAGGTTTGGGCCAATAGGTTTGGGCATGCGCATCGGCGTACCGAAGGAGATCAAGACACACGAGTACCGCGTCGGCCTGACCCCGGCCAGCGTGCGCGAGCTCGTGCATCTGGGTCACGAGGTGCTGGTCGAGACCATGGCCGGCGATGGCATCGGCTGCCCGGACGTCACCTACCGCATGGCCGGCGCCACCATCGCCGCCTCGGCGGCCGAGGTGTTCGCCACCTCCGATCTGGTGGTCAAGGTCAAGGAGCCGCAGCCGGTCGAAACGGCGATGCTGCGCGAAGGCCAGGTGCTGTTCACCTACCTGCACCTGGCGCCCGACCCGGCCCAGACCAAGGCCCTGATGCAGTCCGGCTGCACCGCCATCGCCTACGAGACGGTGACCGATGCCCGCGGCGGCCTGCCGCTCTTGGCGCCCATGAGCGACGTGGCCGGCCGCATGTCCATCCAGGTCGGCGCCCACTGCCTGGAGAAGGAGCTGGGCGGCGCCGGCGTGCTGTTGGGCGGCGTGCCCGGCGTGCCGCCCGGCAAGATCACCATCCTGGGCGGCGGCGTGGTCGGCACCAACGCCGCCCGCATGGCGGTCGGCCTGGGCGCCCGCGTGGTGGTGATCGACCGCTCGCTGCCACGCCTCGCCCAGCTCGACGAGATGTTCGGCGGCCGCGTGCAGACCGCCTTCGCCACCCTGGACGCCATCGAGAAGCACGTGGCCGAGGCCGACCTCGCCGTCGGCGCCGTCCTGGTGCCGGGCGCCGCCGCGCCGCGCCTGGTCGCACGGCCGCTGGTCGCCGCCATGCGCAAGGGCTCGGTGGTGGTGGACGTCGCCATCGACCAGGGCGGCTGCTTCGAGACCTCGCGGCCGACCACCCACGCCGCGCCCACCTATGTCGAGGAAGGGGTGGTGCATTACTGCGTCACCAACATGCCGGGCGCCGTCGCCCGCACCTCGGCCTTCGCGCTCAACAACGCCACGCTCCCGTTCGTGCTGGCCCTGGCCGACAAAGGCTGGGCCCGCGCGCTCACCGAGGACCCGCATCTGCGCGCGGGCCTCAATGTCCATCGCGGCCGGGTGACCCACGCCGCGGTGGCGCACGCCCTCGGGTACGATTTCATCGCGCCCGAGGACGTCTTGTCATAAGCCCCTAAGGACCCAGGCACCAATGGACATCAAGAAGATCCCCATCGGGAAAAACCCCCCCACCGACATCAACGTCATCATCGAGATTCCCTTGCGGGGCGACCCGGTGAAGTACGAGATCTGCAAGGAATCGGGCGCGATGTTCGTCGACCGCTTCCTGCACACCGCCATGTACTACCCGGTGAATTACGGCTTCGTGCCCCACACCCTGTCCGAGGACGGCGACCCGGTCGACGTCATGGTGGTCGGCCGCGTGCCGGTGGCCGTGGGCAGCGTCATGCGCTGCCGCCCGATCGGCGTGCTGATGATGGAAGACGAGGCCGGCCACGACGAGAAGATCCTGGCGGTGCCCCATCCCAAGCTGCACCCGTTCTACGACGAGGTGAAGACGTACTCCGATCTGCCGCAGGTGCTGATCAGCCAGATGGAGCACTTCTTCGTGCACTACAAGGATCTCGAACCCGGCAAGTGGGTCGAGCTCAGGGGTTGGGGCGGACCCGAGAAGGCGGCCGAGATCATCCAGGCGGCCATCGAGGCCGCCAAGAAGAAGTAAGGTATCGCAGTCACCGTCATGGCCGGGCTCGACCCGGCCATCCACACCCACATGGATGCCCGGGCCACGCCCGGGCATGACGGCCATCTATTCCATCACTTATCCGCGGATGGCGTCGTAGCAGGCCAGCATCGCCATGTTGACCATGTCGTTGACCGTGGCGTCCATGGAGGTGATCTGGATCGGCTCGGCCAGACCCATCAGGATCGGCCCGATCACCGTGCCGCCGCCCAACTTCTGCATCAGCTTCCAGCTGATGTTGGCGGAATAGAGCCCCGGCATCACCAACACGTTGGCCGGTCCCGACAGCCGCGCGAACGGATAGTGGCTGAGCAGCTCGGGATCGAGCGCCACGTCCGCCGCCATCTCGCCGTCGTACTCGAAATCCACCTGGCGCGCATCGAGGATGGAGACCGCCTCGCGCACGCGTTCGGCGCGGTCCGAGGCCGGATTGCCGAAGGTGGAATAGGACAAGAGCGCCACACGGGGCTCGTGGCCCATCTGGCGCGCCTTGCGGGCGGTCTGGATGGCGATGTCGGCCAGCTGGGCCGGATGGGGCGTCTCGTGCACCGTGGTGTCGGCGAGGAAGACGGTGCGGCCGCGCGCCACCAGCATGGTCAGGCCGAACAGCAGCTCGCCGGGCGCGGGGTCGACCACCCGCTTGATCTCCTCGAACGCCTGCCAGTAGTTGCGGGTCAGCCCCGTCACCATGGCGTCGGCATCACCCTCGGACACCATCAGCGAGCCCCAGATGTTGCGCTCCTGGTTGACCAGCCGCTGGACGTCGCGATAGAGCGCGCCCTTGCGCTGCAGCCGGCGATACAGCACTTCGGTGTAGTGTTCGCGCTTATCCGAGATCTTGGCGTTGATGATTTCGAGCGAATCGCCGCCGGGCAGGCCGATCGCCTTCATGGTGTCGTGGATGCGCTCCTCGCGCCCCAGCAGGATCGGTGTGCCGTAGCCTGCGTTGCGGAACGCCATGGCGGCGCGGATCGACTTCTCCTCCTCGCCCTCGGCGAACACCACCCGCTGCGGGTTTGCGCGCACCTTCTCGGCGATGGCCTGCAGGTTGGAGGCGGTGGGATCGAGGCGGGCCGACAGCTCCTTGCGGTAGCCGTCGAGGTCGATGATCGGCTTCTGCGCCACCCCCGAATCCATGGCCGCCTTGGCCACCGCCGGCGGGATGGCGGCGATCAGGCGCGGATCGAACGGCACCGGGATGATGTATTCGGGGCCGTAGCGCAGGCGGCGGCCGGCATAGGCGGCGTCGACCTCGTCGGGCACGTCCTCGCGCGCCAGCTGGGCGATGGCCTCGGCGGCGGCGATCTTCATGGCCTCGTTGATGGTGCGCGCCCGCACGTCGAGCGCGCCCCGGAAGATGTAGGGGAAGCCCAGCACGTTGTTGATCTGGTTGGGGTAGTCGGAGCGGCCGGTGGCGACGATGGCGTCGGTGCGGATGGCCCGGACCTCCTCGGGAGTGATCTCGGGATCGGGATTGGCCATGGCGAAGATGATGGGGTTCTTGGCCATGCCCGCCACCATCTCGGCCGTCACCGCCCCCTTGACCGAGAGACCCAGGAAGACGTCGGCGCCGGCCAGCGCCTCGGCCAGGCTGCGGGCCTCGGTGGGGACCGCATGCGCCGATTTCCACTGGTTCATGCCCTCGGTGCGGCCCTGGTAGATGACGCCCTTGGTGTCGCACAGGATGACGTTCTCATGGCGCACGCCCATGGCCTTGATCAATTCGAGGCAGGCTATGCCGGCGGCGCCGGCGCCGTTCACCACCACCTTGACGTCGGCCATGGCGCGGCCGGTGAGGTCGAGCGCGTTGATCAGGCCGGCGGCGGCGATGATGGCGGTGCCATGCTGGTCGTCGTGGAAGACCGGGATGTCCATCAGCTCGCGCAGGCGGCTTTCGATGATGAAGCACTCGGGGGCCTTGATGTCCTCGAGATTGATGCCGCCGAAGCTGGGACCGAGGTAGCGCACGCAGTTGACGAAGGCGTCGACGTCCTTGGTGTCGACCTCGAGGTCGATGGAGTCCACGTCGGCGAAGCGCTTGAACAGCACCGCCTTGCCTTCCATCACCGGCTTGCCCGCCAGGGCGCCGAGGTCGCCGAGACCCAGCACGGCGGTGCCGTTGGAGATCACCGCCACCAGGTTGCCCTTGGCGGTGTAGTCGTAGGCCAGCGACGGGTCGCGGGCGATGTGCAGGCAGGGAAAGGCCACGCCGGGGGAATAGGCCAGGGACAGATCCCGCTGCGTCGTCAGCGGCTTGGTCGGCACCACCTCGATCTTGCCGGGGCGGCCGGAGGCGTGCATCAGCAGCGCCTCGCGCTCGAGATTGGACTGGATCCGTGCCTGGTCGGTCATCACATTTCGGCCTTGCGTTCGAAGGTGTGGACATTGGCGGCCCCGGCGGCGGTCAGCACCGCCTTGGCCCGCTCCTCCTGCCGCTGGTCGCGCACGATCACCCACAGGATGACGCTGCCGGCGGCGAGCGCCCGGGCGAAATCCCCGGAATCCGGGATGGCCGCCACCTCGTCGAGCAGTTCCTTCGCCGCCATTCCGCCGACCCCGGCCGCCACCAGGGCCGCCACCGCACCGCCCACCGGACCGGCGAACAGGGCGATGATGCCGGCGGTGACCAGCGGCCACTCGTACTTGACCTCGCCGACCAGCCCGGTCAACACGTCGCGCCACGGCTTGCCCTCACGCCCGACCATGTCGATGGAATCGTGCGACGACAGGACCGACAGCTCCGAGCGCGGGAACCCCGCCTTGACCAGCGCGTCGACGGCGGCCAGGAAATGTTCGCGGTCGGCGAAGGTGCCGACCACCTCGCGGATTGCGGGTTGATGCGGATCGAGTGCCATGAGGGCCCCTCCAGGCGTTGCGGGGGCATTGATTGTGCGCCTTTGCCGCAATGATTCCTAGGGGGTCCGGCGCTTTGCGCCGGGTGGGCGCCATGGTAACCTGCGGCCCGCCGCCCATGCCTTCACCGCCCACGCCCTCATTCGGACCCCGACAGTGACCGCCGAGACCCCGGACGTTGCCCTCCCGCCCGACGCCACCCCCATGATGGCGCAGTACCTCACCATCAAGCGGGCCAATCCCGACTGCCTGCTGTTCTACCGCATGGGCGACTTCTACGAGATGTTCTTCGAGGATGCTGTCAAGGCCGCGGGTGCGCTCGACATCGCGCTGACCAAGCGCGGCAAGCACCTGGGCGAGGACATCCCCATGTGCGGGGTGCCGGTGCGCTCGTACGAGATGTACCTGTCGCGCCTCGTCCGTGCCGGCTTCAAGGTCGCCATCTGCGAGCAGACCGAGGACCCCGCCGAAGCCAAGAAGCGCGGATCCAAGTCGGTGGTGGCCCGCGACGTCATCCGCCTGGTCACCGCCGGCACGCTGACCGAAGACAACCTGCTGGACGCGCGGACCCACAACTACCTGGCGGCGGTGGCCGAGGCCCAGGGGCAGGTCGGGCTGGCCTGGGTCGACGTCTCCACCGGCGATTTCCTCACCCAGTGCGTCGACCCCAAGGCGCTGGCGGCGGCGCTGGCCCGCCTGTCGCCGGGTGAATTGCTGGTGCCCGACCGCCTGCTGCAGGCCGAGGGCCTGTTCGAGGTGTGGAGCGAGTGGAAATCGGTGCTCACCCCGCTGCCCGGCGTCCGTTTCGATTCCGAAAATGCCCGCCGCCGCCTTGAGGCCCTTTACGGAGTCGGCGCGCTCGACGGCTTCGGCGCCTTCGGCCGCGCCGAGCTGGCCGCCGGCGGCGCCCTGGTGGACTACGTCGAGCTGACCCAGAAGGGCAAGCTGCCCCGCCTGAGCCCGCCCCGGCGCCTCGCCCAGGGCGCGGTGATGGAGATCGACGCCGCCACCAGGCGCAACCTGGAACTGGCCGAAACCCTGTCCGGCGAGCGCAAGGGCTCGCTGCTCGCCACCATCGACCGCACCGTGACCGGCGCCGGCGCCCGCCTGCTCGCCGCCCGCCTGGCGGCGCCGCTCACCGACCCGGCCGCCATCGACCGCCGCCTCGACATGGTGGCGTTCTTCACCGAGCACGAGGGCATGCGCGCCGCCATCCGCGAGGCGCTCAAGCGCTGCCCCGACGTCGAGCGCGCGCTGTCGCGGCTGTCGCTCGGGCGCGGCGGACCGCGCGACCTCGCCAACGTCCGCGAGGCGCTGGCCCAGATCCCGGTGCTGCGCAACGCCCTGGCCGCCCCCCTCGACGCGCCGCCCGAGGGGGTGGCCCGCGCCGCCGCCGGCATGGGCGAGCATTCGGTGCTGGTCGACCGCCTGACCCGGGCGCTGGCCCCCGACCTGCCGCTCGCCGCCCGCGACGGCGGCTTCATCGCGCCCGGCTACCACGCCGGCCTCGATGAGCTGAAGACGCTGAGGACCGAAGGCTTCGGCATGCTGGCCCGCCTCGAGCGCCGCTACGCCGACGAGACCGGGGTGGCCAGCCTCAAGATCCGCCACAACAACATCATCGGCCACCACATCGAGGTGCCGGCCAAGCAGGCCGACAAGCTGGACGAGCGCTTCATCCACCGCCAGACCATGGCCAACGCCGCCCGCTACACCACCACCGAGCTGATCGAGCTGGCCGGCAAGATCCAGGGCGCCGCCGAGCGTACCCTGGCGCTGGAGGTCGAGCTGTTCGACGACCTGGTGCGCGAGGTGGTGGCCCGCGCATCCGAGATCGCCGCCGCCGCCCGCGCCCTGGCCGCGCTCGACGTCGCCAGCGCCCTGGCCGAACTGGCGGTGGAATGCCGCTGGACGCGGCCGGTGGTGGACGACGGCCTCGCCTTCGACATCCGGGGCGGCCGCCACCCGGTGGTGGAGGCGGCGCTGGAGGCCGCCCACGCGGGGGCCTTCGTCGCCAACGACTGCGACCTGGGCGAGGCCAGCCGGCTGTGGCTGATCACCGGCCCTAACATGGCCGGTAAGTCCACCTTCCTGCGCCAGAACGCGCTGATCGCCGTGCTGGCCCAGATGGGCGCCTTCGTGCCGGCGGAGTCCGCCCGCATCGGCGTGGTCGATCGCCTGTTCTCGCGCGTCGGCGCCGCCGACGATTTGGCGCGCGGCCGCTCGACCTTCATGGTCGAGATGGTCGAGACCGCCGCCATCCTCAACCAGTCCGGCCCACGCGCCCTGGTCATCCTCGACGAGATCGGCCGCGGCACCGCCACCTTCGACGGCCTGTCCATCGCCTGGGCGGTGGTGGAGAACCTGCACGAGGTCAATCGCTGCCGCGCCCTGTTCGCCACCCACTACCACGAGCTCACCAGCCTGGCGTCGCGGCTCGGCCGGCTGTCCTGCCATCAGATGCGGGTCAAGGAATGGCAGGGCGACGTGGTGTTCCTGCACGAGGTCGCCGCCGGCGCCGCCGACCGCTCCTACGGCATCCACGTGGCCCGGCTGGCCGGCCTGCCCGGCGCGGTCGTTGCGCGGGCGGAAGAAGTGCTGGCGGCGCTGGAGAAGGGCGAGCAGGGCTCGGCGGTGGCCAAGCTGGCCGACGACCTGCCGCTGTTCGCCGCGCTGGCCAAACCCAAGCCCAAGGCGGCCCCCGAGCCGGCCGGTCCGTCGCCGGTCGAGGCGCGCCTGGCCGCCGTTAATCCCGACGAGCTCACCGCCAAGCAGGCGCTGGACCTGCTCTATGAGGTCAAGCGGCTGATGAGCTGAGCCTGAACCGCCCCAGGATCACGCGAAAGACCAGCGCGACAAGGAGCCCGGCGAAGGCGCCGAACGGGGCCATGGCGGCGATGCGGCCCTTGTCGACCACCAGATAGACCGCGCTCATGCCCACTCCCCCGCACAGCGCACCGGCGAGGGCATAGAGGCGGTAGGACGTCCACCGTCGCGATTGCAGGACCCAATGCACCGGCAACCCGACGATCAAGGTGGTCGGCACCGACACGGCCGCCGCGGCGCCCCATATGAGCGCCCACACGCAGCAGGTGCCGCCGCTCGGATCGACCCCGATGACGGCGAAAGGCGCCACCGCGAGGATGCCGGCTAGGACCGCGGCGAGGATTTCTCGTAATCGGCGCATGATCGGAGTCTACGCGCGACGGCGATCCCCGTCCAGGAGGCTCGCCGCCCACGCTTTAGGCGCCGTTTGCCGCGGTTTTGTGCAAGTGCGAATCGAGTGGCGGGCATGGAAAAGGCAGCCATATAATCCGTGGTCGCCAGCCGTCTACCGGGTTTTCCATGAGCAAGATCTCCGACCAGCGTGCCATCGTCGACCGCCGCGCCCTGATCGCGCGCCTGGCCGAGGTGGCGAACGGGGATCTGCCCAAGCACAAGCGCCGCGCCAAGGTGCTGGAGACCTTCAAGGAGGCGCTGACCGCCGGCCGGGCCGAGGTGCGGCGGCGCTTCGACGCCAACGGCGACGGCGCCGAGACGGTGCGGGAGAACTGCTTCCTCATCGACCAGCTGATCCGCAGCGTCCACGACTTCGCCATCGAGCACGAGTTCCCCCAGGGCGTGCGCACCGCCGGCGAGGCCATGAGCCTGGTGGCGGTGGGCGGCTACGGCCGCGGCGAGATGTCGCCGCAATCCGACATCGACCTGCTGTTCCTCACCCCCTACAAGCGCACCCCCTGGCACGAGCAGATCGTCGAATACATCCTCTACATGCTGTGGGACATGGGCCTGAAGGTCGGTCATTCGACCCGGGCCCCGGACGAGTGCATCCGCCAGGGCAAGGCCGATCTCACCATCCGCACCGCCCTGCTGGAGGCGCGCTGGCTGTGGGGCGACCAGGGCCTGTTCTTCGACCTGCAGAACCGCTTCCGTAACGAAATCATCGCCGGCACCGCCGAGGAATTCATCGACGCCAAGCTGGCGGAGCGCGACGCCCGCCACAGCCAGATGGGCGACACCCGCTACGTGCTCGAGCCCAACGTCAAGGAGGGCAAGGGCGGGCTCCGCGACCTGCACACCCTGTACTGGCTGGCCAAATACCTGTACCGGGTCAAGGAGGTGCGCGAGCTGGTCGATCTCGGCGTCATCTCGCGCGATGCCGCCACCCGGTTCGCCAAGGCCCAGGCCTTCCTGTGGACGGTGCGCTGCCACCTGCATTACCTGACCGGCCGGGCCGAGGACCGCCTGACCTTCGACGTGCAGCCCGAGATCGCCGCACGCATGAACTACGCCGACCGCGCCGGCTCGCGCGGCGTCGAGCGCTTCATGAAGCACTTCTTCCTGGTGGCCAAGGACGTGGGCGACCTCACCCGCCTGTTCTGCGCCATCGCCGAGGAGCAGCAGAAGAGGAAGCCGCGCCTCAGGCTGGGGCGCCTGCTGTTCCTCAAGCGCTCGAACATCGAGGGCTTCGTCCTCGACGGCGACCGCCTCAACGTCACCTCGGACAACCAGTTCGCCAAGGACCCCCGGGCAATGATCCGGCTGTTCCACGCTGCGCTGGAGAACGAGCTCGACATCCATCCCCGGGCGCTCGACCGCGTCCATCGCAACCTGAAGCGCATCGACGGCAGCTTGCGCGAGGATCCGGAGGCCAACCGGCTGTTCCTGTCCATGCTGACCAGCCGCCGCAACCCGGAAATGGCGCTCAGGCACATGAACGAGGCCGGGGTGCTCGGCCGCTTCGTGCCCGATTTCGGCCGTGTCGTGGCGCAGATGCAGTACGACATGTACCACGTCTACACGGTGGACGAGCACACGGTGCAGGCCATCGGCATCCTGCATGCCATCGAGCGCGGCGAGCTCAAGGAGGAGGCGCCGGTCGCCTGCGAGGTCATCCACAAGGTGGCCAGCCGCAACGTGCTCTACTTGTCGGTGTTCCTGCACGACATCGCCAAGGGACGCAACGGCGACCATTCCGAACTGGGGGCAGGGGTGGCCATGAAGCTGGGCCCGCGCTTCGGCCTGTCCGATGCCGAGACCGAGACGGTCGCCTGGCTGGTGCGCCAGCACCTGACCATGAGCCGCGTCGCCTTCAAGCGCGACATCGACGACCCCAAGACCATCGCCGACTTCGTCGCCCTGGTGCAAAGCCCGGAGCGGCTGCGCCTGCTGCTGTGCCTGACGGTGGCCGACATCCGCGCCGTCGGCCCGACGGTGTGGAACGGCTGGAAGGCCGGGCTGTTGCGCGAACTGTTCCTGCGCGCCGAGGAGATGATGATGGGCGGCCTCGCCGCCGCGCGCGAATCCCGCGTCCAGGCGGCGCAGGGAGAGTTGCGGCGCGAGCTGGGCGCGGCCGGCTGGCCGGCGGCCGACATCGACGCCCACCTGTCCCGCGGCTACCCCAATTACTGGACCTCGTTCGACACCGAGACTCACCTGCGCCACGCCCGCCTGATCCGCGAGGCCGAGCAAACGGGCGCGCCGCTGACCGTCGATCACCGGGTCGACAGCAAACATTCCGTGACAGAAATCATCGTCTATACCGGCGACCATCCCGGCCTGTTCTCGCAGATCGCCGGCGCCATGGCGGTCTCGGGCGCCAACATCGTCGACGCCAAGATCATCACGCTGGCCAACGGCATGGCGCTCGACACCTTCTTCATCCAGGATTCCGAGGGCGGCGCCTTCGACAGCCCGCCCAAGCTGGCCAAGCTGGCCGCCGTCATCGAGCAGGTGCTGTCGGGCCGCATGCGCCTCGACCGCGAACTGGCGGCCAAGCGCTCGAAGCTGCCCAGCCGCACCAGCGTGTTCAAGGTCCCGCCCCGGGTGCTGATCGACAACAAGGCGTCCGCCACTCACACCGTGCTGGAGGTCAACGGCCGCGACCGCCCCGGCCTGCTCTACGACGTCACCGCGGCCATGACCGGACTGGGCCTGCAGATCAGCTCGGCCCACGTCTCCACCTACGGCGAGCGGGTGGTCGACGTGTTCTACGTCAAGGACGTGTTCGGCCTGAAGGTCAGCCACGAGCGCAAGCTCGAGCAGGTGCGGTCCACGCTGCTGAAGACCCTGGACGACCCGGCGGCTCCGGCCAAGGCGGCGGAGTAGGGGTTTCTTTCACCACGAAGACACGAAGGCACGAAGGGGGGCGTGATGGGAAAGCGAAATTTTTATAAGCCCCTTGTTCTGGCAAATCAGATTGGTCTCTGGCCGGCAACAAGTGCACTCATATGAAAGACGATAGTCATATTCAATTACACAGGCAACTTGAGAGGGTTCAACTGGGTGAAGTCTCCGCGCAGCAAGTTATAAAGGGGCCTTGTTACCATTAAGTATGAGAGCCGTCACCCCAGCGGAAGCGGGGGCCCAGCTGGATGCCCGCCTGGGCGGGCATGACGGCTTGGCCGGACGGACAGCTTCGTGTCTTCGCGTCTTCGTGGTGAATTAACCGCCGATGCGCTATAGGCTTTTCCCATGAGCCTCGTCCGTTCCATCGCCACCGTCGGCGGCTTCACCATGCTGTCCCGGGTCACCGGGCTGATGCGCGAGATGATGATCGCGCACTACATGGGGGCGTCCGCGGTGGCCGACGCCTTCTTCGTCGCCTTCCGCTTCCCCAACCTGTTCCGCTCGCTGTTCGCCGAGGGCGCCTTCAACGCCGCCTTCGTGCCGCTGTTCACCGGCAAGCTGACCGCCGAGGGTGAGGCCGAGGCCAAGTGCTTCGCCGAGCAGGCGCTGACGGTGATGGCGCTGCTGCTCGCCGCTTTCGTTGCTGTAGTGGAATTGTTCATGCCGGCCGCCATGGCCATCCTGGCCCCCGGCTTCGGCGACGTGCCCGGCAAGATGGACACCGCCATCGAGCTCAGCCGCATCTGCTTTCCCTACCTGCTGTTCATCTCGCTGACCTCGCTGCAGGCCGGCGTCCTGAACTCGCTGGGACGCTTCGCCGCCGCCGCCGGCACCCCGGTGCTGCTGAACCTCACCGCCATGGCGGGACTGTGGGCGCTGGCCCCCTTCACCGCCACCGCAGGACACGCGCTGGCCTGGGGCACCTTCGCCGCCGGCATCGTCCAGTTCACCTGGCTGGTGTTCAGCGTCCGCGCGGCCGGCATGCCGCTGAAGCCGGCGCGGCCGCGCCTGACCCCCGAGGTTAAGCTCTTGGGCAAGCGTATCGTGCCGGGCGCGGTGGGTGCGGGCGTCTACCAGCTCAACCTGGTGATCAACACCATGATCGCCTCGACGGTGGCCAACGGCGCCGTCAGCTATCTCAACTACGCCGACCGGGTGAACCAGCTGCCGCTCGGCGTGGTCGGCATCGCGGTCGGCACCGCGCTGCTGCCGCTCCTGACCCGCCAGCTCAAGGCCGGCGAGCTCGACGCCGCCCGCGACAGCCAGAACCGCGCCATCGAGTTCTCGCTGCTGCTGACCGTCCCGGCCGCCGCCGCCCTGATGGTGATCGCCGAGCCGGTGATCCGTCTGCTGTTCCAGCGCGGCTCGTTCGGGCCGGCCGAAACCGCCGCGACCGCCGCCGCCCTGGTCGCCTTCGCCGCCGGCCTGCCCGCCTACGTGCTGGTCAAGGTGCTGACCCCGGGCTTCTTCGCCCGCGAGGACACCGCCACCCCCGTCAAGGTGGCCGGACTGACCATGGCGCTGAACGTGGCGCTGAATTTCGCACTGGTCGGCGCCCTCGCCCATGTGGGCATGGCGCTCGCCACCGCGCTCGCCGCCTGGTTCAACGTCGCCGCCCTTGCCCTCCTTTTGCGCCGGCGCGCCTTCCTGGCCCTCGACCTCCGCCTCAGGGCGCGGGCGCCGAGGATCTTCGCGGCCAGCGCGGTGATGGCGGCGGTCCTGGCCGCCGTCGAGCACGTGACCCGGCCCTACCTCGGCGGCACGCTGGCGACGCTGGGCGTCGTCGCCGTGCTGGTGGCGGCGGGCCTGCTGTCGTTCGTCGCCGCCGCCCACCTGCTCGGCGCGGCGCATCTCGCCGAGGTCCGCAAGATGATGCGCAGGCAGCGTTCTTGACTTCCGCCCTGCTTCGGGCATAGGTGACGCACCTTTCCTCCCACCGCGACCAGGCGAATGTCCATGCAGCGTATCTTCTCCGGCGTCCAGCCCACCGGGAACCTCCACCTCGGCAATTACCTGGGGGCGATCCGCAACTGGGTGCGGCTGCAGAACGAGTACGAGTGCATCTTCTGTATGGTCGACATGCACGCCATCACCGTGTGGCAGGACCCGGCCGAGCTGAAGAAGAACACCCGCGAGGTGGCCGCCGGCATGATCGCCGCCGGCGTCGACGCCGAGAAGCACATCGTCTTCAACCAGTCGACCGTCCCGGCCCATGCTCAGCTGGCCTGGGTGTTCAACTGCGTCGCCCGCATCGGCTGGCTGAACCGCATGACCCAGTTCAAGGAGAAGGCGGGCAAGCACAAGGAGAACGCCTCGGTCGGCCTGTTCGCCTACCCCAACCTGATGAGCGCCGACATCCTGACCTACAAGGCGACGCACGTGCCGGTGGGCGAGGACCAGAAGCAGCACCTGGAGCTGGCGCGCGACACCGCCCAGAAGTTCAACAGCGACTACGGCGTCGAATGCTTCCCGCTGCCCGAGCCGCTGATCTTCGGCGCCGCGACCCGCGTCATGAGCCTGCGCGACGGCGCCAAGAAGATGTCGAAGTCGGACGAGTCCGATTATTCGCGCATCAACATGACGGACGATTCCGACACCATCGCCCTGAAGATCCGCAAGGCCAAGACCGACCTCGAGCCGCTGCCCGGCACCGCGGAAGGGCTGGAGGGCCGCCCCGAGGCCTCCAACCTGCTGGGCATCTACGCCGCCCTCGCCGATCAGGACAAGGCGGCGGTCATCGCCCAGTTCGAGGGCCGCCAGTTCTCGGAGTTCAAGAAGGAACTCACCGACCTGGCCGTCTCGGTGCTGGGCCCGATCAATTCGGAAATGAAACGGCTGATGACCGACCCCTCGCACATCGACGCCATCCTCAAGCGGGGCGGCGAGCGGGCCAACGCCATCGCCGAGCCGATCATCCGCGAGGTCTACGACATCGTCGGCTTCCTGCGGCCCTGATGCCATGACCGATTCCGGCCTGCCGCCCCCTGAAGCCGCCCCGGACGAGGCCGACATGCCGTTCGCGGCATGGTGGGCGCGCCATGGCGGCACGGTGCGGCGGATCGGCCTGTGGGTCGCCCCCGTCCTCGCCGCCGCCATCCTGCTCTATTACCCGGTGGGCATGGCGCTGGTGCACGTCATCGACGACGACCCGGATTTCGCCCCCGCCCCGGCGACGGTGGCCGGCGGCCAGGACCGGGCGGTGGCCATGGCCGCCGCCCTGGTCCGCCGCGAGGTCGACATCCACAAGTGGACCCCCAACGACCCCTTCTTCCAGCCCTCATGGGCGCTCGACGACATGCCGGCCTTCCAGCAGGGTATCGTCGCCGCCGTCGCCCGCTTCACCGACGACCTCAACCGCTCGCGCCCGGGCGGCGACGACGACCTGCAACGGGCCGCCGGCCTGCTGAAATACCCCGGCACCATCTGGATGTTCGATCCGTCCACGTCCTGGGCCCCGACCGCGTCGGCGGAGAAGCAGTACCGCGCGGCGGCACGTGCGCTGGAGCACCACAATGTCAGGATCGTGCGGGGCGACGCCGCCCTCGACCCCCGCCCCGAGGCGCTCGCCGCCCTGGTGCAGGGCGTGGTGGCCGAACTCGGCATCCTGGCCGCCACCATCGACGGGCAGGTGACCAACCGGCGCTGGATCGACCTCAAGGCCGACGACGTCTTCTATGCCGCCAAGGGCCGTCTGTACGCCTATTCCCTGCTGATGCGCGAGCTCGGCAGCGATTACGGCCACGTCCTGGCGGACCGCGAGCTGGCGGCGCGCTGGCGCCAGGCCGTCGACAGCCTGCGCCTCGCCGCCTCGCTCTCGCCGGCGGTGGTGGTCAACGGCGCCCCGGACGCGCTGCTGCTGCCCAACCATCTCGCCGCCCAGGGCTTCTACCTGCAGCGGGCCCGCACCCACCTGGCCGGCATCGAAGCGGCGCTCGCGAAGTAGCTCCCCCGCGCCGGGCCCTGACTGTTTGGGCCGCCTTATCCCCGGGGCGCCGCGACCCCACATGGTAAGCGGTGTGGCCGAGGAACCGATCCCCGATGATGCTGTGCCGCCTGCTCGCCGCGGCGTTCCTGGTGCTGGCGGCGCCCGCCCAGGCGGAACCGCTGGTCGCCGACCTGTCGCGCCATCTGGTCGCCATCACCACCGGGTTCGCCGGCACCGACGTGCTGCTGTTCGGGGCGGTCGAGGAGCCCAGGAGCCGCGGCGCCCCCGGCGGTGACGTGGTGGTGGTCGTCCGCGGCCCGAACCGCACCGAGGTGGTCCGGCGCAAGGACCGTGAGATCGGCATCTGGATCAACACCGGCCGGGGCGAGATCACCGGCGCGCCCTCCTTCTACCGGGTGGCGGCGACCCGTCCGCTCGAGGAAATCGCATCCGCCGGGGTGCTCGAGCGCTATCAGATCGGGCTCGACCACCTGGCCGTCGACATCCGCACCGACGATCCCGGCGCGACGCGCGAGGCCTACCGCGAGGCGCTGATCCAGCTCAAGCAGCGCAAGGGCCTCTATGGCGACCGCGTGTTCGACATCAGCCTGCTGGGAAACCGCCTGTTCCGCACCGACGTGCACTTCCCCGCCAACGTGCCGGTGGGGACCTATCTGGTCGAGGTCTACCTGATCGCCAACGGGCGGGTGGTCAGCGCCCAGACCACGCCGCTGGTGGTGTCCAAGATCGGCATCGGCGCCGACGTCTACGATTTCGCCCATCGCGCCGCCGCCCTCTACGGCATCACCGCCATCGCGCTGGCGGCCTCGGCCGGCTGGTTGGCGGCACTGGCCTTCCGCAAGGGCTGAGAGCGATGACCGACACCGCCCCGGCCCCCGCTGGCAACCGCGTCTTCCTGGTGGTGGTCGACGAGACCGAGGAAATGCAGGCGGCCCTGCGCTACGCCTGTGCCCGCGCCCGCCAGACCGGCGGCAAGGTGGCGCTGCTGCGCGTCATCGAGCCGGCCGAGTTCCAGCACTTCGCCACCATCGGCAACCTGATGCGGGCCGAGGCGCGCCAGGACGCCGAGGAGCTGCTCCAGCGGGTCGCCGCCGAGGTCAACGAGTGTTCCGGGCAGCTTCCCGTGCTCTACGTGCGCGAGGGCAGCGTGCGCGACGAGCTGCTGCGCCTCATCGACGAGGAGCCGACCATTTCCGTGCTGGTCCTGGCGGCCGACCCGGGCGCCGGCGGTCCCGGACCGTTGATTTCGGCGCTGACCGGGAAGTTCTTGAGCCGCCTGCGCATCCCGCTCACCATCGTCCCCGGCAACCTGCCGGACGAGGATCTGGCCGCCATTACCTAGCGCGCCACTCGGGCTTTCACCTTGACAGCGACGGCCTGGCGCGCCATTTACCTCTTTCGGATTGCCGCTGCTTAAGTACACAGAGGACCACGATGTTCATCCAGACCGAACCGACCCCCAATCCCTCGACGCTGAAGTTCCTGCCCGGCCGCGACGTCATGATGACCGGCACCGCCGACTTCCCGTCGGTCGAAACCGCCGGGCGCTCGCCGCTCGCCGCCCGCATCTTCGCCGTCGACGGCGTCTCCAGCGTCTTCCTGGGTGGCGACTTCGTCGCGGTCAGCAAGGCCGACGACGCCGAGTGGTCGGTGCTCAAGCCCCAGGTGCTGGCGGCGATCATGGAGCACTTCGCCTCGGGCGCCCCGGTGGTGACCGGCGGCGATCAGGCCGGCTCGGACGAGGCCGATTCCGAGGTGGTGGCGCAGATCAAGGAGCTGCTCGACACCCGCGTCCGTCCGGCGGTGGCCCAGGACGGCGGCGACATCATCTTCCGCGGCTTCGAGGACGGCATCGTCTATCTGCACATGCAGGGCGCCTGCTCGGGCTGCCCCAGCTCGAGCGCCACGCTGAAGCACGGCATCGAGAACATGCTCAAGTACTACGTCCCCGAAGTGGTCGCCGTTCAGGCCGTCCAGTAGGTTCGGCGTGGCGTTCGATTCGGGTGTCCGGGCCCGCCTGATGGCGGGCTTTGGATTGACCGGGCTCGTGATCGCCGTGGCGGCCTCGGTCGCCATGGCGGTGACGGGAGTGCCGGCACCCTTGGCGCTTGCGCGCCTTCTCAAGCACGAGGTGGTCGAGCAACCGGTCGCCGCCGGGCTGGCGTCGGACGATCTCGCCAGCGCCGGCCGGCTGGGCTCGGCGTTCGCACGCCTGGGCTACAGCCTGGACGGCGTCGCCAGCGGCCATGAGGTGCCGCGGGTGTTCGTGCCGGCGGTGCCGGCCGACCTCGCCGCCTTGCCGGAGATCGACGCCAAGAAAGACCTGTTCCTGCGCGTGATGCTGCCGCTGGTTCTGCTGGTCAACGAGGAGGTGGCGGCCGATCGCCGCCGGCTGCTCGCGATCTCGGCGCGCAAGGCGACGGGGCAGCCGCTGAGCCGGGCCGATGAGGCCTGGCTCGCCGAACTGACCGAGCGTTATGGGGCTGAGGGAAAGCCGCTGTCGGTGCTGCTGCGCCGGGTCGACACGGTGGCGCCCTCGCTGGCACTCGCCCAGGCCGCCGAAGAGAGCGGCTGGGGCACCTCCCGGGTCGTGCGCAAGGGTCGCAACCTGTTCGGCCAGATCGCCGACGATGACGGGCGCCTCGCCACCTTCGGCAGCCTGCACGAGGCGGTGCGCGCCTACATCCACAACCTCAACACCCACCGGGCCTACGAGCCGCTGCGCCGCGCCCGCGCCGCCGCCCGCGCCCGCGGCCTGTGGGCCGACGGACTCACCCTGGCCGGCGCCCTGACCAGCTATTCGGAGCGCGGCACCGCCTATGTCGACAACATCCGGGCGCTGATCCGCCGCAACGACCTGGCGCGCTTCGACAACGCCCGCCTCGGCAAGTCCCCGCGACGCCCAGCCGTTACCGCACCGGAACGAGCGTGATCGTCTCGGCGAGCTACCGCACCGACATTCCCGCCTTCTACGCCCCCTGGTTCCTCAATCGCTTCCGCGCCGGTTACGCCAAGGTGGTCAATCCCTACGGCCGCCAGGTCTCGACCGTGCCGCTCCGGGCCGGCGTCGACGGCTTCGTGTTCTGGACCCGCAACGCCGCCCCCTTCCTCGACGCCCTGCGGGAGGTGCGAGGAGCCGGCCTGCCGTTCGTGGTCAGCTACACGGTGACCGGCTATCCCCGGGACCTGGAGACCAGCGTGGTCGAGGCCGAGCGGGCCGTCGCGACCATCCGCGCGCTTGCCGGCGAATTCGGGCCGCGTGCGGTGGTGTGGCGCTACGATCCGGTGATCTTCTCGTCGCTGACCCCGCCGGAATTCCACCGCGCCACCTTCGCCCGGCTGGCCGACGCGCTGGCCGGCACGGTGGATGAGGTGACGGTGTCTTTCGCCGCCATCTACCGCAAGACGGAGCGCAACCTCGCCGCGGCGGCACGGACCCACCGGTTCGAGTGGTGCGATGCCCCGGACCTCGTTAAAATTGAATTGGCGACCGAATTGGCCGCCCTTGCCCGCGACCGGGGCCTGACGCTAACGATCTGCTCGCAGCCAGATTATACCGTGGCCGGAACAATGCCGGCATCCTGCATCGACGCCCGCCGGCTGGAGGACGTGGCCGCCGGGTGGGGCCTGCGACGAGCCATCGCCGCCAAGGTCAAGGGCAACCGGCCCGGCTGCCTGTGCTCGGAAAGCCGCGACATCGGCGCGTACGACACCTGCCCGCACGGCTGCGCCTACTGCTACGCCGTCGGCTCGCGCAATTTGGCCAAGCGGCGCTTCCGCGAGCACGACCCCGAAGGCGAGTTCCTGTTCGCCCCCCCGTGGATGGTGCCGAACCCTCGAGGGGGCGATTGATCACCACCAAGGACGCCAAGGCCACGAAGGTTACCAAGGACAATATTATTGGTGAATAATCATCCGGTTGCCGCCAGGGAGCCTATTCATGACCCCCGCCCAGATCGACGAATTCTACGCCCGCCTTGCCGCCGCCATGCCCGAGCCCAAGAGCGAGTTGCACTTCGTCAACGCCTACACCCTGCTGGTGGCGGTGGTGCTGTCGGCACAGGCCACCGACGCCGGGGTCAACAAGGCGACGGCGCCGCTGTTCGCCGCCATCCGCGATCCCGCCGCCATGCTGGATTTGGGAGAGGAGCGACTGCGCGAGGCGATCAGGACCATCGGGCTGTTCAAGACCAAGGCCAAAAACGTCATCGAGCTGTCGCGTATTTTGGTCGAGCGCCACGGCGGCGAGGTGCCGGCCGACCGCGAGGCGCTGGAGGCGCTGCCCGGCGTCGGCCGCAAGACCGCCAACGTGGTGCTGAACGTGGCGTTCGGCCAGCCGACCATCGCGGTCGACACCCACTGCTTCCGCGTCGCCAACCGCACCGGGCTGGCGCCGGGCAAGACCCCGCTGGAGGTGGAGCAGACGCTGGTGGCGGTGACGCCCGAGCGCTGGATCCACCACGCCCACCACTGGCTGATCCTGCACGGGCGCTACGTCTGCAAGGCCCGGAAGCCCGAATGCCCGCGCTGCGTCGTCCGCGAGCTGTGCGCCTATCCGGACAAGACCCTGTAGAATTTTCACCACGAAGACACGAAGCCACGAAGACGGGACGGAGCGCACCAGCGCGCGACTGGGCCATTGAGGCCCCGCGCAGCGAATGCGGAGCGTAAGCCAAGGGCGCGGACGCGCCCGCCCGGCGCCTGAGGGCTCTAAGGGAACCAGCACCAGCGCGCGACTGGGCCATTGAGGCCCCGCGCAGCGAATGCGGAGCGTGAGCCAAGGGGCGCGGAGGCGCCCCGCCCGGCGCCTGAGGGCTATCTAAGAACCATCAACCCGCCGGGACGCCCCGGCTCTTGGCCAGGAGCTCCTGGAAGCATTCCTGCTCGGGCACGTGGCTGGGGCTGCGGACGGCGTAGTGCGAGACCGTCTGGCCGTTCTTCTCGTCGTAGATGAACAGGTCGAGGGTGCAGGCCCGGGCTCGGTATTGCCAGATCTCGGCCGGGTTGTCGCGGCGGGTGAACACCGGCCGTCCCAGCACCGCGCGCACCTGCATGGGGTTGAGGCCCTTGAGGCGGGCCGGCTCGGTCACCGGCCCGGGGGGGGGCATCACCGCCAGTTCGTCGCCCATGCCGCGACCTGGCCCTCCGATGCCGCTCTCGGCGTTCTGGGGCATGCCGCCGCAGGCGGCGAGCACGAGCAAGGGCGCGATGGCGGCGACGATTTGAAGGCGCAGGGGTTGGAGGCGCATGGGGAATCCGCGGCAAAAGTTGGGCGGATTATAGCTCCAGCGCGTCGCGCCGCAATGCCTGGAACACGTGCGTCATGAAGGCGGCGCCGATCACCGGGGCGGCGAGATTGAGCACCGGGATGCTGAACAGGAAGGCGATGACGATGCCGCCCAGCCATAGCTGGCCGAGACGGTCCCGGTACAGCTGGCGCGCCCGGGGCGGGTCCAGCCGCCGCAGCGCCACCAGCTCGAAATACTCGCGTCCCAGCAGGTAGCCGTTGACGGCGTAGGCGATCGGGAAGGCCAGCCCGGTGAACAGCAACAGCCCGTAGACCGGCAGGGCCGCCAGATTGACCGCCAAGGTGACGAGCAGGAAGCGCAGGGTGGTGGCCAGAACCTCGGCCCAAGGCTGCGGCCGCGGCCAGTTGAGCTGGGGATAGTGGCGCTCCTCGACGGCGTCGGCGACCCGCTCCAGCATCGGGCTCATCACCAGGGTCACCAGCGCCGGGAAGAACAGCAGGGGCAGGACCACGGCCGACAGGATGCCGGCGACCCCGACCACGGTGTTTTCCCAGGCCTGGGGCAGCCAGTCGACGCGGGTCAGCAGCAGCCAGGCGGCGGCGACCAGGGCGGCGTAGGCGACGACGGCCCCGAGCACGCCCAGGCCGAGGACACGGCGCAACCGGGGGTCGTCGAGCTGGGAGAAGGCCTTGAACAGGGAGGCGATGAGCATGGCCCATTGAACCACGCCCCCGCCGGCACGCCAAGGAGGGCGAATGGCGCGATTCTCTTGGCCCCCGCCCGATTTCGGTTGTCGCGGGCGGCGTGCTGGCTATACTGCGCCGCGACGCGCCAGCCCCTGAAGGTGGCCGGCCCTGGCAAATCGCCCGCGAAACGAACAGAGACACTCCCATGGCGGACACCCGTTTCCACGTCGCCGGCATCGGCAACGCGATCGTCGACGTGCTCGTGCATGCCGATGATGCCCTGCTGGCCGAGCTCGAGCTGACCAAGGGAGTCATGACGCTGATCGACGCCGCCGAGGCCGATCGAATTTACGACCGCCTTCCCCCTGGCATCGAGTGCTCGGGCGGGTCGGCCGCCAACACCATGGTCGGCATCGCCTCGCTCGGCGGCCGCGCCGCCTACATCGGCAAGGTCAAGAGCGACCAGCTGGGGCAGGTGTTCAGCCACGACATCCGCAATTCGCGGGTCGCCTTCGACACGGTGGCGGCAACCGACGGCCCCTCGACCGCACGCTGCTTCGTGCTGGTCACCCCCGATGCCCAGCGCACCATGCTGACCTATCTCGGCGCCTGCATCGAGCTGACCCCGGCCGACGTGGACGACGGCCTGATCGCCGCCTCGCAGGTCACCTACCTCGAGGGCTACCTGTACGATCCGCCGCTGGCCAAGCGCGCCTTCCTCAAGGCGGCCGACGCCGCCCACAAGGCCGGGCGCCTGGTGTCGCTGTCGCTGTCGGACCCCTTCTGCGTCGACCGTCACCGCGCCGCCTTCCTTGACCTGGTCGCCAACCATGTCGACATCCTGTTCGCCAACGACGCCGAACTGATGTCGCTCTACCGCACCGACGATTTCGACACGGCGCTCAAGGAGGCGCGCGGCCACTGCCGCGTCGCCGCCGTGACCCGCGGCGCCAAGGGTTCGGTGGTGGTGACCGACGAGGACGTCCACGTGGTCGGCGCCGACCGCGTGTCCCAGGTGGTGGACACCACCGGGGCCGGCGACCTCTATGCCGCCGGCTTCCTGGCCGGCTTCACCCAGGGCCGTGACCTGGCCACCTGCGCCGTCTTGGGCGGCATCGCCGCCGGCGAGGTGATCAGCCATTTCGGCGCGCGCCCTGAACATCCGCTTGCCGAGCTGGTTCGCCAGAAGCTCGGTGCCCCCCACGATCACTGATAAGCGTCCCATGGATCTCCGCAACATCGCCATCATCGCCCACGTCGACCACGGCAAGACCACCCTGGTCGATGCCATGCTCAAGCAGTCCGGTACCTTCCGCGAAAACCAGCAGGTCGCGGAACGGGTCATGGATTCCAACGACCTCGAGAAAGAGCGGGGCATCACCATCCTCGCCAAGTGCACTTCCGTCGAATGGAAGGGCACCCGCATCAACATCGTCGACACCCCCGGCCACGCCGATTTCGGCGGTGAGGTCGAGCGCATCCTGTCCATGGTGGACGGGGTGGTGGTGCTGGTCGACGCGGCCGAAGGCCCGATGCCCCAGACCAAGTTCGTCACCGGCAAGGCCCTCGGCCTCGGCCTGCGTCCCATCGTGGTGGTCAACAAGGTCGACCGCGGCGACGCCCGCCCGCACGAGGTGCACGACGAGTGCTTCGACCTGTTCGCCGCGCTCGACGCCACCGACGAGCAGCTCGACTTCCCCACCCTGTTCGCGGTCGGCCGCGACGGCTGGGCCGCCGAGGCCCCCGAGGGTCCCAAGGACAGCCTCGAGCCGCTGTTCGACCTGATCCTCAAGCACGTGCCGGCGCCCAAGCGCGACCTCGACAGCCCGTTCTCCATGCTGGCGACGACGCTGGAGGCCGACCCCTATCTCGGCCGCATCCTCACCGGCCGCATCGCCACCGGCGTCTTGAAGACCAACATGGCGGTCAAGGGCCTGAACCAGGACGGGCTGGTCGAGCAGTTCCGCGCCACCAAGATCCTGGCCTTCCGCGGCATCGAGCGCGTGCCGGTCGAGCAGGCCGAGGCCGGCGACATCGTCTGCCTGTCGGGCATGACCAAGGTCACCGTGGCCGACACCATCTGCGCCCCCGAGGTCACCGAGCCCCTGAAGGCGCAGCCCATCGACCCGCCGACGCTGGCCATGATCTTCTCGGTCAACGACAGCCCGCTGGCCGGCACCGAGGGCGACAAGGTCACCAGCCGCGTCATCGGCGCGAGGCTGCTGCGCGAGGCGGAGTCCAACGTCGCCATCCGCATCACCGAGCAGGAAAGCAAGGACGCCTTCGAGGTGGCCGGCCGCGGCGAACTGCAGCTGGGCGTGCTGATCGAGACCATGCGCCGCGAGGGCTTCGAACTGTCGGTGTCGCGTCCGCGCGTGCTGTTCAAGACCGACGAGAAGGGCCAGCGGCTGGAGCCGATCGAGGAAGTGTTCGTCGACGTCGACGACGAGTACTCGGGCGTGGTGGTCGAGAAGATGACGCTGAGGAAGGCCGAGCTGACCGGCATGCGCCCGACCGGCGGCGGCAAGACCCGCATCACCTTCCTGGCCCCGTCGCGCGGCCTGATCGGCTACCACGGCGAGTTCCTCACCGACACCCGCGGCACCGGCCTGATGAACCGCGTCTACCACGGCTATGCCCCCTACAAGGGCGCCATCGAGGGCCGCCGCAACGGCGTGCTGATCTCGAACGCGTCCGGCGAAGCGGTGGCTTATGCCCTGTGGAACCTCGAAGACCGCGGTCCGATGTTCATCCCGTCCGGCGTCAAGGTCTATGACGGCATGATCATCGGTGAGCACAACCGCGGCAACGACCTGGAGGTCAACCCGCTCAAGGCCAAGCAGCTCACCAACGTCCGCGCCTCGGGCAAGGACGAGGCGGTGCGCCTGACGCCGCCGCGCAAAATGAGCCTGGAGCAGGCGATCGCCTACATCGAAGACGATGAGCTGGTCGAGGTCACGCCCAAGTCGATCCGCCTCAGGAAGCGACTGCGCGACCCCAACGAGCGCAAGAAGGCCCAGCGGGCCGCCGAGGAGTAAGCGAAAGGGCGCCGGAAACGGCGCCCTTTTTGTTCCAGGCCGGCGATAGCCCCCACCCCGGCCCTCCCCCACGCCCGATGCGGGGGAGGGAGTTCCATCGGCTTCCCCCTCCCCCAGCTTGCTGGGGGAGGGCCGGGGTGGGGGCCTGCCGGACGCCGCAAACAAAAACCCCCGGGGTCGCCCCCGGGGGTTTCGCATTCCGGCACTCAGCCGGGATTAGCGGACGTAGACCTTGACCTCGCCGGTCTGGGTCGCCGCGCTGGTGGTCGAGGAGACGCGGATGCGGCTGGCCGGCAGGCCCATGTTGGTCAGCGAGCGCACCACCGATTCGGCGTTGCGGCGGGCGGCGCCGGAGCCCAGCGCCTGCGAGCCGGGGGTGTTGCCGGTGGGCGACACCGCGACCACGTCGAAGGTGGCGCCGGGGCGGCGGTCCAGCGCGCTCTTCACCGCGCTGTACAGCATGCCTTCGTAATCGGTGTTCGGCTTGTTGAAGCGGATGGTCACCAGCGCGTCGTCGCTCACCACGGCGGAGCGGGGAGCGGCGGCGGAGGCCGCGTCGAACGAGGTCGGGGAGGCCGTGCCGCCGCGGGTGGCGAGCGAGGCGCCGTAGAGCTGGCCGTTCTTGATGGCCACCGCCAGGGTGTTGAGGTTCTGGCGCTCGTTGGCGATGTACTGCTGCTGGCGCTGGATGTCCTCGGACAGCTCGGTCAGCAGGCGCTCGATCAGCACGACGGTGCGGTTGGTCTCGTCCTCGAGGATGCGGAGCTGGCGATGGTCCTCGTCGACCGCGCCGGACAGCGACCGGGCGGCGCGCACCGATTCCAGCAGGTAGGCGGCCAGGCCGGACGACGCGGTGACGTCGTTGGACAGCCGGTTCATCTTCAGCACGTCGTCGTTGATGCGGTCGAGCTCGCCCTGGGCGGCGTTCCACTGCTGGGTCAGGATCGGGTTGCCCGGGGTGGTGCCGACCTGCAGGCGCGCGTTCACCGCGGCGACGGTGCCGTGGTAGCGCTGCGAATCCTGGACCGTGTCGTTGCGGATGGCCTGGAGCGCCTGGTTGTGGCGGACCAGGGTGGCCTGCAGCTGCTGCAGGTCGTTGCGCAGGCTGGCGACCTTCTGGCCGACGAAGGTGCCGGTCGGCGCCCCCGCGGTGACGCCCGGAGGCTCGAAGCTGCCGCTGCCGAGCGCCGGCGGCGCCACATTGGTCTGCTGGACCGTGCCGGAGGACGGGAAAAGCGCATCCTCGGCGAACGAGCATCCGCCTGCCAGGAGAACCGCGCACAAGGCTGCGGCATGAGTTGTCTTCAGGGCCATTGGGACTCGCTTACCTTTTAGTTCGCCAGATCGATCTCATCCGCCGGGTAGCAAAAACTATATATTTTGAGGAAATGGGACTTGCCCCCGCCAATCGTCGGCGGATTTTACGCAAACGGCAAGGGGGGGACAAGCGGGATTCGTACCAAATGGTGTATGGTTTTAACTGCAAGCGACCCGATCGGGCGGGTGTGATTCGACCCTTGCATCGGCGATCGGGTTTGTGTATGGTCCCGACCCTCGCCGCCGGGCAGCGCCTGGCGGACGAAGCGCCCGTAGCTCAATTGGATAGAGCATCAGACTACGAATCTGAGGGCTGGAGGTTCGAGTCCTTCCGGGCGCGCCATTGAAGGCCCCAAGCGGAACGCCGCTTGGGGCCTTCTCCTTTTCCGGACCCGGTAAGCTGCCGCCTCTGCCGCGCCGCGGATCAGTCGAGCTCGAAGGCGTTCTTGTAGTCGAGCTTGAGGGCGGGATCCTGCTCCTCCTTGATTAGATAGCAATTGCCCACCACCAGGACGTCGATCTCGCTGCCCATGAAGCAGCGGAAGGCATCCTCGGGAGTGTTGACGATGGGCTCGCCGCGGACGTTGAAGCTGGTGTTGACCACCACGCCGCAGCCGGTCCGCCGCTTGAAGGCGGAAATGAGCGCGTGGTAGCGGGGATTGGTGTCGGCGTGCACCGTCTGGATGCGAGCCGAATAATCGACATGGGTGACCGCCGGAATGCTGGAGCGCGGCACGTTGAGCTTGTCGATGCCGAACAGCGCGCGCTCCTCTTCGGTCATGGCGCGGCGATGGCTTTCCCGCACCGGGGCCACCACCAGCATGTAGGGGGACTCGGAGCCCAGCTCGAACCACTCGCCGACGTCCTCGCTCAACACCGAGGGGGCGAACGGGCGGAAGCTCTCGCGGTACTTGACCTTGAGGTTGAGCGTCTTCTGCATGGTCGGCGAGCGGGGGTCGCCGAGGATCGAGCGGTTGCCGAGCGCGCGCGGACCGAACTCCATCCGGCCCTGCATCCATCCGATCGCCTTCTGCTCGGCCAGGGCCTGGGCGGTGGTCTCGATCACCGCGTCGTCGGTCAGCACCGCAAAGCGGGCGCCGGCCATGGTCAGGCGGTGCTCGATGTCGTCCTGGCGCCATTGCGGTCCCAGGTACGACCCGGCCATGGCGTCGCCGGAGCCGACTTGGCGTTTCAGCCCGCCATAGATGTAGGTGCCGGCCAAGGCGGCGCCCAGCGCGCCGCCGGCATCGCCGGCCGCCGGCTGCACCCACACATTGTCGAAGATGCCTTCGCGGACCAGCTTGCCGTTGGCGACGCAATTAAGCGCGACGCCCCCGGCCAGGCACAGGTTGCGGGCGCCGGTGTCGCGGCGGATCGCCCGGGCCAGCTTCAGCACCACCTCCTCGGTCACCGCCTGCGCCGACGCGGCGATGTCCATGTGGAACTGGGTCAGCGGGTCCGTGTCGGCGCGGCGGACCGGCTGGCCGAACAGGGCGGCGAATTTCGGCCCGGTCATGGTCAGGCCGGCACAATCGTCGAAATAGTCCTGGTTGAGGCGGAAGCTGCCGTCGTCCTTGACGTCGATGAGGTGGTCGAGGATCCGCCTGGCGTAGAGGGGCGATCCGTAGGGAGCCAAGCCCATCATCTTGTATTCGCCGGAATTGACCTTGAACCCGGTGTAATAGGTGAACGCGGAATAGAACAGGCCAAGCGAGTGGGGGAAGTGGATCTCCCGCGTGATCTCCAGCCTGTTCCCGGTGCCCATGGCGAGCGAGGTCGTGGCCCACTCGCCGGCGCCGTCGATGGTCAGCACCGCCGCGTCCTGGAACGGCGAGGGAAAGAAGGCCGAGGCGGCGTGGCTCAAATGGTGTGCGCTGAACAGCTGGCGGCCGGCGTCGAACCCCGGGTCGAGCCTTAGCAGATCCCTGCGCAGCTTCCCCTTTTGGAACAGCTTCGGCAGGGCCGCCTTGAACGTGCGAACGCCGCGCGGCGCGAAAGAGAGATGGGTCGCCAGCTGGCGCTCGAATTCCAGGAGCGGCTTGCCGTGGAACACCACGAGGTCGAGGTCGGCCAGCCGGCAGCCGGCCTCAGCCAGGCAGTAGCGGATGGCGTTCTGCGGGAACCCGGCGTCCTGCTTCTTGCGGGTGAAGCGTTCCTCCTGGGCGGCGGCAACGATGCCCCCGTCGTCGACCAGCGCTGCCGCGCTGTCGGCCCGATAAGCCGAAATGCCGAGAACCCTCATGATCGGGTCTTCTTGGAGTTCGGCCCCGCACCACCGGGTGTGCACGTGATCCAGTAAGTCTTGGCTTGAGGGTCGGCCTTCAAGCGCAGCGGGTCGCGGCCGAGCAGGCGCATCGCCAGGCCGAACGGGGTGATCACGGCGAGAAATATCGCGCCCAGGAGGATCGGCAGGATCAGCTTGGCCAGGGTCAGCCCGAAGCGGAACCAGATCGGGTTCGGCCACTGAAGGTCGTCGGTGCGGGCTTGAGCGGTCATATCGGCCCGAAGTTCGGGGCTACCTGTTTCGGAAACACTAGCGGCCACCTCCACGATGGGCAACCGCCCTCACGCGAACTGCCCGGCGACCCAGCCGCTGGCCCAGGCCCAATGGAAGTTGTAGCCGCCCAGCCAGCCGGTGACGTCGGCGGCCTCGCCGACCACGTACAGGCCGGGATGGGCCTTGGCCGCCATGGTCTTCGACGACAGCGCCGCGGTGTCGACCCCGCCCAGGGTGGCCTCGGCGGTGCGCCAGCCTTCGGTGCCGGTGGGGACCAGGCGCCACCCCTTGAGCCGCGCCGCCAGCTCGGTGAGCAGGGCATTGCCCACCTCGCCGATCGGGCGCTCGCCCACGCCGGACTGCGCCACCAGGCCGTGGGCAAGCCGGGCCGGCAGCAATTCGGCGACGATGGTCTTCACCTCGGCACGGGGCCGCTCGCGCTTGCGCGCCAGCAGGTGCGCGGCCGCATCGAGGTCGGGAGCCAGGTCGACGGTGATCGCCTCGCCCTCGCGCCAATACGAGGAGGCTTGGAGGACGGCCGGCCCGGACAGGCCGCGATGGGTGAACAGCAGCGCCTCGCGGAAGCGCGCCTTGCCGGCCGCCACCGTCGCATCCACCGAGATGCCGGCCAGGGGACGCAGGAAATCGAGGTCGCGCTCGGAGAAGGTCAGCGGCACCAGGGCGGGGCGGGGCGGCACCACCCCCAGGCCATAGCGCCGGGCCACCGTATGGGCGAAGCCGGTGGCGCCGATCTTGGGGATGGACAGGCCGCCGGTGGCCAGCACCAGCGCCTCGGCCGTCACGGTGCCGGCATCGGTCTCGACCCGGAAGGGCCCGTCGCCGGAGACGGCGCCCACCTTGACGGAACAGCGGATGTCGACGGCGGCGGCCGCGCATTCGGCCAGCAGCATGTCGACGATCTGGCGCGCCGACTCGTCGCAGAACAGCTGGCCGTGGTCGCGCTCGTGCCAGGCGATGCGGTGGGCCCTCACCAGCTCGAGGAAATCGGCCGGGGTGAAGCGCTTGAGCGCCGAGGTGGCGAAATGGGGGTTCTCGGACAGGAAGTTCTCGGGGCCGACGCGGCGGTTGGTGAAGTTGCAGCGTCCGCCGCCCGAGATCAGGATCTTGCGGCCGGGCTGGTCGTTGTGGTCGAGCACCAGCACCCGGCGGCCGCGCAGGCCGGCGCGGGCGGCACACAGCAGGCCGGCGGCGCCCGCCCCGACGATGACGACGTCGTATTCCATCGGCGGGTTCTAAACGTCCCCGCCCCGGGAAACAAGGTCGGGCGGAAGCCGGTCGCGCCGGAAAGGGCGGTCAGCGCCGCCGGGGGGCGTAGCGTCCGGTGGTCTGGCGCACCGCCTGGCCGGGCGGCGAGGCGTCGGGACCCTCGTCGGGGACACGCTCCCGCTTGCGCGCCTGCTCCATGGCCGCGATCTCGCCCTCCAGGGCGCGAATGCGTTCGCGCAGCGGCCCGACCAGGCTGCCCCCCTGCTTGCGGGCGGTGAACTGGACGAGATCCTCCTTCATGCGGGCGAGCTGGTTCTTGAGGACGCCGAGGTCGGCCTTGGTCTTGCCCACCTGGAATGCACGCTCTTCGTATTTGCTCACGTCATCCCTCCTGCTGGTTTGCCACGGTAGCCCCGCGGGTGTCGCCGCCGCCATCGCCCTTTCGGCAGGATCGAAGGGCTTATACGGGGGGGGGTGGGGGCAGGGATCGGGCCCGCGCCGGCCTTGCCGATCCCGGGTCTCCGCCTGCGGGGATGACCTACGTCAAGACACGCCGGCCCGAATGGGTCGATCATCCGCACGCACGCTATCCATCGGCGCGCTCCGTCTCCGCTGGAATTGAGCGCGGAAGGACGCTAAGACTTACGCCATGCATCGTTTTGCCAATCCCGCCCGCTTCATGCGCATCGCCGCCCGGGTCCAGCCGTGGGCCATGGCGCTCGCCGTGCTGACGCTGGCTGCCGGACTGTGGTTCGGCCTCGTCGCCTCGCCGGCCGACTACCAGCAGGGCGAAACCGTCCGCATCATGTACATCCACGTGCCCAGCGCCTGGATGGGCCTGTTCTGCTATGTGGCGATGGCGGCGTTCAGCGCCATGGCGCTGGTGTGGAAGCATCCGCTGGCCGACCTCCTGGCCCGCGCCACCGCGCCGGTGGGCGCCGCCTTCACCTTCATCTGCCTGGTGACCGGCGCCCTGTGGGGCAAGCCCATGTGGGGCGCCTGGTGGGTGTGGGACGCCCGCCTGACCAGCATGCTGATCCTGCTGTTCCTCTACCTCGGCTACATGGCGCTCGCCGACGCCTTCGACGATCCCGAGCGCGGCCAGAAGGCGGCCGCCATCCTCGCCTTGGTCGGCGTCGTCAACGTGCCGATCATCAAATGGTCGGTCGATTGGTGGAACACCCTGCACCAGCCGGCCAGCGTGGTGAAGATGGGCGGCCCCAGCATCGATTCCACCATGATGGTGCCCCTCATGCTGATGGCGGTGGCGTTCAAGGCCTATTACGTGGTGGTGCTGATCCTGCGGGTGCGGGCCGAGATCGCCGCGGCCAAGCTGCGCGTCATCCGCATGGCGCAAGTGCACGCCGCCGGGCAAGCGGAGTAAGCGTACCCATGACCCTCGACGCATTCCTCGCCATGGGCGGCTACGCCGGCTTCGTCTGGCCGGCCTATGGCCTGGCGGTGGTGGTGCTGGCCGCGCTGCTGGCCGCCTCGATCCGCGCCGCCCGCGGCCGCGAAGGCGAACTGGAGGCCATCCAGCGCCTGCGCCGCAACCGCCGCAATCCGGAGAATTCGACGCCGTGACCCGCAAGCGCCGCCGTCTTTATTTCGTCATCCTCGGCCTGCTCGCCGTGGGCGCCGCCTCTGCCCTGGTGCTGTCGGCGCTCCGGGAAGACATCGTCTTCTTCTTCAGCCCCAGCGAGATCGTCGACGCCAAGGTCAAGGCCGAGGGCCGCCGCATCCGCCTGGGCGGTTTGGTGGAGGAGGGCAGCGTGGTCAAGGAGGGCCATGTCGTCCGCTTCCGCGTCACCGACGGCGCCAACGCGGTGCCGGTGGTGTTCTCGGGGGTGCTGCCCGACCTGTTCCGCGAGGGCCAGGGGGTGGTGACCGAGGGCCGGCTCGAGGCGGGCACCTTCCAGGCCGCCGAGGTGCTGGCCAAGCACGACGAGAAGTACATGCCCAAGGAAGTGGCGGATTCGCTCAAGAAGACCGGCCACTGGCAGGGCGAGCAGAACAAGTAGCGGAGTTCCGGGAATGATTGCCGAAATCGGCCATTTCGCCCTCATCCTGGCGCTGGTCGTCGCCCTGGTGCAGGCGGTCGTGCCCCTGGTCGGGGCCCAGAAGGGCGACGGCGCCTGGATGGCGGTGGCAGGCCCCGCCTCGGCGGCGCAGCTGCTGTTCGTCGGCATCGCCTTCGCGGCGCTGACCCATGCCTACGTGACCTCGGACTTCTCGGTGCTCAACGTCGCCCAGAACTCCCACACCGACAAGCCGATGCTCTACAAGGTCACCGGCGTGTGGGGCAACCACGAGGGCTCGCTGCTCCTGTGGATCACCATCCTGGCGATCTTCGGCGCCGCGGTCAGCGCCTTCGGCCGCAACCTGCCGCCGGGCCTCAAGGCCCGCGCGCTGGCGGTCCAGGCCATGATCACGGTGGGCTTCCTGCTGTTCATCCTGCTGACCTCGAATCCGTTCCAGCGCCTCGACCCGGCGCCGTTCAACGGCCAGGGGCTCAACCCGCTGCTGCAGGATCCCGGCCTCGCCTTCCACCCGCCCTTCCTGTACCTCGGCTACGTCGGCTTCTCGATGGCCTTCTCCTTCGCCATCGCCGCCCTGATCGAGGGCCGGGTCGACGCCGCCTGGGCCCGCTGGGTGCGCCCGTGGACGCTGGCCGCCTGGATCTTCCTCACCTGCGGCATCGCGCTGGGGTCGTGGTGGGCCTATTACGAGCTCGGCTGGGGCGGCTGGTGGTACTGGGACCCGGTGGAGAACGCCTCGTTCATGCCGTGGCTGGCCGGCACCGCCCTGCTGCATTCCGCCGTGGTGGTCGAAAAGCGCGACTCGCTCAAGTCCTGGACCATCTTCCTGGCCATCATCACCTTCGGGCTGTCGCTGCTGGGCACCTTCCTGGTGCGCTCCGGCGTCATCACCAGCGTGCACGCCTTCGCCTCCGACCCGGCGCGCGGCGTCTTCATCCTGGGCCTGCTGCTGGCGGTGGTCGGCGGCTCCTTCACCCTTTACGCCTTCCGCGCCCCGTCGCTGAAGGTGGGCGGCCTGTTCGCGCCGATCAGCCGCGAAGGCTCGCTGCTGCTGAACAACGTGCTGATGGCCACCGGTGCCGGCACCGTGTTGCTCGGCACGCTCTATCCGCTGTTCGCCGACGCACTGCAGCTGGGCAAGGTCTCGGTCGGCCCGCCGTTCTTCAATTCGGTGTTCCTGCCGCTGATGGTGCCCATGGTGCTGACCATGGCCATCGGTCCCATGCTGGCCTGGAAGCGCGGCGACCTGGCCGGCGCCCTGTCGCGCCTGAAGATCGCCGCCGCCCTGGCCGTCGCCGCCGCCATCGCCACCTGGGTGATGCAGGGCGGCTCGGCCGGCCCGTGGTGGGCCGCCGGCGGCATGGGCCTGGCCGCCTGGCTGCTGCTGGGCACGCTGGCCGAGTTCGTCGAGCGCATCCGCCTGTTCCGCCAGCCGCTCGCCGCCTCGCTGGCCCGCGCCGCCGGGCTGCCGCGCGCCGCCTTCGGCATGACGCTGACCCATGCCGGCCTCGCCATCCTGATCGCCGGCATGACCGCCTCGTCGGCGTGGAAGGCCGAGAAGGTCCAGACCCAGCACGTCGGCGAGACCGTCGAGGTCGCCGGCTACTCCTTCACCCTGACCAACGTCGAGGACGTGCCAGGCCCCAACTACCAGGCCCAGCGCGGCACGTTCGAGGTCTCCAAGGGCGGCAAACCGTTCACGGTGATGACGCCCGAGAAGCGCACCTACCGCATGCCGCCGCGCCCGACCACCGAGGCCGCCATCGTCGGCACGCTGCTTGGCGACGTCTACGCCGTGATCGGCGACCCCGACGGCAAGGGCGGTTACGTCACCCGGCTGTACTTCAACCCGCTGGTGCCCTGGATGTGGGTCGGCTGCCTGGTCATGGTGCTGGGCGGGCTGCTGTCGCTGTCCGACCGCCGCCACCGCATCGGCGCCCCCACCCGGGCCCGCGCCGCCGCCCAGGCGGCCAAGGCCTAGGAGACCGCCCATGCGCCGCCTCGCCTACGCGCTGCCGATCCTGGTGCTGGCCGTCCTGGCCTTCTTCTTCCTGCGCGGCCTGGGCATGAACCCGCGCGACCTGCCCTCGGTGCTGATCGACAAGCCGGTGCCCGAGATGGCGCTGGCGCCGCTGCCTGGGCGCGGCCCCGACACCGGCCTCGCCACCGCCGACCTCAAGGGCAAGGTCACGCTGGTCAACATCTTCGGCTCGTGGTGCATCGCCTGCGTGCAGGAGCACCCGACCCTGCTGTGGATCAAGCAGAACAAGGGTGTCGCCATCCACGGCATCGACTGGCGCGACGACCCGGCCGAGGGCGCCAAGTGGCTGAAGAAGAACGGCGACCCCTACGACCGCGTGGGGGCCGACCCGGCTCCGGGCCGCACCGCCGTCGATTTCGGCGTCACCGGCGCGCCCGAGACCTTCGTGGTCGATAAGGCGGGCGTCATCCGCTACAAGCACATCGGCCCCATCACCCCGTCGGTGTGGGAAAACGTGCTGTCGCCCATCATCCGGGAGCTGGACAAATGAGGCGTTCCTCCTTCGCCTGCGCCGCCCTGGCGCTGTCCCTGGCGCTGTCGCCGGCGGTCCGCGCCGCCGATCCCAGCGAGATGCTTAAGGACCCGGTGCAGGAGAAGCGGGCCGAGGCCCTTGGCCACCAGCTGCGCTGCCTGGTCTGCCAGAGCGAATCCATCGAGGATTCCAACGCCGACCTCGCCAAGGACCTGCGCGTCATCGTGCGCGAGCGCATCGCCGCCGGCGACAACGACGACGCGGTGATGAAGTTCGTGCACGACCGCTACGGCGACTACGTGCTGCTCAAGCCGCCGTTCAAGGCCTCGACCCTGGTGCTGTGGCTGGGCCCCTTCGCCCTGTTCGTCGTCGGCCTGTTCGCCGCCTTCAGCTTCTACCGCCGCCGCGGCGCCGAAAGCGGCCCGGCCGCGCCGGCCGCGCCGTTGTCGGCCGAGGAGAAGCGCCGCCTCGACAGCCTGCTCAAGGATTCCGCCAAGCAATGATCTGGGTGATCTTCGCAGCCATGATGGCGGTGGCGCTGGCGCTGCTGCTGGTGCCCATGCTGAGGGCCAAGGCCAAGCCGTCCGCCGCCCGCCTCGATTACGACCTGGTGGTCTACCAGGACCAGCTGGCCGAGATCGGCCGCGACCTCGAGCGCGGTGTGCTCACCGCCGACCAGGCCGAGGCCGCCCGCACCGAGGTGCAGCGCCGCATCCTGGTGGCCGCCGAGGCGGGCAGGGAAGCCGTCGGCACCTCACCGCGCCGCACCGCCACCGTGGCGGTGGTCATCGCCCTGGCCGCGCCGGCCATCGCCTTCGGCCTCTATGGACTGCTGGGATCGCCCGCCGTGCCGGACATGCCGGCCGATGGCCGCAAGGGCCAGATGGCGCAGGTGCAGCAGCAGGCCGCCATGTTCAAGGGCATGGTCGACCAGCTCGCCGCCAAGCTGGAACAGAACCCCAACGACGGCAAGGGCTGGGCAATGATGGCCCGCTCGCAGCGGGTGCTCGGCAACCCCGAGAAGGCGCGCGAGGCCTATGCCAAGGCCATGGCCCTGATGCCCGCCGACCCGCAGGTGCGGCTCGACTACGCCAGCATGATGCTGGATGAGATTCCCGAAGGCGGCGCGCTGCCCCCCGAGTTCATCAAGGTCATGCGCGAGGTGCTGGCGCTGGACGGCGAGAACACCGACGCGCTGTACTTCCTGGGCGTGGCCGAGGCGCAGAACGGCAACGCCGCCCAGGCCCGCGCCCTGTGGACCAAGCTGCTGTCCAAGATCCCCGAGGGCTCGGACGACCGTGCCGAGCTGCAGCGGCAAATCGACGCGCTGAAGTAGCGGCTTCCGGGCTTGACCCGGCCATCCGTGGACCCCCGCTTGCGCGGGGGCGACGGGGGCCGTCTTCTACAGGATGAACTTGGCGAGGTCGGCCTTCTTGGCCAGTTCGCCGACGCGCTCGCTCACCATCTCTGGAGTGATGGCGACGCGGGTGCCGGGGGGCTGGTCGGGGGCGGCGAAGCTGATCTCCTCCAGCAGGCGCTCCATCACCGTCTGCAGCCGGCGGGCGCCGATGTTCTCGACCGAGCGGTTGATCTCGGCGGCGAGGTCGGCGATGGCGGCGATGGCCTCGTCCGCGAAATCGAGTTCGACCTCCTCTGTGGCCAAGAGCGCCACGTACTGCTTGATCAGGCTGGCCTCGGGCTCGGTCAGGATGCGCACGAAGTCGTCGCGGGTCAGCGCCTTCAACTCGACGCGGATGGGCAGGCGGCCCTGCAGCTCGGGCAGGAGGTCGCTGGGCTTCGCGAGATGGAAGGCGCCCGAGGCGATGAACAGGACGTGGTCGGTCTTCACGTTGCCGTGCTTGGTCGCCACCGTGGTGCCTTCGATCAGCGGCAGCAGGTCGCGCTGCACGCCCTCGCGCGAGACGTCGCCGCCGACGTGATGCTCGCTGGAGCGGGCGCAGATCTTGTCGATCTCGTCGATGAAGACGATGCCGTTGTTCTCCACCGACCAGATGGCTTCCTTGACCACGGTCTCCTGGTCCAGGAGCCTGTCGGATTCCTCGTCCAGCAGCACCTTGGCGGCGTCCTTGACCGCCATGCGCCGCGGCTTGGTGCGGGCGCCGCTGAACGCCTTGCCCAGCATGTCCGACAGGTTGATCATCCCCATGCTGGCGCCGGGGACGCCGGGGATGTCGAAGGTCGGCATGCCGGCGTTGCCGGTGTCGGCGACGTGAATCTCGACCTCCTTGTCGTCGAGGGTACCCTCGCGCAGCATCTTGCGGAACTTCTGGCGCGTGTCGACGCTGGCGGTCTCGCCGACCAGGGCGTCGAGCAGGCGCTCCTCCGCCTCGACCTCGGCCTTGGCCAGCACCTGCTTCTTCAGCCGCTCGCGGGTCATGCCGATGGCAATCTCCACCAGGTCGCGCACGATCTGCTCGACGTCACGGCCGACATAGCCGACCTCGGTGAACTTGGTGGCCTCGACCTTGAGGAACGGCGCCTGCGCCAGCCGGGCGAGGCGGCGGGCGATCTCGGTCTTGCCGACGCCGGTCGGGCCGATCATCAGGATGTTCTTGGGCAGAACCTCCTCCTTGAGCGCGTCGGGCAGCTGCTGGCGGCGCCAGCGGTTGCGGAGCGCGATGGCGACGGCGCGCTTGGCCTCGTGCTGGCCGACGATGAAGCGGTCGAGCTCGGAGACGATCTCGCGGGGGCTGAAGGAGGAGCTCATAGGGATTCCACCACGATGTTTCCGTTGGTGTAGACGCAGATGTCGGCGGCAATCTTCATGGACTTGCGGGCGATGGCCTCGGCGTCGAGGCCGTCGACGTCGATCAGCGCGCGGGCCGCGGCCAGGGCGTAATTGCCGCCCGAGCCGATGCCGATGATGCCGTCCTCGGGCTCGAGCACGTCGCCCTGGCCGGTCAGCACCAGCGACACGTCCTTGTCGGCCACCGCCATCATGGCTTCCAGGCGGCGCAGGTAGCGATCGGTGCGCCAGTCCTTGGCCAGCTCGACGCAGGCGCGGGTAAGCTGGCCGGGGTGCTTCTCCAGCTTGCCTTCGAGGCGCTCGAGCAGGGTGAAGGCGTCGGCGGTGGCGCCGGCGAACCCGACCAGGATCGACCCGCCACCCACCCGGCGCACCTTCTTGGCGTTGCCCTTGATGACCGTCTGGCCGAGGCTGACCTGACCGTCGCCGGCGAGGACCACGCGGCCGGCCTTGCGCACGGACAGGATGGTGGTGCCGTGCCAGGAGGGAATGCTGTCGGACATGGAAGTTCCTGTCGCGGGATGGGGTCGGCGATGATGACAAAGGGGGTCTGCCCGCGCAATCCCCGCACGGCATAGAGAGATAGGGTGGATTCCGCCGAAGGGAAGGGCGCAGGACCTCACACGAAATCGGTCAGCGAGCGGATCAGGCGGGCGCGCACCTCGCTGGCCACCTCGCGCTGGCTGATCACGTAGGCGCCGCCGTACGAATGGATGAAGGCGCGCGAGATCTGGCGGAAGCTGCCGAACCCGGTCTCCTCCCACTCCTCGATGCGCGGGCTGCCGTCGAAGGTGATGACGCGGCGCGGTTTCAATGAATTGCGCAGGACGCCGAACTTGACCTCGGCGGTGACGATGTAGGTGTTTTCGAGAGCGAAACGACCGGCCACCGCCCCCAGGGTCGCCCCGGTCAGGATCCCGGCCGGGAAGGCGCCGACGAAGCCGCCCTGCTGGCGGGCGATCCCGTAGGCGCCGCCCAAGGCGCCGCCGGCGATCCCCAGCTCCTTGACCAGGGCGTGGTCGACCTGTTGGCTGCGGATGACGTTGAGGTCGAGCTTGAGGCCGAAATCGCGGTCGTCGGAGCGCTCGTAGCCCTTGGCGAGCACGGCCTGGGTGACCGCCTCGCGGAACTCGGCGAGGTCGTAGACGGGGTCGCCCGACATGTTGCGGGTGGTCAGCTTGAGGCGCCGATTGGGAAACAGGGTCGGGTCGGTGAACACCGGCTCGCCCGACACCAGCAGGCCGTACATGCGCTGGGTGTCATGGTCCACCACCATGCCGTCGCGCGATTTCAGCCAGGTGCAGCCGGTGGCCAGCGAGGCGAGTCCGGTCGCCAGGAACGCGCGTCGCCCGGGGCCCATGGTCATTCCCCCCTCATTGCGGCCGCCAGGAACCTCAGCGCCTCGGCGTAGTGGACGGCGAAGCTTATTCCCGCCATCTGCCCCGCCGCCGTCTGGCCGTCGGTCCGGCTGCGCACGCCCCAGGTGGCGATTCCGACCACCCGGTCTCCGAGGAAGACCGGTCCGCCCGAGCTGCCGGGGCTGATCTCGGCGTCGGTCTGCACGTAGAGCACGTCGTTCCTGTCCCCCGGCCTGGTCGGCGCGCCGGGGTCGCGGTGCCGTACCGCGCTGACCACGCCGCGCGTGACCGTGTAGGTGGCGTTGAGCGGATGGCCGATGGTTTCCAGGCCCATGCCGGGGTGGAGCTGGCGCCCCTGGTAGAACGCCACCGGACGGCCGCGCGTCTGCACCTTCACCAGCGCCAGGTCGCGGACGACATCCTTGGCGATGACCTGGCCGAAGGTCTCGCGCTTGTCGTAGAGCCGCATCTCCACCAGCGGCAGGTCCTCGACCACGTGCCAGTTGGTCATCACGATGTCGGGCCGCACGTAGAAGCCGGAACCCATGCCCTTGGCCTGGTAGATCACCACCACGCTGTCGAAGCGGGGGTCGTCGAGCGGCCGGTCGTCGAAGCGATCGTCGCGGACGGCCCTGGCCAGCGCCGCCGACCGGTCGCGCGCCAGGTCGCGGGTCAGCGCCGCCGGGCGATAGGGGCGCGCCTTCGCCTTGCCGGCCGCCGCCAGGGCCCGGCCGAGATCCACCACCACCGGAGCGCGCTCCCAATCCTTGATGTCCTTCTCCGCGGCGTGCTCAGCCAGGATGCTGCCCTTGAAGGGATCGGTATCATCCACGTCATAGACGGGGGTGAACTGCTGGTTCTCGGCCACGTCGAACACCGAGCGGCGGACCGTGCGTTCCTGCCGGTCGACCAGGGTGACGTTGACCGTCAGCGCCTTGCGGGCTTCCACCTCGCCCACCCGGTAGCGGTAGCGGCCGTACACCGGCACGTCGATGGTGCGGGAAAGCCCCACCAGCCGGCGCTTGGCCGCGTCCAGGGGGGTGACGCCCTCCTCCTGCTCCTCGTCGACCCCGAGATCGGCGAGGCTGGGCAGGCGCAGCAGGTCGTCCAGGCTGGGGCTGATTGCAAGCCGGGCCTGGCGCTTCGCCTCGTCGAAGGCCGCCTCGTATTCCGGGTTCCGGTGGTGGACCCAGCTGGTGACCTTCCACGATTCCTCGCTCTTCACATCGCGCACGCGCCGGCTGGCCTTGGCCAGGGCGACGTCGAACACCAGGATGAAGCGTCCGGTTTCCGCTTGCGGCCGGCCAATGGCGTCGCCGAGGGATGACACCTTGACGTCGAGCGGCAGATCGATCCCCAGGGAGAGGGGGAAGTCCACATCCTGCTCCCGCAATAGAGTCTGGCTGGTGGCGTTGACCACCGTGATCCGCCCGACCGGCTCAGCCCCCGGGACGGGGAAGCGCGCGCGGTCGAGCAGGTCGGCCACAGCGGCCGACGGCTGGACCGCCGGGGCTGCGCGTCGGGCGGCGACGGCGGGTGCCGCGGCCAGCAGCACGCCGGCCAGGGCAAGGGTGGCCGGCGCCCATCGTCGCAACCCAAACGCTTCCGGCATCTCCGTCCCCGCATTCGGCGCATATCGTTTGTGCTATGCAATTCTTGATACTCTGATTTCGGCTTTGCATGCAACGGCGCAGAGCGTCCCACGTCCCCGCGAGGCTTCCGTTCCCGCGGCATTGCTGTTACATGAGAAACCCTGCGGACCAGGAGGGCGCCCATGCGCAAGGCCAGCATCGAACGCAAGACCACCGAGACCAGCCTGACGGTGGCCGTCGACCTCGACGGCAGCGGCCGCTACACGGTCGGCACCGGCATCGGCTTCCTCGACCACATGCTGGAGCAGCTGTCGCGCCACTCGCTGATCGACCTGGAAGTGGCGGCGCAGGGCGACCTGCACATCGACTTCCACCACACCACCGAGGATTCCGGCATCGCCATCGGCCAGGCGGTGGCCAAGGCGCTGGGCGACCGCAAGGGCATCCGCCGCTACGGCCAGGCGCTGGTGCCCATGGACGAGACGCTGACGCGGGTCGCCATCGACCTGTCGAACCGCCCCTACCTGGTGTGGAAGGTGGAGTTCGTGCGCGACAAGGTCGGCGACATGGACACCGAGCTGTTCAAGGAATGGTTCCAGGCGTTCGCCCAGGCGGCCGGCGCCACCCTGCACGTCGAGACCCTCTACGGCGAGAACAACCACCACATCGTCGAGAGCTGCTTCAAGGCCCTGGCCCGCAGCTTGCGCGAAGCGGTCGAGATCGATCCCCGCAAGGCCGACGCCGTGCCCTCCACCAAGGGAACCCTGGGGGGCTCGCTCTAGCATGCTGGTCGCCATCGTCGATTACGGTTCGGGCAACCTGCGCTCCGCCGCCAAGGCGTTCGAGCGGGTGGTCGCCGAGCAGGGCCTGGCCGCCCGCATCGAGGTGACCGCCTCGGCCGAGGCGGTGGCGAAGGCCGACCGCGTGGTCCTGCCGGGCGTCGGCGCCTTCGGCGACTGCAAGGCCGGCCTGGCGGCGCTGCCCGGCATGATCGAGGCCCTCGACGAGCACGTCCACCGCAAGGGCCGTCCCTTCCTCGGCATCTGCGTCGGCATGCAGCTGCTGGCCACCACCGGGCGCGAGCACGGCGAGCACGCCGGCCTGGGCTGGATCCCGGGCGAAGTGGTGCCGCTGACCCCGGACGACCCGACCCTCAAGGTGCCGCACATGGGCTGGAACGAGCTCAAGTTCGCGCCCTGCGCCCACCCGCTGCTGGCCGGATTGCCCGCCGCCGCCCACGCCTACTTCGTCCATTCCTACCGCTTCGCGGTGAAGGACCCCGCCAACGAGCTGGCGCACGTGGAGTATGGCGGCCGCGTCGCCGCCGTGATTGGCCGCGGCACGGTGGTCGGCACCCAGTTCCATCCCGAGAAGAGCCAGGCCACCGGCCTCGCCGTCATCGCCAACTTCCTGACCTGGGCTCCGTGACATGATCCTGTTCCCCGCCATCGACCTCAAGGACGGCGCCTGCGTCCGCCTCAAGCTGGGCCTCATGGAGGAGGCGACGGTGTTCAACACCGATCCCGGCGCCCAGGCGCGCGCCTTCGCCGAGGCGGGAGCCGAGTGGATCCACGTGGTCGACCTCAACGGCGCCTTCGCCGGCAAGCCGGTCAATGCCGCGGCGGTGGAGTCGATCCTCAAGGCCGTTTCGGTGCCGGTGCAGCTGGGCGGCGGCATCCGCGACATGGCGACCATCGAGGACTGGCTGGCGCGCGGCGTCTCGCGCGTCATCCTCGGCACGGTGGCGCTGCGCAACCCCGAGCTGGTGCGCGAGGCCTGCCGACGCTTCCCCGGCCGGGTCGCCGTCGGCATCGACGCCAAGGGCGGGATGGTCGCGGTCGAGGGCTGGGCCGAGACCTCGGACCTCACCGTGCTCGACCTCGCCATGAAGTTCGAGGACGCCGGCGCGGCGGCCATCATCTACACCGACATCGATCGCGACGGCGTGCTGGCCGGGCCCAACGTGGCCGCCACCGCCGCCCTGGCCGAAGCCATCTCCACCCCGGTCATCGCCTCGGGCGGCGTGTCGTCGCTCGACGACCTCCGGGCGCTGAAGCAGGTGGCGGCGTCCGGCATCGCCGGGGTGATCTCGGGCCGGGCCATCTACGACGGCCGCATCGACGTCAAGGCGGCGATCGCGCTGCTGAAGGACTGATCCCATGCTCAAGATGCGCGTCATCCCCTGTCTCGACGTCAAGGACGGCCGCGTCGTCAAGGGCGTGAACTTCGTCGACCTGGTCGACGCCGGCGACCCGGTCGAGCAGGCCAAGGTCTACGACCGCGCCGGCGCCGACGAGCTGACCTTCCTCGACATCACCGCCAGCCACGAGAACCGCGACACCATCTACGACGTGGTCAGCCGCACCGCCGAGGCGTGCTTCATGCCGCTGACCGTCGGCGGCGGCGTCCGTCAGGTCGAAGACATTCGCAAGCTGCTGCTGGCTGGGGCCGACAAGGTCTCCATCAACACCGCCGCGGTGCACCGCCCGGAATTCGTGCGCGAGGCGGCCGAGAAGTTCGGCAGCCAGTGCATCGTGGTCGCCATCGACGCCAAGCAGACCGGGCCGGACAAGTTCGAGATCTTCACCCACGGCGGCCGCAACCCCACCGGCATCGACGCGGTGGAGTGGGCCAAGCGCATGACCGAATACGGCGCCGGCGAGATCCTTCTGACCTCGATGGACCGCGACGGCACCCGCCAGGGCTTCAACATCGCGCTGACCCGCGCGGTGGCCGACGCCACCCGGGTGCCGGTGATCGCCTCGGGCGGCGTCGGCACGCTCGACCACCTGGTGGAAGGCATCCGCGACGGCCACGCCACCGCCGTGCTGGCCGCCTCGATCTTTCATTTCGGTCTGTTTTCCATCGCCGAGGCCAAGGCCCACATGGCCGCCGCCGGCATCCCCGTCCGCCCGATCTGAGGCTCTGTCCATGAGCGACGCACTGGACCAGCTCTACGCCGTCATCGCCGGCCGCAAGGGCGCCGACCCGGAAACCTCGTACACCGCCAAGCTGTTCGCCAAGGGCCGCGGCAAGATCGCGCAGAAGGTGGGCGAGGAAGCGGTGGAGACGGTGATCGCCTCCCTCGCCCAGGGCCCCGACAAGGTGGTGTCCGAAAGCGCCGACCTGCTCTATCACCTGCTGGTGCTGTGGGCCGAATGCGGCGTGCGGCCCGACGACGTCTGGGCCGAGCTGGATCGGCGCACCGGCACCTCGGGCATCGAAGAGAAGAATTCGCGGAAGAAGTAAGGGAGACCAGCGCGATGGCCTATGATCCCAACAATGTGTTCGCCAAGATCCTGCGGGGCGAGATCCCCTGCAAGAAAGTGCACGAGGACGACCACACGCTCGCCTTCCACGACATCAATCCCCAGGCCCCGGTCCACGTGCTGGTCATCCCCAAGGGCGCATACGTCTCGATGAACGACTTCGCCGAGACGGCGTCGGATGCCGAGATCGCCGCCTTCTTCCGCGCCGTGCGCAAGGTGGCCGGCATGGTCGGCGTCGATGAGGACGGCTGGCGCATGCTGGCCAACGTGGGCGCCAACGGCGGCCAGGAGGTCCCCCACCTCCACATCCACATCTTCGGCGGCCGCCGACTCGGCCGCATGATCCAGCCGGCGTGAGCGTTCACTCGCGGTGAATGCGCCTATCGTCGCCCTCCGGCTTGACCCGAGGGTCCATGGATGCCCGGGTCACGCTCGGGCCTGACGCTGTGGAAAGAGGGTCGCCTACGCCGCCGACAGGCCGCGGTGGGTCTCGAGCAGCGCCTCGCGGATGACGTTGCATTCCGGGATGGTCGGCGCCGCCACGTCCCCCACCGGGCGGATCATGGAGGCCGCCCACAGGCGCTGGCCCTCGGGGGCGGCGAGCTGGTGGGTAATCAGCTTGAGTGCCGCGTGCAGCAGCTTGACGGTGCGGGCGTCGGCATAGAAGTGGTCCCAGGTCAGGTTGTTGCCGTGGATGACCAGCAGCGCCTGGATCACCGACTTGGCCTGGCGCTCGAAGGCGTCGAGGCGCTCGCCCAGCGCCGCCTCGTAGAAAGCGAAGTAATTGGGCAGGTGCACGCGCTTGAACGCCGGCTTGTCGCCCATCAGCAGGTGCTCGAACGGGCGCACCATCAGGCGCTGCAGCGGGTTGGAGCGGGCGCCGATGTTGCCGCGCGGCTTCTGGTGCTCCTTGCGGCAGGCTTCCTCGTGCGAACGCAGCACGTTGTCGAGCGCCACCGTGCCGCGGCGCATCAGCTGCAGGATCTTCTCGACGTCGTCCATCGCCACCATGCCGTCGACCGCCCGTTCGCGTACCAGCGCGAGCAGGATGTCGGTGATGGTCCCGGCCATTTCGTGACAGCGGGTGGGACCGGTGCAGGGCTTGACGGCATTCATGGCATAACTGTGCGTAATTTCCGGCAAGGCCGCAAGCGCGACCTGCAATTTAGAATCACCGATGGGGTCAGGCAGCGGGTCGACCCGGCACCAGGCGGCGGTAGCTCGCCGCCTCGGCGATGTGGATGCGCCGCACCGCCTCGGAGCCGTCGAGGTCGGCCAGGGTGCGCGCCACCCTGAGGATGCGGTGGTAGCCGCGCGCCGACAGGCGCATGCGCTCGGCCGCCTCGGTGAGCAAGTGCCGGCCCGGGGCGTCGGGGGCGGCCACCCGTTCCAGCACCTCGCCCTCAGCCTCGGCGTTGCAGCGCCAGCCGCGGCCGGCGGCCAGGGCGCCGTAGCGCTCGCGCTGGACCTCGCGGGCGGCGGCGACCCGGGCGGCCACCTCGGCCGTGCCTTCGGCCGGCGGCGGCACCGACAAATCCATCGGACTGACCGCCGGCACGTCCACGTGGAGGTCGATACGGTCGAACAACGGTCCGCTGATCTTGGACTGGTACTCGGCGCCGCAGCGGGGCGCCTTGGGGCAGGCCAGGGCGGCGTCGCCGAGGTAACCGCAGCGGCAGGGGTTCATGGCGGCGACCAGCTGCACCCGCGCCGGATAGGTGACGTGGGCGTTGGCGCGGGCGACGGTGGCGCGGCCGGTCTCCAGCGGCTGGCGCAGCGCCTCGAGCGCACCGCGCTGGAACTCGGGCAGCTCGTCGAGGAACAGCACGCCCAGGTGGGCGAGCGAAATCTCACCCGGCCGGGCCCTCAAGCCGCCGCCGACCAGCGAGGGCACCGACGCCGAGTGGTGCGGATCGCGGTAGGGCCGGCGCGCCAGCAGCTTGCCGTCGCCGAGCTGGCCGGCCACCGAGTGGATCATGCTGACTTCCAGGGCCTCGGCCGGCGACAAGGGCGGCAGCAGGCCGGGCAGGCGGGCCGCCAGCATGGACTTGCCTGAGCCGGGCGGCCCGACGAACAGCAGGTTGTGGCCGCCGGCCGCCGCCACCTCCAGCGCCCGCTTGGCGCTTTCCTGGCCCTTGATGTCCTTGAGGTCGAGGTGGTGCCCGACCTCCTCGGCCAGCATGGGGGTGGGGCGGGGCAGCACCTGGGTGCCCTTGAAGTGGTTGATCAGCGCCAGCAGCGACGGTGCCGCCAGCACCTCGACCTCGCCGGCCCACGCGGCCTCGGAGCCCTGCGCCGCCGGGCAGATCAGGCCGCGCTCGGCGGCATTGGCGGCGATCGCCGCCGGCAGCACCCCGGCCACCGGCGCCAGGCTGCCGTCGAGGCCCAACTCGCCCAGCGAGACGTAGCCCAGCACCTCGTCGGGCGGCAGCACCCCCATGCCGGCCAGGAGACCGAGCGCGATGGGCAGGTCGAAATGGCTGCCCTCCTTGAGAAGGTCGGCCGGCGCCAGGTTGACGGTGATTCGTTTCGGCGGCAGCGCCAGCCCCAGGGCGTTGAAGGCCGCCCGCACCCGCTCGCGGCTCTCCCCCACCGCCTTGTCCGGCAGCCCGACGATGGTGAAGGCCGGCAAGCCATTGGCCACCTGCACCTGCACGTCGATGTCGAGGCAGTCGATGCCCGAGAAGGCGACGGTGGGGGCGTGGGTGGTCATGGGTGGTAGAGTGCCACAGGAAGTCGACAGCTAAAAGGGGTGCTATCAAACCGTTTTGGCTGTCAAGGTCCGGTCGCGGTCATCCACATGCCGCCAAAGACGACGACAAATATGGTCAGGTAAAGATTGATCCCCGCGAATGCCAGAACGAAATACCGCGCCCCATGGAACACATATAGAAATACCATAGTTAACAGGACGCTCAGTATTAGAAATCCAAATAGCCCGGCTTCAGCCCAATCTGGGACAGATTTTCCCGGCTCGAAATGCAGCCAACTTGCCCAAAAAATTCCTCCTATCCATCCAAGGGGCAAAAGGCAAATGATCCAGAGTTTGGGTGAATGAGTGCAGGAGCGGAATTCCGTTATGGAGATCCATATCAGCAGAGCAGAAACCATCAGGGTAATCGGGTTGAACAGTGTTGCTGCAAACAACAATAACACGCCGTCTATAAATGAATTCATGGACGGCACCCCTCATTCTTCTGACGCAAGGTCGATGTTAGGATTTGAGGTGGATTGCCGATAGGGCACAAAGGCCTCTCTATCGCTTGGCTACCGAAGCGCGCGTAGGTGGTCTCACGCTGGGCCGGGGCGGCCGTGCGCTCTCTCGGTCATGCATCCCGCGACCGTCATCGGTCTGGCATTCAGCCAAAACCATGTCTCGCCGGTCCCCCTGCGCACACGCCTTCCCCCCGACTATACTTTCGGGTTAGGATGGGCACGCCCGTGGATTGGAAAAGGGGACGCCAATGCGCGTCGCTCCATGGCGTCTGGAGATCGCCGCGGTGGCCTTTTGGGCCGCGCTGGTGGGATTGTCGCTGGTCGGCTACCTGGCGAGTTTGGACGAGCGCAGTCACGAGGTGGCGGTGGCGCGGGCCCGGGTGGTGTTCGCGATCGTCGAGATGGCACGCACCTGGAATGCCAGCCACGGCGGCCTGTACGCGCCGGTGACCGCGGACACCCCGCCCAATCCCTGGCTGGACGACCCAGAGCGCGACGTCGTCATCAACGGCCGCCCCTACACCAAGCTCAACCCCGCCTACATGACCCGCCAGCTCTCGGAGATGATGTCACGGGACCAGGGCGTCAGTTTCCGCATCACCAGCCTCAACCCCATCCGCCCGGCCAACGCCGCCGATCCCTGGGAGACCGTCGCCCTCAGGGCCTTCGAGGCCGGCACCGAGGAGGTGGTCGAGCGCACCGACTACCTGGGGCAGGACACCTTCCGCTACATGGCGCGGCTCAAGGTGCGCGAGCCGTGCATGGCCTGCCATCGCAAGCAGGGCTACAAGGTCGGCGATGTCCGCGGCGGCATCAGCGTCAGCATCCCGGCCGAGCTGGTGCTGGACGAGTTCCGGCCGCAGCGGCGCCAGGCCATCGGGCTGCACCTGGGCGGCTTCATCCTGCTGGCGGGAGCCAGCCTGCTGTTCCTGGCCCGGCTGCGGGAAAGCTGGACCCAGCTGGCCGAGGCCAAGGCGCAGCAGGAACGCATCGTCCACGAGCGGACCGCGGCGCTGAGGGCCGCCAACGCCGAATTGGAACGCTCCAACGCCGAACTGGAGAACTTCGCCTACGTCGCCTCGCACGACCTGCAGGAGCCGCTGCGCATGATGAGCAGCTACGCCCAGCTGATCGAGCGCCGCTACGGCGCCCAGCTGGACGCCGAGGGCCACGAGTTCATTGCCTACATGACCGACGGCGCCGCCCGCATGAAGGCGATGATCGACGACCTGCTGGCCTATTCACGGGTCGGACGCGGCGAGCCCGGCTTCGAGGCGGTCGACACCCGGGTGGCCGCCGAGATCGCCCTGGCCAATCTGGCGGCCGCACTGACCGAGGCGGGGGCGGAGGTGTCGCTGCCGGCGGCCCTGCCCACGCTCCCGGGCCAGCAGGCCCTGCTGGTCCGCCTGTTCCAGAACCTGATCGGCAACGCCATCAAGTACCGCCGCCCCGACCAGGCACCGCGGATCAGCCTGACTGCTCGGAAGGAGGGCGGGGAGTGGCACTTCGCCGTAACCGACAACGGCATCGGCGTGCCGCCCGAAGCGCGCGAGCGGATCTTCGCCATCTTCCAGCGCCTGCACAACCATGGCGCCTATCCCGGCACCGGCATCGGGCTGGCCATCTGCCGCAAGATCGTCGAGCTGCACGGCGGGCGGATCTGGGCCGAGGCCGCCGAGGGTGGCGGCACCACCTTCCGCTTCACCCTGCCGGCCGCCTGTCCCCTGGCGGCCGCGCCTGGGGATGTTGCAGGCCCGCAACAGGGACGGCCGGACTGCAACTGAGATTGCAGTTGGTCGACCCGGGGTGCCGCTGGGGCACCGCCCTCCCGGAGGCCGCCCCGTCCGGAAAGCACCATCCAATCACCTGATGGATCAACGGCTTAGCGGCTCACCAACCGCATGCAACCGCATACGCAGATCGCCGACCATGCGGCGGGGGCCTGCATCTGCGATGGCAGGCCGGCCCCTCAGGCGGTCGGCACCGTGGCGGTCGACGCCCGGCGCAGCTCGATGGCGTCCCAGATCTGCGCCTCGATGCAGGTGTCGTCGAAGCGGTCGATTTCCTGGATGCCGGTGGGCGAGGTGACGTTGATCTCGGTGAGGTAAGGGCCGATAACGTCGATTCCGACGAACACCAGGCCGCGCTCGCGCAGCGTCGGGCCGATGGCGTCGCAGATCTCGCGGTCGCGGGTGGTCAGCTCGGCCTTCACCGCGGTGCCGCCCACGTGCAGGTTGGAGCGCGCCTCGCCGGCCTTGGGCACCCGGTTCACCGCCCCGGCGGGCTTGCCGTCCACCAGGATGATGCGCTTGTCGCCCTGGCGCACCTCGGGCAGGTACTGCTGCACGATCACCGGCTCGCGATAGAGCTGGGTGAACAGCTCGAGCAGGCTGTTGAGGTTCTCGTCGTCGGGCTTCACGTGAAACACCCCGGCGCCTCCGTTGCCGAACAGCGGCTTGATGACGATGTCCTTGACCTCGGCGCGGAATTCCAGGATCTGCCGGCGGTCGGCGGTGATCAGGCTGGGGGGCATCAGCCCCTCGAAATGCGTGACCAGCAGCTTTTCGGGAGCGTTACGCACATGCACCGGGTCGTTGACCACCAGCGTTTCGGGATGGATGTGCTCGAGCAGGTGGGTGGCGGTGATGTAGGCCATGTCGAAGGGCGGATCCTGGCGCATCAACACCACGTCCATGGTGGCGAGGTCGACCAGCGTCGCCTCGCCCAGGGCGGCATGACTGCCGGGCTGGCGGCGTACGGTGAGCGGCCGCACCCAGGCCAGCACCCGGCCGTTCTTCAGCGCCAGGTTCTGCGGCAGGTAATGGAACAGCGCGTGGCCGCGGCGCTGCGCCTCCAGCGCCAGGGCGAAGGTCGAATCGGCGTTGATGTCGACGTTTTCGATGGGGTCCATCTGGATGGCGACGGCGAGACTCATGGCCTGCTCCTGAAAATCGGTTAGGTGAGCCGCGCGCGCAGGTCCTGCAGCATCTGCAGGACACGCCGGCGCGCCAGCCCCTCGGGGGTGCGCGAAACGAACTGTTCGAGGGCCGACACCGCCGCGGCGACGTTGCCCAGGCGGACGTGCATCAGCCCGGCCTCGCGCCAGAGTTCGGCGTGGCCGGGAGCAAACAGCAGCACGGCCTCGACCGCCGCCAGCGCCTTGTCGACCCGGCCGGCGCGCAGGGCCCGCATCTTGGCGTCGTTCTGGAGGCGGATCAGAATGTCGCGATTGCCGAGCGCCGTCCACAGCTCCGGCCGCAGTTCCGCGTCGATTCCGGCGATCGCCTTCAACAGCGCCCTGAGGGCCGGCGGATCGGCCAGCCGGCGCGCGCCGGGATCGACGATGGCGCGGCCGCCGTCCTCGTCCTCGACCCGGATGAGGAAATGCCCGGGAAAGGCCAGGCCCTCGGCCGTCCAGCCTGCCGCGCGCGCCGCCTCCAGCGCCAGGATGCCGAGAGCCATCGGCCCGCCGCGGCGGTGGTCGAGCACCCAGATCAGGTCGTCGGCGTCGGCGTCTTCCGCGTCGGTGACATGGTCGGCCAGGGTGGCGGCCAATGTCCGGCCGCGCTCGGCCGCCTGCCGCCCGCCGAGCCCGCTGGCCAGGGCCCGGCAGCGGGCGAGGTAGGTATCGACCCGGACCTCCGGATGGTCCGGTGCCGCGATGGCGAGCGCCGTCTCGGCCAGCGCCACGTCGCGGTCGGGAGCCCCGGCCAAGGCGGCCAGCCGATCGGCATAGGGACCGGCGGCGCGCCCCACGGACTCAGCCTCGATTGCGGCGCGGATCGGTCTTCAGCCGCACATGGCTGACCACCCGCTTGACGTTGTCGATGTCGCGGGCGTAGGCGATGACGCGCTCGAGTTCACGGTCGTTCTGGGCGATCCCCATCAGGTAGACCACGCCGTCGACCACATCGATGGTATAGTTGATGTTGCGGATCTCCTTGTCGAACAGCAGGCGAGTCTTCAGGGTCTGCGAGATCACCACGTCGCGCGACTGGTCGATCACCCCCTCGCCTTCGGGGCGGACCTCGATCTCGTTGTAGATCTCCTGCACCCCGGCGGCCTGCCAGGCCAGGCGCACCGCGTCGGCGCGGGCCTGGTCGGTGGGCACCACGCCGGTCAGCAGCACCCGGCCCTCGCTGACGGTCATGCCGACCTGGCGATACATCTCCACGTCGTGCTGGAACCAATAATGATTGATCTCGGCCCGGATCTTGGTGTCGTCGACGGTACCGTCAAGGCCGCGCTCCTCGGCGGCGGCAACGCCGGCGGTGGCGCCCGCGCCGATCAGGGCGCCGGCGCAGCCGGACAGCGCTCCCGCGGCGGTGACGACGATGGCGGCGGCTAAGATGGGGCGAAGCTTGGTCACGGCTCGAGGTCCTCGTTCTAGGCTGGGCATCGAAGGTGGTGGCAAGTGTAGCGGCCGGCTAGCCGCCGCCTCAAGCATCCATCCGCCAGGCGTCGGAAATGTGGCATGGAAAGCGTCTTGGCGTAACCAGCACCACATCGAAGCGCACGCCGCAGCCCCGCAACTCCGGCCGCTGCGCCAGGAAGGCCTCGGCCCCGCGGGCGATGCGGCGGCGCTGGGCGACGGTGACCGCTTCCAGGGCCTCGGTCAGTCCACCGCGCGCCTTGACCTCGACGAACGCCACCAGGCGTCCGCGCCGCGCCACGATGTCGACCTCGCCGGCGCCGGTGCCGCGGCCGGTGACGACCCGGCGGGCGAGGATGCGGTAGCCCTTGAGCCGCAGCCACCATACCGCCAGGGTCTCGGCCAGGGCGCCCCGCGCCCGCGCCGCCTGGGGATTTCCCAAGGGACGCCGGGTCATGCCTCGTTGCCGTCGCGGAACAGCCTGAGGGCGCGGGCATAGACGTCGCGGCGGGGATGGCCGGTCTCGGCCGCCACCAGCGCGGCGGCGTCCTTGATCGAGGCCCCCTCCGCCACCGCCGTGCGCAGGCGGGAGTCCACATCGTCGGGGCTGGCTTCCGCCGCCACGCCGGGCGGCGCCACCACCACCACCACCTCGCCCTTGGGCGGGCCCGATTGGGCATAGCGCTCGGCCAGGGCGGGCAGGGGCCCCCGCACCACCTCCTCGTGCAGCTTGGTCAGTTCACGGGCGACCGCCGCGTCGCGGGGACCCAGCACCGCCGCCATGTCGGCCAGCGATTCCGCCAGCCGGTTGGGGGATTCATAGAGGATCAGGGTAGCCGGCACCGCTTCCAGCTCGCGCAGCGCCTGGCGCCGCTGGGTGGCCTTGGACGGCAGGAAGCCGCCGAACAGCCAGCGGTCCGAGGGCAGCGCCGACAGCTGCAGCGCGGTGAGGGAGGCGGAGGCGCCGGGGATCGCGGTGACCGCCAGCCCTTCGGCCACGCAGGCATTGACGAGGCGATAGCCGGGATCGGACACCAGCGGCGTGCCGGCGTCCGAGACCAATGCCACCACCTGCCCCTCGCGCAACCGCGCCAGCAGGGCGGGGCGGGCCTTGTCGGCGTTGTGCTCGTGGTAGGGGGTCAGGGGCCGATCGAGACCCAGGCGGGCCATCAGCTTGGCGGTAACGCGGGTGTCCTCGCAGGCCACCAGGTCGGCGGCGCCCAGCACCTCGATGGCCCGCAGCGTGATATCGCCCATATTCCCGATGGGGGTGGCCACCAGGTAGAGGCCGGGGGCCGGTTTACTTCGCAGGCGCGGCAGTCTACCCTCGGGCTCGCCTTCGACCATCGACCGGGAGGATTGCGTTGCGCCGGATGTCGGTTCCTTGGCGCGGTGTCGCTGCCTTGCCATTCGTCGCGGCCCTGCTGCTGAGCGGTTGTCAAACCACAGATCTACCACCTTGGATGGGTGGAACCAAGCCCACCGCCGAGGCGCCCCGCGCCCCGCAGCCGCGGGTGCAGGCGCCGCCGCGCCCGGTGCCGCCGGTGGCCGCGGTCCCGCCGCAGCCGCAGCCTCCCCTGCCGCCGCAACCGCAGATCCAGATCCAGACCCTGCCGCCGGCCCCGGCGCCGCTGGCCACCGACAAGGGCGGCGAGGTCCGCGCCGCGCTGCTGGTGCCGCTGTCCGGCCAGTACGCCTCGTGGGGCACCGCCTTGTCCAACGCCGCCCAGCTGGCGATGTTCGAGATCGCCGACCAACGCTTCAACCTGATCCCGCTCGATACCCACGGCACCGCCGAAGGAGCGGCGGCGGCGGCCCAGCAGGCGGTGGCGCAGGGCGCCGACATCGTGCTCGGCCCGCTGTTCTCGCCCGAGGTCAAGGCGGCGGCGCCGGTCGCGCGCGACCAGGCGGTGCCCATGCTGGCCTTCACCACCGACCGCGCCGCGGCCGGCGGCGGCGTCTATGCCATGGGCATCCTGCCGGGGCCGCAGGTGGAGCGGGTGGTGTCCTTCGCCCGCACCCAGGGCAAGAACCGCTTCGCCCTGCTCGCGCCCAACAGCGAGTACGGCCGCACCGTCGCCGACGCCCTGAAGGCGGCGGTGGCCGCCAACGGGGCCCAGCTGGCCAAGATCGAGTACTACGACCCCAACGCCCAGGATCACAGCGCCGTGGTCCGGCGCTTCACCGACTATGATTCCCGCACCCGCGGCCGCGCCAAGGGCTCGACCGACCCGGTGCCCCCGCCGCCGTTCGACGCGGTCCTGCTGCCCGACAGCGGCACCCGCCTGCGCACCATCTCGGCTCTGCTCACCTATTACGAGGTCGATCCGAGCGAAGTGAAGCTGCTTGGGACCCTGCTGTGGGACGATCCCAGGCTCGCCAACGAGCCGGCCCTCAACGGCGGCTGGTACGCCGCCCCGCCCACCGCCGACCACCAGGCGTTCGAGACCCGCTACGGCAAGGCGTTCGGCCCGCTGCCGTCGCAGCAGGTCGGCAACGTGGCCTCGCTCGCCTACGACGCCACCGCCCTGGCGGCCAAGCTGGCCCATGGCGGCCAGGCCGACTATTCGGCGGCGGCGCTGACCAATCCCAACGGGTTCGCCGGCGTCGACGGCATCTTCCGGCTGATGCCGGACGGCCAGGCCCAGCGCGGGTTGGCGGTGCGCGAGATCGTGCGGGGAGGCTCGCGCGAAGTGAGCCCGGCTCCCGCCGTCTTCCCGGCCATCATGGGCGCGACCGCGCCGGGCGTCGAAGCCCGCGTCACGCCAGCAGCCGTGCCGTCAGGGCGTTGAGGACCAGCATCCCCCGCCGCGCCGCCCGCAGGCCGGCGGGGGAGCTTTCGATGAAGCCGTCTTCGGCCAGTGCCGCCACCGCCTCGGCATCCAGGAGCCCGGCCAGCGGCCGGCCGGCTGCCGCCTCGAAGGTGGCGGCGTCGATCCCCTCGGCAAGCCGCAACCCCATCATCACCAGTTCCTCGGCGCGGGTGACGGGATCAAGGTCGTCTTTCGCCTGCGTGGCGTGGCCGTCCGCCTCCACGCGCTCCAGCCAGACGCCCGGGGCCCGGTGCTGGCGGAAGGCCTGCCGGTTCAGTCGGCCGTGCGCCCCCGGTCCGATGCCGACGTAGTCGCCGCCCAGCCAGTAGGTCAGGTTATGGCGGCATTCGGACCCCCGCCGGGCGTGGTTGGAGACTTCGTAGGCGGGCAGGCCGGCGGCCGTGCACAAATCCTGGGTGATGTCGAACATCTCGGCGGCGGCGTCCTCGTCGGGCAGGACGAACTCGCCGCGGGCATAGGCCGGCGCGAAGGCGGTGCCCTCCTCGATGGTCAGCTGGTAGGCCGACAGGTGGTCTCCGGCGAGATCGAGGCCGCGCGCCAGCTCGGCCCGCCAGGCGGCCGGGCTCTGGCCGGGGCGCGCGTAGATCAGGTCGAATGAGAAACGATCGAAGGTGCTGCGGGCCACCTGCAGGGCGGCCAGGGCCTCGGCGAGATCGTGGCGGCGCCCGAGGAAGCGCAGGGAGGCGTCATCCAGCGCCTGCACCCCCAGGGACAGCCGGTTGATCCCGGCGGCGCGGAAGTCACGGAAGCGCCCGGCCTCGACGGTGGAGGGGTTGGCCTCCAGCGTCACCTCCAGGCCCGGCGCGGTCGGCCACAGCGCCGCCACCCGGTCGACCAGGGCTCCGGCCGTGGCCGGATCCATCAGGCTGGGGGTGCCGCCGCCGAAGAACACGCTGGTCACGGTGCGCCCCGGCACCTGCGCTGCGAACCACTCCAGCTCCCGCAGCAGACCGGCCCGCCAGCGCGGCTGGTCGATCGTCGCCGCCACATGGCTGTTGAAGTCGCAGTACGGGCACTTCGACAGGCAGAACGGCCAGTGGATATAGATCGCGAAGCCGGGGTCTTTCATGGGCCCACCGGTGGATGGGATACAGAGGCACCGAGACACTGAGACGGGCACAGAGAAAGAATTTTCAATATCCTCTGCGACTTCTCTGTGCCTCTGTGGCTCTGTGGTTGGTCAATCGCATCACTTGGCGAAGCACGCCGCGACCAGCTTGCGGAAGGCGTCGGCCCGGTGGCTGATGGCGTGCTTGGCGTCGGGGTCCATCTCGCCGAAGGTGAGGTCGCGGCCCACCGGCTGGAACATGGGGTCGTAGCCGAACCCCTGCGAGCCCCGGGGCGGCCACACGATGTCGCCCTCGACCACGCCCTCGAAGGTCTCGCAATGGCCGTCGGGCCAGGCCAGTGCCAGCGCGCAGACGAAGCGGGCGGAGCGATCGCCCCCTTCGCCCCCGTTCGCGTCACCCATGCGCTCGTGCACCAGCGCCATGGCAACGCCGAAATCCTTGGACGGCCCGGCCCAGCGCGCCGAGTAGATCCCCGGGTCACCGCCCAGGGCGTCGACCGCCAGACCGGAATCGTCGGCGAGGGCCGGCAGGTTGGCCGCCTGGGCGGCGGCCCGCGCCTTGAGTTCCGCATTGGCGACGAAGGTGGTTCCGGTCTCCTCGGGCTCGTCGAGGCCAAGCTCGCCCGCCGACACCACTTCGACGCCGAATGGAGCCAGCAATTCGCCGATCTCGCGCACTTTGCCCTTGTTGTGGCTGGCGATGACCAGCCTGCCGCCGGCGAACTTCCTGGTCATGCCAGACCCAACGCCTTCTTCTGCAACGTCACCAGCTCGCCCACCCCCTTCTCGGCCAGTTCGAGCAGGATCTGGAACTGGTCGCGGCTGAACGGGCGCTCCTCGGCGGTGCCCTGGACCTCGACGATGCCGCCGGTGCCGGTCAGCACGAAATTGGCGTCGGCCTGCGCCGCCGAATCCTCGACGTATTCGAGGTCAAGGACGGGGTTGCCCTCGTAGATGCCGCAGGACACGGCGGCCACCTGGTCGACCAGCGGGACCGCCTTGAGGGTGCCCAGCTGGACCATCTTCTGGAACGCCAGGTGCAGCGCCACGTAGGCCCCGGTGATCGAGGCGGTGCGGGTGCCGCCGTCGGCCTGGATGACGTCGCAGTCGACCTTGACCTGCATCTCGCCCATGGCGGCAAGGTCGGTGACGGCACGCAGGGACCGGCCGATCAGGCGCTGGATCTCCTGGGTGCGCCCGGACTGCTTGCCCTTGGCGGCCTCGCGGTCGGTGCGGGTGTGGGTCGAGCGCGGCAGCATGCCGTATTCGGCGGTGACCCAGCCCTTGCCGGTGCCGCGCAGGAACGGCGGCACCCGCTCCTCGACCGAGGCGGTGCACAGCACGTGGGTCTCGCCGAAGCGGATCAGGCACGAGCCTTCGGCATAGCGGGAAAAGCCGGGTTCCAGCACGACGGGGCGGAGCTGGTCGAGGGCGCGGCCGGAGGGTCTCATGGCGGTTTTGTCCTGTCGATGGCGTGTGGCGCGACCCTAGCCTCTCGCGCCGGCTGCGTCCACCCCTCGAGGCCGGCCTCCCCCCAAGTTGACGACCCCCGGGGTCCTCACTAGATTCCGGGTCACCACAAGGGGTCGACAGGCAACATGTTTCGCGGCAAAGGTCCGGTCATCAGCGAGTTGAACGCGCGGTCGCGCGAAATCTTCCGCTTGATCGTGGAATCCTACGTCCAAACCGGGGAACCGGTCGGCTCGCGCACGCTGTCGCGCCGCCTGCCCGTCACCCTGTCGCCCGCCACCATCCGCAACGTCATGGCCGACCTGGAGGAGGCCGGGCTGCTCTACGCCCCGCACACCTCGGCCGGACGGCTGCCGACCCAGGCCGGCATGCGCATGTTCGTCAACGGCCTGCTGGAAGTGGGCGGCCTGCCCGACCAGGAGCGGGCGCAGATCGACGCCCAGTGCCGGGCCCAGGGCAAGAGCGTCGAGCAGGTGCTGTCCGAGGCCATCGGCACCCTGTCGGGCCTGTCGCGCTGCGCCGGCATGGTGCTGGCGCCCAAGATCCAGCGCTCGCTCAAGCACATGGAGTTCGTGTGGCTGGGCCGTGGCCGCGCCCTGGTCGTCCTGGTCACCGAGGACGGCCTGGTGGAGAACCGCATCCTCGACCTGCCGGCCGGCGTCGAGCCCTCGGCCCTGGTCGAGGCCACCAACTACCTGAACGCCCGCCTGGCCGGGCGCACCCTCGACGATGTGCGCGAGGAGGTGCTGGGCGAGCTGGAGCAGCAGCGCCACCAGCTCGACCAGCTGACCCAGCGGGTGGTGGAGGCGGGCCTCGCGACCTGGGCCGGCGGCGAGTCCCGCTCCGCCCTGATCGTGCGCGGGCAGTCCCATCTCCTCGAAGACGTCACCGCGGTCGAGGATCTCGAACGCATCCGGGCGCTGTTCCAGGCGCTGGAGACCTCCGAGCAGTTCCTCAGCCTGCTGGACCTGACCTCGAAGGCCGACGGCGTGCAGATCTTCATCGGCGCCGAGAACGAGCTGTTCGGCGTCACCGGCTGCTCGGTCATCGTCTCGCCCTATCGGGATTCGCGCGAACAGATCGTCGGCGCCATCGGCGTCATCGGCCCGCAGCGGCTGAATTACGCCCGCATCATTCCCATGGTCGACTACACAGCGAAGGTGGTCGGCCGCCTCATCGGATAACCGCAAGCGACATTGGAAGAAGACCTCGAGATGACCCAGGACCCTAAGAACGACGCCGAACACCAGCAGGTCGAGCCGGTGGCGACGCCCGCCGAGGAAGCACCGGCCGCCGCGCCGGAAGCCGCCCCCGACCAGGCGAGCCAGTTCGAGGCCGAGCTGGCCAAGCTGCGCAACGAGGTGCTCTACGCCCGCGCCGAAACCGAGAACGTGCGCCGCCGCCTGGAACAGCAGGCCGAGGATCGCGGCAAATACGCCGTCTCCCAGTTCGCCAAGGACGTCCTGTCCGTGGCCGACAACCTGCGCCGGGCGCTTGACGCGGTGCCGGCGACGGCGCGCGAGGGCAACGACATCGCCAACACGCTGACCGTCGGCGTGGAGATGACCGAGCGCGAGCTGCTCGCCACCCTGGAGCGCTACGGCATCCGCCCGGTGCAGGCGCTGGGCCAGCGGTTCGATCCCAACTTCCATCAGGCCATGATGGAAATGGAGGATCCGTCGCAGCCCGAGGGCACCGTGGTGCTGGTGATGCAGACCGGCTACGTGCTGCACGACCGCCTGCTCCGCCCGGCCCTGGTCGCGGTGTCCAAGGGCGGGCCCAAGGCGCCGCCCGGCGAACAGGTCGACACCACCGCGTAATTCTGGCGCCTGAAGCTCGATCTGGCGTTAGGACACGGGACGGAAGGCATAGGCCGCCTTCCGTCCCGTCTTCATGTGCGGATGCGTCCTCGGCCTTAAGATCGCCGGTGGTCTTGCCGAGGAGCCGCCATGCGAAAGACCCTTGCCGCCCTCCTTCTCGCCGCCGCCGCCGGCCACGCGGCCGAGGTCGCCCCCGGCCAGAGCTTCTCCGTCGACCCCAACGCCCTGCCGCCGCCCGGGGCGACGCCTTCGGCCGGCAATCCGCCCGAAATCGTTGCGCGACCGCAAGGAGCCGGCCTGCTGGTCCCTTCCGGCTACCGCGCCACCCTGTTCGCCGAGGGCCTGTCGCACGCCCGCAACCTGCTGGTGGCGCCCGACGGCACCGTCATCGTCGCCGAGCAGCACGCCGACAAGCTGACCCTGCTGTCGGACACAAACGGTGACGGCCGCGCCGACCGGCGGGCCACCATCGACGGGTTTTCGCAGCCGTTCGGACTGGCGCTGGCCGGTGACGAGCTGTGGGTGGCCGACACCAAGGCGGTGTGGCGCCTGCACTGGCCCGATGGCGCGAGGCGGGTGCAGGTGACGGCGCGCGGGGCGTTGGGCGACGCCCATGGGCACTCGACCCGCAACCTGGCCCTGGCGCCCGACCGCTCCCGCTTCTTCGTCGCCATCGGATCCGCCCACAACGTCGCCGAGGAGGCGCCGCCACGCGCCACCATCCAGGAATTCGCCATCGACGGATCCGGCCAGAGGACCCTGGCGGCGGGCCTGCGCAATCCGGTGGGGCTGGCGATCCGCCCCGGCACCGACGAGCTGTGGACCGTGGTCAACGAGCGCGACGGCCTGGGCGACGAGCTGGTGCCCGATTATCTGACGCGAGTCCACGACGGCGGCTTCTACGGCTGGCCCTATGCCTACCTCGGCGGCCATCCCCAGCCCGGCCTGGCGGCCCAGGCCCCGGCGAAGGTCAAGGCCACGCTGATGCCCGACCTTCTCTTCCGCTCCCATTCGGCGCCGCTGGGCCTGGCGTTCTGGCACGGCGACGCCTTCGTCGCCCTGCACGGGTCGTGGAACCGGTCGGACCCGGTGGGCTACCTGGTGGCGCGGGTGCCGTTCAAGGACGGCCGTCCCCTGGGCTGGTACGAGGCCTTCGCCACCGGTTTCGCCCTGCCGGCCGGCAAGGGCCAGGCCCGCGTCTGGGGCCGCCCGGTCGGCTTGGCGGTGGGACCCGACGACGCCCTCTACGTCGCCGACGATTCCGGGCAGACGGTGTGGCGGATCGTGCGGGAGTAGGGAAGCGTCATCCTGAGGAGCATGGCGACGAAGGATCTGCCGGACGCGGCCAGAGATCCTTCGCTGCGCCCAGGATGGCGGGGTCGGGGAGCTACAGCCCGAGCACGTCGCGCATGGTGTAGAGGCCCGGCGGCTTACCGTGGGCCCATTGGGCGGCGCGCACCGCGCCCTTGGCGAACACCGAACGGCTGGAGGCCTTGTGGGTCAGCTCGACGCGCTCGCCCTCGGAGGCGAACATCACGGTGTGGTCGCCGACCACGTCGCCGCCCCTCAGCGTGGCGAAGCCGATCTCGCCCCGGGGGCGGGCGCCGGTATGGCCGTCGCGCACCTTGCGCCACACCTTGTCGAGGGGAATGCCACGGCCCTTGGCGGCGGCGCGGCCCAGGCCCAATGCGGTCCCCGAGGGCGAGTCCACCTTGTGGCGATGGTGCATCTCGACGATTTCGATATCGTAATCACTAGCCAGCACCGCAGCGGCCTGCTCGACCAGGGCCATCAGCAGGTTGACGCCGACGCTGAAATTGGGGGCATAGACGATGGGGGTGCGGTCGGCGGCCGCCCGCAATTGGGCCTCGTCGTCGTCGGTCAGGCCGGTGGTCCCCACCACCAGCACCTTGCGGCACTCGGCGGCCAGGGACGCGTGGAGGACGGTGGCGGCCGGGGCGGTGAAGTCGATCACCGCGTCGGCCTGCTCGAACAGGCGCTTGGCATCGCTTTCCACCGTGGCGCCGAGCGTGCCCCGGCCCAGCAATTCGCCGACGTCGCGTCCGACGGCGTCGGCGCCGGGCCGCTCGGTGCCGCCGGCCAGGGTGCACCCCTCGGCCTCCAGCACCGCGTTCATCAGCATCCGCCCCATGCGGCCGGCACAGCCGACGATTCCGATCCTCATTGTCTTTCCCCTTGGTTCTCAGATGCCGGTGAACAGGAAGTCCAGCGCGGCGATGATGTCGTCACGACGGTTCTCGAGCGAAGCCACCGGCGGCCCAAGCACCTGGCGAGGCAATGAGACGAGCTGGTTGGCAAGAAGGGTCAGCGCTTCGCCGTGCACGTCGACGGTCGGGTTGAGGTGCGGTGACGGCTTGATCACTCCGGGCCGGGCCAGGGGGACCAAAACCCGCGTCGGCAGATCGGACAGGAGGTCCGACTGCACATCGACCACGTAGGGCATGTCCTCGGCGGCACGCCGGCTCGGATTGGGATGGACGTCGTATTGCGTCATCACCAGGTCCTGAGACCGTCGTGCCACATCCCGTTCTTCTCGATCCACCGCGCCTGGCTCTCGATGGCCTCGCGGTTCTCCTCGGCCCACTGCCGGGCCTTGGCCTCGCGCACCAGCTTAGCCAGCTGGTCCTCCAGCGTCTGGCTGAGGTTGATGCCCAGCGCCTTCGCCTGGCGCAGCAGGTCCTCGTTGATGGACACGTTGCAGGCCTTCTTGGGCGACTTGGGATCGAACAGGGCGTTCATGGCTGGGCTCCCGCGGCAATGCGCATACGATATGCGCATCGAAATCCGCCTGCCAATCCCTATTCGGTCAGATCCTTCCACAGCTCCTTCACCTTGGCGAAGAAGCCGTGGCTTTCCGGGCTGTGCTTCTCGGTACCGGCTTCCTTGTCGAATTCCCGCAGCAGCTCTTCCTGGCGCTTGGTCAGGTTCACCGGGGTCTCGACCATGGCCTGGATGAACATGTCGCCGCGCGCCGGGCTTCTGAGCACGCTCATGCCCTTGGATTTCAGGCGGAATTGATTGCCGCTCTGGGTGCCCGGCGGGATGGTGACCTTGGTCAGCGAGCCCTCGATGGTCGGCACCTCGATGGTGCCGCCCAGCGCCGCCGTGACCATGGGGATGGGGACGCGGCAATAGATGTTGGCGCCGTCGCGCTGGAAGATCCGATGCGGGGCGATGGTCAGGAAGATGTAGAGGTCGCCCGGCGGCGCGCCGCGCATGCCGGCCTCGCCCTCGCCGCCCAGGCGGATGCGGGTACCGTCCTCGACGCCGGCCGGGATGGTGACCTGCAGCGTCTTGTCCTTGCGCACGCGGCCGGCGCCGCTGCAGGTGCGGCACGGGTCCTTGATGACCCTGCCCATGCCCTGGCAGGCGGGGCAGCTGCGCTCGATGGTGAAGAAACCCTGCTGGGCCCGCACCTTGCCGGCGCCGTGGCAGGTTGGGCAGGCGACCGGCTGGGCACCGTCCTTGCCGCCGGTGCCGTGGCAGGCCTCGCACTGGACCGAGGACGGCACGGTGACCGTGGCGGTCTTGCCGGCATAGGCCTCTTCCAGGCTGATCTCCATGTTGAAGCGCAGGTCGGCGCCGCGGCCCGAGGCCTGGCCGCGGCCGCGCCCGCCCATGAACTCGCCGAACATCTCCTCGAACAGGTCCGAGAAGCCGCCGCCCCCGAAGCCCTCGAAACCGCCGCCACCGCGTCCGCCCATGCCGCCCTCGAAGGCGGCGTGGCCGAAGCGGTCGTAGGCGGCCCGCTTCTGCTCGTCCTTGAGCACGTCGTAGGCCTCGTTCAACTCCTTGAACTTGTCGGCCGCCGACGGATCGTCGGGATTGCGGTCCGGATGATAAAGCATGGCCAGCTTGCGGTAGGCCTTCTTCATCTCGTCGGCGGTGGCGGTGCGGGCACACCCGAGGACGTCGTAGTAGTCGCGCTTGCTCATGCCGTCAGATCATCCGGAGGGAACATGCCGCCGCCCCGGGGAGGGCGTCCCACGGGGCGGCGGACCTTTGTCAAACAGAGGCGGAGGGCCTCACTTGTGCTTCTTGTCGCCGTCGACTTCCTCGAAGTCGGCGTCGACGACCGAGCTGTCGCCCTTGTCGGCGGCAGCCGCGCCTTCGGCGCCGCCGGCGGCCTCCTGCGCCTTGTACATGGCCTCGCCCAGCTTCATGGACGACTGCATCAGGGCGTCGGTCTTGGCCTTGATGGCCTCCGCATCGCCGCTGTCCAGCACGTCCTTGACCGCCTGCACGTCACGCTCGATCTCGGACTTCAGCGCGGCCGGAACCTTATCGCCGAACTCCTTGAGGTTCTTCTCGGTGGTGTGCACCAGGCCGTCGGCATGGTTGCGCGCCTCGACCGCGTCCTTGCGCTTGCGGTCCTCGGCGGCATGGGCCTCGGCTTCCTTGACCATGCGGTCGATGTCGCTGTCGGACAGGCCGCCCGACGCCTGGATGCGGATCTGCTGCTCCTTTCCGGTCGCCTTGTCCTTGGCCTGGACGTTGACCAGGCCGTTGGCGTCGATGTCGAAGGTGACCTCGACCTGCGGCACGCCGCGCGGGGCCGGCGGGATGCCGACCAGGTCGAACTGGCCCAGCATCTTGTTGTCGGCCGCCATCTCGCGCTCGCCCTGGAACACCCGGATGGTCACCGCGGTCTGGTTGTCCTCGGCGGTGGAGAACACCTGGCTCTTGCGGGTCGGGATGGTGGTGTTGCGGTCGATCAGGCGGGTGAACACGCCGCCCAGCGTCTCGATGCCGAGCGACAGCGGGGTGACGTCGAGCAGCAGGACGTCCTTGACCTCGCCCTTGAGCACGCCGCCCTGGATGGCGGCGCCGATGGCGACCACCTCGTCGGGGTTGACGCCCT